>NZ_JAFAGT010000010.1 GCF_019237615.1 Roseateles sp. | reverse complement strand
ACGCTCGTGCGCAACACCTGCCGCACGCCAGGCGCAGGCCCTGATGCCCCGAGCTTCGAGCTCCTCACCCAGCCCAGCCCAACCCAGCACCGCGCCCTGCAACTCGTCCAAGACATCAAGTTGTAGACAGCAGCCGCACCCCCGATTCCCGCCAAGTGCTTGAATCAACAGGGAAACTCGGCCGGAGGCTCGAGGAATTTCAGCCTAGCGCGGCAATCACCTGCGCCTCGACGTCGGCGGCGCCGATGTCCGCCAGCTGCGCGGCCCGCAGCATGTGCACATGCTCGGGGTCATGCTCCAGCGGCGGTCGCGGTCCCAGCACGACGAAGGCCGGCCGACCCACTCCGGCGGCGAACTGGATGGCGCCGGTGTCGTTGCCTATGCAGGATTGCGCCAGCGACAGCGCGGCCACGCTGTCAGCCACCGTGCCGTCGGTCATCGTCGCCACCTGCGCGCGCAGCGCCGGCGCCACGCGCGCCTGGATGTCCCGCGCCAGCTGGGCCTCGGCGGGGCCGCCCAGCAGCAGCACGCCGTGGCCACGCGCAGCCAGGCGCCCGGCCAGCTCGACGAAGTTGCCCTCGCCCCACTGTTTGTAGGGCTCGGAGGCGCCTATGGCCAGCACATGCAGCGGCCGCGGCATCGCGGCCAGGCGCTCGCGCATGCGGTCCAGCGCGTCAGGTCGCACGCTGATGCGCGGCACGATGGGCGCCGTGCAGAAGCCCTGGGCGATGGAGAAGGCAGTGGCATCCTTGTAGCCGGCCACGGCCGGGCCACGGTAGCGCCGGATCCATGCCGACCGGGTCAGCAGCAGGCGCTGCAGCCAGGTCTCGCCGAAGCCGAGGATGGTGCGTATGCCGGCCCGCCAGCAGACCAGGATGGCGCGGCCCGGGTGGTCGGAGAAGAGCACCATGCGGTCGAAGCCCTTGGGCGCCAGCTCGGCGCCGAAACGCCACAACCCGTCCAGGCCGCTGTGCCGGCCGCGCCGGCGCTCGCTCTTGCGCGGGCGGCGGTCGAAGTCGATGACCTCGCGCACCCAGGGCTCGTGGCCGATCAGCTCGCGCGCCATCGTCGTGGGCGCCGCGATGACGCTGACCTGCCCGTCGCGGCTCTGCTCGGCGACGCAGCGGAAGTACTGCGCATGCCAGACCAGATCGCCCATGCCGTTGAGCTGCAGCTGCACGGCCGTCAGCGGCCGGGTGTCTTCACCGCTCATGCGCCCTGCCCCAATGCGATGCGGGCGACGTCATCCGGCCGGATGTCGGCGAGGCGGCGCGCGGTCAGCAGGTGCAGCGTCTGCGGGTCATGGGCCAGCAGCGGGCGCGGCCCCAGCATGACCCAGGTCGGCGTGCCGACGGCGGCGGCGATCTGCACGCCGCCGGTGTCGTTGCCAAGGCAGGTGCGCATCAGCGACATGGCGGCCACCGTCTCGGCCACCGTGCCGTCGGTGACGGCCAGCAGGCGCATGCGCAGCGCCGGGTCGACACGCTGCAGGATGGCCTGCGCCATCTCGCGCTCCGCCGGGCCGGCGATCAGCACCACGCCATGGCCGGCGCGTGCGATCTCGGCAGCCAGCGCCGCGAAGCTGTCCAGGCCCCATTGCTTGTACGGCTCCGACGAGCCTATGCACAGCGCGTGCATGGGCCGGGGCAGGCCCTGCAGCCGCGCCTGCACTCGCTCCAGCGCCTCGGGGCGCACGACGAGACTGGGCACGATGGGCGCATCGCACCAGCCATGCGCCACGGCGAACCGCGTCGCGTCCTCGTAGGTGCCCACGGCCGGGCCGCTGTAGCGCTTGATCCACGGCCCGTGCGACAGCAGCCGGCGCTGCAGCCAGGTCGTGCCATAGCCCAGGCGCTCGGGAATCTTGGCTGCCAGCGCGACCAATGAGCGGTTGGTGTGGTTCGTGAACAGCACGATGCGGTCGAACTGCTTCTCGCGCAGTTCCAGGCCCATGCGGAGCATGCCCAGCACGCCCCGGTGGCGGCCCTGGCGGCCTTCGTGGCGGCGTGGGTGGCGGTCGAAGTCGATGATCTCGCCCACCCAGGGCTCGTGGCCCACCAGCTGGGACGCGAAGACGGTCGGCGACGCGATCAGCGATGCCTGCCCACCCTGGCTGGTCTCTGCGACGCGGCGGAAATAGGGCACATGCCAGACCAGATCCCCCATGCCGACCCACTGCAGCAGCACCGCGGTGCGCGGGCGGGTGTCGGTGGCGTGCAGCAAAGTCTGGGGCATCGGGAATGGGGCCGGAGGCGCGGCATTCTATGGTGGGGCCGCCCCATGGCCGGCCGCGCACGGGTGGCGCCCGAACAGCGACGACAATCGCGCCCCATGTCTCCCGACAACGTCTCTCCTGCCCGACGCCTCGGCCAGTTCGTCTATCCACACCGCTGGGGCGCCGCGCTGACGGTGCTGGCCTACATCGGCCTGGCCGCCACCGAGCCCGCCATCCCCAAGCTCATCAAGTATGCGTTTGGCGAGGGCTTCGCGAAGAACGCCTTCTCGCTGTGGATGGTGCCGGTGGTGCTGATCGGGCTGTACTTCATCCGCGGCCTGTTCGGCTTTGCGGGCCAGTACCTCTTCAACTGGACGGTCACGCGCTGCGTGATGGACTTCCGCGCCGCGCTGGTCAATGCGCTGCTGCGGCTGGACGCCCAGGTCTACACGCGCATGCAGCCCGGCACCGCGGTCAGCAAGGTCGTCAACGACCCGCAACAGATCCTGCAGCTCGTCGGCGAGGTCGGCATCAACGTGCTGCGCGACGGCCTGCCCGCCCTCGCGATGCTGATCTACCTGTTCTACGTGAACTGGCAGCTGACGCTGCTGAGCCTCGTCATCACGCCGCTGATGGCCTTCGTCATGAAGAAGGTCAACCAGCGCGTGCGGCTGATGGCCTCGCGCTCCTACGACACCCAGCTGGCGCTGGTGAACCGCGTGGACGACATCACGCGCGCCTGGCGCGTGGTGCGGCAGTTCGGCGCAGCGCCTCACGAGCTGGAGCGTTTCACTGCCCTGTCGCAGGAGGTACGCCGCGCCAACCTGAAGACGGTGACGGCCGGCGCGCTGTCGCAGCCTCTGTCGCAGCTGGTCGCTGCCGTGGGGCTGTCGGCCATCATCTGCATCGCGCTCTGGCAGGCCCGCCATACCGGCACCGGCGTGGGCGACTTCGCCGAGTTCGTCGCCGCGCTGCTGCTGCTGACCTCGCGGCTGCGCCACCTCTCCGACCTCGCCGCGCCGGTCACGCGGGCGCTGATCACGGCGCGCGGCTGCTTCGAGCTGATGGACGCCCCCAAGGAGGTGGACCGCGGCACGCGCCAGCTGGAAGGCCCGGCGCGCGGCGAGATCCGGCTGGACGACGTGCGGCTGACCTATCCCGGCGCTGCCCACCCGGCGCTGGACGGCCTGAACCTGCTCTTCCCGGCCGGCAAGACCTCGGCGCTGGTCGGCGCCTCAGGCGCCGGCAAGAGTTCCATCATCCACCTGCTGCTGGGCTTCGGCCTGCCCGACGGAGGGCGAGTCCTGCTGGACGGCACCGACATCGAGGCACTGAGCCGTGCATCGCTGCGCCGCCAGTTCGCGGTCGTGTCGCAGGACATCGTGCTGTTCGACGACTCCGTCGCCGCCAACATCGCCTATGCCCAGCCGCGCGACGAGGCCAAGCTGGAGCAGGTGCTGCGCGCCGCCCACCTGTGGGACTTCGTGCAGACGCTGCCCGAGGGCTTGGAGACGGCCGTGGGCGCCAATGGCAGCAAGCTGTCCGGCGGCCAGCGCCAGCGCCTGGCCATCGCCCGGGCCCTCTACAAGGACGCGCCGATCTGGATCTTCGACGAGGCCACTTCGGCGCTGGACACCGAGAGCGAGCGCGCCGTGCAGCAGGCGCTGGCGGCCTGGTCAGGCCGCAAGACGCTGATCGTCATCGCCCACCGCCTGTCCACCATCCGCGACGCCGACGCCATCCATGTGCTGGGCGGCGGTCGGCTGGTCGAGACCGGCACCCATGCCGAGCTGATCGCACGCGACGGCGCCTACGCGGCCATGGTCCGGGCCCAGGCCGGCGAGGCCTGAAGGCGAGGCGGCGGGCGCCGCTGCACGGCGCTCACCCGCCCCGCCCACGCTCGCCGCGCTGACGCAGGCCGAGGTCGACGCGAACCAGGCGACCCACGCCCACCTGGAGCCTCTGCCCTTGCCGGCCTCAGCGCCCGCTGGCCGCAAGGCCGTTCTCAGCCGCTGGCCGCGAAGCCGGCTGAACGGCTGCGGCGCAGCAGCGCCGGGTCGATCTGCGGCGTGCGGGCCGGCCAGCCGAAGAAGCGCTGCACCTCGGCCCGCTTGGCCAGCGTATCGCTCATGCCGAGGTTGATCAGCTCGTTGATGAAGCTGGGCTCGAACAGCAGATAGCTGATCAGTGCCGAGCCGCTCGTCTTCTGGCCCTTGCCGGACACGCCGATGGCCCGCAGCATGGCCCGCACCGAATGCGGCAGGCTGGCCTGGTGCTCGCCGGCCAGGTCGTCCAGGCGGCGGCTGGGCGCGATGACCAGCAGCTCGATGGGACGCAGCGCCGTCGCCGTGCGCGCCTCCTGCGGCAGCAGGGCCAGCGTGCGGTTGATGCGGCGCAGCCGCTCGACGTCGACGGCCAGCGCGTCCAGGAAGATGTTGGACAGCGCATGGCCGGCGATCTGGGCCATGCTGGGGTGGTTGTCCGTCGCCCCGAGGCGGCGGCCTTCCGGCTCCTTCATGCGGCCGGCACCGATGACGAGGATGCGCTCGGCGCCCAGGTGCACGGCCGGCGAGATCGGCGCGCTCTGGCGCATCGAGCCGTCGCCGAACCACTCGGGCATGCCCTCCAGGTCCAGCAACTCGGCCGGGAAGATGAAAGGGATGGCCGACGAGGCCATCAGGTGGGCCAGCGTCAGCGGTGTCTGCACCGCCATGCGCTGCTCACGCAGCCAGGGCACCACATGATGGTGGGTCTGGAAGAAGGTGACATGCTGGCCCGAGGTGTAGCTGGAACCGGTCAGCGCCAGCGCGCGCAGGTGGCCACCGGCGAGCATGGCCTCGACACGGTTCATGTCCAGGTACTTGCCCAGCAGGGACCGCAGCGGCGAGTTGTCCAGCAGGCTCTTGGGGTGGCTGCGACGCCAGCGCGCAATCGCCCAGCCCAGGCTCAGCATGCTGAGCCAGCGCGCGCCGCTCTTCACGGCCTCGAAGGCGTCCGCGCGGTAGATGCTCTCCACGTGCAAGCCCTGCCAGAGGTGCAGAAGGCCGTCGACGGCGCCGTCGAAGTCATCGGCATGGCAGGCCAGCGTCGCCGCGTTGATGGCGCCGGCCGAGGTGCCGCTGATGACGGGGAAGGGATTGCCCGTCGCGCCGGCGTCGCGGCGCAGTTGGGCGATCGCGGCCAGCACGCCCGCCTGGTAGGCCGCACGCGCGCCGCCGCCGGTCAGGATCAGGCCCGTGACCGGCTGCGGGCGGACGAGCCCCTGCAACTGGAGTCGGGGCTGGGGCGCAGCTTGCGGCATCGGCGAAATCATCGCCGATACCGGGCCTCAGCCGGCCTCGTAAATGACCTCGGCCGCCTCACCCAGCCTCGCCAGCGCCTCGTCGGCCGGCCAGAAGCGGCTGGCCTCGCCCAGCTCCATCAGCCAACGCGCGCCGACCCGCTCGCCCTCGGGCTCGGCCCGCAGGGCCACGCGTACCGGCAGCCCCAGCTTGCGCGTGCCGCCCTCCTCGGTCTCGACGTCGCGCGGCGGGAAGCGATCGGCGATCTCCTTGAGCAGTCCCGCCGCGCCGGCGTTGCCCAGCAGCAGATGCCGGCCGAAGCGCGCCCGGGCGGCCGCCAGGCTCCACACCGCCTGCACGTTCATGCGCAGGCCGCCGGAGAAGCGGTCGTTCTGCACCTTGCCCTGGGCGATGATGAGTTCGTCCTCGGCCAGCAACTCCTTGTTGGCGTTCAGCAACTCCTCGTTGGCAACGGCCTCGATGGCGTCGCTCTTGTCGTCGAGCTTGAAGATGGCGACGCGCCCGCGCTGGCCGTTGATGACGCGCATGCCGCTGACGATGCCGGCCACCAGCGTCGGCTCGCGGCTGTCCGCCAGGTCGGCGATCTGGCGCTTGACGATGCGGCGCACCTCGGCGCCGCTCTGGTCGAACAGGTGGCCCGACAGGTAGAAGCCGATTGCCGTCTTCTCCAGCGACAGCCGCTCCTTGATGCTCCAGGGCTCGGCGTGCACGAGGTCGGGCTCGGCGGTGGACGAGCCATGCGTGTCGCCGAAGTCGAACAGCCCGCCCTGGTCGGCGTTGGCCTCGGTCGTCTCCGCATGCGTGTAGCCGCGAGCCACGCTGGCCAGCAGCTTGCTGCGCTCGGGGTTGATGCTGTCGAAGGCGCCGGCCTTGATGAGCGCCTCCACCACGCGCTTGTTGACCGACTTGCGGTCCACGCGCAGGCAGAAGTCGTAGAAGCTCAGGAAGGGCCCGCCGGCCTCGCGCGCCGCCAGGATGGCCTCGATGGCGCCCCGGCCCGTGCCCTTGATGGCGCCCAGGCCGTAGTTCACGAGCCGGCTCGTCAGCGGCTCGAAGCGGTACTGGCCCTTGTTCACGCAGGGCGCCTGGAACTCGATGCCGAAGATCTTGGCGTCGTTGAGCAACACCTTGAGCTTGTCGGTGTCGTCCATTTCTATGGTCATGTTCGCGGCATAGAACTCGGCCGTGTAATGCGCCTTCAGCCAGGCCGTGTGGTACGACAGCAAGGCGTAGGCCGCGGCGTGCGACTTGTTGAAGCCGTAGCCCGCGAACTTCTCCATCAGGTCGAAGACCTCGTCGGCCTTGGCCTGGTCTATGCCCTTCTCCGCGGCCCCCTTGCGGAAGATCTCGCGGTGCATGGCCATCTCCTCGGCCTTCTTCTTGCCCATGGCGCGGCGCAGCATGTCGGCGCCACCCAGGCTGTAGCCGCCCAGCACCTGGGCCGCCTGCATCACCTGCTCCTGGTAGACGAAGACGCCGTAGGTCTCCTCCAGCACCTGGCCCAGCAACGGATGCGGGTACTCGATGGTCTCCTTGCCGTGCTTGCGCGCGACGAAGGACGGGATCAGGTCCATGGGCCCCGGGCGGTACAGCGACACCAGGGCGATCAGATCCTCGAAGCGCGACGGCTTGGCGTCCTTCAGCAGTCGCTGCATGCCGGGCGATTCAAACTGGAACACGCTCTCCGAATAGCCGTCGCCGAAGAGCTTGAAGACCTTGCGGTCGTCCAGCGGCACATTGGCCCAGTCGAAGCCCTTGCGGTCGGCGTGGCGGGCGACGATGAAGTCCTTGGCCAGCTCCAGGATGGTCAGCGTGGCCAGCCCCAGGAAGTCGAACTTCACCAGGCCGATGGCCTCCACGTCGTCCTTGTCGAACTGGCTCACCGCGGACGTCGAGCCAGGCTGTTGATACTGCGGACAGAAGTCGGTGATCTTGCCGGGCGCGATCAGCACGCCGCCGGCGTGCATGCCGATGGAGCGCACCGTGCCCTCCACGCGCGCGGCCATCTCCAGCAGGCCGGCCACCTCCTCGTCGGATTTCTCGCGCTCCTCGATCTCCGGCGACTCGTGGCGGGCGTAGACCATCTTGGCCTTGTCCGGATCGAAGTTGGGCGGCAGCTTGGCCAGCGTCACTGTCTTGCCGGGCGGGGCAGGCACCAGCTTGGCGATGGAGTCCACATGGCCGAAACCCATGCCCAGCACGCGGCCGATGTCGCGCAGCGCGCCCTTGGCAGCCATGGTGCCGAAGGTCGCGATCTGGCTGACCGCCGGCCGGCCGTACTTGTCCTTCACGTACTCGATGACGCGGTCGCGGTTGCCCTGGCAGAAGTCGATGTCGAAGTCGGGCATGGACACCCGCTCGGGGTTCAGGAAGCGCTCGAACAGCAGGTTGTAGCGCAGCGGGTCCAGGTCCGTGATCAGCAGCGCGTAGGCCACCAGCGAACCGGCGCCCGAGCCCCGGCCCGGGCCCACCGGGCAGCCGTTCTCCTTGGCCCAGCGGATGAAGTCCGACACGATGAGGAAGTAGCCCGGGAAGCCCATCTTGATGATGGTGTCCAGCTCGAAGTCCAGCCGCTCCACATAGCGCGGGCGCTCCTTCTCGCGCTCGGCTTCGTTGGGAAACAGGTGCTCCAGCCGCCCGGCCAGGCCTTCGTGGCTCAGCTCGCGGAAGTAGCGGTCCATCGGCATGGGCGTGCCGTCTTCCAGCAGCGGCGTCGGGAAGTTGGGCAGTTGCGGCTTGCCCAGCACCAGCGTCAGCGAGCAGCGCCGCGCGATCTCGACGGTGTTCCGGATCGCACTCGGCACGTCGTTGAACAGCTCGCGCATCTGCGCCTGGGTCTTGAAGTGCTGGCTGGGCAGGAAGCGCTTGATGCGCTTGGGGTTGGCGAGCGTCTCGCCCTCGGCCACGCAGACGCGCGCCTCATGGGCCTCGAAGTCGTCCTCGCCGAGGAACTGGATGGGGTGGGTCGCGACGACGGGCAGGCCCAGCTCGGCCGCCAGCGGCACGCTGGCCTGCACCAGCGCCTCCTGGCCGGGGAGCCCGGCGCGCTGCAGCTCGATGTAGAAGCGGTTGGGGAACAGCGCCGCCAGCTTCTGCGCCCACTCCCTGGCGCGCACCTTGTCGCCCTGCAGCAGCGCCTGGCCCAGGCCGCCATGCTGGGCGCCGGACAGGCAGATCAGCCCGCCGCCCAGCTCCTGCAGCCAGTCCCAGGTCACGCAGGCCTGGTTGCGCTGCACGTTCTGTATCCAGGCGCGCGACAGCAGCTCGCTGAGGTTCAGATAGCCCTGGCGGTCCTGCACCAGCAGCAGCAGACGCGTGGGCGGCTTGTCGCTCGCGTCACTCTCCAGCCAGCAGTCCGCGCCGAGGATGGGCTGCACGCCCTTCTTGCGCGCGGCCGAGTAGAACTTGATGCCGCCGAACAGGTTGGCCAGGTCCGTGATCGCCGCCGCCACCTGCCCGTCCTTGGCGGCCGCATCGGCGGCGTCATCGGTGCGTAGCGTGCCGTCCACCACCGAGAACTCGGTGTGCATGCGCAGGTGGACGAAGGGCAGATCTTGAACAGCGGTCTCGGGCATCGCGGCATTGTAGGAATGCCGCCACCTAAACCCGCGCTAGCCGAAGGCGATGGACGCCAGCACGACCTGGTTGCCGCCGCGGCGCTGGGCCTCGTGCACGGCGGCCTCGCTGGCCAGCATCAGCTCGTCCTGGCGTGAGGCCGTGTGCGGGAAGCTGGACACCCCCATGGAGATCGACAGGCCCAGGTCCTGGCCGTTGAGCACGACGATCTGGGCCGCGCATTGCCGGCGCAACTGCTCCATGCGCGCATGGGCCGTCGCCAGGCCCACTCCCGACAGCAGCACGGCAAAGCGCTGGGCGCCGATGCGGCAGGCCGAGTCCATGGCCCGCGTGTTGGCGCGCAGCATGCGGCCTATGCCTTCGAGCAGGCGCTGCTGTGCGTCCTCGCCCAGGTCTGCGACGACGGGCGACGCATCCAGCGCGATGACGACCAGGGCAAACTCGCGATGCTCGCGCGAGGACAGGTCGATCTCGCGCAGCAGTTGGTCGTCGAACTGCGCACGCATGTACAGGCCCGAAACCTCATCGCGGCCCGAACCCTGCTGCAGCTCGCGGCGGATCTGCTCGATGGCGCTCTGCTGCTGCTCGATCTGGGCCAACGCGCGCTGCAGATGCGCCTCGCGGTGGCGCTCCTCGGTGCGCTCATGCCAGACGGCAAGCAGGAAGTCGGCCCCCAGGGCCAGCCGCGTGACGCTGAACTCGCGCCGGCGGCCGTTGATCTCCAGCTTGTGCTCGCTGACGACGGGGAAGCGCTGGGCCATGACGGTCTGTTCGACGCGGCGCAGCGCCGTCGTCTCGTCGGGCTTGAGCAGTTCGGCATCGGCATGGCCGACGATGGCCTCGCACTCGAACATCTGGGCCAGGCCGGCGCTCGCAAACACGTAGCGCCCGGTGGCCACGGCCTTGATGGCGGCCTGGCTGCCCAGCGGCTCGATCAACGCCACCAGACCGGCCAACGCCTCGCTGCCGAGCTCGGCATGTCCAGCCAGCCAATGCGCCAGGCTGCCGGGTTGCGGCTCCATCGCTGTCTGGTCGGCAGTCATGTCCATGGAATCGTTTTTGATGCGATCGTGCACTCGCGGCCCAAACCGCGACGCGCCCTGGGTGTCAAGGGAATGTAGTAGGGCAAAAGAGACGCCAGCAAGGCCGGACCACCCCACGAATCGGGACTCCCCCCTAGAAGCCCACTTCAATGCCCGGCTCGAATCCTACCGAGTTTCGGGGCACCCACCCACGACAATGCCGCCCATTCACGGGAGGCGTATGCAGGGATTCGATGCGGTGGTGGTGGGCGCGGGGGCGGCAGGCCTGTTCTGCGCGGGTCGGGCCGGCCAGCTCGGGCTCAAGGTGCTGCTGATCGACCACGCGCCCAAGCTCGCCGAAAAGATTCGCATCTCGGGCGGCGGGCGGTGCAATTTCACGAATCGCGAGGCCGGGCCGGCCAATTTCCTGTCCGAGAACCCGGCCTTCTGCCGCTCGGCCCTGGCCCGCTACACGCCGCAGGACTTCATCAAGCTGGTGCAGAGCCACGGCATCGCTTTCCACGAGAAGCACAAGGGCCAGCTGTTCTGCGACGACTCCAGCGAGCAGATCATCCAGATGCTGCTCAGGGAATGCGAGGCGGGCGGCGTCACGCGCTGGCAGCCCTGCACGGTGGCCGACGTGCGCCCGCTGGCCGAGGGCGGCTTCGAGCTGGACACCAGCCAGGGGCCGGTGCGCGCGCCGCGCGTGGTCGTCGCGACCGGCGGCCTGCCGGTACCCAAGATAGGCGCCAGCGACTGGGGCCTGCGCCTGGCCAAGCGCTTCGGGCATGCCATCGTCGAACCCCGCCCGGCGCTGGTGCCGCTGACCTTCGACGCCCAAGCCTGGGCACCCTTTGCCGCGCTGGCCGGGCTGTCGCTGCCGGTCGAGGTGGCCTGCGGCGCCGGCAAGACGCGGGGGCGCTTCCTGGAAGACCTGCTGTTCACGCACCGCGGCCTCAGCGGGCCGGCCATCCTGCAGATCTCCAGCTACCGCACTGCCGCCGACCAGCCGCTGCAGATCAACCTGGCGCCGGAGCTGAAGCTCGACCAGGAACTCGTCGAGGCCAAGGCCACATCGCGCCGCCAACTGGGCAACGAGCTGGCGGCACGGCTGCCGCAGCGCCTGGCCTCCGCCTGGCTGGAGCGCGCCGGCCTGGACGTGGCCCGACCGCTGCCGGAATGCCGCGACGCCGATCTGCAACGCCTGGGCCGCAGCGTGCACGACTGGGCGCTGATGCCCAATGGCGACGAGGGCTGGCGCAAGGCCGAGGTCATGCGCGGCGGCGTCTCCACCCGCGACCTCAGCTCGCAGACGCTGGAAAGCAAGCATCTGCCCGGCCTGTATTTCATCGGCGAGGTCGTTGATGTGACAGGCTGGCTGGGGGGCTACAACTTCCAGTGGGCGTGGGCCAGCGCGGCCGCCTGCGCCGAGGCCCTGGCGGCCGCCCCAGTCACCGCCTGAGCAAATCTTGGCAAGTCCTTGATTTCCCGGCTACAATCCCCGGCTTTGCTGGCAAACCCCGCGCGTCGATTCGCAGGCATCTGTAGTTGATGCAGCAATCCGGAACCTGCTGCTGAACCCAGCCGCGAACACCGAGCGCAATCTGAAGGAATTACATGACCACCATCCGCGTCAAGGAAAACGAGCCGTTCGACGTCGCCCTGCGCCGTTTCAAGCGCACCATCGAGAAGCTGGGCCTGCTGACCGAGCTGCGCGCTCGCGAGTTCTACGAGAAGCCCACCGCCGCGCGCAAGCGCAAGAAGGCTGCCGCCGTGAAGCGCCACTACAAGCGTGTGCGCAGCATGCAGCTGCCGAAGAAGCTGTACTGATCGTCTCTGACGCGACCCGGAGCTTCGGCTCCGGTTGACCCGAAACCCGCCACAGGACGCTGTCGCGGGTTTTTGTCTTTTCGAACCGGATGTCCCCATGAGCCTGAAAGACCGCATCACCGAAGACATGAAGGCCGCGATGCGCGCCAAGGAAGCCGACCGTCTGCTGACCATCCGCGGCCTGCTGGCCGCCGTCAAGCAAAAAGAGGTGGACGAGCGCATCACCGTCGACGACGCCGCCCTCGTGGCCATCGTCGACAAGCTCATCAAGCAGCGCAAGGACTCGATCTCCCAGTTCGCCGCCGCCGGCCGCGACGACCTCGTCGCCAAGGAAAGCGCCGAGCTGGCCGTGCTGCAGGTCTACCTGCCCGAGCGCCTGTCGGCCGAGGCCGTGGCCGAGAAGGTCGCCGCCATCGTGGCCGAGCTGGGTGCCAGCGGCCCGGGCGACATGGGCAAGGTGATGGCCGCCGCCAAAACCCAGCTGGGCGGCGTGGCCGAGATGAGCACGGTGTCGGCCGCCGTCAAGGCCGCGCTGGCCAAGTAAGGAGGTTGCGATGAGCCTGCCCCTGCAAGCGCTGACACCCGATGTCTGCGTCGCCCCGCAGCTGACGCCCGAGGCCATGGCCGAAGCCGCGGCCCTGGGCTTCAAGAGCGTCGTCAACAACCGCCCCGACTTCGAGCATGGGCCGGACCAGCCGACCTCGGCAGCCATTCAGGCTGCGGCCGAGGCCGCGGGCCTGGAGTACCGCCACCTGCCGGTGGCGGGCGGCTACCAGTCGCCCGAGGAGATCGCCGCCTTTGCCGATCTGCTGGCGACGCTGCCGCGGCCGCTGCTGTGCTTCTGCCGCTCCGGCGCGCGCTCGACCCGGCTGTTCGTGCAGGCGCAGCAGCTGGGCTAATGGCCTAGATAGGCGGCCTGCACGCGCGGGTCGCCCAGCAGATCGGTGCCGCTGCCCTGCAGCACCACGCGGCCGCTCTCCAGCACATAGGCGCGCTGCGCCAGCTTCAGCGCCTGCTTCACGTTCTGCTCGACGAGGAAGATGGTCAACCCCTCGGCGTTGATTGCCTTCAGCGTGCGGAAGATGTCCTGCACGATGATGGGCGCGAGGCCCATCGATGGCTCGTCCAGCAACAGCAGCCGCGGCCGAGCCATCAGCGCGCGGCCTATGGCCAGCATCTGCTGCTCGCCGCCGGACAGGCTGCCGGCCAGTTGCGCGGCGCGCTCGGCCAGGCGCGGGAACAGCGAATAGACACGGTCGATGTCGCGCGCGCGCGCCGCCGCGCCGTCGCGGCGCGTGTAGGCGCCCAACTCCAGGTTCTCGCGCACGCTCAGCGTCGTCAGCGTCGCCCTGCCCTCCGCCACCTGCACGAGGCCGTCGCCGACGATGCGATGCGGCGCCGCACCGGAGATGTCGCGGCCGTCGAACAGCACCCGGCCCGCCGCCTTCTTCACGAGGCCGGACAAGGCCATCAGCGTGGTCGACTTGCCGGCGCCGTTGGCGCCCACCAGCGTCGTGATCTCGCCGGCCGCGAGGTCCAGGTCGATGCCGCGCACGGCCTCCACATGACCGTAGTTGACGGCCAGGCCGCGCACGCTCAGCAGAGGTTCATTCATCGTCGTCGCGCCCCAGGTAGGCCTCGATGACCTGCGGGTCGTTGCGCACCTCGTCGGGCCCGCCCTGGGCGATGATGCGGCCGAAGTTCAGCACGGCGATGTGCTCGCACAGGCCCATGACAAAGCGCATGTCGTGCTCGATCATGAAGAGGGTGTAGCCGCGCGCCTGGATGTTGCGGATCTCCTCCATCAGCTCGGCCTTCTCGGCGCCGTTCATGCCGGCCACCGGCTCGTCCAGCAGCAGCAGCTTGGGCTCGGTGGCCAGCGCGCGTGCCAGCTCCAGCTTGCGCTGCTCGCCGTAGCTGAGGTTGTCGGCGATGTCGTCGGCCTTGTGCTCCAGCTTCATCCACGACAGCAGCTCGCGCGCCCGCTCACGGGCGGCACGCTCGGCGGTGCGGAAACCCGGCAGGCGCAGCAGCATCCCGGCCGGACCATAGCCCAGCCGGCCGTGCATGCCGACGATGACGTTCTCCAGCAGCGTCATCTCCTTGAACACGCGGATGTTCTGGAAGGTGCGCGCGATGCCACCCGTCGTGATGCGGTGCGGCTTGCGGCCGACCAGGCTCGCGCCGTCGAACAGGATGTCTCCCGAGGTCGGTGGCAGCAGGCCCGTGATCAGGTTGACCACCGTGGTCTTGCCCGCGCCGTTGGGGCCGATCAGGCCGAAGATGCCGCCGGTCGGCACCTCGAAGCTGACGTCCTGCAGCACCTTGAGGCCGCCGAAATGGCGCGAGACGGATTGCAGCTTCAGCATGCTCAGCTCCGCCGGCTCGGCAACGCGCGCCACAGCGCGGAAAACCGCGCCGGGTCCCACAGACCGCGCGGCAGGAACAGCACGATGACGACCAGGATCAGGCCGTTGAAGACGTTGCGAAAGTCCGCCAGCCCGCGCAGCAGCTCGGGCAGCAGCGTCAGGATGATGGCGCCGGAGATCGGGCCCATCAGGCCGTTGATGCCGCCCAGGATGGTCATGGTCAGGATCTCGACGCCACGGTCGAAGCCGTATTCGTTGGGACCGATGAAGAAGGTCAGGTGTGCGTTCAGCGCGCCGGCCAGGCCGGCCAGCATCGCGCCCAGCACGAAGGCCAGCATCTTGTGCGCATTGACGTCGATGCCCATCAGCCCGGCCGCCGTCTCGTCGAGCTTGATGGCCTCGAAGGCGCGCCCGACCTTGGAGCGGCGCAGCAGCCCGAGCACCAGGCAGGCCAAGCCCAATGCCAGCGCGACATGCCACCACTCAGTCTGCTGCGGGATGCCGTTCAGGCCCAGCGCGCCGCCGGTCCAGTCCTCGGTGTTGAGGATGAAGATGCGCACCACCTCGCCGAAGGCCAGAGTCGCCATCGCCAGATAGACGCCAGACAGCCGCAGCGTGGGCCCGCCGATCACGAAGGCCACCAGCGCCGGCGCCGCCATGCCCCCGGCCAGCGCGAGCGGGAACGGCGCCCCGGCACTCATCGTCAGCAGCGCGGCCGCATAGGCGCCTATGCCCATGAAGGCCGCGTTGGCCATCGCCAGCATGCCGCAGGAAAGCGTCAGGTAGATGGACAGGGCCAGCAGCGAGTTGGTGCCCAGGGTCAGCACCAGGTTGCTGTAGACGGCCCAGAAGCTGTCGAAACTCTCGGCCATCACACTTTTCGCTCGTTGGTGGTGCCGAACAGGCCCTTGGGCCGCAGCAGCAGCACGGCGAACAGCAGGCCGAAGCCGACGGCGTCGCGCATCGTCGAGCCGATGTAGGCCACCGACAGCACCTCCGCGAAGCCGAGGAACAGCCCCGCCAGCATCGCGCCGCGGATGTCACCCATGCCACCAAGGATGATGACGGCAATGCCCTTGTGCAGGATGGGCTGGCCCATCAGCGGGAACAGCGCGTTGGAGTACAGGCCGATCAGCACGCCGGCCACGCCGCCCAGGCCGGCGGCAAAGAAGCTGGTCAGCATGAAGAGCCCGCCGACGTTGATGCCCAGCAGCGCCGCAGCCTTGGGCGACTCGGCGATGGCCCGCAGCGCCCGGCCCAGCTGCGTGCCGCGCAGCACCAGCAGCAGCAAGGCCATCAGGCAGAAGGACAGCACGATGATGCCCAGCTCCAGCACCGTCACGTGCAGGCCGGCGAGGGTCAGCGCATCATGCGGCAGCACCTCGGCCGGGAAGCGCAGGTTCTCGGCGCCGAAAAGGCCCTGGGCCAGGCTGTTGAGCGCGATGGCCAGGCCTATGGTGGCGATCATCGGGATCAGGTGCGGCGCATTGCGAGCCCGAAGCGGCCGCAGCACCAGCTGGTCGATGACCAGCCCCAGCAGGCCCGACGCGAGAAAGGCCACGGCCAGCGCGCCGGCCAGCGGCAGATTCAGCTTGAGGACGGCCTGAAGCGCCGCGTAGGCACCCACCATGAAGACGGCGCCGTGCGACAGGTTGACAACGCCCAGCACGCCGAACACCAGCGTGAAGCCGAGCGCGAACAGCGCATAGACGCTGCCGAGCGAGAGGGCGTTGAAGAGTTGCTGTTCGAGCACGTCGGAACCTGCGCAAAAGACCAGACCCGCGGTGGAGCTCCGCGGGCCGCAGCGGCTGGCGCCGCCTTACTTCTCTATGGCGTAGCGGCCACCCTTGGTGACGCTGACGATGGCGGTCTGGTCGGCGTCGTAACCGGCCGGCTTGCCGGCCTTGTCCAGCGCGCGGCGGAAGGCGAAGCCGCCGGTCGCGCCGGTCCACTTCACATCCGGCAGCGCATTGCGCAGCGCGGCGCGGTCCTTGGCGAGGTCGCCGCTGAGCTTGATCTTCTTCAGTGCCTGGGCCGTGATGTGCATCGCGTCATAGGCCTGCGCCGCGAACTGGTCGGGCGCCGACTTGTGCTGCTTGGTGTAGGCGACGATGAAGGCGCCGTTCTCCTTGGTCTGGTTCTCGATGGACCAGGGGGAGCCTATCCACAGGCCGTCGGACGCGCCCTTGGCCAGCTCGAACACCTTGACCGAATTCATGCCGTTGCCGCCGATGACCGGCACGTTCAGGCCCAGCTGACGGGCCTGCACCATGATGGGCGCGCCCTCGGCGATCAGCGCGGACAGCACCACCGCATCGGGACTGCTCGCCTTGATCTTGGTGAGCTGGGCCTTGAAGTCCACGTCGCCCTTGGCGAAAGTCTCGGTCGACGTGACGGTGATCTTCTGCGCGTCCAGGGCCTTCTTGAAGTTGTCGTAGCCGCTCTTCGTGAAGACGTCGTCATTGCCGTACAGCACGGCGACCTTCTTGATGCCCAGCTTCTTGACCGCAGTGGACAGCGTGACCGGCAGCACGTCGGCCTCGGTGACCGAGTTGCGGAACACATGGTCGCCGATGGACGTGATGCCGTCAGCCGTGTTGGACGTGCCGAACACCACCGTCTTGGCTGCCTGCGCGATCGGGTCGGCGGCCTGGGCGGAGTTGGACAGCGTGGGGCCGAACAGCATCAGCACCTTGTCCTGAAAGATCAGCTTCTTGAAGGCGTTGATCGCCTCTTCCTTCTTGCCCTGCTCGTCCTCGACGACCAACACCAGCTTGTTGCCATTGATGCCGCCGGCCGCATTGATCTCGTCGGCGGCCAGCTGGAAACCGTTGCGGATGCTCTGGCCATACTGCGCCGCGCCACCCGACAGCGCCTCGGCGACGCCGAGCTTGATGTCGGCGGCATGGGCCGCGCCGGCCAGCAGCGCAAAGGCGGTCGCGACGCCCAGGGCGAGCGGCTTCAACGTGCAACGGATCATTGGCAGGTCTCCAGGTTTTGGCAGGTTTTTTTGATGATAGTCAGTTGCCGGCCAGCTTCATGCCGGTGACGAGCATGGAGCCGACGGTCTTGGTGCCCATCGTGTACTCGTCGGCGCCGATGCCGACGATGTTCTGCAGCATGTCCTTCAAGTTGCCGGCAATGGTCACTTCATGAACCGGGTAGGCAATCTCGCCGTTCTCCACCCAGTAGCCGCTGGCGCCGCGCGAGTAGTCGCCGGTCACGTAGTTGACGCCCTGCCCCATCAACTCGGTGACGAGCAGGCCGCGGCCCATTCGCTTCACCATGGTCGGGAGGTCGTCGCCTGGCGCCGTCGCACGGCTGCTCATGCGCAGGTTGTGCGAACCGCCGGCATGGCCCGTGGTCTGCATGCCCAGCTTGCGCGCCGAGTAGCTGGACAGGAAGTAGCCCTGCAGCACGCCGCCCTGCACGACGGAGCGGGCGCGCGTGACGACGCCCTCGTCGTCGAAGGGCGAACTGCCCTTGCCCTTCCTCACATGCGGATCCTCGGCGATGTCGACATGCGGCGCCGTCACCGGCTGGCCCAGGCTGTCGAGCAGGAAACTGGTGCGCCGGTACAGCGCGCCGCCGCTGGTGGCCTGCACCAGCGCGCCCAGCAGACCGATGGCGACCGTGCTCTCGAACAAGACCGGCACCTCGGCCGTGGCGACCTTGCGCGCCTTCAGGCGCGACAGCGCACGCTCGGCGGCATAGCGGCCCACGGCCTCCGCCGACGCGAGGTCGGCCGCGTCGCGCATGGAGCTGTACCAGGCGTCGCGCTGCATGTCGTTGCCGCGGCCGGCGATGGGCGCGACCGAGATGGAATGTCGCGAGCTGGCATAGCCGCCACGAAAGCCCCGCGTGTTGCCCATCCAGAAATGCGACTGCTGGGCCGACACGGCCGCGCCCTCGCTGTTGGTGATGCGGCGGTCCACGCCCAGTGCCGCGGCCTCGCAGCGCAGCGCGATCTCTGCTGCCTGGGCCGCGTCGACGGCCCAGGGATGGAAGAGGTCCAGTTCGGGTCGCGCCGCCGCATCCAGCGCCAGGTCGGCGGCTTCGGGAAGGCCGGCGAACTCGTCTTCGGCCGTGAAGCGGGCGATGTCGTAGGCCGCGCGCACCGTATCGCGGATGGCCTGCGGCGAGAAGTCAGACGTGCTGGCATTGCCGCGGCGCTGGCCCAGGTAGACCGAGATGCCCAGCGACTTGTCGCGGTTGCGCTCCACGTTCTCCAGCTTGCCCAGGCGGGCCGAAACCGACAGGCCGCAGCCTTCGGACACCTCCGCGCCAGCGTCGCTCGCGCCGAGCTTCCTGGCCTCGGCGAGAGCGTCCTCGATCCACTGCTGGAATTGTTCTGGGCTGTAGGCGAAACCGTCTTGGGCGTGGGACATGAAGAGCGCTGAATTCGTGTGGGCGACAATCATAGGACTCGCCTGAACACGGCCACCAATGCTAGAAAACATCCCCGAATTCGAAGACGACGACGACTTCGACCGCCCCAGCAAGTCCCAGATGAAGCGCGACATGACCGCGCTGCAGAAGCTGGGCGAAGAGCTGCTGGCCCTGCCCGAGAGCCGCTGGGAGCCGCTGGCCCTGCCAGAGATCCTGTCGGACGCGCTGAAGGCCGCCAAGAAGATCACCAACTTCGAGGGCAAGCGCCGGCAGATGCAGTACATCGGCAAGCTGATGCGCAAGATCGATCCCGAGCCCATCCGGGAGGCCGTCGCCACCTTCAAGCTGGGCCATGCGCAGGACAGCTTGAAGCTGCACCAGTCCGAGCGCTGGCGCGAGCGCCTGCTGGCCGGCGACGACGCGCTGCAGGAGTTCCTCGCTGCCCATGCCGACGTCGACATCCAGCAGTTGCGCAGCCTCGTGCGCGCCGCACGCAAGGACGCCGCCAACGCGCCCGAGAAGCGCAGCGGCCGCGCCTACCGCGAGCTGTTCCAGTTCATCAAGGCCAGCGAGGCGGCGGACGACGATGAGTGACCCGGTCCGCATCGGCATTGTCTCCATCAGCGACCGCGCCTCCAGCGGCGTCTACGAGGACAAGGGCCTGCCCGCGCTCAAGGACTGGCTGACCGGCGCGCTGCACAACCCCATAACGTTCGTGCCGCGGCTGATCCCCGACGAGCAGGCCGGCATCTCGGCCGCGCTGGTCGAGCTAGTCGACACCGAGCGCTGCGACCTCGTGCTGACTACCGGCGGCACCGGTCCTGCACCGCGCGACGTGACACCCGAGGCCACGCTGGCCGTGGCCGACCGCGTGATGCCGGGCTTCGGCGAGCAGATGCGCCAGATCTCGCTGCATTTCGTGCCGACGGCCATCCTGTCACGCCAGGTCGCCGTCATCCGCGGCAAGGCGCTCATCATCAACCTGCCAGGCCAACCCAAGGCCATCGCCGAGACGCTGGCCGGCCACGAAAAGGCCAGCGGCATCTTCGCGGCGGTACCCTACTGCATAGACCTGATCGGCGGCCCCTACCTGGAAACGCGCGACGAGGTCTGCAAGGCCTTCAGGCCCAAGTCCGCGCAGCGGCCGGCCTAACCGACGACCGCATCGGGCTCGGAGGACGAGCCCATTGCGGCGACCACCTCGTCCAGGCCGCGGCTGCTGCTGAGGCCGAAGTCCCCCACGAGGCGCCGGCCCAGGGCGCCGCGCCCGACGGCCGCGTGCACGCCCACCCAGGCATTGCGGCCGGAGCGCTTGGCGGCGTACAGGCCCAGATCGGCCAGGTTGACGACCTGCTGCCAACTGCGCGCCTGGGGCCGCTCCGGCTCGAAGGGCATGCATGCAAAGCCGACCGAGCAGCTGACCGCCAGCTCGCTGCCGTCGTCCAGCGTGAACGGCATGGCGGCGACGACGCTGCGCATGCGCTCGGCGAGCTCCTCGGCGCGCAGGCGGTCGGTGTCGCGAGCGACGGCCAGGAATTCCTCGCCGCCCCAGCGCACCAGGTAGTCGGACTCGCGCAGCACCGAGCGCAGCCGCGCGCCGAACTGCACCAGCACCGCGTCGCCCGCCGCATGGCCATGGCGATCGTTGATGCGCTTGAAGGCATCGATGTCCAGCAGCAGGAAGACGCTGTCTGTGTCCAGCGGCTGCCCGCCCGCGGCCAGCGTCTCCTGCGAGCGGCGCAGGCTGGCCGCCAGGTCCTGCTCGATGTGGTCGCTCAGGAAGCGGCGGTTGTGAAGGCCGGTCAGCGGATCGGTCACGCTGCTCAGCTCCAGCTGCACGGACTTCTCCTCCAGCGCCTGGTGCAGCGCCCGAAGCTCGGCCGTGCGCTCGCGCACCTTGTGTTCCAGCTCCAGCTGGCGGTGACGCAGCAGTCGCGTGCGCACCGCCACCGCCACGGCCAGCAGCAGACCCAGCACCACGGCCAGCATGATGCGGAACCACCAGGTCTGGTGCCAGGCCGCGCCCACCCGCACCGGCAGGGCCAGCTCGCGCTCGCCCCATTGCCCGTCGCGGTTGGAGGCGCGCAGGCGCAGCTTGTAGTTACCGGGCGGCAGATTGGTGTAGGCCGCCAGGCGCCGCGTCGCGTCGGCCGACATCCAGCCGGCGTCAAAGCCCTCGAGCCGGTAGGCGTAGCGGTTGCGCTCCGGCGCGGAGAAGTCGCTGGACGAGAACTCCACCGCCAGGCTGTTGCCGTCGGCCGGCACCTCCAGCGGCGCCCCGCCGCCCGGCGCCAGCGCCACCGACCGGCCGCCGATCTGCACATCCGTCACCAGCACCTGCGGCCGATAGGTCCAGGCCTGCAGCTTCTCGGGCATGACCACCGTCATGCCGCCGGCGCCGCCGAACAGCAGCTCACCGCGCTCGGTGCGCGCCGCGGCGCCTGTCCAGTAGGTCGGGAAAACGACGCCCTCGGCGCGGCGCAGCGCATGCACCGCCAGGGTCCCGGCGTCGATGCGCGCCAGACCGTCATCGGTGCTCGCCCAGACGCGGCCCTGCTGATCCTGCAGCAGCGCGTTGACCGTGCCGTCCGGCAGCCCCTGGGCAACGCCCAGGCGCCGCACCGGCTCGCCGCGGCCCGGCGCCGGCAGCACGTCGATGCCGCCGCCGTAGCTACCAACCCAGAGCCGCCCCTCGTCGTCCAGCATCAGCGCGGTCACGAAGCCGGCCGACAGGCCGCGCGGCCGCGTCGGTCCGGCCGGGTAGCGCACGACGCCGTTGCTGATGGGGTCGACGCGATTCAGGCCGTTGCGCGTGCCGACCCAGAGTTCGCCCGCCGCGCCGCGAGCCAGGACCATGATGCGTTGGTCGGTCAGGCCCGGCGCGGCCGGCACGACCGCCGCGCCGCGACCGCTGGCCAGGTCCAGTCGCCAAAGGCCGTCGAACTGGCCGCCTATCCACAAGCTGTTGCCGTCGGCCAGCAGGGCCCAGGTCGACGCGGCCGGGTCGCGGCCCGCCAGGCCGACGCGCTGCAGCCGGCGGCCCTCGGCGTCGGCCCGGTAGAGGCCGCGCTTGGTGGCGATGAAGACGCTGCCGTCGGCCACCCGCGCCATGGCCAGCACGATGTCCGGCGGCAGCGCGGTCTCGGGGCGGCTGGCGTCGGGGCGCAGGCCCGACACGCGGGCGCCACTGGCGTCGAGAATGTCGATGCCGCTCTTGTGCGTGGCCAGCCACAGCCGCCCGTCAGGCATGGGCAGGATCCAGCTGATCTCGGTGCTGATGAAGCGCGCATCCAGCGCGTCGCCGACGTCGGCCGCCACGCCCAGCCGCGCGAGCACGCCGACCTGGCGCGGGTCGTAGCGGCTCAGGCCGCGGTCGGAGGCCAGCCAGACGAGGCCGGCGCGGTCGCGGTAGAGGGTGCGCAACGCGTTGTCCGCCAGGCTGACGGGCCAGGCCGGCACATGACGGATGCGGCGCGTCTCGCGGCTCTCGATGTCCACGGCCACGGCACCCTGGCCCAGCGTCGCCACCCACATCTCTCCCGGCTGGACCTCCAGCAACCGGGTGATCTGGTTGCTGCCGAACAGGTTGTCCTTGCCGGCCACGCCTGCCTCGCGCACCTCGACGGCGGGCGCTTCGCCCTCGCGACCGAGCACGAAGACACCCTCGTGCAAGCTGCCGACCCAGATCTGCCCGTTCCCGTCCTGGGTCAGGGCCTGGGGCTGCACGACGCGCCCCGGCACCAGCGGCACGGCCTGCAGGGGCGCGCCAGCGGAGGGGCGGCGGAACAGCCCCGCCGCACTGCCGACCCAGAGCTGGCCGCGGCGGTCCAGCAGCACGGTCCAGACCTGGGCGCCGGCGCGCTCGGCCCAGGCACCGGCCACGCTGGCATGCTCGATGTTGCCACTGGCCGGGTCCAGGTGGTCCAGCCCGCCATCGGTGACGATCCACAGCCCGCCGGCGCCATCGTCGGCGATCTGGCGCACGCTGACATGGCTCAGCCCCTGCGGCCCACCCACCGGGACGGCGACGAAGCGGTCGGTCGCCGGGTCACGCCGGAGCAGGCCTGCCGCGCTGGTGCCCACCCAGAGCCGCCCTGCCGCGTCGCCATGCAGGGACTGCACGTAGTTGTCCGGCAGCGCGCCGGGCTGCTCGCCGCCGCTCTTGTAGATCTTGAAGCGGTAGCCGTCCCAGCGCGCCAGGCCGCCCGGCGTGCCCACCCACAGGAAGCCCTCGCCGTCCTCGGCCACCGCCGTGGCGATGGCGCTGGGCAGGCCCTGCTCCTGGCTGAGATGCTGGAAGGTGATGTCGGCCAGCCCGGACCAACGCTTGCCGGCCGGGGCCGCGCCGGCCGTGGCGACGGCGGCCGCCATCGCCAGGCCCAGCAGCCATCGCAAGTCGGAGAAAAGCCGCAGTCGTAACTCGCGCAGAAGCACAACGATCGTCGCCGGGGGCAGGCCGACATGGCCCGGACCCGCGATTCTCATCCAGCTCGCGGCACTCAGCGAACTGCCCGACTCACTTGACGAGTCGATTCATCTCCGCCGCGTCGAAAGTCTCGTCGCGCTGGGCATCGTCGGGCACGCAGTCGCCGACGGGCCGGCCGGCCTGGGTCGAGAGCTTGCAGACCGCGCTCCACAGCAGCGCGATCTGGTGCTCGTGGCCGGAGGCGCTGTCGATGAGGCCACGCATGGCCAGCGCGACCGGGTCGTCGCCCTGGGTCACACCGTAGGCGGAGAACCCCATCCTGGCGGCCGCCTCCTCGCGGGCCTGCTCGCTGGCGGCCTCGATGATGCGGGCCGGGTTGCCCACCGCCGTCGCACCCGCCGGCACCGGCTTGGTCACGACGGCGCCCGAGCCGATGCGCGCGCCCGCACCCACCGTGAAGCCACCCAGCACGCTGGCATTGGCGCCGACGATGACCCCCGGGCCCAGCGTCGGATGGCGCTTGGCGCCCTTGACGAGCGAGGTGCCGCCCAGCGTGACACCCTGGTAGATGGTGCAGCCCTCGCCGATCTCGGCCATCTCGCCGATGACGATGCCCATGCCGTGGTCGATGAAGACCTTGCGGCCGATGCGCGCGCCGGGGTGGATCTCGATGCCGGTCAGCCAGCGGCTCCAGTGCGAGATCCAGCGGCCCAGCCACTTGAAGCCGCGCTGCCAGAACCAGTGGGCGCGGCGATGCAGCATCAGCGCGTGCAGGCCCGGGTAACAGGTCAGCACCTCCCACGCCGACCTGGCGGCCGGATCACGTTCGAGGATGAGGGCGATGTCTTCGCGCAGGCGCTGGAACATGGTGCGGCCAGTGGGGAAAGGCCAGCCAGTGTAGGTGGGGCTACCTTGGGCCTGCTGGGACTGCGGTCTTCTGCATCTGGCGGGCGATGCCGCGCAGGATGTGTACTTCCTCGTTCGTCAGGCCCGCCCGGTTGAACAGCTGGTTGAGCCGCGGCATCAGCTTCTTGGGCGCGGCGGGGTCCAGGTAGCCGATGTCGGTCAGCGCCGCCTGCAGGTGGTCCAGCAGGCCTTGCACGGCGCGGGCGTCGGCGAGCTCGGGGTCGGGCGTGCGGGCCTGCACGCCGAAACCGCCGAGGGCCTGGCGCAGGTCGTAGGCCAGCAGCTGCACGGCCTGGGCGAGGTTGAGCGACCCGTAGTCGGGGTGGGTCGGGATGCTCAGCACCGCATGGCAACGGTAGACGTCCTCGTTGCTCATGCCGTAGCGCTCGGAGCCGAACACCAGAGCGAGCCGCGGCGCGGCCTCGCGGGCGGCCAGCTCGGCGAACAGCGCCCGCGGCTCGCGGGTGGGCGGGCCGAAGTCACGCGGCGTCATCGCGGTGGCGCAGGCGAAGTCCACGTCGTCCAGCGCCTCGGCCAGCGTCGGCACGACGCGGGCGCGGGCCAGGATGTCGGCCGCGCCACTGGCCATGGCGACGGCCTCCTCGTGGCAAAGCACGTCCGCGAAGCGGGGTGCCACGAGGACCAGGTCACCAAAGCCCATCACCTTCATCGCCCGCGCCGCGGCGCCGACGTTGCCGGCATGGCTGGTGTTGATGAGAACGAAACGTGTGGATTCCACGGGTTTGTACGGGGCTGCGGCTAGAATCTCGCCATTATCCGGGGCCTGCCCCGCCGCTCTTTCCTCCTGTCAGCCCCTTCTTCCAGCGAGTGCCCGCATGCAGCAGACGTCTCTCCATCCCATGCTCAATGTCGCCATCAAGGCGGCCCGCGCGGCCGGCGCCATCATGAACCGCGCCTCGCTGGACCTCGAAGCTCTGCGCATCAACACCAAGAGCCCGAACGACTTCGTCACCGAGGTCGACCACGCCTGTGAAGGGGTGATCATCGAGACGCTGCTGGGCGCCTACCCCGACCACGGCATCCTGGCCGAGGAGTCCGGCCGCACCCATGGCGCCAAGCATTCCGAGTTCGTCTGGATCATCGATCCGCTGGACGGCACCACCAATTTCATCCACGGCCTGCCGATGTACTGCGTGTCCATCGCGCTGGCGCACCGCGGCGTCGTGCAGCAGGCCGTCGTCTACGACCCGACGCGCAACGACCTCTTCTACGCCACCAAGGGCCGCGGCGCCTTCCTGAACGACCGCCGCCTGCGCGTGTCCAAGCGCACCCGCATGAGCGATGCGCTGATCGGTACCGGCTTCCCCTTCCGTCGCGGCGACAACTTCAAGCGCTACATGAAGATGTTCGAGGAAGTCATGCAGCAATGCGCCGGCCTGCGCCGCCCGGGCGCCGCCGCGCTGGACCTCTGCTACGTCGCCGCCGGCTACTACGACGCCTTCTTCGAGACCGGCCTGCAGCCCTGGGACGTGGCGGCTGGCTCGCTGATCGTCACCGAGGCCGGCGGCCTGATCGGCAACTTCACCGGCGAGGCCGACTTCCTGCACCAGCGCGAGGTCGTCGCCGGCAACCCCAAGATCTATGCCCAGCTCGTGACGACGCTGGCCCCCTACACCCGCGTCATCAAGGAAGAAGACGCTGCGGCTCCCTCACCGGCCCCCGCGGCCGAGGCCGCACCCGCGGCTGCGCCTGCCGTGCCCAAGAAGCGCGGTCCCGTGCGCATCAAGAAGGACGAGGTCGGCGACGACGCAGCGGCCTGAAGCCCGCCCGCTCCCCAAACCAGCCCTCCTCGCGAGGGCTTTTTTGCGCCCACGCCGTGACGGAGTTGGCAAGGGCGTCGACTACGGGCAAACCCGCGCATCGGGGCGTGACTTATGCACGGCCACCCCCCTTACCCGTGGGGGATCGACTGGCCAGAATACGTTTTGCAACACGGCCCAAAGCCACCTATTCCATCCATCCAAATCGCCGAAAGAAGCCCTCTGATGTTTGCCCGCTCCGCTGTCGCCCTCGCCCTCGTCGCCGCTGCTTCCCTGGCTCACGCCGATGCCAAGATCCTGAAGAAGGTGGCTCCTGAGTACCCCAGCGAGGCGGTCAAGAAGAACATCAACGCCGGCAGCGTGCGCGCCAAGATGACCATCGCCGGCGACGGCAAGGTTTCTGGCGTGGACATCGTCGAGGCCGAACCCAAGCGCATCTTCGATCGCGCCGCCATCGACGCGCTGAGCCAGTGGAAGTTCGAAGGCACCGGCGCCGCCCAGACGCACGAAGTCAAGCTGGTGTTCAAGTCGGAAGACTGAATGTGCACCGAAGGCAGGCTCTGCGGCCTGTCTGACGGCTCATGAGGGGGCAGCCTGCCTGCCATGAGCCAAGCGCCCTGCTGGAGCGGCTGCGCTCGACCAGGAGCCTCTTGAACTACCGCCAGCACAATGCTGGCGGCGCGGCTAAATCCTTCGGGTTCGGCCGACCGGATGGCGGCTCGGTGATCGCTCCTCGCACACGTCGTTGAGACAAAGCCCGAGGGGCTTGGCGCGAAGCAGACTTCGCAAGCAAACCCGCGGAGCTCTTGAAGTGGCAATGCAAATGCATTACCGCTGAAGCTGAACATCCCGGCCGGAGCCACGCCATGCCTGCCATCATGCGACTCGACTCGAGTCGACGCTGACCGACCGCTACCAGACCACCGTGCCTGAGTCGGTGCGCCGGGCGCTGCACCTGGGCAAACGCGACAGGATCCACTACACGATCCGCCCCGACGGTGAGGTCGTACTCACGCGGGCCGCGGCCAGCGATGGCAACGATCCAGCGTTGGCACCTTTGGCGGACGATGAATGGGCGGCGGCAAGCCGCTGGTCGTCAACGGCTGGACCGTTTTTGCCCAGGCGACCCTGGCACTCCAGCACCTCAAGATCGGCAAGCCGGACGTTGGAGCTGCTGACGGACAAAACCACCTCGTGTGCGTGACTGAATGAGCCGCAATCTTTTTGGCACCCGAAGTTGAGTCCACGGCGAATCGCGCCGCGCAGTCATAAGAGGCAGCCAAATTCGCAACGGCTCAGCCTGAGGGCCACAAGCGCTTCAAGGTCAAATGCCCCCCCCAAGCAGCAGCGAGGGCAAACACCATCATTGCGTCCGGTTTTCATCGGCCGCCGCATCCTTGCGAGGACGTCCTGAACGCGGCTTGGCGGGCTTGCACTCCTGCGAATCCGGCGCCGCCAGCGGCGGCCACTCCGTCGGCTTCAGCGCATGCTCGTGCTCTATGGCTGCACCGTTCAACACGCCATCGTTGGAACAGGTGGCATTCACAGGGGCGCAGCCGACGGAAGCGCCCGTCAAGTGCCGGGTACCGAACGGGCCACCGCCCTCTTTGTGCAGTTGCTCTATCAAGGCGTTTTCTACGGCCGCTCGTCGGAGGCTGCCGCATCGAGCAGTCCTGTAGGGCGAACCAGGAACTGATACGACGCCACGCCATCGGCCGCCCGCCCTGGCGGGGCGAACAGCGCGACAAGGACGGCAGCACCCTCGCGCCAGCCCACGCCGGAGCGACCCACGACGGCCAGCCACCAGCGCCCCTCCACCCGCACGGGCAGCACGCGCGGATCGGCGTTGGAGAAGACGGTCAGCATGGCATCCAGCCGCTTCTCATCCGCGCCGAACAGCGGGAACGGTGGGTTCATGTCGCCCACAGCACCGGACTCGGCGAGCGGCGGGTTCAGCGCGGCGGCCACCGCGGCATCCGGCCGGCGGCCGCCGTTGAAGGCCACCTCGTCCAGCGGCCGGTTCGCAGCGCGAGCCAGCTCGTAGGCCTGCGCCAACCGCCGCGCCACCGGCTGGCCGGCCTCGCAGACCCGGCCGCCCGGCGCGCAGAAGCGCTGCGCCGCCGTCATCGCCACCTGCCGCTTCAGCGTGACGCTGCAACGCTGCCCCCAGCCCTGACCCGCCCAGGTCGCGATGCGGTAGTGGAAGTCGGGGCTGGTCATGGACGGCGCACCGCCCACGACGAAGGCCGGCCGGCCCAGCACCTGGAAGAACCCGGCTGAACGGGTCGTGCACAAGTCCCACCCGTCCAGCGAGAAGGGCGGCTCAAGCTGCCGCGAGGGCTGGCCGGGCGGGGCGGCCACCAGCACCAGCGACTGGCAAGTTGCCGTGCCGGCGAACGTCTCAAGCAGGAAGACCGGCGCGCCGGCCAACTGCTGCACGCCCACGACCTGCCCCTCGGACGCCGCGAGCTGCTCACGCCAGCGCGCATCGCGGGCCAGCCCGTCCGCCTGCGCCGAAGGCGCTGCAGCGGGCGCCGGCTTCATCCAGTTCGCCAAGGGGCTGGGTGCTGCCCAGGCGGACGCAGGCGCCCGCCGGGCTTCATCGGCCAGCCGCGTGCACAGCGAGCCCCCGTCATCACCGGCCGCCGTGGCAGCCAGGCCCACCAGCGCCAGGCCGGCCAGCCAATCTCGGTTCATCTCCCTCTCCCGGGCGGATGTCGGCCGCCCCTTAGACTGCGACGCATTCTCAAGCCCTCCGCCGAGGGCTTTGCTATTCCCAGAATTTTCGATGAGTCAGCCCGCCGATTTCAGCGCGCACACGCCCACGCTCCCCAACATCTCCGTTGGCAAGTCTTGGGGTTCGCTCCATGCTTCTTGGCGATTTGGAGCAGATCCCAGGCCCGCTTCCGAGCTTGCGCGATGGGCAGCGGCGGCTCGCTTCCCTTGCGCCCGCGGCGCGACCGCGACGGGAATCTTGAGCTTGGGGCCGGCGACCAGCTTGCCCACCAAGTAGACCGACGCCTTCTTCCCCACTCGCACGGCGAACCCGGGCGGAGCATCGTTGTGGTTGTCGTAGACGAGATAATTGGCCAAGCCCTTTTCCACTTTCGCGCCAGAGGCGGTCACGACCACCTTGGGAGGCGGAGGATCCTTGAACGTCACCGGCTTGGTCGGGATAGGAATCTCGTCCAGCGACATCGTGTCGACGATGGTCTGGTTGAGGGCAATTCGCATCAGGTTGGCTCCTGTGAAGGCGCGGCAGGCTGGGTAGAGCTTGCCCGCCAAAAGCGGGGCCACTTTAGGCGCTGGCGGCCGTTTTGGCTCCGAATTGGCTCAGGTCCTCATGTTTTGGCGGAGTTCAACAGGGTCAAATAGCGGTCGCTAGAGCTCGTTAGACATTGGAGATAACCAGTTGATTGATAAAGAGAAATCGCCAGTTTCAGAGGGGAGCGCAAGCGATTTCTCCAACCATACCCCGATGATGGCCCAGTACCTGGGCCTCAAAGCCGACTTCCCGGACACGCTGCTGCTGTACCGGATGGGCGATTTCTACGAGGTCTTCTACGACGATGCGCGCAAGTGCAACGCGTTGCTGGACATCACGCTGACCCAGCGCGGCCAGAGCGCCGGCCAGCCCGTCGTCATGGCCGGCGTGCCGGTGCATGCGCTGGAGAGCTACCTGGCCAAGCTCATCAAGCTGGGCGAGGCGGTGGCAATTGCCGAGCAGGTGGGCGAGGTCGGCGCCGGCAAGGGGCCGGTGGAACGCAAGGTGGTGCGCGTCGTCACGCCGGGCACCATCACCGACACGGAACTGCTCGCCGACAAGCAGGACGCCGTGCTGCTCAGCGTCAGCGGCCAGGGGCGCCGCCATGGGCTGGCCTGGCTGTCGTTGACACAGGGCGAGATCGTTCTGGCCGAGTGCAGCGACGTGGAGCTGCCTGCTTGGCTGGCGCGGCTGGCACCCGCCGAGATCCTCGTCAACCGCGAGCTGCAGCCCAGTGGCGTCATGAAGGCGCGCTTCCCGGTGACGAACCGGCCGGGCTGGCAGTTCGACGGCGCCCTGGGCCAGCGCAAGCTGTGCGAACAGCTGGGCGTGGCCAACCTGCAGGGCTTCAGCGCCCATGAGCTGAACCTCGCCCATGCGGCTGCCAGCGCTCTGCTGGCCTTCGCCGAGCACACCCAGGGCCGGGCGCTGACCCATGTCCGCTCGTTGCGCGTGCAGCGCGCCAGCGAGCTGATGGACCTGCCGCCCGCCACGCAGCGCAACCTGGAGCTGGTGCAGACGCTGCGCGGCGAGTCCTCGCCCACCCTCTTCTCGCTGATCGACACCTGCAAGAGCGGCATGGGCAGCCGCATGCTGCGCCAGTGGCTGCTGCATCCGCGGCGCGAGCGCGGCGAAGCGATCTCGCGGCATGACGCCATCGCGGCGCTGCATGCGGAGGGCTTCGAGCCGCTGCGCGAAGCCCTGAAGTCGGTCAGCGACGTGGAGCGCATCGCCGCGCGCATCGCGCTGCGCCAGGTGCGCCCGCGCGAGCTGACCGGCATCCGTGCCACGCTGCAGGCCCTGCCCGCGCTGCGCGCGGCCACGCCGGCTGCCTTGCGCGACGCGGCCATGAACCCGCCGGCCGACATCCTGGAGCTGCTGGAGCGGGCCATCGCCGCCGAGCCGGCGCTGCTGCCGCGCGACGGCGGCGTCATCGCCGACGGTTTCGACGCCGACCTGGACGAGCTGCGCGGCATCCAGCAGAACTGCGACGGCTTCCTGCTGGACCTGGAGACGCGCGAGCGCGCCCGCACCGGCATCGCCAATCTGCGCGTGCAGTTCAACCGCGTGCACGGTTTCTATATCGAGGTCACGCAGGGCCAGGTGGACAAGGTGCCGCTGGACTACCAGCGCCGCCAGACGCTGAAGAACGCCGAGCGCTACATCACGCCGGAGCTGAAGGCCTTCGAGGACAAGGCGCTGTCGGCCCAGGAGCGTGCGCTGGCGCGCGAGAAGCTGCTGTACGAGCAGGTCATCGACGCGCTGATCAGCCGCCTGGAGCCGCTGACGGCGCTGGGCCGCGCACTGGCCGGGCTGGATGCACTGGCAGCGCTGGCCGAGCGCGCCATCACGCTGAACTGGAGCCGGCCCGAATTCGTCGCCCAACCCTGCCTGGAGATCGAGGCCGGCCGCCATCCAGTCGTGCAGGCACGCCTGGCCGAGACGGGCGGCGCCGAGTTCATGCCCAACGACTGCCGGCTGGACGCACGCACCCGCATGCTGGTCATCACCGGCCCCAACATGGGCGGCAAGAGCACCTTCATGCGCCAGGTCGCGCTGATCGCGCTGCTGGCCGCCATCGGCTCCTATGTGCCGGCCACGACCTGCCGCCTCGGCCCGATGGATGCCATCCACACCCGCATCGGCGCGGCGGACGACCTCGCCAACGCGCAGTCCACCTTCATGCTGGAGATGACCGAGGGCGCAGCCATCCTGCATTCGGCGACCGACCAGTCGCTGGTGCTGATGGACGAAATCGGCCGCGGCACATCCACCTTCGACGGCCTGGCGCTGGCCTCGGCCATCGCCAGCCACCTGCACGACAAGACCCGCGCCTTCACGCTGTTCGCGACGCACTACTTCGAGCTGACCGAGTTCCCGGCCAAGCATTCGATGGCGCAGAACTGGCACGTCTCGGCCGTGGAGAGCGGCGAGGACATCGTCTTCCTGCATGAGCTGCAGGCCGGCCCCGCCAGCCGCAGCTACGGCGTGCAGGTGGCCAAGCTGGCCGGCATGCCCGCCAGCCTGGTGCGCCAGGCGCGCGCGACGCTGGAGGCGCTGGAGGCGCGCTCCAACGCGGCAGACGACCAGTTCGACCTCTTCGCCGCCCCGCCCGCTCCGCCGCCCTTGCCCGAGCCGAGCGAGCTGGTGGCCGCGCTGGACGGCATGGACCCCGATGCGCTGTCGCCGCGTGACGCGCTGGAAGCGCTCTACAAGCTGAAGAGGCTGGCCAGGGCATGAGCCGAGGGACCATCGTCTTCTCGCACGCCAACAGCTACCCCGCCGGTTGCTACCGCGTGCTGTTCGAACGCTGGCGCGCGGCCGGCTGGCGCGTCGAAGCGCTGGACCGCTTCGGCCATGACCCGCGCTTCCCGGTCACCGGCGACTGGCGCCGGCTGCGCGACCAGCTGCTGGACTTCATCGACACCGAGGTCAGGCCGGAAGGCCAGGTCGCTCTCGTCGGCCATTCTCTGGGCGGCATGCTGAGCCTGATGGCGGCCTGCCGCCGGCCCGACCTCGTCGGCCGCCTCGTCATGCTGGACTCGCCCGTCGTCTCCGGCCTGAAGGCCGCCGCCGTCGCCATGGCCAAGACGACCGGACTCATCCACCGCTACGGCCCGTCCAAGATCGCCCGCGAGCGCCGCCATGCCTGGCCGGATCGCCAGGCCGTCCACCAGCACTTCGCGGCAAAGAAGATATTCGCCCGCTGGGACCCGCGCGTGCTGGCCGACTACGTCGCGGCCGGCTTCGAGGCGTCGGACGACGGCCAGGTGCGCCTGCGCTTCAAGCGCGAGGTCGAAGCCCACATCTACCGCACGCTGCCCCACCACCTGCCGCTGCTGCTGCGCCTGCGCCCACCGCAATGCCCGGTGGCCTTCATCGGCGGCACGCGCTCGGTCGAGCTGCGCCAGGCCGGCGCGGCCGCGTCCATGAAACTGGCCGGCAGCCATTGGCGCTGGATGGAGGGCGGCCACCTCTTCCCCTTCGAGAAGCCCGACGAGACGGCGGACCTGGTGCTGGAGCTGCTGGCCTGAGCGTGGGCACGTCCGCGCGCAGGCACACCACGCTCAGCGGGCAGGACCTGCCTGCCGCAGCACGGTCCGCATGACCGGCAAGGTGCGTTCGCGTCCAGCGAAACGCGACCGGACGAGGGGCTCCATTACAATCGCAATTTCCCACCACAGCATGCTGTTCTGGCGTGCTGCAAGACATGACCAAATACGTCTTCGTCACCGGCGGTGTGGTGTCCTCCTTGGGCAAGGGCATCGCGTCGGCCTCCCTGGCTGCCATCCTCGAATCGCGCGGCCTCAAAGTCACCCTCATCAAGCTGGACCCCTACATCAACGTCGACCCCGGCACGATGTCGCCGTTCCAGCACGGTGAAGTCTTCGTCACCGACGACGGTGCCGAGACCGACCTGGACCTGGGCCACTACGAACGCTTCATCACGACGCGGATGAAGAAGGCCAACAACTTCACCACCGGCCAGATCTACATGTCGGTGCTGGAGAAGGAACGCCGCGGCGACTACCTTGGCAAGACCGTTCAGGTGATCCCGCACATCACCAACGAGATGCAGGAGTTCATCCGCCGCGGCGCCGGCCAGGGCACGCCGGACGCGGTGGACGTGGCCATCGTCGAGATCGGCGGCACGGTGGGCGACATCGAGTCGCTGCCCTTCCTCGAGGCGGCGCGCCAGATGAGCCTGAAGGCCGGCCCGAACAACGTCGCCTTCGTGCACCTGACCTATGTGCCGTGGATCGCCGCCGCCGGCGAGCTGAAGACCAAGCCCACCCAGCACACGGTGCAGAAGCTGCGCGAGATTGGCATCCAGCCCGACGCGCTGCTGTGCCGCGCCGACCGCCGCATCCCCGACGACGAGCGCGAGAAGATCTCGCTGTTCACGAACGTGCCCGAGTACGGCGTGATCTCGATGTGGGACGTGAACACCATCTACAAGGTGCCGCGCGTGCTGCACGAGCAGGGCCTGGACCAGCTCATCTGCACCAAGCTGCAGCTCAACACCAAGAGCGCAGACCTGAAGCGCTGGGACAACCTGGTCTACGAGGTCGAGAACCCCAAGGAGCAGCTCACCATCGCCATGTGCGGCAAGTACACCGACCTGTCGGACTCGTACAAGTCGCTCAACGAGGCGCTGCGCCATGCCGGCATCCACAATCATGCCGGCGTGAAGATCGAGTACATCGACAGCGAGACGCTGACGCCCGAGACGGTGGGCGAACTGGGCAAGTTCGACGCCATCCTGGTGCCCGGCGGCTTCGGCAAGCGCGGCGTGGAGGGCAAGATCCTGGCCGCGCAGTACGCCCGCGAGCACAAGCTGCCCTATCTGGGCATCTGCCTGGGCATGCAGGTCGCCACCATCGAGTACGCCCGCCACATGGCCGGCCTGGAGAACGCCAACTCCACCGAGTTCGACCCCGAGACGCCCCACCCTGTCATCGCGCTGATCGACGAGTGGCAGGACGCCGACGGCAGCATCCAGAAGCGTGACGCCAACTCCGACCTCGGCGGCACCATGCGCCTGGGCGCGCAGAGTTCCGACGTCAAGTCCGGTACGCTGGCCCACGACATCTATGGCGATGTCGTCAACGAGCGCCACCGCCACCGCTACGAGGCCAACGAGCACTACCTCGATCGCCTGCAGAAGGCCGGCCTCGTCATCTCGGCCATCACCCAGCGCGAGAAGCTGACCGAGATGGTCGAGCTCCCGCGCGAGGTGCACCCCTGGTTCGTCGGCGTGCAGTTCCACCCCGAGTTCAAGTCCACGCCCTGGGGCGGCCACCCGCTGTTCACCGCCTTCATCAAGGCGGCCCTGAACCACAAGCACGAAGGTCACTGACATGGAACTCTGCGGCTTCCAGGCCGGCATCGACCGCCCGTTCTTCCTGATCGCGGGCACCTGCTCGATCGAGGGGCTGCAGATGTCCCTTGACGTGGCCGGCCTGCTGAAGGAGGCCTGCGCGTCCCTCGGCATCCCGCTGATCTACAAGGGCTCGTTCGACAAGGCCAACCGCTCCTCCGGCACCAGCAAGCGCGGCGTCGGCATGGAAGCCGGCCTGAAGATCCTCGACGAGGTGCGCCGCCAGACCGGCCTGCCCGTGCTGACCGACGTGCACGACGCCTCGCAGGTGGCCGAGGTCGCCAGCGTCGTGGACGTGCTGCAGACGCCGGCCTTCCTGTGCCGCCAGACGGACTTCATCCGCGCCGTCGCGCAGAGTGGCAAGCCCGTCAACATCAAGAAGGGTCAGTTCCTCGCGCCCTGGGACATGAAGAACGTCATCGACAAGGCCCGTGCCGCTGCGGCCGAGGTAGGCCTGTCGGAGGACCGTTTCCTCGCCTGCGAGCGCGGCGTCAGCTTCGGCTACAACAACCTCGTGGCCGACATGACCAGCCTGGCCGAGATGCGCAACTCGGGCGCGCCGGTGGTGTTCGACGTCACCCACTCGGTGCAGAAGCCCGGTGGCCTCGGCGGCTCCAGCGGCGGTGCTCGCGAGATGGTGCCGGTGCTGGCTCGGGCCGGCGTGGGCGTGGGCGTGGCCGGCCTGTTCATGGAGACGCATCCGAACCCGGCCGAGGCCTTCAGCGACGGCCCCAATGCCGTGCCGCTCAAGCACATGAAGACCCTGCTGGAGCAGCTGGTGGCGCTGGATCGCGTCGTCAAGCAACAGCCCCTGCTGGAAAACGATTTCTCCTGCTGATCCGGCCATGCCTTCCGCCTACATCCTCGCCAACGTCACCGTCACCGACCCGACCCAGTACGAGGACTACCGCAAGTTCTCGTCCATCGCCATGCAGGTGCATGGCGCCGAGGTCTGCGTGCGCGGCGGCGCGGTGACGGTGCTGGAGGGCGACTGGACGCCCGAACGCGTCGTGCTGCTGAAATTCCCGTCGCGCGAAGCGGCCCAAGCCTTCTACGACTCCACCGAGTACGCCCGTGCACGCCAGGCCCGCGAAGGCGCGGCCGTGATGCGCATGGTGTTGATCGACGGCGTCTGATGTTGTGACGCGGTAACGCCTTGCAGGCACACTGCCGCCGCCCTGTTTTAATTTCTGGAGACATTGAATGAGCGCCATCGTTGACATCGTCGGCCGAGAGATCCTCGACAGCCGCGGCAACCCCACCGTCGAATGTGACGTGCTGCTGGAATCCGGCGTCATGGGCCGCGCGGCGGTGCCGTCCGGCGCCTCCACCGGCTCGCGCGAAGCCATCGAGCTGCGCGACGGCGACAAGAGCCGCTACCTGGGCAAGGGCGTGCTGAAGGCCGTCGAGCACATCAACACCGAGATCTCCGAGGCCGTGCTGGGCCTGGACGCCTCCGAGCAGGCCTTCCTGGACAAGACGCTGATCGACCTGGACGGCACCGAGAACAAGAGCCGCCTGGGCGCCAACGCGATGCTGGCCGTGTCCATGGCCGTGGCCCGCGCCGCGGCCGAGGAGTCCGGCCTGCCGCTGTACCGCTACTTCGGCGGCATGAACGGCTGCCAGCTGCCCGTGCCGATGATGAACGTCATCAACGGCGGCGCCCACGCGAACAACTCGCTTGACCTGCAGGAGCTGATGATCATCCCCGTGGGCGCGCCGAGCTTCCGTGAAGCGCTGCGCTGGGGCGCCGAGGTCTTCCACGCGCTGAAGAAGATCCTGCACGACAAGGGCATCTCCACCGCGGTCGGCGACGAGGGCGGCTTCGCCCCCAGCGTCGAGAGCCATGAGGCCGCCATCCAGCTGATCCTGCAGGCCATCGACAAGGCCGGCTACAACGCCGGCGAGCAGATCGCCATCGGCCTGGACTGCGCCGCCAGCGAGTTCTACAAGGACGGCAAGTACGTGCTCGAAGGCGAAGGCGGCATCCAGCTGACCGCGGCCGAGTGGACCGACATGCTGGCCACCTGGGTCGACAAGTACCCCATCATCTCCATCGAAGACGGCATGGCCGAAGGCGACTGGGATGGCTGGAAGCTGCTGACCGACCGCCTGGGCAAGAACGTGCAGATCGTCGGCGACGACCTCTTCGTCACCAACACCAAGATCCTGCAGCAGGGCATCGAGCGCGGCATCGCCAACTCCATCCTGATCAAGATCAACCAGATCGGCACGCTGACCGAGACCTTCGCCGCCATCGAGATGGCCAAGCGCGCCGGCTACACGGCCGTCGTTTCGCACCGCTCGGGCGAGACCGAGGACAGCACGATCTCCGACATCGCCGTCGGCCTGAACGCCGGCCAGATCAAGACCGGCTCGCTGTCGCGCTCGGACCGCATGGCCAAGTACAACCAGTTGCTGCGCATCGAGGAAGACCTGGGCGACATCGCCGTCTACCCCGGCCGCGCTGCCTTCTACAACCTGCGCTGAGCATTGAAGGCGCTCGCCCTGGTCCTGGCCCTCTTCCTGGTGGCCATCCAAGCCCAGCTCTGGGTGGGCCGGGGCAGCATTCCCTATGTGGCCCACCTCCGTGAGGAGGTGGCCGAGGCGCAGGCCGACAACGACTCGGCCCGTGCCCGCAATGCGCAGCTCCAGGCCGAGCTCCGCGACCTGCGTGAAGGCCTGGAGATGGTGGAAGAGAAAGCCCGCTTCGAGCTGGGCATGATCAAGTCCGACGAGATCTTCGTGCCCGTGCCGGTAGCCGCGGCGTCAAGCGGCGGCACGCGCTGATGCTGGCCACCGCCTGGGCGGCGCTGCTGGCGCCGGCCTTCACCGCTTTCGGCAGCCCCATCTCCTGGCTGGAGATGGTCGCCTTCGTGCTGGCCGTCTGGATGGTCGTCTGCAACATGCGGGTGAACCTGCTGGCCTGGCCGCTGGCGCTGATCAGCTCGCTGATGTACTTCGCCCTTTTCTGGGACGGCCGACTCTACGGCGAGGCGGCGCTGCAGCTCGTGTTCGCGGCGCTGGCCCTGTGGGGCTGGTGGCAATGGCGCTTCGGCCGCACGCGCGACGGCGAGGTGCTGAGCGTGCGCCGCCTGGGCCTGCGGGGCCTCACCAGGCCGGTGCTGCTGACGCTGGCCGCCTGGCCGCTGCTGGGCCTGTTCCTCGCCAAGGCCACCGACAGCCCCCTGCCCTACTGGGACGCCTTCCCCACCGTGGCCAGCCTGCTGGGCCAATGGCTGCTGGCGCGCAAGTACGAGGAGAACTGGCCGACCTGGATCGTCGTCAACGCGGTCAGCGTCGCGCTGTTCGGCCTCAAGGGCTACTGGCTGACCGTCATCCTCTACGCCGGCTTCATCCCCATGAGCGTCATAGGCTGGCGGGCCTGGCGACAGGCATGAGCGCGCGCATCGTCGCGCTGCTCGGTGCCGAGTGCACCGGCAAGTCCACGCTGGCCGAGGCGCTGGCCGCGCGCTGCAAGGCCGGCCTGGTGGCGGAGTACCTTCGCGAATGGTGCGCCGCGCAGGGCCGCACGCCGCAGCAGCAGGAGCAGGCCGCGATCGCGGCTGAGCAGGCGACCCGCATCGAGGCCGCCACCCGCCGGCACGAGCTGGTGATCTGCGACACGACGCCGCTGATCACGGCCTTGTGCAGCGAGCATTACTTCGGCGACACCTCGCTGACGGCCGAAGCGCTCGCCTTCCAGCGCCGTTGCGACCTGACGCTGCTGTGCGCACCCGACCTGCCCTGGGAGGCAGACGGCTTCCTGCGCGACGGCCCCGAGGTGCGGGCGCGCATCGATGCGCGCATCCGCACGACCCTGGCGCAGCATGGCCTGCCCTGGGTGGACATCCGCGGCGACAGCGACGGCGACCGCCTGGCTCAGGCGCTGCAGGCCTTGCGGCGGCCCGGCTGAAACGACGCCTCACTGTGCGCGCAGTTGCGACAGCGCATCAACGGAGCGGTTGACTGCACGGTCCAGCATCGCCGCGAGCGGGGTGCCCGGGTGGTCGGCCGAGATGGCCGCCAGCTTGGCCGCGAAGCCCAGGTGCAGCTCGGCCAGCCAGTTCGGATGCGGATCGGGCTCGGGCACATGCGGCCAGCCGGCCGGGAACTTGATCTTGCGCGGCTGCGTCGGACACCAGTCATCCAGGTCCTGGGCCATGGTCTTCCAGTTCAGGCCCAGCCGGTCGCTGATCGAGGCCATGTGGGCGAATTCCTGCGCCAGCGCGGCGCCGACCAGCTCGGCCGGGCCGGGCGGCAGCGGCTGGGGATTGAGGGCCACGGCGCTGACGCGATCCTGCAGGGCCGGGCCCTGCGGTCCGCGCGGGATGACGTCGAAGATGGCCGGCAGGCGCCGCCCGATGAGGGCGAGCAATCTTTGGTCGGAGGTCATGCTTCACTCCAGTGGCCGGCATGGAACGGCGATGCCGGGGCGCCCGGCGAGACCCCGGATCACGGGGCCGTCGCTCCTAACAAGCTAGTCGCCCTGACCACGAACACCATCGTACGGACGGAGGAAACCCGGCCCGCCGACCCGCGGTTCTAGGGCTTGAATTTGCAGCAGGACCCGATGGCCTGCGTCCCGGCGTCCCCGCGGCAGGTCGTCAGGCAACGGCGGCTGCTACTGCAGCGTCGTCGCCGTGCCACCCTCGGGCTGATGGCCCGGCGGCGTGAACAGCGCGCCCACGTCCACCGCATCGAAGCGGTAGTGGCGGCCGCAGAAGTCGCAGCCGATCTCGACCTCGCCCCGCTCGGCCAGCACGCCGTCGACCTCGTCACGGCCCAGGCCGCGCAGCATCTGGCCGACGCGCTCGCGCGAGCAGGTGCAGGCAAAGCGCGGCTTCTGGGGCTCGAAGCGGGTCACCGTCTCCTCCCAGAACAAGCGGCGCAGCACCGTGTCGGCGTCCAGCGTCAGCAGCTCCTCGGTGGTCAGCGTCGCCGCCAGCATGCTGATGCGGTTGAACGCGTCGGACAGGCCGATGTCGTCCTCGTTGCGCTTGCCCTCCAGGTTGCCCTCGCCCTCGACCGGCAGTCGCTGGATCAGCAGGCCGGCGGCCATGTCACCGTTGGCGGCCAGCACCAGCCGGGTGTCGAGCTGCTCGGACTGCAGCATGTAGTGCTCAAGCACCTCGCTGACCTTCTGCAGCGGCTCGCGCTGGTCGCCGTGCAGCGGCACGACGCCCTGGTAGGGCTGCTGGCCGGGCAACTTGTCCTTGGGGTCCAGCGTGATGGCGCAGCGGCCCCGGCCCTGCACGTTGACCATGGCCTCCAGCGTCGCGCCGGGCTCGATCGGACCCACGCACTTGGCCGTGGCGCGGAAGGACAGGTCGGGCTGCACCTCGGCCACGGCCAGCTTGACCGGGCCGTCGCCGAAGACCTGCAGCACCAACGCGCCGTTGAACTTGATGTTGGCCTGCATCAGCACGGCCGCGGCACTCATCTGGCCCAGCAGGTCGCGCAGCTCCGGCGGGTATTCGTGGCCAGGCTCGCGCCGCGCCAGCACCTCGCGCCAGGCGTCGGTCAGCCGCACCAGCATGCCGCGCACCGGCAGGCCCTCGAACAGGAATTTGTGGAGTTCGCTCATCGAATTTTCTTCAGTCCGGCCGCATAGCGGCGGCCGTTGTTGACGTAGTGGGCCGCGCTGGCCTTCAGCCCGGCGATCTGGGTCTCGGTCAGCTCGCGGGCGACCTTGGCGGGCGCGCCGACGATCAGCGTGCCGTCCGGGAATTCCTTGCCCTCGGTCACCAGCGCGCCGGCGCCGACGACGCAGTTGCGGCCGATGCGGGCACCATTCAAGACCACGGCCCCGATGCCAATAAGGCTTTCGTCCCCCACCGTGCAGCCATGCAGCATGACCTGATGCCCCACCGTCACGTTCGTGCCGATGACCAGCGGAAAGCCATGGTCGGCGTGCAGCACCGAGCCGTCCTGGATGTTGCTGCCGGCGCCAACCGTCAGCGTGTCGCTGTCGCCGCGCAGCACCGCGTTGAACCAGATGCTGACATCCTCGCCCAGCGTGACGCGGCCTATGACCTTGGCGCTGTCCGCCACCCAGGCCGTCTGGGCCACGTCGGGGATGTGCTCGTCGAGCTGGTAGATCGCCATCGCGGCCTCCCGTCAAAACCGGCAATTCTAAAATTGCGCGAATGTCCGAACTCCGCCTGGCCACGCTAGCCCCGCTGCTGACCGCCGACGCGCCCGCCAAGGCCGCCGCCACGCTGGCCCTCCCCACGACGCTGCCCGTCGACACTGCCGCCGTGCTGGCCGAGCCCGCCGGCATCCCGGGTCGCCCGGCCTGCCCCCGCCTCGTCGAGCACATCACGCTGAAGCCACCGTCCATGCGCACGCCGGCCGGCATCGCGGCGCTGGTGCATGCCATCGCGCACATCGAGCTGAACGCCATCGACCTGGCGCTGGACATCTGCTGGCGCTTCCCCGACATGCCCGAGGCCTTCTACCGCGACTGGCTGCGCATCGCCCAGGAGGAGGCCAGGCATTTCACGTTGCTTCGCGAGCACCTGCTGACGCTGGGCTTCGACTACGGCGACTTCGATGCCCACAACGCGCTGTGGGACATGGCCCAGCGGACCCGGCACGACCTGCTGGCCCGCATTGCGCTGGTGCCGCGCACGCTGGAGGCGCGCGGCCTGGACGCCTCGCCCGCCGTCAGGCGCAAGTTGGTCGGCGCGGGTGACCATCGGGCCGGCGACATCCTCGACATCATCCTGCGCGACGAGATCGGCCATGTGGCCGCTGGCAACCGCTGGTACCGCTTCCTGTGCGAGCAGCGCGGTCTGGACGCCGTTGCGACCTATGCCGAGCTGGCCGCCCGCCACCAGGCACCCAAGCTGCGCGCCCCGTTCAACCTCGAGGCCCGCCGCGCCGCCGGCTTCGACGAGGCGGAACTCGCCGCCCTTGCCCAGCCATGACGCGTTTCCAGGCCAATCTCCTCCTCACCTTCGTCGCCCTCATCTGGGGCTCGGCCTTCGTCGCGCAGAACAAGGGCATGGCCGACGTCGGCCCGCTGCTCTTCACCGGCGTGCGCTTCCTGATCGGCGCGGCTGTCGTGCTGCCGCTGGCCCTGCTGGAGTGGCGCCGCCTCGCGCGCGAAGGCCGGCCGCTGACGAAGCCGGACGGCGGGCACATCGCCGTGCTGGGCGGGCTGATGACGCTGGGCGCGGTCATGCAGCAGATCGGCATCCAGTTCACCAGCGTGACCAACGCCGGCTTTCTGACCGCCGTCTACGTGCCGCTGGTGCCCGTGCTGGCCTGGCTGCTGCTGCGCCATGTCGCGCACTGGTCGGTCTGGCCGGCGGCGGCGGGCTGCCTGGCCGGCGCCTTCCTGCTGTCAGGCGCACATGAGCTGAGCATAGGCCTGGGCGACCTCTGGGTGCTGGGCTCGGCCGTCCCCTGGGCCGTGCACGTGCTGATGGTGGGCCGCTGGGCCGACCGCATGGGCGCGCCCTTCCTGGTCGCCTGCGGCCAGTTCGCCGTCTGCGGCCTGCTGTCGCTCGCCGCAGCCTTCGTCACGGAGCCGGTGCGCTGGGCCGGCATCCAGGCCGCCGCCTGGCCCATCGTCTATACCGGCGTGCTGTCGGTCGGCGTCGCCTTCACGGCCCAGGTCGTCGCTCAGCGCTACGCCCACGCGGCGGACGCCGCCATCATCCTGTCGTCCGAGACGCTGTTCGCCGCCGCCTTCGGCTACCTGCTGCTGGACGAGCGCCTCAACGCCGCCGGCCTGCTCGGCTGCGGCCTGATGCTGGCCTGCATCCTGCTCGTGCAGCTGATGCCGCTGGTGGGAACCCTGAGGCGGCGGCAAATTCTGACCATCCCGTCAAAATCGCCTCTAGACTCTGACGTCCTTCATCGGAGCCCGCCATGAGCGCAGACGTTTCCAGGCTTGACGCCTATTGGATGCCCTTCACCGCCAACCGGCAGTTCAAGCAGGCGCCACGCCTGCTGACGAAGGCGGATGGCATGTTCTTCCGCGACGACAAGGGCCGGGAGGTGCTGGACGGCATCGCCGGCCTGTGGTGCGTGAACGCGGGCCACAACCGCCCCCGGATCGTGCAGGCCATCCAGGCCCAGGCCGCCGAGCTGGACTTCGCGCCGCCCTTCCAGATGGGCCATCCCAAGGCGTTCGAGCTGGCCGAGCGCCTGGCGCAGATCACGCCGCAGGGGCTGAACCGCATCTTCTTCACCAACTCCGGCTCCGAGTCCGTCGAGACGGCGCTGAAGATGGCCATCGCCTACCACCGCGTGCGCGGCGAAGGCGCGCGCACCCGCCTCATCGGCCGCGAGCGCGGCTACCACGGCGTCAACTTCGGCGGCATCTCGGTGGGCGGCATGGTCGCCAACCGCAAGATGTTCGGCAGCCTGCTGGCCGGCGTGGACCACATCCGCCACACGCACGACCCGGCGCGCAATTCGTTCTCCGTCGGCATCCCGCCGCATGGCGCCGAGTTTGCCGACGACCTGGAGCGCCTGGTCGCGCTGCACGACGCGTCGACCATCGCTGCCGTCATCGTCGAGCCGGTCGCCGGCTCCACCGGGGTGCTGCTGCCGCCCCAGGGCTATCTGCAGCGCCTGCGCGAGATCTGCGACAAGCACGGCATCCTGCTGATCTTCGACGAGGTCATTACCGGCTTCGGCCGCACCGGCCAGCCCTTCGCCGCGCAGACCTTTGGCGTCACGCCGGACCTGATGACGGTGGCCAAGGGCATCACCAACGGTTGCGTGCCCATGGGCGCGGTCTTCGCCCAGCAGAAGATCCACGACGCCTTCATGACCGGGCCCGAACACCTCATCGAGTTCTTCCACGGCTACACCTACTCCGCCCATCCGCTGGCCTGCGCGGCCGGCCTCGCGACGCTGGACACCTATGCCGACGACGGCCTGCTGACCCGCGCCACCCAGATGCAGGCCGAGTTCGCCGAGGCGCTGCACTCCCTGCGCGACGAACCCAACGTCATCGACGTGCGCAACATCGGACTGGTGGGCGGCATCGAGCTCAAGCCCCTGCCCGGAGAGCCGGCCAAGCGCGCCTTCAACATCTTCTTGGACTGCTGGGACAAGGGCCTGCTGATCCGCACGACAGGCGACACCATCGCGCTGTCGCCGCCGCTCATCATCGAGAGCGGCCACATCGAGCGCATCATCGACACGCTCCGGGCCGCGCTGCGCCGCGCCGCATAATCCGCGCCGCCGGAGGCGGCCGCAGTTGCCCGCCGCGGCCGCCCCTGGAGTCCCCCCGACATGAAATGGCTTCTCGCCCTGCTGCTGGCAGGGTCCGCGCACGCACAGACACTGAACTACATCGGCCAGCAGATCGTGCCGACCAGCGCGAGCTTCCGCGGCCTGCCGGTAGGCGGTCTGTCCAGCATCGACTACGTGCCCGCCACCGGCCGCTACCTGGCCATCAGCGATGACCGCAGCGACCGGGGCCCGGCGCGCTTCTACGAGCTGGCCCTGGACCTGGCCAAGTTCCGCCGCAGCGCCAGCCCCGGCGACGCCGGCGTCCGCTGGGTCAACATGACCACCATCCGGGACCTCGACGGCCGGCCCTTCGGCCGCAACATGGTCGACCCCGAGAGCCTGCGCCTGGACAGCCGGCGCAACCTCATCTACTGGAGCAACGAGGGTCAGCGCAGCTCAGCCGGGTTCCAGAACCCCACCGTGCGCCGCATGACGCTTGACGGCAAGCCGGCCGGCGAGTTCCCGGTGCCCAGCTACTACCTGCCCAGCGGCAGCGCCGGCGGCTTGGCGGCCGGCGACATGGGGGTCTACAACAACCTGGCCTTCGAAAGCATCGCCATCACGCCCGACGGCAAGACGCTGTGGACCATGAGCGAGAACGGCCTGGCCCAGGACAGCCCGCCCAGCGCGGTGGGCCATGGCAGCCGCGCGCGCATGCTGTCCTTCGACCTGGACAGCGGCAAGGCCGGCGCCGAGCATGTCTACGAGGTGGGCCCCGTGCCCTTCCCGCCGGCCCGCCCGGGCGACTTCGCCACCAACGGCGTGCCCGACATGCTGGCGCTGTCGGCCCACGAGTTCATCGTCATCGAACGCGCCTATGCGGTCGGCGCCGCCACGCCCGGCATCGCGGCGCTGACCAGGCAGCCGACGGGCAACACCATCAAGCTCTACCTCGTCGACACCCGCGGCGCCACCGACGTGTCGGGCTGGGCCACCATCAAGGGCCGCGACGTCGTGCCCGTCAAGCGCACCCTGCTGCTGGACCTGTCCTCCCTGAAGAACGACGACGGCAGCGTGCTGGCCCTGGACAACATCGAGGGCATCACCTTCGGTCCCATGCACCAGGGCAAGCGCACGCTGATCCTGGCGTCGGACAACAACTTCAACCCGGCCCAGTTCACGCAGTTCATCGCGTTCACGATCGACGGCCCGCTGCCCTGAGATGCATCCCGTGCCCTGGCGCGCCTACGCGCTACTCGCCGCCAGCACCAGCCTGGTGGGCAGCTACGTCGGCCTGTCCAAGCTGCTGGTGGCGGCCTTCCCCGTCTTCCTGCTCGCCGGCCTGCGCTTCGGCCTCGCGGCCGTGCTGATGCTGCCCTGGCTGAGGAAGCCGGCGCACGAAGCGCCGCTGGATACGCGCTCGCGCGGACTGCTCTTCCTCGAGTCCTTCCTCGGCAACTTCCTGTTCTCCATCTGCATGCTGTTCGGCCTGCGGCAGAGCTCCGCCGTCGTGGCCGGCGTCATCATGGCCGGCATCCCGGCGGCCGTGGCGCTGCTGAGCCGGGTCTTCCTGCGCGAGCAACTCAGCCGCCGTGTGCTGGCGGGCATCGCCTGCGCGGTGGGCGGCATCGCTCTGGTCGCCGCCGGCAAGCAGGGCGGCGCCGAGACCACGCCGCTGGGCGCGCTGCTACTGCTCGCCGCCGTGTTCTGCGAGGGCTGCTATGTCGTCATCGGGAAGAAGCTGACGGCCGGCCTGGGGCCCAAGCGCATCAGCGCGCTGATCAACCTCTGGGGCCTGGTGCTGGTCGCGCCGCTGGCGATCTGGCAGGCCTCCAGCTTCGACTTCGCCGCGCCGCGCCTGCAGGACTGGGCGCTGCTGGGCTACTACGCCGCCACGGCCAGCGTCATCACCGTGTGGCTGTGGATGGCCGGCCTGCGGCGGCTGCCGGCGGCCAAGGCCGGCGTCTTCATGGTCTTCCTGCCCATCAGCACGGCGCTGATCGGGCTGCTGCTGGGCGAGTCGATGTCCACCACGCAGGCGCTGGCCTATGGCCTGGCCTTATTGGGTGTGCTGCTGGCGACATGGCCCGCGAAACCAGCGCCTCGGTAGGATGACGGCATGTCGTCCCTGGAAGCCGATCTCGCCCGCTGGCGCGAGCACCTGAACCGTTTTGCCGTGCTGCTGGGCAACCCGCCCGACCGCCCGGCCACACCCGCAGCCGAGCCGCATCCCGGCCATTGCCTGATCTTCGCGCCCCATCCGGACGACGAATGCATCGTCGGCGCCCTGCCGCTGCGCCTGCAGCGGGAGGCCGGCTGGCGTATCAGCAACGTCGCCGTCACGCTGGGCAGCAGCACCGAGCGTCGCGAGGCGCGCCGGGCCGAGCTGCTGGCCGCCTGCGACGTGCTGGGCTTCGACTGTCTGGCCGTCGGCGCCGAAGGCCTGTCCGACGTGCGCCCCGACACCGCGCAGCGCGATCCGGCACTGTGGGCCAGCCATGTCGCCGTGATCGCCGCGCTGCTGGCCGCGCACCGCCCCGCCCTCGTGCTGGCGCCGCATGCGCTGGACGACAACCCCAGCCATCGTGGCGTGTACCGTCTCGTCGTCGACGCGCTGGCCGCCGCGCGCAGCGACACCGTGCTGGCGCTGACCGAGTTCTGGTCCACGCAAGACCAGCCCAATGCGCTGGTGCAGACCGGCATCGCCGACACGGCCCGCCTCATCGCCGCGCTCGAGCGCCACACCGGCGAGATCGCCCGCAACCCCTACCACCTGCGCCTGCCGGCCTTCCTGGCCGACAGCGTGCGCCGCGGCGGTGAGCTGGTGCTGGGCGCCGGCGAGGCGCCGCCCGACTTCGCCTTCGCCACGCTCTACCGCCTCGTCGAATGTCGTGCCGGCCGGCTTGCAGCCGACCTGCCGCGCCGCGTCTTCCCCGCCGACCAGGCCCTGACCTCCGCCCTGCTCAAGCCATGACCCAACCGACCCACCTCCGCGTCCACCAGTTCGCCGGCCTGCGGCCCGGCCCGCGCTTCCTCGTGACGGGCGCAGTGCATGGCAACGAGGTGCACGGCACCCGGGCCATGACCGAGATCATGCGCCAGCTCGATGCCGGCGAGCTGACGCTGCTGCGCGGCACGCTGACCTTCGTCCCCATCGTCAACCCGCTCGCCCACCAGCTGAACCGCCGCGAGGGCGACCGCAACCTGAACCGCAACCTGCGCCCGCCCGCCGTGGTGCACGACTTCGAGGACCGCATCGCGCGCGTGCTGTGCCCGTTGATCGCACAGCACGACGGCATCCTGGACCTGCACAGCTTCCAGGGCCAGGGCCCGGCCTTCGCGATGATCGGCCCGCGCAACAACAGCGGCGACCTGGAGCCCTTCGCGCAGGAGGCCACCGAGTCGGCACTGGCCGCGCGCCTGGGCGTGGGCCGCATCGTCGAGGGTTGGCTGTCCACCTACGCGCTGGGCCTGGAGCGGCGCCAGCAGCGCGAGCACGACGGCTCGCGCCGCGCCGCGCTCATCAGCGACCCGCACTACGGCGTCGGCACCACCGAGTACATGCGCTCCACCGGCGGCTGGGCCATCACGCTGGAATGCGGCCAGCACCTGGACCCGAACGGCCCCGAGGTCGCGCGGCTGGCCATCCTGCGCGCGCTGGTCTTCCTCGGCATGCTGGACGAGAGCGCCGTCGAGCCGCACCGCCCCGCGCAGCCGCCCGAGCTGCTGCAGCTCTACGACGTCATCGACCGCGACGACATGGGTGACGCCTTCGAGCGCGAATGGGCCAGCTTCGACGCCATCGAGAAGGACCAGCGCATCGGCACGCGCGCCAGCGGCGCGGCCGTGCTGGCGCCCAGCGAGGGGCGCATCGTGTTCCCGAACACCAAGTCGCAGCCTGGAACGGAGTGGTTCTACCTGGCAAGGCCCAGCGACCGCCAACTGGGCTGACGGCCGCGGCGTTTCAGCGGCCCGGGCCGCGCGCGTGGCGACTGGTCGCCGTGCTGGGCGTCGCGGCCGCCCAGCGGGCGCCGGCATAGACCCTCTGCATGGCCCGGCCGGCCTCCGTGTAATGCAGCTCGGTGCCGTCCGGGGCCGCGAAGCCTGCCAGCGCATCCTGCAGCACCGCCAGGGCCCGGCCCTGGTCGATGACCTCGATGTCCAGCCGGTGGTGGGATACGGCGGCCCCGCCCGGACCGCCGGGCGGGGCCGACAAGGAGCCACCCCAGCCGATGAGCTCCCCCAGCGCCTGGGCAGCCAGGACGCGCTCCAGGCCCTCGTGCAGCGCCGGCATGCGCTCGGCCTGGCCCCCATCCAGCGGGATCTTGACGTAGACGAAGAACGGCATGCCCGGATTCTGCGGCAGCCGGGCGCCGCGCGGTGATGCGCTACTCGTCCGACGAGCCCGTCCAGTAGGCCTGGCGCACGCCCTCGAGCTGGCGCAGCCCGTCCATCACGCGGTCGAGTTCGTCGGGGTCCACCGCCGTCGAGAACAGCCGGGCTTCGAGCTCCATCGCGTCGTCGCCCAGCGGCCGCGCCTCGACCTCGCGCACCGGGTAGGCGGCCGCCTCCAGGTACTCGACGAGTTGCTCGCGCAGCTCCGCCTGGTCATCGGGCGCGCAGACCAGCTGCACCACATAGCTGGCCTCGCCCGCGCTCTCCTTCAGCGGGCGCCGGTTGATGCGGTTGACCACCGGGCGCAGCAGCGTGTTGCTGGCCAGCACGAAGAACGTCGCGACCAGCGCCTCGGCAAGCAGGTCCGCCCCGGCGCAGGCCCCCACGGCGGCCGAGCCCCACAGCGTCGCGGCCGTGTTCAGCCCGATGACGTTTGCGCCCTCCTTCATGATGGCGCCGGCGCCAAGGAAGCCCACGCCCGAGACCACATAGGCCACGACATGAACGGCCGCGTCATGGCCGCCCAGCCGGTTCGCCATGTCGACGAACACGGCCGCCGCGACGGCCACCAGCGCGTTGGTCCGCAGGCCCGCCGTGCGCTGCCGCCATTGCCGCTCCAGGCCGATGGCCGCGCCAAGCGCGAATGCCGCGCCGACGCTGGTCACGGTGTCCAGCAGCGAAGGCAGGTTCAGGTTCTGAAAAGCTTGCATGTCTCTCCTCTTGGGGGGGGCTCAGCGTACGGGGCTTGCGTGACCGTTCACTGCCAGCCGTAGCGCCGGGCGTACCAGCCCTTGACCGACTGCGTGAGCCCCATGTAGGCCAGCAGGATCAGCGGCAGGAAGGCGAAGTACAGCGGCGGCAGCGCCTGCAGCCTGAAGTAGCCCGCCACCGGCCCCATGGGCAGGAAGATGCCCAGCGCAACGATCAGCGCCGTCATCGCCAGCAGCGGCGGCGCCGCGATGCTCTGCACGAAGGGCAGCTTGCGCGTGCGGATCATGTGCACGATCAGCGTCTGAGTCAGCAGGCCCACGACGAACCAGCCAGACTGGAACAGCGTCTGCTGCTCGGGCGTGTTGGCACCGAAGACGAACCACATCAGCGCATAGGTCGCGATATCGAAGACCGAGCTGATCGGCCCGAAGAACACCATGAAGCGCCCCAGGTCGGCCGGGTCCCAGCGCTGCGGCCGCACCAGGAACTCGTCGTCCACGCGGTCGAAGGGGATGGCGATCTGCGAGATGTCGTAAAGCAGGTTCTGAACCAGCAGCTGCAGCGGCAGCATGGGCAGGAAGGGAATGAACGCGCTGGCCACCAGCACCGAGAAGACGTTGCCGAAGTTGGAGCTGGCCGTCATCTTGATGTACTTGAGCATGTTGGCGAAGGTCTTGCGCCCTTCCTGCACACCCTGCTCCAGGATCATCAGGCTCTTTTCCAGCAGGATGATGTCGGCCGCTTCCTTGGCGATATCGACCGCGGTGTCGACCGAAATGCCGATGTCGGCTGCACGCAAGGCCGGCGCGTCGTTGATGCCGTCGCCCATGAAACCGACCACGTGGCCCTTGTTGTGCAACAGCCGCACGATGCGTTCCTTGTGGGTCGGCGTCAGCTTGGCGAACACCGTGGTCGACTCCGCTGCCTGTGCCAGCTGCTGGTCGTCCATGGTCTCGATATGCGAGCCAAGCAGCATGCCCTCCACCCTGAGGCCAACTTCACGGCAGATCTTGGCCGTCACCAGCTCGTTGTCGCCGGTCAGGATCTTGACCCGGACGCCGTGCTGCTGCAGGGCGGCGATGGCCGGCCCGGCGGTCTCCTTGGGCGGATCGAGGAAGGCGATGTAGCCCGCGAGCGCGAGGTCCGTCTCGTCCTCCATCGTATAGGCGCGATCCTCGCCCGGCATCCATTTATAGGCGACGGCCAGCACGCGCAGCCCCTCTTCGTTGAGGTCCTGCGCGAGGCCGCGCACCTGGCCGCGCAGCGCGTCCGTGAAGGGAAT
>NZ_JAFAGT010000088.1 GCF_019237615.1 Roseateles sp. | reverse complement strand
AGCCGCGACACCGAACTCAGCCACTGCTTCAATTCCTTCGCGTCCATCGCCAGCTCCAGCGGCCCTCCACATGGGGCTCGTGCGACCAGTCTGGTGGCCGGCTGGCTCAGGGCGTGAGCCTGTCACTAACTAACGATCAAAGAGCCCTCAGGCGACCTGCAGCTTTCCGTTCAGGTGCAGTTCGCCGAACAGCTCCTTGGGGTCGGCCATCTGCGGGATCAGGTCCAGCGGCGCGCCCAGGCCCAGCTGGGCGCCGAGGTCGCGCAGCAGGCGCAGCGCCGAGAAGTCCTCCAGCGCGAAGCCGACCGAGTCGAACACGGTGACCTGCTCCGACGACTCGCGCCCGGGGGGCGGCCGGCCAGCACGCGCCAGAACTCGGCGACGGGGAAGTCGGCCGGCATCTGCTGCACGTCACCCTCGACGCGCGACTGCGGCTCGTACTCGACGACGACGACGCGCGCCGCCGCCAGCACGCCGGGGTGCAGTTCGGTCTTGCCGGGGCAGTCGCCGCCTACGCCGTTGACGTGCATGCCGGGCTGGACCATGTCGGGCGTCAGGATGGTGGCGCTGCTCTTGTCGGCCGCCGCGGTGGTGACGATGTCGGCGCCGCGCACGGCCTCGGCCGCCGAGTTGCAGACGGTCTGCACCAGGCCCGGTGTGGCCTGCAGGTGGCGCACCAGCCGGGCCGTGGCGGCGGGGTCGATGTCGAACAGGCGCAGCTCGCGTATGCCCAGCAGGTGGTGGAAGGCCGGGGCCTGGAACTCGCTCCGCGCGCCGTTGCCGATCAGCGCCATCACGCGGCTGTCGGGGCGGGCCAGTGCCTGGCGACCATGGCGGACGTGGCCGCGGTACGCAGCGCCGTCGTCAGCGTCAGCTCGGAGAGCAGGAGGGGGGCGCCGGTGGCCACATCGGCGAGCACGCCGAAGGCCATCACGGTCGGCAGGCCGACGCGGTGGTTCCTGGGGTGGCCGTTGACGTACTTGAAGCTGTAGAGGCTGGCGTCGGCGATGGGCATCAGCTCGATGACGCCGTCCGGCGAATGGGTGGCGACGCGCGGCGTCTTGTCGAACTCGGCCCAGCGCAGGTAGTCCGCTTCGAGACAGGCGACGAGGCGGCGCGGCAGGTCGGGAAGTCCCACGCGCTGCGCGATGCAGGCGACGTCCCGGGTCGTCAGGACGGTGGTCATGTCGGTCTCCTTGAGGCGTTTGCGTCCATTCTTTGCAGGCGGCCCGCCAAACAGAAGCGCAACTCCTGTCGCCGAATGCGGTGTGATTTGTCAGAATGGCAATGCATATTGACGATCTGATCGATATGGACGCCCTGGACCAGCAACTCCTCGCCCTGCTGCGCACCGACGCCCGGGCCAGCGTCGCCACGCTGGCGGCCCGGCTCAAGGTCTCGCGCGGCACCGTCACCAACCGCATCGCCCGGCTGGAGGACGACGGTGTCATCACCGGCTACACGGTGCGCCTGCGGCCCGACACCGTGCCCGACCAGATCACCGCCTGGATGAGCATCACCGTGGAGGGCAACCGCACCCGCGAGGTCGTCGCCATGCTGCTGGGCGAGCCCGGCATCACCGGCCTGTTCGACACCAACGGCCGCTGGGACCTGCTGGCCGAGATCCGCAGCTCCAGCCTGCAGGAGCTGGCCGACGTGCTGGAGCGGGTGCGCCTCATCAAGGGCATCGCCGGCACAGAGACCAGCATCCACCTGCAAAGCTACAAGCTCGGCTGAAGCGGGGCTGGCGCCTGGCGCCGGGCGTCAGGCCCGCCTCGGTTATCGTGCGCCGCGCCAACCCGTTTTCGACATGACTCCTGCCTTTCTCCGCCGCGCCGGGCTTGCCGCCCTGATCACGTTCCTCGCCGGCTGCTCCATGCTGCAAAGCCCGCCGCCGCCGGTCGTCGTGCCGACGCCCGAGCCCCCGCCCGTCGTCAAGCCGGCCCCCCGGCCGCCGCGCCTGGGCCTGGCCCTGGGCGGCGGCGCCGCGCGCGGCTTCGCCCACATCGGCGTCATCCAGGTGCTGGAGGAGAACGGCATCAAGGTGGACCTGGTCGCCGGCACCTCGGCCGGCAGCCTGGTGGCGTCGCTCTACGCCTCCGGCAAGAGCGGCAAGGAGATGCAGCAGCTTGCCGAGACCATGGACGAGGGCGCCATCACCGACTGGTCCTTCCCGCTGCGTGGCCTGATCCGCGGAGAGGCGCTGGCGCGCTACATCCGCGACAAGACCGGCGGCAAGAACATCGACCAGATGGCGCTGCCGCTGGGCATCGTCGCCACCGACCTGGCCGATGGCTCGGCCATCCTGTTCCGCAGCGGCGACACCGGCACGGCCGTGCGCGCGTCCAGCGCCGTGCCGGCGGTGTTCCAGCCGGTGCGCATCGGCCAGCGCGAGTATGTCGACGGCGGCCTGGTGTCGCCGGTGCCGGTGCGCTTCGCCCGCGAGATGGGGGCGCAGCTGGTCGTCGCCGTGGACATCACGTCGCCGCCCGAGAAAGACCCGCCCGGCGACGCCTTCCGCATGCTGATGCAGACTTTCTCCATCATGGGCCGCAGCATCAACACGTTCGAGCTGCGCGAGGCCGACGTCGTCATCCGGCCCCGGCTGGACGGCATAGGCAGCGCCGACTTCACGGCCCGCCGCCGCTCGGTTCAGGCCGGACGCGAGGCGGCGCTGGCGATGCTGCCGCTGCTGCGCCAGCGCATCGCGGACAAGACCCGCTGAGCCATGCACGACACCGAGATGCCGCTGTTCCCGCTGCGCTCGGTGCTGTTCCCCGACGGCCACCTGCCGCTGCGCATCTTCGAGCCGCGCTATCTGGACATGGTGCAGCGCTGCCATGCCCGCGGTGAGCCCTTCGGCGTCATCGCGCTGACGGCCGGCGACGAGGTGCGCCGGCGCGAGGGCGAGGGCTTCAAGGCCGAGTCCTTCCACGACATCGGCACGCTGGCGCGCATCGCGCAGTTCGAACGCCCCCAGCCCGGCCTCATCCAGATCCGCGCGCGCGGCGCGCAGCGCTTCCGGCTGCTGCAGAGCCGCCGCCTGAGCCATGGCCTGTGGGTCGGCCGGCTGGAGCCGCTGGCGGACGATGCGGCCGTGGCCGTACCCGAGGACCTCGGCGCCGCAGCGCTGCAGCTGCAGGACCTGATGGCCGGCTGGGCGCAGCGCGCCGCCGCCGAGGACCTGCCGGTGCAGCCGCCCTGCCGGTGGGGCGACGCCGGCTGGTTGTCCAACCGCTGGGCCGAGCTGCTGCCCATGCCGCTGGAGGCGCGCCAGCGACTGATGGCGCTGGACAATCCGCTGCTGCGGCTGGAGCTGGTGGTGGACCGCCTGGACGCGATCAGGCGTCCAGCCAGTCCGTGAGCGCCGCCAGCACCGCGGCCTTCTCTGGCTCGTTGAAGATCTCGTGCGCCAGGCCCGGCCAGGGGCGGCTCGCGACGACGCCTGCGGGCGCGGCGGCGGCGAAGGCCGCGCTGCCGCGCGGCGCCACGCAGCGGTCGGCTCCGGCCCACATCAGCAGCGTCGGCAGCGCCCAGCGCGGCGCGGCGTCCAGGACGTGGGCGCCAGCGTCAACGATGAAGCGCGTCAGCCGCGCGGTGATGCGGTCGTGCACCAGCGGGTCCGCGACATAGGCCCGCACGACCACGGCGTCGTGGCAGATCCATTCGGGCTTCAGGCCATTGCTGACGGCCAGGCCCGGCGCCAGTGCGCCGGCCAGCGCGAGGGCCAGCCTCTGGCCGGTGTTGAGGCCGGCGTCCAGGGCCGGCGAGGACATCACCAGGCCGTCCAGCGGGCGGCTCCACGCCGCCGGCCGGCCCGTCAGCGCCTCGGCGGCGAAGCGTCCGGCGACAAGGCCACCCATGCTGTGGCCCAGCAGCACCAGGCGGGCGCCGGGTCGGCGCACCGCGTCGATGACGCGGGCCGTGTCGCGCAGCAGCGCGTCATGCTCGGGAATGTCGCCGCGCCGGCCCTCGCTCTTGCCATGGCCGCGGTGGTCCCAGCCGTGCACGTCCCAGCCGGCCGCATTCAGCGCCGCCGCGACAGCGGCATGGCGCTCGATGTGCTCGCCCAGGCCATGCACGATGAGCACCTGGCCGCGCGTGGGCGCCGCGGCGGGCCAGTGGCGGAGATGGAGCTTCAGGCCGTCGTCGGTGGTGAGGGTCATCGGGGCGGGGGAGGGGAGTCGGGCTGCCAGTGTGCCTGCTCCGGCATGTCGCGCCGCGAACCCAGCACGCGGGCATAGGCCCAGGTGAACTCGGCGCCTATCAGCAGGATCTGCGCGGAGAAGTAGACCCACACCAGCAGCGCCACCACCGAGGCCGCCGCGCCGAAGCCCGAGGCCACGCCGCTGTGCCGCAGATAGCTGCCGATGCCGTGGCGCCCCAGCGCGAACAGCCCGGCGGTCACCAGGGCGCCCAGCAGCACGTCGCGCCAGGCGACGCGCACGCGCGGCATCCACTTGAAGATCAACGCGAACACGGCGACGACCAGGCCCTGGCTGATGAGGGCGTTGGCGATGGCCGCGACGCGCAGCCAGTCGCCGAACCAGGGCTGCCAGAAGGACTGGGCGGCCGACAGCACGGCGTCCAGCAGCAGCGACACCAGCACCAGGAAGCTCAGGCCCAGGATGAGGCCGAAGCTCAGCAGCCGCGTGCGCAACCAGTTCAGCCAGCCCTGCACGGGCCGGGCCGGCACGCGCCAGATGGTGTCCAGCGCGTCTTGCAGCTCGGCGAACATCGTCGTCGCACCCACCAGCATCAGGCCCAGGCCCAGCACGGTGTTGAGCCAGCCACCGGCGGGCCATGAGACCGTCTTCAGCAGCGCCTGCACCGTCGAGGCGGCGGCGCTGCCGAACAGGCGGGCGAGCTGGTCGAAGAGTTCGCCGCGCACCGCGTCACCGCCCCAGACCAGGCCGGCCACGGAGACGACGATGAGCAGCAGCGGTGCCAGCGAGAACAGCGTGTAGTAGGCCAGCGCGGCGCCCATGCGCGGGCCGCGGTTGGCCAGGAAGCCGTCGAAGGTCAGCCGCAGCACGCGCCCGAGCGGGCGTATCGATTCGAGCCAGCGCATGCCCGAAGTCTGGCCGCCGGTTCGCGCGCAGCCTGTAGGACGGAGCCTGGACGCGAGCTGCCGTCAGCGCGTGACGATGGGAAAGTTGCCGCTCGCGGCCTGGAAGAGGCCGAAGAAGCGGCCCAGCGCCAGGGGATTGCCGCCCACCTGCACGTCGCCGCTTGCCAGCGCCTCGCGGGCCGTGAGCTGGCCGCCCAGCAGCCGCAGGTAGACGGCCTTGGGCAGTGTCAACGTCGCGTTGGCATCCGCGTCGGCCACGCCCTTGCGGTAGCGCAGCACCGAGTTGGCGACGCTCAGCACATAGGTCTCGCCGAGGTCGCTGAAGACGAGGTTGATCTTCAGGTTCACGCCCTCGGCCCGGACCGGGTCCAGCGACGCGGCCGAGCGCTCGATGAAGCGTGCGATGGGCACGTGCTGCAGCAGGTCGCCCAGCGCCGCCAGGCCCAGGCCCCTGGACCCGCCGCCGCCGCGCAGCTCCAGCGCGCCGGACAGGTAGATGTTGCGCTGCGGCGCAGACTCGGCGGCCCACGCGAGCTGCTCGAAGGTCCTGGCCAGCAGCTCGCGGGCCGCTGCGTTGCCGGCATCGGCCAGCACGGCATGACGCAGCAGTTCAGCCGCCCAGCGGTGGTCGCCCGCATCGAACGCGGCCTGGGCGGCGCTCACCAGCTTGTCGATGCCGCCGGCCAGCTTCACGTAGCGGCGCGCGGCCTCGACCGGCGGCAGCGGATCCAGGTGGCTGGGGTGGCCGTCGAAGAAGCCCAGGTAGAACTGGTAGACGGCGCGCACGTTGAACTTCAGCTCGCCGTAGTAGCCGCGCACGTCGAACTCGTCCCGCAGGGCCCTGGGCAGCCGGATCTGCTCGGCGATCTCCTCGGCGTTGAGGCCCTGGTTGATGCCGCGAACGGTCTGGTCGTGGATGAAGCGGTAGACGTCGGCCTGGGCGCCGATGAACCGGTGGATGCGGGCCTCGCCCCATACGGGCCACTGGTGGCTGTTGAAGACGACGTCGGCACCGGCCACCCAGTCCTGCGCGGCGTCGAGGTAGCCGGCCCAGCGCAGCGCGTCGCGCACCTTGGCGCCGCGCGGGGTCAGCAGGTTGTGCAGGTTGTGGCTGAGCAGCTCGGCACCGCAGAACGCCTTGAACTCCGGCAGCTCGATGACGAACTCGGCCGGGGCCTCGCTGCCGGGCACGTTGTGGAAGACCAGGCGGCGGCCGTCGACGACCAGCTCCTGGCGCTCGCCCTCGACCAGCTGCGTCGGCGCGAGCATGCCGAGGCGCCCGAGCGCGAGCGCCTTGCCCAGGCCGGTGTCGACCGATCCGTTCGCGTTGCGCGGCAGCAGGTTGCCGTACATCCAGGTGGCGCGCCGGCCCATCGCGGTGCCGACGAGCAGGGTCTCGCTGGTCGCCTCCTCCATGAAGCCCGCGGGCGCAATGACGGGCACGCGCCGCGCGGCGGCCTCCTCGGGGGTGATGACGCCCAGTGCGCCGCCGAAATGATCGGCATGGCTGTGCGTGAAGACGATGGCCGACACGGGCCGGTTGCCCAGGTGCTGGCGCGCGAAGGCCATCGCCGCGGCGGCCGTCTCGCCCGACGACAGCGTGTCGATGACGATCCAGCCGGTCTTGCCGTCGACCAGGGTCAAGTTGGCGAGGTCGAAGCCGCGCAGTTGCCAGATGCCGCCCGCCGGGCCGTCCGTGACTTTGAACAGCCCGATTTCGTTGTTGAGCCTGGCGTGGCGCCACAGGCTGGGGTTCACCGTGGCCGGCGCGTCACCCTGGACGAAGCCGTAGTCGGCGAAGTCCCAGACGATGCTGCCGTCCGCTGCCTTGATCTGGCCGCTGGGCCGGGCGATGAGCCCGCGTTGGGCCTCCGCGGGCGCCGGGTCGTCGGCATGGGCGGCGAGCGCCGCGAGTGCGAGCAGGGCGGGGGCGAGGAGGCGCATCGCCCGATTCTGGCGCCGGCGTGCAGCGGCGTGGGGCCCTTCATGCGAGGCTTGATCGCGCGGATCGCCTTGCGCAGCCGACAGTATTGCGCGCCGGGCTGTCTTGGCCCCGTGCGGTGCGAACAACGCGGTTTGGCGCGCAGCGCATCGCTTTCGCCGGAAGATCGGACATGCATGCACGATCTCAGGGCAGCCTCTATGAGGCCCCGGGGGCTCGCCGGGCAATACTGGACGGCAAGCCAGACGGCACGGCCTTGGGGACCCCAGATGGAATGCTTCGCGACGATGCGCCTCACCTTGCTCGCCACCATGTCCGCGATGAGCTTGACGATGCTGCCCGCCTCGACCCTTGCCGCACCGGGCAGTTCGACGCTCGAGTTCGACCAGCGCGTCGGCGCGCGCAGCGAGCGCCTGCGCATTGCGGTCTCGCCGACGCATGTCGCGGTGCTCAACGAGGCCGGGCAGGCCACCATGCTGTACCAGCGTGCCAGCCGGCTGCTGATCCTGCTCGATCATGGTGGGCGCACCTACCGGCAACTCGACCGGCCGCATCTTGAGCGGCTGGCCGTCGAGGTCAATGCGGCGATGCGCCAGACGCGCGCGCGGATCGACTCTCTGCCGCCGGCCGAGCGGGCCCGGGCCGAAGGCGCGCTGGCCGAGTTGCTCGGCGGCCCGCCCGCGCCCGCCAGCGAGATGCTCAGCTTCGGCGCCGCGGCGCAGGGCGGACGGGCTGCCGGCATCGATTGCCGCTGGCACGACATGCGCGTCGGCGGCGCGGCCGCCGGCCGGGTCTGTGCCGCCGAGCCGCGCCGCGTGCCGGGAGGCGAAGGGGTGCTGGAGTTGCTGGGTGCGATGTCCGAGGCCTACGGGCATCTGAGCCGGCTGACGGCGGCGCAACTGCCGGCCGTGCTCAAGGGCAATCCGCTGCTGCCGGTCGTCAAGCTCGGCCAGCTGCCGCTGCTGATGCAGGAGCAGCGCCGCGATGGCGAGCGCAGCGAATCGCGGCTGCTGTCCGTGAGCGAGGCGCCGGTCGCCGCCAGCGTGTTCGCGATCCCCGCGGGTTTCCGCGACGCCTTCGCCGAGACCTGACTCCCGGCCATGACGCCGCCGTCAGGCGGTGCCGGCGCGCGAACGGCCGCGGCCTTGTCAACCCGGGTTAGTGCCCCGCTCAACCCCGCGATTTACGTCGCGGGTCGTGTTTCCTCAAATCGGTCCGGGCTAAACCAAAAAAATGGAGACAACAATGAGTTCAATAGTTAGCCGTACCGGCTGGATACGCTCGGCCCTGGTCAAGGTGGCGCTGGCGCTGTGCCTGCCCGCGGCCCATGCCGTTCCGTCCTTCAGCACGATCTACGTGTTCGGCGACAGCCTGTCCGACACCGGCAACACGCAGGCGGTGCTGGGCACCAATGCCATCATCGCCAATACGGCCGGCTATGGCGCCAACGGGCGCTTCTCCAACGGCCCGGTCTGGCACGAGAGCCTGGCCACCGGCCTGGGCCTGGCCCCGGCCACGCGTTCGCGCAGCAACGGCAACAACTACGCCCATGGCGGCGCGCGCATCGACAACGCCAGCGGCCAGTCGGCCGGGGTGCTGAACCAGTACGCCTCGTACACCTCGGGCAAGGGCGCCGGCGGCGCCGACGCCAACGCGCTGTACATCGTCTGGGGCGGCGGCAACGATGCTCGCGACCTGGTCGGCAAGGCCAACCCCCTGAGCGCGATCCAGAGCGCGATCGGCAGCCTCAGCGGCGTGCTGACCGGCCTGCTGAACTCGGGTGCGACCACGCTGCTGGTGCCCAACCTGCCGGACCTGGGCCGCATCCCCGAGTTCCGCACCGGCGCGAATGCCAGCTCGGCCTCGCAGGTGAGCAAGCTGTGGAATGACACGCTGCTGACGATGCTGGACGAGATCAACAGCCACACCACGGCCTCGATCTACTTTCTCGACGTGTTCTCGATCTTCAACGATGTGCTGGACCACCCGGCTTCGTACGGCTTCAGCAACACGACCGGCCAGTGCCGTTCGCTGGGCTTCCTGAACCTGACCGAGATCAGCTGCGCCAATGCCGACAGCTGGGTGTTCTGGGATCAGATCCATCCGACCAAGGCCGCCCACGCGATGCTGGGCGCGGCCGCGCTCGACCTGTTGAGCAACGGCTCGCCGCTGGCCCACGTGCCCGAGCCGGCCAGCGTGATGCTGGTGCTGCTGGCCCTCGCCCTGGCCGCGGCAATCAGCCGTCCTCGGCGTGGTGCCGCGCAGGACGGCCTACCGCTGCCGGCGCCGGCACTGGCCTGATGGAGGGGTGCCCAGGCCCGTTGAAGACGCCGGGCCTGGGCGGTACTGTCTGAGCGGGGCTCCGGCGGGTGCCGGGAGGCAAGCTCGAAAGGTTCTGGCCTGTGGGGCTTGGTGGCCTGCGAGGTGCTGGCCCGGAAGTTCTGGAGTCGGACTCCGCGACGGCCTGCTGGGGCGACTCGAATGCGTTGCCGGCGGCGGCGCGGCCGGCCTCGCCACTCATTCGCCCCGTCGCGTTCAGATCGCCTTGCGCAGCCGCTCGTAGCCGCTGCGGCTCACGGGGATGCGCTTGCCGTTCCTCATGCGGGCGACATGGGCGTCGCTGTCGGTGCGCTCCAGGCCTTGCAGCGCGGCCAGGTTGATGATGAAGGAGCGATGCACGCGCACGAAGCGCGTGGGGTCCAGCTGGGTCTCCAGCTCGGAGATGCGCTGGTTCTTCAGGTGCTCGCGGCCCTGGGCGTGGAAGGCGACCTGGTCCGCCTGGGCCTCGATGTAGGCAATGTCGTCGACCGGCAGCACCTGCATGCCATCGCCGTCGCGCACCAGCACGCGCGCCAGCACTGGTCCGGCCGGCGCCACCAGCTGCTCCAGCCCCGGCGCGGCCTGGCCCAGAAGCAATCGCGCGCGCTCCAGTGCGGCGTCGAAGCGGGCCTGCGAGAAGGGCTTGAGCAGGTAGTCCACCGCGTGCAGCTCGAAGGCGCGCATTGCATGCTGGTCGTAGGCCGTCGTGAAGATGATGCCGTCGCGCCGGCCGGTCAGCTCCAGCACCTCCAGGCCGGTGAGCTTGGGCATCTGGATATCGAGGAAGACAAGATCGGGCTTGAGTTCGGTGATGGCGCGTGCGGCGTCCAGGCCGTTGTCCGCCTCGGCGACGAGGCTGATGTCGGCATGGGGTCGCAGGTACTCGGCCAGCAGGCGGCGGGCCAGCTGTTCGTCTTCGGCGATGAGGGCGCGCAGGGTCATGGCGAGGCTTCGTAAGGCAGTGAGATCTCGACGGCGAAGCCCTCGGGCGTGGCTCCCCATTGCATGCGGGCACGGCCGTGGTATTGCGCCGCCAGGCGTTCGCGGAGGTTGCGCAGGCCCAGGCCCAGGCCGGTTTCCTTGGACGGCGTGGCGGGGACGGGGTTGCGCACGGCCAGGTGCAGCCAGCCATCGTGCGCCAGCGCCTGCACGCGCAGCAGGCCACCGTCGTCGCGCGGGCGCAGGCCGTGCTTGAGGGCGTTCTCCACCAGCGGCTGCAGCGTCAGCGGTGGCAGCAGCGCGTCCAGGCTGGCGGGCTCGGCGTCGACAGCGGTCGTCAGCTTGTCGCCCAGGCGCTGCTGCTCAATGGCGAGGTAATGCGACACCAGGCCCAGCTCGTCCTCCAGCCGGATGCGCTCGCGGCCGGCGAGGTCCAGCGTGCGGCGGAAGAATTGCGCCAGGTCTATGGCCATGGCGCGGGCGGCGGCCGGGTCCAGGTGGGTGAGGGCGCTGATGGAGTTCAGGCTGTTGAAGAGGAAATGCGGGTCGATCTGCAGTCGCAGCAGTTGCAGCTCCATGTCGCGCGCCAGCAGCCGGGCCTGGGCCTCACGCTCGCTGGCAGCCTGGGCGCCCTGGAAGGCGATCAGCACGTCGTGCGCCAGCACGGACAGGGCCAGCAGCGCGAGCAGGCCCGCGCCCAGCAGCGCCACGCCGCGGCGGCCCAGGCCGACCCAGCCCTCGGGGTGGCCGAACAGGCCGCCGGCGGCGTCCCAGCCGGCGGCCAGGGCTGTCATGACGGCGGCCAGCGTCAGCACCAGGCCGGCGCGATAGCCCAGCGCGGCCGCCCAGCCGACGCTGCCGAAGGGGCGGCTGCGGCAGGGGTAGTAGACGGCCAGCAGCACGAAGGCGAGCACGCCGCACAGCGGCACCGTCCAGGGCAGGGCCCAGCCCAGCGGCGCGATGCCCAGTGCCTGCAGCAGGGCGGCCAGGGCCAGGCCGGCCAGCACCCAGGCCAGCAGGTAGGCGGCCAGCCCGCGCAGATGGTTCAGCAGCGGATGCAAGGCGGTGTCAGTTCTTGATTTCGACGCCGCCGAACATCACGTCGCCGCGCAGCACCAGGCGCGGGCCGGGCGTCATGGGCGGGACGGTCTTGTCCTCGACGCCGCCGAAGGTCGACGAGACCTCCACCACCACCAGCCAGTCGCGCGGCACGCGCAGCTCGACGCCGCTGAAGCTGGCGGAGATATCCAGCCGCGCCTCGGCGCCGTCGATCGCGGCCTGGCTCAGGTCCACCTCCACGCCGCCGAAGGTGCTGGCGATGCGGCCACCCTTGAAGCTGCGCGAGTCGTAGCGCTGGCTGATGGCGCTGAAGCTGGCGTCGACGTCGATGCGCTCGCCATGCTCCAGCGTGGAGGCCTGGAAGCAGGTCTCCCGGCGCCGGCGCGGGAACAGGCCGCGCGCCAGGATGGCCAGGCCCAGCAGGATGACGAAGACGGGCCACCAGTCGCGCGGGTTGAAGTCGGCATAACCCAGGTTGCGCGCCGTCAGCAGTCCGCCGATGAGGACCAGCCCCAGGCCGAACAGCCAGCTGCCGGCATGGCGGGGACGGGCCAGCCGCGCCATGCCGAACAGCACGAAGACCAGCGGCCAGAAGGTGCGCAGCAGCGGCATGCCGAAGACCTTGAGGTTGTCCAGCAGGGCCAGGACGCCGAAGCCGATGACGACCAGGCCGAAGACGATGCGACTGCCGGGATGGCGGCGCGGGTAGGTGCGATGGCGGCGGGTTCTCATGGGCGGGCTCGGTCCCGAAGGGCAACGGGCGCTAGTAGACACGGCCGCGGCCGGCGGCGCTGCCGCGATCAGGCGAATCGTCGCCATTCGCCGACGAATCGACGGCCGCCCGCGCCGGCGGGCAAGACCCCGGCCAGTGCGGGGGCAAGGGCGGCCGGCCCGGTGCTGTTTGTTTCATGGAACTAATATGGTTGCATGAAACGAGACGGCCGACTTTCCGGGGTGCTGCACCTGCTGCTCCACATGGCGGAGACCGGGGCTCCGGCGACCTCCGAGACGCTGGCGCGGGCGATGAACACCAACCCCGTCGTCGTGCGGCGGCTGATGGCGGGCCTGCGGCGCGCCGGCTTCGTCGCGTCGGCCAAGGGGCATGGCGGCGGCTGGGTGCTGGGCTGCCCGCTGTCGGCGATGACGCTGGGCGACGTACACGCCGCCCTGGGCGCGCCGCCCTTCCTGGCCGCCGGACTGCGCGACGAGCGTTCGTCCTGCCTCGTCGAGCAAGCCGTCAATTCGGCGCTGGGCGCCGCCTATGCCGAGGCCGAGGCCTTGCTCGTTGCGCGCCTGCACGGCGTCAAGCTGTCCGTGCTGGCCGAGGATTTCCACCGCCGCATGCAGGAGCGCGGCCTCTCAACCCAGGACCTGAACCATGATGTATGACGCCCTCGTCGTCGGCGGCAGCTTTGCCGGCCTCTCCGCTGCGCTGCAGCTCGCCCGGGCACGCCGGCGCATCGTCGTGGTCGATGCCGGCCAGCGGCGCAACCGCTTCGCCGACGCTTCGCACGGCTTCCTCGGCCAGGACGGCCGCGCGCCCGGCGACATCCAGTGCGAGGCGAGGGTGCAGCTGGCGGCCTATCCCAACGTGGACTGGCGCGAAGGCCTGGCGGCCGCGGCGCGCCGGCAGGGTGAGGGCTTCGAGGTCGACGTCGGCGGCGACACGCTGCGGGCGCAGCGCCTGGTGCTGGCGACCGGCGTCGTCGACGAGCTGCCGCTCGTCGAGGGCCTGATGCAGCGCTGGGGCCGGACGGTCTTCCACTGCCCCTATTGCCATGGCTACGAGCTTGGTGGCGGCGCCATCGGCGTGCTGGCGAGCGGCCCGCAGTCCATGCACCACGCGCTGATGCTGCCCGACTGGGGGCCGACGACGTTTTTCCTGAACGACGCCTTCGTGCCCGATGCCGAGCAGGCGCGGGCGCTGGCCGCGCGCGGCGTGACGGTCGAGGCCGTGCCGATCGCGCGCATCAGCGAAGAGATGACCGTGGAGCTGGAGGATGGCCGCCGTGTGCCGCTGGCCGGCCTGTTCACGGCCACGCGCACCCGCATGGCCAGCCCGCTGGCCGAGCAGCTGGGCTGCGAGTTCGAGCAGGGGCCGGCCAGGCCCTATCTGCGCCGCACGCTGATGGAAACCAGCGTGCCCGGCGTGTTCGCCTGCGGGGACGCGGCACTGGCATTTGCCAATGTGGCCATTGCGGTTGGCGACGGCGCGATGACCGGCGCGGCCACTCACCGCTCGCTGATTCCGGGGCTGTGAACGCTCATGGGTAGCAAGTGCCCAACCGTCGATGGGACGGGCACTTGGCGCGATTCGTGGCCATTTGCTTTTGAGAGCTTTTCCCAGCGCGAGCCGCCACTGATGCGTCCTACCCTGACACCATCGCCCAGTGAGAAAGACAACTTTCGCCGCGTCTCGCCGGCACGCGGCGCTGAGGCGCTGCTTGACGATCTCGATGCTCGTGTCACCCTCTGCTCCCTGACGAAGGGGCAGGCTCGACCGCTTTTTCGCCGGGAGCGGAATACTTGCCGCTCCATTCAGACGACATCAGGGGTTTGATGCGCGGCCATGCCTTCTCCCAAAAAGGGCCTGCAGGGATCAGCGACGGATCGATCGCATCAGCCACGTAGATGCCAGCCCGCTTGGCCACTTTCTTGCCCGCGTCGCCGCGGGCCATCATGACGATGTCGTTGACGTAGCGCTGAATCGGGCTACGGCCTGTCGCCACCCTCTCCGCGGGCTCGATCGCCGCCGTCCTCTTCAGGAACTCTCGAACGACTCCGATGGCCAGGACCAGTTGCAATTCGCCCTTGTCATTCTGCTTTTCTGGGAGCTTGTGGAGGTTGACCAGCCTGCTTCGCAGCACGTGAAGCGGGTGCATGACGAGGGTAAGCGGTAAGTCGTGGGCGTCCTTGCCGGCCTGCTCAGCGTTTGATACGTGACGCCGTGTAGGCAATGCATTCCACGATGCCGAGCGAGCTCAACCACACCTGATGCTCGGCATCGCTGTTGAGGGACGAGATGCCTTGCTCGCG
>NZ_JAFAGT010000086.1 GCF_019237615.1 Roseateles sp. | reverse complement strand
AGCCGCGACACCGAACTCAGCCACTGCTTCAATTCCTTCGCGTCCATCGCCAGCTCCAGCGGCCCTCCACATGGGGCTCGTGCGACCAGTCTGGTGGCCGGCTGGCTCAGGGCGTGAGCCTGTCACTAACTAACGATCAAAGAGCCTCCGATCGGGACGTAATGGTGCGGGCAACGGTAGCAAGCAAGCGGAAGCTGAGCGCCGAGTTGCAATCAATCTTGCGTGCTGATGCGGACGCCTCAGTGCGTGAGCGCCTGGCCTGCAATGCGAGGTGCGACCTTGAAAGTCTTCGCCTGCTCTCCTTGGATTCCGAGGAGTTCGTCCGACGCGCCGCAATCAAACGCCTCAGGGAGCTAGGCAATGCGCTTTAACCATTTGCTGCAGCGGACGTTGGGCCTCACACAAATGCGTTTGCCATGGCTACGAAATCTAGGGTGCTAGACAGTCCACCATCAGCGGCACTCGTTCAACTGCTGGTCGCCAGCTTTTTGAGCAAGGCCCCTCCACGTTTCCGGTGCATCTTCCTGAACTGCGAGTTCCAAACTTCATCGCGGGGTACCTCAATCTGCGGCGATCTATTTGCCGTTACCAAGTCGGTGCTGCGAGAGGCGAAGCGAAGAACTCGAGTCCTAGAACCCGACGAGCTTCAAGTCCTGCTTGACCTTGCCCCGCAGTTGATTGAATCAACTAAGAGTTCGCATGTAATCATGGACATGATCGTTCATGAAGATCGGACGTTCTCCTCGTTCATCTCGCTTGACCCGCTACAGAACATTGGCGTTGAGCGTGAGGCTATGTTCAGGTCCCGGCATCGTTTGTATACGGACATCGAACCTTGGCTGTCCCGCATCTGGCCCAGGACGTGAGGCCCAACCCATCATTGCAGCGGACGCCTTCGGCGCCCGATTAACTCCAACGTTAGGCATCAAATGCAAGACTCAATGCGTGCCGTTGTTCTGGTGGTTGGGACTCTCCTTCTCGCGATTGCCGCGGTGATGTTGGGGCAGTTCGTTTCCGGAAGCAGTGACTTGAACCCGCTCGCATCCTTGACGGTTGGCATGATTGGTCTTTGTGCATTTCTCATCGGCCTTTGCATTCCTCGGGGCGTGCTTCAGAAGCCTGGAGGCGGTCTGGACGTTGATGCTGAGAACTTGGGCGTGCATGTGCCTGGCGGCGAGCATGACTAGGTCGCTAGGCTGTGTGCATCGGGTTCAATTTGCAGGCGGCTGGGCGAGCGCAAAGAATTTGCTGCCTAACTTCAACGTTGAACGGCAGCTTTACGGCGTTGAGTCCTTCAAGTCGCAGGACCGCAACCGCTGCAAAGCCGCTGCTGGCAAGCGGCCTCCACCATCGCTGTCGCCATTTCCAGACGGAAGCCCGTCAATCGTGACCGGCACCAACACTCGCGGTGATCACAAGCGCGTAGGTCAGTCGCACAAACTAGCGCCCGCCAATCGCTGAACTGTGGCGCGAGTCGCAACCATTTCGGCGTCCTACGCTCATGGCCAGCGGCGCATTGATGCTCTACGGCCGCGCCGACGAGGCGCGCGTGCCGATGCGCGCCGAGGACTTGCGCAGCAGCGTCATCGCGGCGTAGCGCGAATCCCGGCCGCCGGCCCGGCTGCGCGAGCAAGGTCTGAGCGCCTACGAGGTAAACGACACCGCCACCGGCCTGCGCATGCTGCGGGCCGGCCGCGTGGACTTCTGGCTCGTCAACGACCTGGCCGGCCGCAGCGCCATCCAGCACAGCGACGGCCCGCCGCCAAGCCCCCTGCACGGCTTCGGCCGCATCGACCTCCATCTCGCCTGCCACCGCGACGTGCCGGCGGCCACGGCCGATCGCCTGCGCCGCGGGCTGGAGCAGATGCGCCGCGACGGCGAGCTGGCCGTGTTCGGCCCGCGCTGAGCGCTGCTCAGCCCAGTGCAGCCAGCAGGCAGACCGCCCGCGCCTCGATGGCCCGCCCCTCGCCCACCGGCCCCATCTTCTCGGCCGTCTTGGCCTTCACGTTGACCTGGGCCGCGTCCACGCCCAGCACCTCGGCCAGGCGGGCTCGCATCGCCAGGATGTGCGGCGCCATCTTCGGCGCTTGGGCGACGATGGTGCTGTCCAGGTTGACGAGCTGCCAGCCCGCCTCACGCACGCGCCGGTAGGCCTCGGCCAGCAGCAGCATGGAGTCGGCGCCCTTGAACTCGACGGCCGTGTCGGGGAACAGTTTGCCGATGTCGCCCAGCGCCGCGGCGCCCAGCAGCGCATCGGTGATCGCATGCGCGAGCGCGTCGGCGTCCGAATGGCCCAGCAGGCCGTGCGTGTGGGGGATGGTGATACCGCCGAGGACCAGCGGCCGGCCGCTGACGAGCTGGTGGGTGTCCCAGCCCTCGCCGATTCGAAGTGCGGGAAGAGTCATGCCCGCATTGTGGCCGCATGAAATGGCGCCCCTCGTCCAGGGACCACCTTGGCCGGCCCCCGGCGGGGACCGCGATGCTTGCCGGCTCGGCCGGCCCGCAAGCCACTGCGGGCCAGGCAGTCGCCATGGACTGCTGCTATGGTGCGGCCCGCCATGAAACGCCTGCTCCTGCTTCTGTGCCTGGTCACCGGCACCGCGCTGGCCGCCGAGCCGCCCCGCCCCAAGATCGGCCTCGTACTGTCCGGTGGCGGCGCTCGCGGCCTGGCCCATATCGGCGTGCTGCGCGTGCTGGAGGAGATGCAGGTGCCGGTGGACCTCATCGTCGGCACCAGCATGGGCGCCGTCGTCGGCGGGGCCTATGCCGCCGGGCGCAGCGTCGACGAGCTGGAGACACTCGTGAAGAGCGCCAACTGGAACGCCATCCTGGCCGACCGCCCGGCGCGCGAGCGCCTGTCCATACGCCGCCGCGAGGACGACGAGCGCCTGCCCTCGCGCATCGAGTTCGGCTTCAACCTGCAGCGCGGCGTCATGCTGCCCGGCGGCGCCGCCGCCAACGGCCAGCTGGAGGCGACGCTGTCCTCGCTGCTGCCCGCCACGCGCGCCGACGACCCGCTGCGCCGGCTGCCCATCCCGTTCCGCGCCGTGGCCACGGACCTGCTCTCGGGCGCCATGCTGGACCAGGCCGATACGTCGCTCTTCGAGGCCTTGCGCGCCTCCATGGCCGTGCCCGGCGTGTTCGCGCCGCTGCGCGTCAACGGCCGGCCGCGCGTGGACGGCGGCCTGGTGCGCAACCTGCCGGTCGACATCGCGCGCCAGCTCGGCGCCGACATCGTCATCGCCGTCAACGTCGGCACGCCGCTGCTGGAGGACGGCGAGATCACCAGCGCCGTCATGGTGGCCAACCAGATGCTGCAGATCCTGACCGAGCAGAACGTGCAGCGCTCGCTGCGCGAGCTGCAACCCCAGGACATCATCATCGACCCCGACCTGCCGGGCATGGGCTTCATGGACTTCCAGCGCGCCGACGAGGCCATGGCCACCGGCCGGCGCGCCGCGCTGGCGGCCGGCGAGCGCCTGGCCGCGCTGGCCGCACCCGCGGCCCAGGCCGCGCTGCAGGCCCGCCGCCTGGGCCAGCCCGAGGCCGCGCTGGGCGCTCTGCCGCTGGCGGAACTGAAGTTCAGCGGCGCCCGGCGCGTCAACACCGAGGCGCTGCGCGCCGAGCTGGCGCTGCGGCCGGGCGACGCCGTGGGCCGCGCGGACTTGAACCGCGCCGTCGAGCGCCTGGACGGCACGGGCGACTTCGAGCGCATCGAGACCGACGTCGACGACCGCGACGGCAGGCGCAGCGTCGAGTTCCGGCTCACCGAGGCCGACTGGGCGGCCAGCCGCGTGCGGCTGGGCCTTGAGCTCTACAGCAACTTCGCCGACGCCAGCAGTTACTCGCTGGTCGCCATGCATGTGGCGGACTGGCTCAATCCCTGGGGGGCCGAGCTGCGCAGCGTCGCGCGCATCGGCTCCACGCGGGGTCTCAACACCGAGTTCTACCAGCCGCTGGGTCCGGGTTCACGCTGGTTCGCCAGCAGCAAGCTCGCCTACACGGCCGGCAGCAACGACGTCTTCGACCAGGGCCAGCGCGCGCTGCGCCTGTCCAGCAGCCTCACCAGCGCGCAGCTGGAGCTGGGCTACCGCATCGCCGGCGTTGGCGACCTGCGCCTGGGGCTGGGCCGGCTGCGCGCCGACGACGAGGTGGTGCTGCCCGTGCTGCCCGAGAACGGCCGGCGCTCGCAGTCCTACGGCCAGCAGTACCTGGAGCTGCACACCGACACGCTGGACTCGCTGGCCTTCCCCAGCCGCGGCCAGTGGACGACGGCGCGCATCGAATGGCTGCACCCGCGCGGCGAGTCCCGTGTCATCAACGCCTCGCTGCTGGGCCTCGCGGCCTTCCGCCTCGGCGAATGGGCCGGCCAGCTCTACGGCGAGTTCGCCCATGCCGAGCGCGGCCAGGCACGCTCGCTGGGCGGCTATCTGCGCCTGTCCGGCACACCGGACGGCTCGCTGGTGGGCGAGAACATGGCGCTGACGCGCATCGTCATGGCACGGCGCATCGGCGAGATGCCGGTGGGCCTGGGCGGCGCGGTGCGCGTCGGCTTCTCGCTGGAGACGGGGGCGGTCGGAGGCGGCGCGGGGTTGAAGCTCTCCAACCTGCCGCGCAACGGCTGGCGCCAGGCGGCCAGCGGCTTCCTCAGCGTGGACACGCGCTTCGGGCCCTTCTTCCTCGCGCTGGGCACGACGCGCGGCGGCGACACCTCGGCCTATCTGCTGCTGGGCCCCACCTGGTAGAGCCAACGCCCGGCCAGCTCGAAGTCCTCGGGCCAGGTCACCTTGAAGTTGGCCATGGACGCACGCACCAGGCGCGGCGCCAGGCCCAGCGCCTCGACGGCGCTGGCCTCGTCGGTGGCGGCGGCGCCCATCGCAGCCAAGGCCTTCTCGACCAGGCCCAGGCGGAACATCTGCGGCGTCTGCGCCGCCCATTTGTCGCGCCGCTCCACGGTGGCGGCAACGCGGCCGCCGGCGTCGCCCGCCTTCAGTGTGTCGGCAATGGGCTGGGCCAGCAGGCCGCCCACGGCGTCATGCTCGCAGGCATCGATGAGGGCGTCGACCCACTCGGGCCGCAGCAGGCAGCGCGCCGCGTCGTGCACCAACACCCAGTCCGTATCGCCGGCCCCGCGCCGGCGCAGCTCCGCCAGGCCACCCAGCACACTCTCGGCGCGGCTGGCGCCGCCCACGCGGGCGACCCAGCCGGCATGGCCCGGCAGCGCGGTCTCGAAGCGGTCGTCGGCCGGTGACAGCACCACCAGCGTCTGCACGATGCGCGGCACGGCCGCCAGCGCGGCCAGCGTGTGGGCCAGCATGGGCCGGCCGGCGATCTCGACGTATTGCTTGGGGATGCCGGCGCCGGAGCGCTCGCCGATGCCGGCGGCCGGCACGAGGGCGAAGCAGCGTGTGGTGGAGCTCATCCCCGGATTAGAGCAACAGGTAGTCCACCGGCCGCAGCGCCGGCGGCGGCGCCGGGTCGCCCAGCGCCTCGCGCAGGTCGATCTCGATGCCGCGGCAGATCGCGTCCAGCGCCAGGTCGTTGGCCTGCAGGCCGAAGGGCTCCTCGATCTCGTCGCCCAATGCATCCAGGCCGAAGAAGGTGTAGGCGACGATGGCGACGACCAGCGGCGTCATCAGCCCGATGGCGTCGACGATGCCGAAGGGCAGCAGGAAGCAGTAGAGGTAGGCCGTGCGGTGCAGCAGCAGCGCGTAGGAGAACGGCAGCGGCGTGTTCTTGATGCGCTCGCAACCGGCGGCGGCCGCGGTCAGCGCCGACAGCGTGGTGTCGATCTGCACCTCGCGCAGGCTGTCGATCTGGCCGGCGCGGCGGCATTGCGCCAGGTCGGCGCCCATGGCCATCATCAGTGCGGCCGGCCGGTTGCGCGCCCCGTCCAGCGCCTCGCGCTCGGCCGGCAGGATCAGCCCGTCCAGCGCGGCCGCGTCGGCAGGCTGGTCGCGCAGCAGCTGCTTGAGGCTGACGCAGAACGCCAGCGCGCGCAGCACCAGGCGCACGCGCACGTCGGCCAGGTCCCGGGGGCCGGCCACGGGGGCCGGCAGGTCGATCATGTACAGGGCCTGGCGCGCCAGGTTGCGCGAGCGCAGCAGCAGCTCGCCCCAGAGCTTGCGCGCCTCCCAGAAGCGGTCATAGCAGGCGCTGTTGCGAAAGCCCAGGAAGATGGCCAGTGGCAGCCCCATCAGCGTGAACGGGATCGTCGAGACCAGCACCGCGTTGTGGCTGGCCAGCGCGCGGTGCGCCACGGTGACCAGGGCGGCCAGCAGGATGTTGGCCAGCAACACGCCGCGGATGCGATTCAGGATGGAGCCACGGAGGACAAAGAAAAGCTGCAGGGCCGAGGGCCGGTCTCTAACGATCATCCGGTATTGTCAACTGTCGTGCCCCGGGTTCTGGCGCGCCAGGCGCCGCAGCAGGCCGGGCCAGGCCAGTTCGGCGCCGCTGCCGCGCATGACCTTGTCGCTCTGCGCGCGTATGCCGGCCAGAATGGGTGCCGGGATGCGGATCAGCTCGCCGCCGCCGGCCTGGGCGGCGATCTGGATCTCGCAGGCGCGCTGCAGCATGAACATCTTCAGGAAGGTGTCGGCCGCGCTGCGCCCCAGCGTCAGCAGGCCGTGGTTGCGCAGCAGCATCAGCGACGTGCCGCCGAGGTCGGCGACCAGGCGGGCCTTTTCGTCGGGGTTGAGCGCCACGCCCTCGTAGTCGTGATAGCTCAGCGAGGCCAGCGGGAACAGGCTGTGCTGCGAGATCGGCAGCAGGCCCTCGCGCTGCGCGCTGACGGCCACGCCCGCCACCGTGTGCAGGTGCATGACGAACAGCGCATCCTCGCGCGCGCCGTGCACGGCGCTGTGGATGATGAAGCCGGCGGGGTTGACGTCGTAGTCGCCGGCCTGGACCTTGGCGCCGGCGGCATCCACCTTCACGAGGCTGCCGGCCGTGATCTCGTCGAACATCATCCCGTAGGGGTTGATCAGGAAATGGTGCTCGGGGCCGGGCACGCGCGCTGAGATGTGCGTGAAGATCAGGTCGTCCCAGCCATGCAGGGCGGCGAGGCGGTACAGCGCCGCGAGGTCGCAACGGACGGCCCATTCTTCCGGGCTGATGTGGGTGGGTCTGGACATGACGGCTCCTGGGCTTCGACTGATCGAGCGAAGCCAGAATAGTGCGCCCAACCCACCCGACATGTCGCCTTCGTTGCGCTGGAACCACCCGAGTCATGACGCGCCCGCTCACTCCCCTTGCCTTGAGCCTTGCCGCGCTCCTGGCGGCTGCAGGCGCCCGGGCTTCCGAGGGACTGTTTGCCATGGCCGCCTTCACTTGCGAGCCCGTCCGGGTGACTCGCACCCTCATCCAAGCCTGCCTCGCGGCAGACCCGGCGCTGCGCGCTGAGCACGACACGCTCCTCGAGGACTGGATGGCGAGAAACCGGCTCGACGCTGCGACGCTGGAGGGTCAATGCCGCGCGCAGGCCCAGCGCCAGGCGTCGGCCCCCGCCGAGGTCGACCGCTTCCGGGCCGACGTACGCCGCACCAACGACACGACCATCCGCAGCAACATCGCCGAGTACACCGGCAGGCAAGGCGGTTGCCGCGCAGCATTGCTGGAGGTCAGGAGCGGCAAGGCCGATCTCGCCTGGTTTCTGCTGAAGCCCTGACGGCCCTCGCCACCCGCGGTCAGGGACAATCGGGGCTCCCATGCTGATCCCCGACCTCCGCCAGCGCCTGCGCGCGCTGGGTGCCAATCCCGCCCACGAGTCCCGCGTGCTGCGCCACTGGGTGCAGGCCCTGCCGCTGGACGCCGGCCGGCAGCCGCTGCGGGGCTGGCTGCCCAAGGCCCTGTTCGAGGCGCTGCCCGGGCTGATGGCCGAGCTGGAAGGCCTGGTGACGTTGCGCAGCGCGCATGCCGGCGGCGACGGCGAATCGGCCCGGCTGCTGCTGGGCCTGACCGACGGCCAGACGGTGGAAACCGTGCTGCTGCCGCGCGAAGGCGTCTGCGTGTCCAGCCAGGTGGGCTGCGCGGTGGGCTGCCGGTTCTGCATGACGGGCACTGAAGGGCTGATCCGCCAGGTGGGCAGCGCGGAGATCGTGGCCCAGGTGGTCATAGCGAGGAAGCGGCAGCCCAGGCTGCGCAAGGTCGTCTTCATGGGCATGGGCGAACCCGCGCACAACCTCGGCAACGTGCTGGACGCGATCGCGCTGCTGGGCCGCGAGGGCGGCTTCGCGCACAAGCAGCTGGTGTTCTCGACGGTGGGCGACGAGCGCGCCTTCGCGGCACTCCAGGACGCCGAGGTCAAACCGGCGCTGGCCCTGTCGCTGCACACGACGGACGCCGCCAAGCGCGAGCACCTGCTGCCGCGCGCACCGCGGCTGACGCCAGAGCAGCTCGTCGAGGCCGCCGACGCCTATGGCCGCGCCAGCGGCTACCCCGTGCAGTACCAATGGACGCTGCTGGACGGTGTCAACGACGGGCCCGAGGAGCTGGACGGCATCGTGCGCCTGCTGAAGGGCCGCTACGGGCTGCTGAACATGATCCCCTTCAACAGCGCGCCCGGCCTGCCCTTCACGCGGCCCGGCTGGGAGCGCGCGCGGGCCATCGCCGCAGAGCTGAGCGGCCGCGGCGTGCTGACCAAGCTGCGCGATTCCGCCGGCCAGGACGTGGACGGCGGTTGCGGCCAGCTGCGCGCCCGCGAGGCGCTGGGCCGGCCCGCCCGCGTGGTGAGAATTCACGCCTGACCGGGGCCAAGCCACCGCAATCGGCGACAGGCGTGACCCGCCGCCCCCAGCAGAATGCACCCGCATCAGCGATGCGAGAAGACGTTCCACTGGAGAAGACATGACTCAGCTGCAAGCCCTGGCCACGCACGCCCGCCGGGCCACCCTGATCGCCGGCACGGCCCTGTGCCTGCAGGCCGGCGCCGCCACGACGGTGCACAAGTTCGACCCCACGGCCCAGCTGGGCGGCAGTGCGCTGCAGCTCAACGGCAAGGGCACGCGGGTGCGGCTGGTGTTCAAGGCCTACGACATGGCCCTCTACACGGCCAAGCGCGCCGCCACGCCGGCGGAGCTGCTCGCGCTGCCCGGCCCCAAGCGCCTGCAGTTCACGGCGCTGCGCGAGCTGCAGGGCACCGAGCTGGGCCGGCTGTTCCTGCGCGGCATGAGCGACAACACGCCCGGCCAGCAGATGACCCGCCACACGCTGGCCACGACCCGTCTCATCGAGATCTTCTCGGGCAAGCCCAAGCTGGCCCCCGGTGACAGCTTCGCGATGGACTTCATCCCCGGCAAGGGCACGCAGTTCTACATCCAGGGCCAGCCCCAGGGAGAACCCGTCGGCGACGACGAGTTCTTCACGCTGGTGCTGCGCATCTGGTTCGGTGAGTCGCCGGCGGATGCGCAGCTGCGCGACGCGCTGCTGGACGGCGGGAAGGACTGAGCCGCGACCGAGGACAGGCCTGCGGCCTGTCCGACGCATGCCGAAGGCCATCCAGCCTGCAAGCCGGATGACATGAGGCACCACCTGCCAGCGGGCCTGAGCCGCCGCCGCCCTTCAGCCGCGCAGCGCAGCGCGGCGCGGCGCCTGAACGCCAGCACCGCCAGGCCCAGGGCCAGCATCAGCGTCGACGCCGGCTCCGGCACCGCGCTGATGCCCGTGTAGACGCCGTCGAAGGACGCGGTGGCGTGCTCGCCGTTGATGGTCAGGCCGGCCAGCAGGCTCTGGAAGCTGGCGTCGCCCAACTGGTTGCCGCTGAAGCGCAACGCGTAGCCGCCGCTGCCGCTGACGGCCAGCGCCGCGCCGGCGGCGACGTCGCCCAGCGCGCCGAAGCTCAGCGTCGAGCTGCCGAGGGCGATGGTGGAGCTGGCACTCAGCACCAGTGTGGCCAAGCTCTGGTCACCGCCCAGCACCAGCTGGCCACCGGCCAGTTCCAGCGCGCCGACAGGGTCCAGGCGTTGGGCGCCGGCCAGCTCCAGCGCCGCACCGCTGGCGACGACGGTCTTGCCGGTGTAGTGGTTCTCGCCGCTCAGCACGACGCGGCCGCTGGCGATCTGCACGACGGCGAAGTTCGACAGCGACGACGCATAGGCGAAGCCCTGGCCCGCGCCCGGGTCGATGCGCAGGCTGTTGGCGCCGCCGGAACCGCCGTCCATGCGGCCCAGCACCTGGGCCTGGCCGCCGGCGATGGTGACGCTGTTCTGGCCGCTGCCGAGCTGGATGGCGCGTCCGCTGGCGCTGCCGTCGATGAGGCCGCGATTGACGATGGTCGTGGCGTAGTCGTTGCTGACGACGATGGCCGCGCTGCCGGCGCCGCCCAGCAGCGTCGCGCCGGCATCGTTGTGGATGCTGACCGTGCGGCCGCTGCCGTTCAGGCCGCCGGCGTAGATGGCCGCATCGCTCTGGCCACGGATGACGCCGCCGGCCTGGTTGACGACGATGGCGTTCGCGTAGAGGGCCTCGCGCCGCCCCCCCGCGATGTCGTTGCCCACCAGCGAGATGCCGCGGCCCACCGCGTTGGTGTTGCCGGCGGCCACCAGGCCTTCGATGAGGCCGGCGTTGGTGATGCTGCCGCCGCCCACCGAGATGCCCTCGCTGTAGGCCAGCCCCGACGCCACGGCGCTGAAGGAGTTGGCCGAGCGGATGACGCCGGTGGCCGTGTTGGTCAGCATGACGACGCCATCGACGTCCACGCCGTCGCCGTCGCCCGTGACGCCGCGGCCGACGATGGTGCCGGCGTTGTGGACGGTCACGACCTGCAGGCCGTTGAAGCCGTCGAGGTTCAGCCCGGAGCCGTTGTCGCCCTGGATGACGCCGCCAGCCTGGTTGGTGATCGACATCGTGTAGGGCAGCGCCGCCGTGTCCTGGCCGCCGGTGATGCCGTGGCGGCCGCCCTGCACCAGGCCGGCGTTGACGATCTGGATGCCGGAGTTGGCCTGGCCGTCGATGCCGTCGCTGCTGGAGCCCGTCGTCGTGATCGACAGGATGGTGCCCCAGTTGTTGACGACGCCGTTGACGCCCGGCCGCACCGCGTCGGCCTCGTAGGACTTCATCAGCGCGCCGGCGTAGTTGTTGACGACGTTGCTGCCGCTGGCGATGGCGTTGAAGTCCACCACCTGGTTGCCGGCCGCCGACGCGTTCAGCGAGATCATCTGCCCGTAGTTGTGCAGCACGACGCTGGCCGGGCTCTTGTTCATCTGGATGACGTCGGCGTCGGCCGCCTGCATCAGCGCGGTCGCGTTCGTCGTGCTGCCGTTGGTGACGACGAGGCTGGTCACGCCGGTGTTGTCACGGATGACGCGGCCGCTGCCGGTCTGCGTGATCGTGCCGAGGTTGCTGAGGCTGGCGTTGTTGCCGGTGACCGTCACGGCGACCGTGGAGCCAGAGACGGCCAGCGAGGCGCCGGCGGCGACGCTGCCGGTCTGCGAGGCGCCCAGGCTCTGCGCCGTGGTGGACGGGCTGGTGATCGAGAAGTTCGCGGCCTGGGCCGACAGCGGCGCAGCGGCCAGGCAGGCCAGCGCAATGGGGTGCCAGCGGCGGGCGCAGGCGAGCGGGGCGGAGCGAAGCATCATGGTGATCGCAGGGGGCAGCGCAAAGCCCGCGACGTTATCGACGCGCCTCGCCGCCGTGCACCACGCAACCGGGGCCCCGCGCCGGGCCCCGGCTTCATCGCCATGTCACATCGGCGTATCAGGGGCCGCGGTAGGCGTCCGCGTCCAGCCCCAGGCGGCGGATGCGGTCGTGCAGCGTCTTGCGCGCCAGGCCCAGGCGCTCGCCGGCTTTGGCGACATTGCCGCCGCTCTCCCGCAGGGCTTGCACGATCCACTGCCGCTCGACGGCGGCGAGCGCTTCGTCCAGCGGCGCCTGCGGCAGCACGGCCGCTCCGCTGGCGGCCGGCGTCGCTGGCGGCGGCGCCTCGTTGACCAGGCCCAGCACCCAGCGCTCCGCAAAGTTGCGCAGCTCGCGCACATTGCCCGGCCAGTCGCGTGCCTGCCAGGCGGCGAGCTGGGCGGCGCTCCAGACCGGCAACGGCCGCTGCAGGCGCTCGGCCGCCTGGGCGCAGAAATGGCCCAGCAGCAGCGGGATGTCCTCGCGGCGCTGGCGCAGCGGCGGCAGCATCAGGCTGGCCACGTCCAGGCGGTAGAACAGGTCCTCGCGGAAGCGCCCCTCCCGCGCCAGCGCCAGCAGGTCCGCCTTGGTTGCGGCGACGATGCGGCAGGCCAGCGGATGGGCCGTGTTGGCGCCCAAGCGCTCCACGCTGCGCTCCTGCAGCACGCGCAGCATCTTGACCTGCAGGGCCAGCGGCATGGATTCGATCTCGTCGAGGAAGACCGTGCCGTCTCCGGCGAACTCCAGCTTGCCGATGCGGCGTTTGTTGGCACCCGTGTAGGCCCCGGCCTCGGCGCCGAAGATTTCCGACTCGAACACGCTCTCCGGCAGCGCGCCGCAGTTGATCGCGACGAAGGCGCCACGCGCGCCGCTGGCCGCGTGCAACGCGCGGGCGACGACCTCCTTGCCCGCGCCGGTCTCACCATGGATGAGCACGTCGACCCGCGCCGGGCCCAGGGTGTTGATCAGCGTGCGCACCTGCTCCATCGCGGCGCTGGCGCCCAGCAGCCCGTCAGCCGGGCCGCCGCCTCTTTGATCCTCCAGCTGGGCCTTGAGCCGGCGGTTCTCCAGCACCAGACGGCGCTGCGCCAGCGCCCGGCGCACGACCTCGACGAAATGCTCGGCCGAGAAGGGCTTCTCGATGAAGTCCCAGGCGCCGTCGCGCATGGCCTCGACGGCCATGCCGATGTCACCGTGGCCGGTGACGAGAATGACCGGCAGCTCCGGATCCTGCTCGCGCAGCACGTGCAGCAGCTGCAGGCCGCTGTCGCCGGGCAACTGCACGTCGCAGACGACGACGCCGGCGAAGCCGGGCTTCAGCCAGGCCTGCGCGGCCTCCGCGGAATCCACGCCATGGGCTTGCAGGCCGGCCAGGCGCAGGCTCTGCATCGTCGCCAGGCGCACATGCTCGTCGTCTTCGACGAGCAGCACATCGGAAGGTTGGGTCCAGGCCATGCGGGATTCTCAGGCGAGGGGCAGGCGAAGCGTGAACTGGGCACCGCCTCCTTCCGCCTCGGGTCGGTTCAGCCCCTGCAGCGAGCCGCCCAGCGCGTTGGCGATGGACGCCGAGATGGACAGCCCCAGGCCCAGGCCCTCGCCGCGCCGCTTGGTGGTGAAGAAGGGCTCGAACAGGCGGGCCAGCACCGCGTCGCCGAGGCCGGGGCCGTCGTCGGTAACGCGCAGCAGCGCCTGGCCGGCCTCCACCTCGGCCCGCAGCGTGACCACGCCGCCGCCCTGCTCCGCGCTGGCGTCTATGCCGTTGCGCAGCAGGTTGACCAGCACCTGCTCTATGCGCACCTGCTGACCCAGCACGGCCAGCGCGTCGGGCACCGGCGGGCAGTCCAGCCTGACGTGCCGGCGGCGCGCCTCGGCGCCGACCAGGGCCAGCGCCGCCTGGAAGGCCGCGGCCACCTGCACGGGCTGCACGCGCAGCTCGTCGCGGCGCGCAAAGCCCTTCAGCTGGGCCACGATGGCGGCGATGCGCTGGGTCAGCTGCGCGATGGCCTCCAGGTTGCCCTCCGCATCGGCCTGCATGCCGCGCTCGAGGAAGACGCGGGCGTTGTCGTTCAGCGCCCGCAGCGCCGCCAGCGGCTGGTTGATCTCGTGCGTGATGCTGGCGGCCATCTGCCCCAGAACGGCCAGCTTGCCGGCCTGCACCAGCTCGTCCTGCGTCGCGCGCAGGGCCTTCTCGGTGCGGTGCAGCTCGTCCACGCGCGCCTGCAGCTCCTGCGTGCGCTCGGCGATACGCGCCTCCAGGCTGTCGTAGGCGGCGCGCAGCTCGCCCTGGGCCGCCAGGCGCTCCCGGGCGCGGCGGCGGCGCAGCTGCAGATAGGCCAGCAGCAGCAGCAGCGACACCCAGCCCAGCGCGGCGGCCCAGGCGCGGCCGGCGGCGATCTGCTCGGCGCCGCGGATCTCGGTGAAGGACAGCAGCGTCCAGCCGCGCCCCTCCACCGGCTGCTCGGCGACGAGCACGCGCGGCTTCGCGGACGCGGTGGTGATGCGCTCGACGCGCTGCCCCGTCAGCGCCTGGACGGGCTCGCGTGCCAGGGGCGGCAGCGGCAGGTCGCCATACTGCTGCGTATCGTGCAGCTCGGCGCGCGCGGCTGCGGACAGAGACTGCAGCGTGCGGTATTTCCACTCCGGCCGGCTGGCCAGGAAGACGACGCCGCGCGCATCGGCCAGCATCAGCTCGCCGGGGCTGCGCGCCCAGTTGGCCTCCATCTCTTCCAGCGACACCTTCAGCACCACGACGCCTGGCACCGGCCCGGCCAGGCGGTGGGCGATGAAGTAGCCCGGCGTGCCGGTGGTGGAGCCGCGCGCGTAGAAATGGCCGCCGCCGCTGGCCATGGCGCCACGGAAATAGGGCCGGTAGGCGTAGTTCTGGCCGACGAAGGTCTGGGCGTCGCGCCAGTTGCTGGAGGCCAGCGTCTGGCCCCTGGCGTCGATGAGGAAGATGGCCGCGGCGGCGGCGTCACGGGCCACGCCCTCGAGCAGCGCATTGACGTCGGCCACCCGCGCCTTCGAGGCCGGCTCGGCCAGCAGTCCGGCCAACGCCGGATGGCGGGCCAGCACCTGCGGCAAGGCCTCGTACTTGTCCAGCGCGCCGGTCAGCTCATGGGCAACGAAGCGCAGATGGCGCTGGGCGTCGTCGCGGGTCTGCGCCAGGGCCAGGTCCAGCGACAGGCGCCAGGCCGCATAGGCCACCGCCGCGCCGCCCAGCAGCACCAGCGCCAGCAACGCGAGGCTGCGTTGCCAGCGGGGGCGTTTGAACGCTTCACGCATCAGCGGACCAGCGTACCCGCTGGGCCGGGGGTTGGGTGTCAGGCAGCTTCGGCATCAATCCTCGAATGCCGGCGGGTGTCTCGCATCAACAGATAGACGAGCAGCGAGCAGGCGATCACCGCGGTAGCGTACCAATAGAAGCCGCTTTCCATGCCCTGCTGCTTGAACCACAGCGCGATGTACTCGGCCGTGCCGCCGAACACCGACACGGCGATCGCGTACGGCACGCCCACGCCGGTGGCGCGGATGGAGGCCGGGAACAGCTCGGCCTTCACGACCGCGTTGATGGACGTGTAGCCGCTGACGATGAGCCAGGCGCAGGCGATCAGGCCGAAAGCCTGCCAGGGGCCTTGCGCATGTTGGATGGCGGTCAGCAGCGGCACGGTGAACAGCGTCCCCAGGACGGCGAAGCCCAGCAGCAGCGGCTTGCGGCCGATGCGGTCCGACAGCGCACCGTACAGGGGCTGCAGCAGCGCGGCGAACACCAGCGTGCCGGCGGACACGGCCGTCGTCTGCGCGTCCGTGAGGCCCACCGACAGCTTCAGGAACTTCTGCATGTAGGTCGTGTAGACGTAGAAGGCCAGCGTGCCGCCCATGGTCAGGCCGATGACGATGAGGCATTCACGCGGGTGCTGCAGCAGCAGCTTGAAGCCGCCCATGCGGTCCTTGCCATGCTTGCTGCGATGAGCCTCGAAGGCCTTGGTCTCGGGCAGGTCGGAACGCATGATCAGCGCCACGACGGCCAGCAGCGCGCCGATGAAGAAGGGGATGCGCCAGCCCCAGGCCTTGAGCTGGGCGGCGTCGAGCACGAAGTTCTGCAGCACCAGCAGCACGACCAGCGCCGTCAGCTGGCCGCCGATCAGCGTCACGTACTGGAAGCTGGAGTAGAAACCGCGGTGCTTGGACGTGGCCATCTCGGACAGGTAGGTCGCACTCGACCCGTACTCGCCACCCAGGCTCAGGCCTTGCAGCAGGCGGGCGGTCAGCAGGATGGCCGGCGCCCATGCGCCCACGGCGGCATAGGTGGGCGAGCAGGCGATCAGAAGCGAACCGCCGCACATCAGCGTGACGGAGGTCATCAGCGCCAGACGCCGGCCATGGCGGTCGCCGATGTAGCCGAACAGCAGGCCGCCTATGGGGCGGATGAAGAAGCCCAGCGCGAAGATGCCCGCGGTGGACAGCGACTGCGCCACCGGGTCGCTGGACGGGAAGAAGGACGACGCGAAGTAGAGCGAGAAGGCCGCGTAGCAGTAGAAGTCGTACCACTCGACGAGGTTGCCGATGGAGCCGATGAAGATGGCCTTGACGCGCTTGAATTCGATGGGGTCGGGCGCCGACGCGGGGCGTGCGGCGCTGCCGGGATGGATCGCGGACATGCTGTCTCCTGGGTGATGTGCACCAGGATGAGCAGCTTGCGTGCCAAGTTCGTGCGCACCGCCGCCCCAGGGTGGCGCGGGCATATTTGGGCGCGGAATCGGCGGATTTTCGCCGCATTTGCGCGACCAGTCGCCGTCTGTGGCGGAATATCGCCACTCAGAAGCGCAGGTCCACCTGCGCCAGGTCGAAGCGCGCGCCGTCGCCATCGCGCTTCACGCTGACGACGCGGAAGCTCCTGGCCGTGCCGACGCGGTACTCGTAGTCGCCGGCCCTGGGTTCGCGGCCGTCGCAGCTGAGCTTGTCGGAGTCCTTGGGCGGCTTCACACGGGCGGCCGGGTCTCGGCAGTCCAGCACGTCGCCATAGCGGCCCAGGGCCTTGGCGTAAAAGCTGGCCACGCGCTCGGGCGACGCGACGGTGCGGAACTTCAGCGCCTGCACCTTCAACCCGAACCTGCCGGCCCAGGCGCCCAGCGTGACGGCAGACTTGTCGTCGTCGCCTTCCCGGAACGGCACGGCGCCGGCATAGACCGGCAGGCCCACGTCGGCGGCCTCGGTGCGGCCGTGGCCCTCAATGCCCATGCTGAAGTCCTTGTCGCCGGCGAAGCTGGCGGATGCGGCCAGCACGAGGGCCAGTGCGGCGAGGCTGTGGCGCTTGGTCATGACGATCTCCTGGGCGTTGGCGTCGGGAGATGACGTTACGCAGCGTCGCGCCCGCCCGCCAGGCGGGCGCGACGGGCTGCAGCGCGGCGGGGACAGGCTGCAAGCCCCGCCGATGGCCGCCTCAGCCGGCCTTGCGCTGGGCCACCCAGTCCTGCACCAGCTCGCGCAGCACCGGCAAGGGCACCTGGCCGGCCGTCAGCACGACGCGGTGAAAGCCCTTGACGTCGAACTTCGCGCCCAGCGCCTTCTCCGCCTCGGCGCGCAGCTGGGTGATCTCCAGCTGGCCGATCTTGTAGCCCAGCGCCTGGCCGGGCCAGACGATGTAGCGCTCGACCTCGGAAACGACGTCGCTCTCGGCCATGGAGGAGTTGTCCAGCATGTACTGGATGGCGCGCTCGCGCGTCCAGCCCTTGGCGTGCAGGCCGGTATCCACGACCAGGCGCATCGCGCGCAGCTGCTCGTCCGACAGGCGGCCGTACCACTGGTAGGGGTCCGTGAACAGGCCCAGCTCCTTGCCCAGGCTCTCGGCGTACAGCGCCCAGCCCTCCACATAGGCCGTGTAGTGGCTGCCGTAGCGGCGGAACTTGGGCAGGGCCTTGTCCTCCTGGGCAATGGAGATCTGGAAATGGTGGCCCGGCGAGGCCTCGTGCAGCGACAGCGTCTCCATGCCGAAGACGGGCTGGGCCTTCAGGTTGAAGGTGTTGACGTAGAAAACGCCCGGGCGGGCGCCATCGCTGGACGGGCTCTGATAGGAGGCCCCCGCCGCGCTCTCGGCGCGGAAGGCCTCCACCTCGCGAACCTCGTAGTCGGCCTTGGGCGCGATGTCGAAGAGCTTGGGCGTCAGGCCGTTGATCCTCTTCTGCAGGTCGCGGTAGCCGGCCAGCAGGTCCTCGGGCTTGGTGAAGTAGAACTTGGGGTCGTCCTGCAGGTGCTTGAAGAAGGCCTTCAGGTCGCCGGGGAAGCCCACCTGCCTTCTCACGCCCTCCATCTCGCCGAGGATGCGGGCGACCTCCTTCAGGCCGATCTCGTGGATCTCGTCGGGCGTCAGCGCCAGCGTGGTCGACTGCCGCACGCGCTGCGCGTACCAGTCCTTGCCGTCCGGCAGGGCCGACCAGGCCGTGCTCGTGCGCGCCTTGGGCGTGTACTCGTCGCGCACAAAGGCCAGCAGTCGGGCATAGGCGGGCAAGACCCGGTCCGCCAGCAGCTTGCGCATGGCGGCCGTGATGCGCTCGCGGTCCGCGGCCGGCACGGCCTCGGGGAAGCTCTTGATCGGGCCCCAGAACAGGCTCTTCTCGGGCTCGCTGACGGCCAGCGCCTGCAGCTGCGGCAGCACCTTCTCCATGACGGCCCTGGGCTGGGTCACGCCGGCCTTCAGGCCCTGGCGCATGTTGGCAATGTCGCCGTCGAACATCGGCACGGCCAGCGCCAGGCGCTTGAGCCAGTCGTCATAGTCCTTGGTCGTCTTGAAGGGCTGGATGGACTGCCCGGTGCCCATCTGCGCCAGGAAGCTGGGCATGCCGCCGATCTGGCTGATGGGCTGCATCCAGTCCGGGAAGCGCTCGGCCGCCAGGTTCTGCTCAAGGTCCAGCTTGAGCATGCTGTAGGAAACGCGGTCCTTGGGCGCAAGCCTGTCCTTGCTGAAGGCGGACAGGCCCTGCAGCGTCTGCTGCAGTTCGCGCCTGGCCTGGGCGCGGTAGGCGGCCGTCGTCGTGTCGACGAGGCGGTCGTTGTAGCGCGGGTCGCCCAGCGACGTGGCCAGCACCGGCTGGCGCTGCAGCGTCAGTTCCCACTGGGCGTCCAGCCACTGATGGAAGCGTTCGCTCTCGGTGGGGGCGGCCCAGGCGGGCAGGCTCGCGACAAGCAGGCTCAGGGCAAGGCGACGGCGCATGAGGTCTCCAGTTGGGAAGTGGCGCATGCTAGCCATGACCCTGACGAACAGCCAAAGGACATGGCTTCCATAGAATTCCGGGGAGCCCCCTTCCGGGGCTGTTGTCATTTGTAGGTCCGCATGACGCTCCCCTCGCTGCCGGTCATCCAGCCGGGCAAGAAGTTCACCCATCCCCGCCCCCTCGGCTCGGCCGACGCGCTGCTGCTCGCCCGCTTCGTGCAGCAGCAGCGCGACGCCGGCCGGCTCGCCGCCATCTTCACGGCCGAGCCGGGCGACACGCAGCGGCTGGAGGACGAGCTGAAGTTCTTCGCGCCCGAGCTGAAGGTGGCCGTGTTTCCCGACTGGGAGACCCTGCCCTACGACAGCTTCAGCCCGCACCAGGACCTGATCTCCGAGCGGCTGGCCACGCTGTGGGAACTGCTGCAGAGCCGCAAGACCAAGAGCATCGACGTCGTGCTGATGCCGGCGTCGACGGCGCTGGCGCGGCTGGCGCCGCCCAGCTTCCTGGCCGCGACGACGTTCAACTTCAAGCAGAAGCAGCGGCTGGACGAGGCCTCGCTGCGCGCGCAGCTGACGCTGGCCGGCTACACGAATGTGAGCCAGGTGGTGCAGCCCGGCGAGTACGCGGTGCGCGGCGGCCTCATCGACCTCTTCCCGATGGGCTCGGCCGTGCCCTACCGCGTGGACCTGTTCGGCGACGAGGTGGACTCCATCCGCACCTTCGACCCCGACAGCCAGCGCAGCCTCTATCCCGTGCCCGAGGTGCGCCTGCTGCCGGGCCGCGAGTTCCCGATGGACGAGGCGGCGCGCAAGGCCTTCCGCAACCGCTGGCGCGAGAAGATGGACGGCGACCCGAGCAAGTCGCGCCTGTACCGCGACATCGGCGAGGGCATCGCGTCGGGCGGCATCGAGTACTACCTGCCCATCTTCTTCGAGCAGACGGCATCGGTGTTCGACTACCTCGGCGCCGAGGTCGGCCTGGCGCTGCACGGCGAGGTGGACGAGGCCATCCAGCGCTTCTGGACCGACACCAGGGAGCGCCACCGCTTCCTGCAGCACGACCCCGAGCGGCCGCTGCTGCCACCGCAGGAGATCTTCCTGACGGCCGAGGACTTCTTCGGCCTGACCAAGCCGCACGCCGTGCTGTCGGTCCGCGGTGCGGAACCGGTGGACTTCGCCCGGCCGCTGCCCGACGTCAGCGTGGAGCGCGGCGTGCAGGAGCCGCTGGCCCGGCTGGAGGCCCACCTGAAGAACACGCCGCACCGGGTGCTGCTGCTGGCCGAGAGCGAAGGCCGGCGCGAGAGCCTGCTGGAGCAGCTGCGCGACCACAAGATCGACCCGCCCTCGGTCGCCAGCCTGGCCGAGTTCTGGGCCGGCGACGAGAAGTACGCCATCACGGCCGCGCCGCTGGCCGCGGGCTTCTTCTGGATGGACCCGGCGCAGCCGCTGCAGCTCATCACCGAGACCGAGTTGTTCGCGACGACGCCGACGACGAGGCGCCGTCGCAAGCAGGAGCAGGTCAGCGACGTCAATGCGCTGATCAAGGACCTGTCCGAGCTGAAGGTGGGCGACCCGGTCGTTCACATCAACCATGGCATCGGGCGCTACCAGGGCCTGGTCAACATCGACCTCGGCGACGGCCAGAAGAGCGAGTTCCTGCACCTGGAGTACGCCGACAAGGCGACGCTGTACGTGCCCGTCGCGCAGTTGCACCTGATCGGCCGCTACACCGGCGTGTCGCCCGAGGAGGCGCCGCTGCACAAGCTGGGCTCGGGCCAATGGGAAAAGGCCAAGCGCAAGGCCGCCGAGCAGGTGCGCGACACGGCCGCCGAGCTGCTCAACCTCTACGCCCGCCGCGCCGCCCGCGAAGGCCATGCCTTCCGCTACTCCGGCCACGACTACGAGGCCTTTGCCGCGTCGTTCGGCTTCGAGGAAACGCCCGACCAGCGCGCCGCCATCCATGCGGTCATCCAGGACATGATCAGCCCCAAGCCCATGGACCGCCTCGTCTGCGGCGACGTGGGCTTCGGCAAGACCGAGGTGGCGCTGCGCGCGGCCTTCGTCGCGGTGATGGGCGGCAAGCAGGTCGCCATACTCGCGCCCACCACGCTGCTGGCCGAGCAGCACTACCAGAACATCGCCGACCGCTTCGGCGCCTGGCCGGTCAAGGTGGCGGAGATGAGCCGCTTCCGCTCCGCCAAGGAGATCAAGGCGGCGATGGAGGGCATCGCCGACGGCAGCATCGACATCGTCGTCGGCACGCACAAGCTGCTGTCGGCCGAAGTGAAGTTCAACCGTCTGGGCCTCCTGGTCATCGACGAGGAACACCGCTTCGGCGTGCGCCACAAGGAGGCCATGAAGGCCATGCGCGCCGAGGTCGACGTGCTGACGCTGACGGCCACGCCCATCCCGCGCACGCTGGGCATGGCGCTGGAGGGCCTGCGCGACCTGTCGGTCATCGCCACCGCGCCGCAGCGGCGCCTGGCCATCAAGACCTTCGTCCGCGCCGAGAGCAGCGGCACCATCCGCGAGGCCGTGCTGCGCGAACTCAAGCGTGGCGGCCAGGTCTACTTCCTGCACAACGAGGTCGAGACCATTGAGAACCGGCGCCAGAAGCTGGAGGAGCTGCTGCCCGAGGCGCGCATCGTCGTCGCGCACGGCCAGATGCCAGAGCGCGAGCTGGAGCGCGTCATGCGCGAGTTCGTGGCCGGCAAGCACAACCTGCTGCTGTGCTCCACCATCATCGAGACCGGCATCGACGTGCCCAGCGCCAACACCATCGTCATCAGCCGCGCCGACAAGTTCGGCCTGGCCCAGCTGCACCAGCTGCGCGGCCGCGTGGGCCGCAGCCACCACCAGGCCTATGCCTACCTGATGGTGCCGGACATCCAGGGCCTCACCAAGCAGGCCACGCAGCGGCTGGACGCCATCCAGGCGATGGAGGAACTGGGCTCGGGCTTCTACCTGGCGATGCACGACCTGGAGATACGCGGCGCCGGCGAGGTACTGGGCGACAACCAGAGCGGCAACATGATGGAGATCGGCTTCCAGCTCTACAACGACATGCTCAACGAAGCCGTGCGCGCGCTGAAGAGCGGCCGCGAGCCCGACCTGCTGTCGCCCACCGGCGCGTTCTCCACCAACACCGAGATCAACCTGCACGCCCCCGCGCTGCTGCCCGACGCCTACTGCGGCGACGTGCAGGTGCGGCTGTCGCTCTACAAGCGCCTGGCCACGGCCGAGAAGCCCGAGCAGATCGACGCGATGCTGGAGGAGATCACCGACCGCTTCGGCAAGCTGCCCAACCAGGGCCAGAACCTCTTCGATCTGCACCGCCTGCGAGTGCTGGCCAAGCCGTATGGCGTCATCAAGGTCGACGCGGCGCCCAGCATCATCAACGTCAATTTCCGCCCCAACCCACCCATCGATCCGCTGCGCGTCATCGAGCTGATGCAGAAGAATCGCAACATCAAGCTCGTCGGCAACGAGAAGCTGCGCATCGAAAAGGCCCTCAGCAGCCCTCAGGACCGGGCCCAGGCGGTGCGCGAAGTGCTGCGCCTGCTCGGACAACCGAAAATCCACTCATGACCTCGCTGACCCTCCAAGGCAATCTCCCCTCGCTGCGCCTCGCCGACTTCAAGCTCGCGGCCTTCGACATGGATTCGACGCTCATCGGCATCGAGTGCATCGACGAGATCGCCGCGCTGGCCGGCAAGGGTGCCGAGGTGGCCGCCATCACCGAGGCCGCGATGCGCGGCGAGATCACCGACTTCAAGGACAGCCTGCGCCGCCGCCTGGCCCTCCTGGCCGGCGTGCCGGCCAGCGTGCTGGACCGCGTGCTGGCCGAGCGGCTGACCTTCAACCCCGGCGCGCGCGAGCTGTGTATGGCGCTGAAGGCGGCCGGACTCAAGCTGGTGCTGGTCTCCGGCGGCTTCACCTTCTTCACGCGCTTCGTCGCGGCCGAGCTGGGCATGGACTTCGTGCGCAGCAACGAGCTGGAGATCGCGGACGGCGCCCTCACCGGTCGTGTCGTCATGCAGGACTGGGGCGACATCTGCGACGGCGAGCAGAAGCGGCTGATGCTGCTGGACTGCTGCGCCCGCATCGGCTGCTCGCCGCAGCAGGCGATGGCGGTCGGCGACGGTGCCAACGACCTGCCGATGATGGGCGCGGCGGGCCTGTCGGTGGCCTACCACGCCAAGCCCCGGGTGCGCGAGCAGGCCATGGTGGCGATCAACGACGGCGGGCTGGACCGCTTGCTGGAGGTCGTCAGGCCATGAGGCCCGCGGCGCTGCTGCTGGCCTGCGCCCTGCCCTGGCAGGCGCACGCCGCAGAGCCGCCGCTGCGCCTCATCGCGCCGCTCAACCATGCGATGCCCTTCGGCGGCTTCGAACAGGGCCGCCTGACGACGGGCATCGTCAAGGACATCAGCGACAACCTGGCGGCGCGCCTGGGCCGCGCGGTCGAGTACCTGCCCGTGCCGCCGCGCCGCGCCGCGTCGCGCAGGTGCTGGCGGCCGGCGGGGCCGACGGCGTCTGCTACGTCGCGCGGGACTGGATAGACGGCGACTTCCACTGGAGCCCGCCGGTGCTGGAGCATGCCGGCGTCGTGGCGGCCCATCCGAAGGCGCCGCCGGTGAACGACCTGCGGGACCTGGCCGGCCGCCCGCTCGGCACCGTGTACGCCTACCGCTACACGCAGTTCGAGCGTGAGCTGGGGCCGCAGTTCCTGCGCGACGACGCGCCCAGCATGCTGATCAACCTGCGCAAGCTGGCGGCCCACCGCACGGACTACGCGCTGACCGAGCTCATCACGCTGGAGTACCACAACAAGCTGCACCCCAAAGACGGCCTGAAGGCCGCGCTGCACACCATCCGCTACCGCACGCATTGCGCGTTCACGCTGGCGCATGCGCTGCCGCTGGAGCGGCTGGACCAGGCCATCAAGGACATGGTGCGCGACGGCAGCGTCGAGCGCATCCTCGCGCGCTACCGCTGAGCATCGCGCCGTCGCGGCGGGCGGGGCGCGGCGCCGTCAGCGGCCGGCCGCGGGAACGACGCGCCCGGCCTGCATGACGAAATCGACCTTTTCCATCAGCCGGATGTCGGCCAGCGGGTCACCCTTGACTGCCACGATGTCGGCCCAACGGCCGGGCGTGATGGCGCCGAGCCGGGCGTCCTGGCGCAGCAGCTTCGCCGCCTGGATGGTCGCGCTCTGGATGGCCGCCATGGCCGGCATGCCGGCCTCGACGAGGTAGCCGAACTCCTTGGCATTCGCGCCATGCGGACCCACGCCCGAGTCCGTACCGAACGCGATCTTCACGCCGCCCTTCCAGGCGCGCGCCAGCGCCTGCTGCACGAGGACGCCGACGCTGACGGCCTTGAGCCGCACGACCTCGGGGAAGTAGCCCGGCTGCTGCGCCTTCTCGCTGGCGAAGCGGCCGGCCGACAGCGTCGGCACCAGCCAGGTGCCATGCTGCCTCATCGCCGCGACGACCTCGTCGTCGAGGTAGGAGCCATGCTCGATGCTGTCAACGCCGGCTCGGATGGCGCGCAGCATGCCCTCCTTGCCATGGGCATGAACCGCGACGGCGAAGCCATAGTCCCTGGCCGTCTCGACGACGGCCTGCAGCTCGGCGTCGGTGAACTGCGGATTGACGCCGTTGGTGGCCAGGCTCAGCACGCCGCCGGTGCCGGTCAGCTTGATGAGGTCGGCGCCCTCCTTGTAGCGCTGGCGCACGGCCTTGCGGGCCTCGTCGGGTCCGTTGATGACGCCCTCGAGCGGGCCCGGGTCACCGCGCAGCTGGTGGTTCAGGCCGTTGGTGGGATCGGCATGGCCGCCGGTCGTGCCTATGGCCTTGCCGGCCGCGAAGATGCGCGGGCCGGTGATCCAGCCCTTGGCCGTCGCGTCGCGCAGGCTGATGGCCAGGCCGTCGGATGCGCCGAGGTCGCGCACGGTCGTGAAGCCGGCGTCCAGGATGCGGCGCAGGTAGACCGTCGAGTGCAGGGCCGCGTCGGCCGGGTTGCGGAAGAAGCGCTCGGCATAGGCGCCGGGACTGCTTTCGCCGCTGACATGCACGTGCATGTCGATGAGGCCGGGCATGACCGTGCGGTCCGTCAGGTCGATGAGCCGGTCGTAGCCGGCGGGCTCGACGTAACCGGGCCTCACCGCGCTGATCTTGTCGCCGAAGACGATGATGGATTGGCGCTCCAGCACCCGGCCGGCCTCGGTGTCGATGAGGCGGCCGGCGTGGATCAGCGTCTCGCCGGGGGCGGCGACGGCATGGCAGGCGGCGAACAGCAGGGCAAGAGCAAGGCGGCGCATGGCGGTCCAGGTGAGCGGCAGTAGGGCCGCCCGCCAGTGTCGTCCCGCTCAGCCGCCGCCTGGCCCCAGGATGACCCTGACCGAATCCGCCCCGAACGTCACCGTCTGGCCGGCGCGGATCTTGGCGGTCTTGCGCAACTCCACCTGGCCGTCCACCCTCACCTCGCCCGCCACGATCAGCGCGCGCGCCCGCCCTCCGCTCTCCACCAGGCCCATGGCCTTGAGCAGCTTGTCGAGCTCGATGTATTCGCCGCGCAGCACCAGCTCAAGCATGGCGGGCCTTTCTGGCTGCCTCGCGGATGGCCGTCAGCGTCGTGCGCGAGGTCGACACGTCCGACGACAGCCGCAGGTGGAGTAGCGCCGGCCGGCCCGCCGCGATGGCGGCATCCAGCGCCGGGCCTACCTGCGCCGTGCTCTCGGCCTTGAAGGCCGCGAAGCCGAAAGCCTCGGCGAGCCTGGCGAAATCGGGGTTGAACAGGTCGCTGCCCGACACGCGGCCCGGGTACTCGCGCTCCTGGTGCATGCGGATGGTGCCGTAGGTGCCGTTGTCGACGACGACGACCAGCAGCTTCCTGGCGCCATAGCCGGTGGCGGTGGCCAGCTCCTGGCCCGTCATCAGGAAGTCGCCGTCACCGGCGATGTTGACGACCCAGCGCTCGTCCTGCAGCAGCGCTGCGGCGACGGCGGCCGGCACGCCATAGCCCATCGCGCCCGAGGTCGGCGCCAGCTGGCTGCGGCCTTCGCGGTGCAATGCCGTGTAGCGGTGGAAACGGTGCAGCCAGCCGCTGTAGTTGCCGGCGCCATTGGTGAAGATGGTGCCCGCGGGCAGCCTGGCATCGATGAGGCGGATGACCTCGGCCATGTCCAGCGGGCTGACCGGCGTGGGCTGGAGGTTGGCCTCGTAGTCGGCATGGGCGGCGTCGGTCCAGGCACGCCAGGCAACGTCGGCCGGCGGTGCGAGCGTGGCCAGCGCGGGCGCGGCCGCCCCCATGCTGGCGTTGATGAGCAGTTCCGCCGTGTAGACGCGACCCAGTTCCTCCGCGCCGGCATGGATGTGGACGAGTTGCTGCGCGGGGCGCGGCGCCTGCAGCAGCGTATAGCCGCCGGTCGTCATCTCGCCCAGGCGCGGGCCGATGGCGACGATGAGGTCAGCCTCCTTCACGCGTGCGGCCAGCCTGGGATTGATGCCGATGCCGACGTCGCCGGCATAGAGCGGGTGACGGTTGTCGAACAGGTCCTGGAAGCGGAAGGCGCAGCCCACCGGCAGATGCCAGGCCTCGGCGAAGGCCTGCAGCGCGGCCGTGGATTCCGGCGTCCAGCCGCCACCGCCGGCGATGACGAAGGGCCGCTGCGCCGCGGCGAGCCGCTCGCGCAGTTCGGCCAGTGCGGCCGGCGTCGGTGCCGCCTCGGCATGGCGCACGGGCGGCAGCACGGGCGCCGTGATGGGCCGGGTCAGCATGTCCTCCGGCAGCACCAGCACGACCGGGCCGGGCCGGCCCTGCATGGCTGTGTGGAAGGCACGTGCCACATACTCGGGCAGGCGCTCGGCGTCGTGCACCTCGCCCACCCACTTGGCCATGCCCAGCGTGCCGGGGCCGAACATCTGGCGGTAGTCCACCTCCTGGAAGGCCTCGCGGTCGCGCTGGTCGCTGGCGACCTGGCCGATGAAGAGGATCATCGGCGTCGAGTCCTGGAAGGCCGTGTGCAGGCCGATGCTGGCGTTTGTGGCGCCGGGACCGCGGGTCACGAAGCAGATGCCCGGCCGGCCCGTCAGCTTGCCCTGCGCCTCGGCCATGAATGCCGCGCCGCCTTCCTGGCGGCAGGCGACGAAGCGGATGCGGTCCGCATGCTCGTGAAAGCCGTCCAGCACGGCGAGGTAGCTCTCGCCGGGCACGCCGAAGGCGGTCTCCACGCCTTGCGCGATCAGCGCCTCGACGAGTGCGTGGCCGGCGAGGCGGGCGGCTTCAGGTTGTCTGCTCATGCAGGGACTTTAGCCGGCAGCGCGGGCGGCCTCGCGGCGCTGCCGATGCCATTCGACGCTGCGCCCATGAGAAAAGTTGTGGCTCCCAGGCGCTGCGCCGGCACCCGTCAAGCCACGCGTTGCTGGCCCAGCAGCTTGACGGCCAGCGCACCCAGCACCAGGCCCATCACATGGCGCTGCACGCCGAGCCAGAGGCGGTTGCGCGAGAACCAGACCGCGACCCGCGCCGCAGACAAGGCCACCAGAAGATTGACAGCGGAACCTATGCAGACCTGGGTGGTGCCGAGCACGAGGCTCTGCACCAGCACCGACCCGGCCTCGGGCGAGACGAACTGCGGCAGCACCGAAAGATAGAAGATGGCCACCTTCGGGTTGAGTATGCTGGTCAGCAGGCCCATGGTGAACAGCTTGCGCGGCGGCTCCGCCGGCAGGGCGCGCGCCTCGAAGGGCGAACGCGCGCCGGGGCGCACCGCCTGCCAGGCCATCCACAGCAGGTAGAAGGCGCCCGCGAACTTCAGCAGTTCGTAGCCCAGCGGCACTGCGAGGAAGAGCGCCGTCACGCCGACGGCCGCGCAGACCATGTGCACCGCGAAACCCAGCACGACACCGAACCAGGACATCACGCCGGCCATGCGCCCCTGGCAGATAGAGCGCGAGATCAGGTAGATCATGTTCGGCCCCGGCGTGACGGCCATCAACAGGGCCGCGGCCGCAAACACGAGCAGGCTGGGTAGCGTCGGCATGGGAGCCGTGGATCAGGTGGCCGCGGGCACGAGGGGGCGCCGCCGGGCCATGCCCAGGCCCACCAGGCCGGCCGACGCGATGCCCAGCATGAGCGCCAGCGCCGCGCCGCCGAAGATGCCCAGCGTGACGCCATGGTCCATCAGCGCGCCGAACACCGGCGCCGCCACGGCGAAGCCCACATCCAGGCCCGAGTACACGGTGCCGTAGACCCGGCCCGTCGCGCCCGGGGGCGAGGCTCGCTTGATGAGCATGTCGCGCGACGGCCCGGCCACGCCGGTGCCGAAGCCCGCCAGCGCCGCGACGCCCGCTGCAGCGATGCCCGGCAGCAGGCCGCTGGCCGTCAGCAGCAGCAGCGCAGCGGCGAAGGCCATGGCGATGGCGATGGTGCGCTCCAGCTTCTCGGTGCGGGCGACGAGGAAGCCGCCGCAGATCATGCCCGCGGCGCCCGCCAGCATGTAGCCAGTGACGACATAGGCCGTCAGCGTCGCGGGCAGGCCGTAGGCCTTCTGCAGCGCCGGGCTGGCAAAGCTCTGGATGGCCGACAGCGCCGCCGTGCTCCAGAAGAAGAACGAGAAGCACAGCCACACCGACGGCAGCCTCAGGAAGGCCATCGGGTGCTCGGCGGCGGCGCCGGCCGCCGGCTTGGCATGGCCCCAGGAGCCCTGGCGGTCGTCGATCGCCGAGCGCTGCCAGAACAGCAGGCCCATGACCGCCAGCGCCACCAGCGCGGTGCCGGCGTAGGCGAACCGCCAGTTACCCGTGGCCTCGGCAATGCCGATAGAGAACACCGGCGCGAACGCCCAGCCCAGGTTGCCGCTGATGCCGTGTACCGAGAAGGCATGCCCCAGGCGGGGCGGGGAGACGCGTTTGTTCAGGATGGTGAAGTCCGCCGGGTGGAAGGGCGCGTTGCCGAGGCCCGCCAGCGCGGCGGCCAGCATCAGCCCGCCAAAGCCCTGGGCCAGGCCGGCGGCCACCGAGGCGAGAAAGAAGCTTGCCATCGCCGCGAACAGCACCGGCCGCGCGCCGACGCGGTCGACGATGAAGCCCGACAGCGCCTGGCCCGCCCCCGAGATGACGAAGAAGGTCGTCACCAGCAGGCCCAGCTCCGAATAGCTCAGGCCGAAGGCCTGGATGAAGGCCGGGAACAGCGGCGGCAACAGCATGTGGAAGAAATGCGAAGTGCCGTGGGCGACGCCTATGGTCGAGATCGTCGTGATGTCGCGCCGGCGCTGGTGGCCGGCGTCGAGGGCGGAGGCAAGTGCAGTATTCATTCACCCCATTCTGGTGAGATGCGGGCCGGCGCAGTTACGATGGTTCGTCAAGTTCTATCGAATTCCCGCCATGACTGGCCGCCGCAGCTTCCCTGCCTTCGCGCCCGAGCGTTTTGCGCCCACGCCAGAGCGCCCGCTGCGCGCCAAGTCGCGGGTGCTGGAGCACCTGGCCGACATCCAGCCCCACCGCCACGACTGGGCCCAGCTCGTCTTCTCGATGACGGGTGCGGTGCGGGTGAGCACCGAGGCGTCGACCTACATCGTGCCGCCGGCGCGGGCGGTCTGGATTCCGCCCGACATCGTCCATGCGGTGACGGCTATCGAGCAATGCGACCTGCGCACCCTCTATCTCGGGCCCGAGCTGCTGGCGGGGCCGGCCTGGCAGGTGGGCCGTGTACTGGAGGTGTCGCCGCTGCTGCGCGAGCTGGTGCTGGCCCTGCCGGTCATCCCCGACCCGGCGCCGCCGGAGAGCCGCGAGGATGCCGAGCGCCGCCGTGGCATCGAGGAACTCGTCCTCATGGAACTGCGGCGCGCCCGGCCCATGGCGCTGGGCGTCGCGCTGCCGCAGGACGCGCGCCTGCGCAAGCTCTGCGAGGCCATGCTGCGCGAGCCGGGCCGCCATGCCGGCCTGGAGGACTGGGCGGCCGAGGCCGGTGCCAGCCCGCGCACGCTGAGCCGGCTGTTCCGCGAGCAGCTGGGCACCAGCTTCGCGCAATGGCGTTCGCAGCTGCTGCTGGCCCACGCGCTGACGCTGGCCGCGCGCGGCCGGCCGATGAGCCATATCGCGGCCGAGCTGGGCTACTCCAGCGCCAGCGCCTTCACGGCCATGGTCACGCGCACGGTCGGCATGCCGCCCAGCCGCTTCTTCGAGAGGGCCTGAGCATCGCATCGGACGCGCCGGTCATGCCCTAGCATGCACCCATGAGCGAGATGCACATCATCAGACGGCGCCACTGGACCCTGGGCGCGGCCGCCGCCCTGCTGGCCCTGGGCTTGCCCGCCCGCGCCGAGGACGAAGGCGACTTCGTGATCCTGTCCGCGCGATACGGCACCGAGCAGCGCAACGTCGACGTGACCGAGCGGCTGCGCGAACTGGCGCGCCAGGACCGCCGCATGCGGCTGAGCAACGAATTGTTCGGCGTCGACCCCGACCCCGGCCGCACCAAGACGCTGCGCATCTTCGCTCGCGACCGCCAGGGCCAGGAGCGCATCTTCGAGTTCCGCGAGCGCGACTGGATAGACGGCGCGCAGTTCATGGGCTGGGCCGGCGGCCGCTGGGGCGACCGTGATGCCCGCGGCTGGCGCGGCGCCGAGCGCCGTGACGATGGCGAGTACACCATCCTCGGCGCAACCTACGGCACTGCGCGCCGCGAAGTCGATGTGACCGCACGGCTGCGCGAGCTGGCGCGGGGCGACCTGCGCCTGCGGTTGACCAACGACCTCTTCGGCGTGGATCCCGACCCCGGCCGCACCAAGACTCTGCGCATCCTGGCGCGCGACCGCCGCGGCCAGGAGCGCCGCTTCGACTACCCCGAGTACGCCTGGGTGGACGGTGCGCAGTTCAACGGCTGGAGCCGGGGCGACTGGGGTCCCATGCGGCCCGCGCCCAGCCGCCTCGTCATCGACAGCGCCAGCTACGGCGTCGATGGTCGCTGGGCCGACGTGACGGCGGCCGTGCGCGCGATGGTGCGCGGCGACCGCCTGGATGTGGAGGTACGCAACGAGCTGTTCGGCATCGACCCCGCGCCGGGCCGGACCAAGACGCTGAGCGTGACCTACCGCTTCAACGGCGAGCCGCCCAACACGGTGCGGGCGAACGAGCAGCGCCGCATACGCCTGCCCTGAGCACGGTCGACGCCGCTGCGCGACACTTGCGTCAACCAGGGCGGCCGTTTCATTGCCCTCGGCCCCAAGCCACGATGTCCCAGACCCTTTTCGACTACACCAAGCAGGACGCCGCCGGCGCCTGCTCCACCGCCCATGCCTGGGCCAAGCTCCCCGCGCCGCTGACGCCGCCCGAGCGCCACGCGCTGGCGGAGCGCGCCGCCGCGCTGCTGCGCCAGCACAACGCCGTGCTGGTGGCCCACTACTACGTGGACGGCGCGCTGCAAGACCTAGCCCTCGCGACCGGCGGCATCGTGTCCGACTCGCTGGAGATGGCCCGCTTCGGGCGCGACCATGCCGCGCAGACGCTGGTCGTCGCAGGCGTGCGCTTCATGGGCGAGACGGCCAAGATCCTCAGCCCCGAGAAGCGCGTGCTGATGCCCGACCTGGACGCCACCTGCTCGCTGGACCTGGGCTGCCCGGCCGACGACTTCGCAGCCTTCTGCGACGCCCACCCGGACCGCCAGGTCGTCGTCTACGCCAACACCAGTGCCGCCGTGAAGGCACGCGCTGACTGGATGGTGACCAGCTCCTGCGCGCTGGAGATCGTCGCCGACCTGCATGCCAGGGGCCAGAAGATCCTGTGGGCGCCCGACCGCCACCTGGGCCGCTACATCCAGGAGCAGACCGGCGCCGACATGCTGATGTGGAACGGCGCCTGCATCGTGCACGACGAGTTCAAGGGGCTGGAACTGGAGCTGCTGCGCGAGCAGCACCCCGGCGCGCTGGTGCTGGTGCACCCGGAGTCGCCCAAGAGCGTCGTCGAGCAGGCCGACGTCGTCGGTTCGACCTCGGCGCTGATCAAGGCCGTCGTCGAGGGTACGGCGCCCGCGTACATCGTCGCCACCGACAACGGCATCCTGCACCGCATGCGCCAGCTGGCGCCGGGCAAGACGCTCATCGAGGCACCTACGGCGGGCAACAGCGCGACATGCAAGAGCTGCGCGCACTGCCCCTGGATGGCGATGAACGGCCTGGCCAACCTCGTCGACTGCCTGCAGGGCGGCCAGCCGGAGATCCATGTCGACGAAGCCATCCGTGTGAAGGCCCAGGGCTGCATCACGCGCATGCTGGATTTCGTCGCCGCGAGAAAGAAGCCCGCAACCGGGCCCGCCGCGGGGCTGGTTCCCGGCATCGGGGCCGCCTGATGCAGCTATAAATCCGGCATCCCGTCAGGAAGGCCCCGCCATGAATGCCGACTTCAGCTCCCTCTACAACCACCACGAGCGCGAGGTCTTCACGGCCGTGCTGGACGCGTCCAAGGACTTCCCCGAGATCGCGGCCAGCAACGACCTGCTGTGCGACGTCTGCTGCGTGGCGCTGAACCGCCTGCCGCCGCGCTACATCCGCCACGAGGTGGACTTCAGCTTCTACCTGACCCAGCACGAGCGCGTGGAGATCGACCGCGCCATTGCCGAGGCGGTCAGCTATGCGTTCAACTTCGTGCAGGCGCGCACGGCGCTGCGGGTGCGCACGGACGCCGCCTGACGGGCGGCACGCGCCTCAGCGCCGCCGCCGCTCGCTGATCAGCACCGTCGGGAAGCTCACCGGCAGCGTTTGCGGGTAGTCGCGGCTGTAGTGCAGGCCGCGGCTCTCATGCCGCATCAGCGCCGAACGCACGATGAGCTCGGCGCACTCCACCAGATTGCGCAGTTCCAGCAGGTCGCGCGAGACGCGGAAGTTGGCGTAGTAGTCGTCGATCTCGCTGCGCAGCAGCGCGATGCGGTGCAGCGCCCGCTCCAGGCGCTTGGTGGTGCGCACGATGCCGACGTAGTTCCACATCAGCAGGCGCAGCTCGTCCCAGTTGTGGGCGATGACGACCTGCTCGTCGGCGTTCTCGACCTGGCTCTCGTCCCAGGCCGGCAACGGCGCCGGCGCCTGGGAGGCCTGGCCCAATATGTCGGCCGCGCAGGTCTGGCCCAGCACCACGCATTCCAGCAGCGAGTTGCTGGCCAGGCGGTTGGCGCCGTGCAGGCCGGTGTAGCCGGTCTCGCCGACCGCGTACAGGCCCGGCAGGTCGCAGCGTCCGGCCAGGTCGGTCACCGCGCCGCCGCAGGTGAAGTGCACGGCCGGCACGACGGGGATGGGCTGCCTCGCGATGTCGATGCCCAGCTTGAGACAGCGGGCGTGGATGGTCGGGAAATGCTCGATGAGGAAGGCCTCGCCCAGGTGGGTGGCGTCAAGCCACACATGGTCCAGGCCGTGCTTCTTCATCTCGAAGTCGATGGCACGGGCGACGATGTCCCGCGGCGCCAGCTCCATGCGCTCGTCGTGGGCGGCCATGAAGCGGGTGCCGTCCGGCAGCTTCAGGTGGCCGCCTTCCCCGCGCAGCGCCTCGGTGATGAGGAAGCCGCGGTCCTGCGGGTGCGCATTGGGCACGTAGAGGCAGGTCGGGTGGAACTGGATGAACTCCATGTTCGCGACCCGGCAGCCGGCCCGCCAGGCCATCGCGATGCCATCACCGGTGGAGGTGTCGGGGTTGGTCGTGTAGCGGTAGACCTTGCCGGCGCCGCCGGTGGCCAGCACGACGGCGCGCGCCGCCAGCGTCTCGACGCGCTGGGCGTCGATGTCCAGCGCATAGACGCCGTAGACGCGCGGCACGCCCTTGTCGACATCCTCGCGCTGCACATGGCGCGACGTGATCAGGTCCAGCGCCATCCAGCGCTCGCGCAACGTGATGTTGGGATGCCTGCGGGCCACGGCCAGCAGCTGGTCGTGGATGGCCTTGCCGGTCGCGTCGGCCGCATGGGCGATGCGGCGCACCGCATGGCCACCCTCGCGCGTCAGGTGCAGCCCCATGGGGCCGCTGTCGTCGGGCGTGAAGGGCACGCCCTGCTCGACCAGCCAGCCCACCGCGGCGGCGCTGCGCTCGGCGATGAATCGGGCCGCGGCCTCGTCGACCAGGCCAGCGCCGGCGTCCTGGGTGTCGCGCACATGGCTTTCTATGCTGTCGTCGCTGCCCAGCACGCCAACGATGCCGCCCTGGGCCCAGGCCGTGGCGGCCTCGGTCAGCTCACGCTTGGCGAGGATGACGACGGGCACGCTGTCCGCCAGGTGCAGGGCCACGGTGAGGCCGGCCAGGCCGGCGCCGATGATGACGACGGGGGTGTCTTGTGGGGCAGCTGTCATGGTCCGGCATTGTCCCGCAGGGGCACCACCCACTCGGCGGCGTGAGGATTGCCAAAACATGCAGCCTGGCTACGCGGCCCCTGCCCTATGCTGCCCGGCCGTCAAGAACGAGAAGGCAGGGAGGCATCTTGCGAGCATGGAAACGCCGTGCCGGCGTCGTCGCCGGTCTTGTGCTGAGCGCCGGCGTCGCGCACGCCGCGCCGCCGCCGGCCGAGGTCTTCTTCAAGGACCCGGCCATCGTCGAGGCGGTGCTGTCGCCCTCGGGCCGCAAGCTCGCCGTGCGTAGCGCCTTCGATGGCAACCGCATCGGCCTGGGGGTGCTGGACCTGAGTCCCGGCGGCAAGCCCATTCGCACCGCCCAGTTCAAGGACGGCGACATCTCGCGGGTCCACTGGGTCAACGACGAGCGCCTGGTCTTCAGCGTCGTCGACCTGTCCGACGGCGGTGGTCGCCCCAATGGCGCGCCGGGACTGTTTGCAATCAACCCCGATGGCAGCGAGGTACGCCAGCTGGTGCGGCGCATGGGGCGGCCCCTCGTCACCGACGGCCGCACCCGCAATGACCGCCTGCTGGACTGGAACCACCGCCTGCTGGCCGTGCCGCGGCCGCAACCGGGTGAGGTCAACGAAGAGGTGCTGATGGTCGAGTTCAGCACCGACGAGCACCGCCTCGAAACACCGCTGTGGCTGAACACCCGCACCGGTCGCACTCGGTCGACGGGCGTGAACGCCCCGCCCAACACGGTGGGATGGGTCACCGACAGCCGCGGCGAACTGCGCGTCGCGCTGACGCGGCACGAGGGCCGCCGCTCCGCGCTATGGCGTGAACCGGGCAGCCAAAGCTGGCAGCCACTGTACGAGAGCGGTCTGCTGAACGCGCCCTTCGGCATCAACGCCGTGGACGACGCCGGCCAGCTCTATGTGACGCGCACCCAGGGACCGGCCGGCGAACTCGCGCTGGGACTGTATGACTTCGAAGCCCGTGCGCCGTCAAAGAAGCCGCTGGTCACCGTGCCTGGCTTCGACTTCAATGGCCGAGTGCTCAATGACACCGCCGGCGCCGCGCTGGGAGTGCGCGTCATCGCCGATGGCGAGACCACCGTCTGGCAGAACGCCGCCATGCGGGCGCTTCAGGCGCAGGCCGACGAACGCATGCCGGGGCACATCAACAGCATCAGCTGCAGACGTTGTGCCCAGCCCGACATGGTGGCGCTGGTGCGGTCCTACAGCGACCAGGAGCCGGGCCAGTTCTGGCTCTACCAGGCCCAGCCGCCCGACGGCGAGGCGAACTGGCGCCCGGTGGGTCGCGTGCGCAACGAGGTCAAGCCGGCAGAGATGGCGCAGATGGAACTGCAACGCATCAAGGCCCGCGATGGCCGCGATCTGCCGGTCTGGATCACGAAGGGCGCCGCTGCCGGCCCGCTGCCGGCCGTGGTCCTCGTCCACGGCGGCCCCTGGGTGCGTGGCAATGTCTGGGGCTGGCATGGCATGGCCCAGTTCCTGGCTTCGCGCGGCTATGTCGTCATCGAACCCGAGTTCCGCGGCAGCACGGGCTATGGCCATGCGCATTTCAGGGCCGGCTTCAAGCAATGGGGCCTGGCCATGCAGGACGACGTGGCCGACGCACTGCGCTGGACGCAACAGCAGGGCATCGCCAGTGACAAGGCCTGCATTGCCGGCGCCAGTTACGGCGGCTACAGCACGCTGATGGGCCTGGTCAAGGACCCCGCGCTCTACCGCTGCGGCGTGGCCTGGCTCGCCGTGACCGATCTGGAGCTGCTGGTTCGCGGCTCCTGGTGGGTGAACGACGACACGAGTTCGGCCGCAAGGCAGTTCACGCTCCCCGAGACGATCGGCGACTCGGAAAAGGACGCCGCCCTGCTCGCGGCCAATTCACCCGTCCGTCAGGCCGCCGCCATCAAGGCGCCGCTGCTGCTGGCCTTCGGCGAGGCCGACGTGCGTGTGCCGCTCGCCCACGGCGAGCGCCTGCGCAAGGCCATGCGCGAGGCGGGCAACGAGCCGGCCTGGGTGACCTACCCCGGCGAAGGCCATGGCTTTGCCGTGCTGAAGAACCGCGTCGACTTCGCCGAGCGCATGGAGACCTTCCTGGCCCGCCACCTTCAGCCCTGAAATCCGTTGCCATGGCGCCGCCATCCCGGCGGCTTCCACAGATGGGCCAGGCGCATGCCCCAGGTGGTCTCCCGGGCCATGTCGCGGAACATCGCGCGCCATTCATGCGCATTCAGCCAGAACAGGTTATGCGTGGGGAAGGGATGCTCCAGGCCGTAGTCCACGGGCGCCTCCTCGGGCACGAAGCTGCCGAAGAGGCGGTCGAAGACGATGAGCATGCCGCCGAAGTTCTTGTCGACGTACTGCGGGTTGCGGCCATGGTGGACGCGGTGATGCGAAGGCGTGTTGAAGACGTACTCGAACCAGCCCGGCAGCTTGTCGACCCAGGTGGTGTGCACGAAGAACTGGTAGCCGAGGTTGAGCGACAGCGCGAACAGCACCCAACGCGGCTCGAAGCCCAGCCACACGGCCGGCAGGTAGAACAGCCAGTTGCCGGCGACGGGGTAGAACCAGCTCTGCCGCAGCGCCGTGCCGAAGTTCATCTTCTCCGAGCCGTGGTGCACGACATGGGCGCACCAGAACCAGCGGATGCGATGGCTGCCGCGGTGGAAACCGTAGTACAGGAACTCGACGAGCAGAAACAAGCCCAGGAAGCGCCAGGGCGTCACGGCGATGGTGAAGAGGCGGTGGTCATAGACCCAGCCCATGGCCGGCAGCACCAGCACGACGAGCAGTATCAGGTCGGCCACCAGGTAGCTGCCACCGCTGTTCAGGCTGTCGAAGGTGTCGCGGAAATCGAAGACGCCGGTCCTGCGGAAGCGCCAGGCCTCCATCGCGATGAAGACGGCGAAGACGGGCGACAGCATGACCAGGGTCAGGTCGCGCCAGTCGCCGTGGCGGTGGTAGAGATCGAGCAGCCAGTCCATACCCGCATGATGCGGCTTCGGCAGACTGCGGCGGCGCTGGGGTGATCCCGCACGGCGGCGCGGGCGGGGCTGCCGCATGATGCGCGCCATCGTGATCACCCCCGCCCCCGAGTCCGTCGTCGTCGACGGCGCCCCCGCCCATGGCCGCCATGTCGGCCGCCTGGCCCGCATTGACTGGACGGGTCTGCGCGAGCGCCGCTCCTGGCTCTGGCGCCGGCTGCACCACAAGCGCTGGCACTACGTCGGACTGGGCAACGACGAGCTCTTCGTCGGCGTGGCCATCGTCGACGTCGGCTGGGCCTGCTCGGCCTTTGCCTACCTCTTCGACCGCCGCCAGCGCAGTCTGCTGGCCGACTGGAGCCAGGACGGCCTGCCGGGCCTGCAGGGCGGCGTGTCGGACGCGCCGCTGGCCGGCGCCCATGCCTGGTTCCGCGGCCCGCGCGCGCGGCTGTCGCTGCGCCATGCGGCCGGCGATCAGCTGCACCTGCGGGTCGACACCCAGGCGCTGCACCTGGAAGCCGAGCTGACGCTGGCCGCCATGGCCCCACCGCTGCTGGCCATCGGCCCCATCGCGGGCGGGCTGGCGCATGCGACGCAGAAGACCACCGCCCTGCCCGTGCGCGGCTGGGCCGAGGCCGGGGGCCGGCACTTCGGACTGGACGGCGCCTGGGCCGCGGTGGACGCCTCCAACGGGCTGCTCGCCCGCGACACGGCCTGGCGCTGGGCCAGCGCCCACCGGCCCGACATCGGCTTCAATCTGCAACAGGGCTATTTCGGCCACCAGGAAAACCTGCTGTGGCTGGACGGCCGGCCCATCGCGCTGGGCGCCGCGCGCTTCGAGTTCGACGTCGCGCGGCCGCTGGCTCCCTGGCGGGTGAGCACCGACGACGGCCTGCTGGATCTCGTCTTCACGCCCGAGGGCGCGCGGGCGGCCGACAAGAACTTCGGCTTCGCGGCCAGCCGCTACGTGCAGCCTGTCGGCTGCTTCGCCGGCACGCTGCGCGCCGGCCCGCATGCCGAGCCCCGAAGCGTGAGGGATCTGCTCGGCGTGACGGAAGACCACCGCTCGCTGTGGTGAGGCACGCGCCCGGAACCGACGGCGCGCCCATGAAAATCGGCCGCCTGCCGAAGAGGCGAGGCGGCCGTGCCGGCAGGCCCCGCGCGACGCGCGGGGCAAGGCGATGGATCAGCGCCGGGCCGCGGTGCGGCGGCGAGCCGTGGCGAGGCCAAGCAGCGCCACACCCGCCAACGCCATGGAGGCGGGCTCGGGCAGCGCGTTAGGGTCGATCACGACCGCGTCGTCGACGTTGAGCAGGTGGAAGCGCCAGGCTCCGGTGCGGGGATCGGGGGTCGCCCAGACGCCGTTGAAGAAGGCCTGGGTCGCGCCGCCGTAGCCTTGGGTGAACGTGAAGTTGTCCACGCCGTCCCATTGGAAGCCATCGGCCAGTTGGTCGGTATTGGCGAAGTTGTTGTACTGCGTGATGACGGCGTAGTAGCTGCCCGCAGCCAGGTTGACGTTGTAGAAGCTGTCCCAGACACCGTAGGTATAGCTGGTGCCGTTGACGTTGATCGTGCCGCTCTCGCCGCCATCGTCCTGGGAAGTGATCTTGTTGCCGGCGCCATCGAAGATGGTGAGGATGGGATCGAAGCCCCCGGACACCCAGCTGGACGAGACGACGCCAACGGAACGGTCGCTGTCGATCGTGAAGCTGAACTTCAGGACGTCGTTGTCCTTGACGAAGGTGCCGGCAAAGGTCAGGTCCACCGGCGCGGCGCTTGCGCCACCAGCGGCAATGGCCAAGGCAAGGCCAAAACTCATCCATTTCATACGGAACACTCCCTTACATGTCAGGTTTGCAAATGCGCGGCCGGTGGCCGCCCGGCCCACGGAAGCAAAAGGCGGGCCAACGCCTATCTCATTGACATGCAAGGGAAAACGAGAATGGCCGGGGCAAGCTGTCAAGTTTCCCGACAGCCTCTCCCGACCATTGCCGCGCAACCCGGAGTCGGGTTGCGTCAGTGCACGACGCGCCCGAAGGCGAATTCGCCGCCGTCCACCTCCACCGGGATCACGTCCTTGGGGCCGAACTTGCCCTCCAGGATGAGCTTGGACAGCGGGTTCTCCACGCGTTGCTGGATGGCCCGCTTCAGCGGCCGGGCGCCGAAGACCGGGTCGAAGCCCACCTTGGCCAGTTCGTCCAGCGCCGCCTCCGACACGTCCAGCTTCATCTCCAGCTTGTCCAGGCGCGCCTCGAGCTGGCGCAGCTGGATGCGGGCGATGGACTTGATGTGCTCGGCGCCCAGCGCATGGAAGATGACGGTCTCGTCGATGCGATTCAGGAATTCGGGCCGGAAGTGGCTCTTGACCTCGCCCCACACCGCCTCGCGGATGACCTCGTCGCTCTCGCCAGACAGCGCCATGATGTGCTGCGAGCCGAGGTTGGACGTCATCGCGATGACCGTGTTCTTGAAGTCCACGGTGCGCCCCTGGCCGTCGGTCAGGCGGCCGTCGTCCAGCACCTGCAGCAGCACGTTGAACACGTCGGGGTGCGCCTTCTCGACCTCGTCCAGCAGCAGCACCGAATAAGGCTTGCGCCGCACGGCCTCGGTCAGCGTGCCGCCCTCCTCGTAGCCCACATAGCCCGGCGGCGCGCCGATCAGGCGCGAGACCGAGTGCTTCTCCATGAACTCGCTCATGTCGATGCGCACCATGTGGTCTTCACTGTCGAACAGGAAGCCGGCCAGCGCCTTGCACAGTTCGGTCTTGCCGACGCCCGTGGGGCCGAGGAACAGGAAGCTGCCCAACGGCCGGTTCGGGTCCGACAGGCCGGCGCGCGAGCGGCGGATGGCATCGGACACGACCTGGATGGCCTCGTCCTGCCCCACCACGCGCTCATGCAGCTTGGCTTCCATCTGCAGCAGCTTCTCGCGCTCGCCCTGCATCAGCTTGGACACCGGGATGCCGGTGGCGCGCGCGACGACCTCGGCGATCTCCTCGGCGCCCACCAGTGTGCGAAGCAGCTGCGGCTTGTTGGAGCCGGCCTTGCCGGCTTCCTTGGCCTGGGCTTCCTTGAGCTGCTTCTCCAGCTCGGGCAGGCGGCCGTACTGAAGCTCGGCGACCTTGTTGAAGTCGCCCTTGCGCTTGAGCTCCTCGATCTGCTGGCGGATGCGGTCGATCTCTTCCTTCACGTGGGCCGAGCCCTGGGCCTGAGCCTTCTCGGCGGTCCAGATCTCCTCCAGGTCGTTGTACTCGCGCTGCAGCTTCAGCAGCTCGTCCTCGATGAGGGCGAAGCGCTTGAGCGAGCCCTCGTCCTTCTCCTTGCGCACGGCCTCGCGCTCGATCTTGAGCTGGATCATGCGGCGGTCCAGCCGGTCCATGACCTCGGGCTTGGAGTCGATCTCGATCTTGATCTTGGCAGCGGCCTCATCGATGAGGTCGATGGCTTTGTCGGGCAGAAAGCGGTCGGTGATGTAGCGGTGGCTCAACTCGGCCGCGGCGACGATGGCCGGGTCGGTGATCTCCACGCCGTGGTGCACCTCGTACTTTTCCTGCAGGCCGCGCAGGATGGCGATCGTGGCCTCGACGCTGGGCTCGTCGACCAGCACCTTCTGGAAGCGGCGCTCCAGCGCGGCGTCCTTCTCGACGTACTTGCGGTATTCGTCCAGCGTCGTCGCGCCTATGCAGTGCAGCTCGCCGCGCGCCAGCGCGGGCTTGAGCATGTTGCCCGCGTCGATGGCGCCCTCGGCCTTGCCGGCGCCCACCATGGTGTGGATCTCGTCGATGAACAGGATGGTCTGGCCCTCGTCCTGGGCCACTTCCTTCAGCACCCCCTTCAGGCGCTCCTCGAAGTCGCCGCGGTACTTGGCGCCGGCCAGCAGCAGCGCCATGTCCAGCACCAGGACGCGCTTGTTGCGCAGGGAGTCCGGCACCTCGCCATTGACGATGCGCTGGGCCAGGCCCTCGACGATGGCCGTCTTGCCCACGCCCGGCTCGCCGATCAGCACGGGGTTGTTCTTGCTGCGGCGCTGCAGCACCTGGATGGCGCGACGGATTTCCTCGTCGCGACCTATCACCGGGTCCAGCTTGCCCAGGCGGGCGCGCTCGGTCAGATCCAGCGTGTACTTCTTCAGCGCCTCGCGCTGGCCTTCGGCCTCGGCCGAGTCCACGCTCTGGCCACCCCGCACCGCCTCGATGGCGGTCTCCAGCGCCTTGCGTGTCAGGCCGTGGCCACGCACGACGCCGGCCAGATCGGTCTTGGCGTCGGCCAGCGCCAGCAGGAACATCTCGCTGGCGATGAACTGGTCGCCACGCTTGGTGGCCTCCTTCTCGGCGGCCTGCAGCAGCGCGACAAGATCGCGCCCGGCCTGCACCGTCTGGCCCGAACCGCTGACCTGTGGCAGGCCGGCCATCAGGCCGTCCAGCGCGGTCAGCAGGGATTTGGCCCGGACACCGGCGCGCTCCAGCAACGCCCGCGGGCCGTCGTCCTGGGCCAGCATGGCGGCCAGCACATGGACGGGTTCGATGTAGGGGTTGTCGCGGGCCAGGGCCAGGCTCTGGGCCTCGCCCAGGGCCTCCTGGAAACGGGTGGTGAACTTGTCGGCACGCATGGGATGAATCCTCCGGTTGCGAAGCCAAGTGGGCGCCTATCGACGCTTTTCAAGTTGTCTCAGATCAAGGCCTGGACGAGTTTCATGCCCGCCCAGGCAGCAAACAGCGCGCCCAGCACATGGGCCAGCGTGTGCGCCGCCGCCATGGCGAAGCTGCCATGGCGCAGCAGCACCAGAGACTCCCCGGAGAAGGCCGAGAACGTCGTCAGCCCGCCGAGGAAACCGGTCACCAACAGCAACTTCAGCAACTCGTGGGGTTGGCGGCCGAACCACTCCAGCGCCACGCCGATCAGCAGGCCGCCGACCAGATTGACCATCAGCGTGCCGAGCGGGAAGCCCGCCCAGCGCGTGTTGAACATGACGCCCGCCTGCCAGCGGGCCAGCGCGCCCAGCGCCGCACCGAGGGACACCGCCAGCGCATTCATCGGGCATTGCCCCCCTGGATGCCCCAGCGCGCCAGCGCCTCGTCGTCGGCCACGCGCGCATCCACCCAATGTGCGCCGTCCGGTCCATGCTCCTTCTTCCAGAACGGGGCCTGGGTCTTCAGGTAGTCCATCAGGAACTCGCAGGCCTGGAAGGCCGCGCCCCGGTGCGCACCGGTGACCAGCACCAGCACGATCTGGTCGCGCGCCTGCAGCAGGCCCACGCGGTGGATGACGCGGGCGGCGCGGATGTCGAAGCGGGTGAAGGCCTCGTCCACCATGGCCTCGATGGCCGCCTCGGTCATGCCCGGGTAATGCTCGAGCTCCATCGCCGAAACGGCCGCGCCGCTGCCATGCTCGCGCACGGTGCCGACGAAGGCGACGACGGCGCCCACGCCGCCGTCCGCGGCCCGCAGGGCGCTCATTTCTGCGCCGGCGTCGAAGTCTCCTGACTGGATGCAAACTCTGCTCATGTCACGGATTCTCACCTTGGCCTGCGGTGAGATTCACCTGTTTGAGCGTTGAAGGCGGCGCGCGGCGCCCGATACTTGTCATCATTTCTTCCACCCCCGCCGGGAATCGACATGGCCCTGATGGATTTCATCAAGAAACAGTTCATAGACATCATCCAGTGGACGGAAGACAGCGACGGCACACTGTCGTATCGCTTCCCGATGGCCGACATGGAGATCCAGAACGGTGGTCAGCTGGTGGTGCGTGAATCCCAGGTTGCCGTGTTCGTCAACGAAGGTCAGGTCGCCGACGTCTTCGGTCCCGGCACCCACAGGCTGACGACGCAGACGCTGCCGGTGCTGACCTATCTGAAGAACTGGGACAAGCTGTTCGAGTCGCCTTTCAAGAGCGACGTCTACTTCTTCAGCACCCGCCAGCAGATCGACCAGCGCTGGGGCACCAGCCAGCCCATCTCCATCCGCGACAAGGATTTCGGCGCCGTGCGCCTGCGCGCCTTCGGCAACTACGCCTACCGCATCCAGGACGCCAAGACCTTCCACAGCCAGATCTCCGGCACGCGCGAGCGCTACACGGTACAGGATCTGGAAGGCCAGCTGCGCGGCCTGATGCTGCAGCACATCAGCGACGCCGTCGCCGGCAGCGGCACGCCCTTCCTGGACCTGGCCGCCAACCAGATCGAGTTCGCCGCCGCGTTGAAGAACGCGACCGCGCCGTCCTTCGCCGCTCTTGGCCTGGAGCTGCTGTCGGTGACGATGCAGAACGTGTCGCTGCCCGAAGAGCTGCAGAAGATCCTCGACCAGCGCATCGGCATGGGCATCATCGGCCAGAACATGGGCCAGTTCATGCAGTACCAGGCCGCCCAGGCCCTGCCCGAGATGGCCAAGGGTGCCGCGGGCGGCGGCAGCGGCATCGCCGGCGAGGCGATCGGCCTGGGTGCCGGCGTGGCCCTGGGCCAGACGCTGGCACAGACGCTGGGCCAAGGCCTGGCCGGTGTCGGCACGGCGGCGCCCGCGCCAGCGGCCAGCAGGCCCGACGACATCGTGGCCCTGCTGGAGAAGCTCGGCGACCTCAAGGCCAAGGGCATCCTGACCGACGAGGAATTCGCCGCGAAGAAGGCCGACCTGCTGAAGAAACTTGGCTGAGCAGGCGCAGCGCCGCTGGCGCGCTTCGTGCCCCAACTGCGGCGCGCCGGTCGAGTTCGCCAGCGCCGCCTCGGGCAGCGCCGTGTGCGGCTTCTGCCGCAGCACGCTGCTGCGCGACGGCGAGACACTCGCTCGCATCGGCCAGAGCGCCGAGATCTTCGAGGATTACTCGCCGCTGCAGCTGGGCGCCACGGGCCGCTGGATGGGCAGCGGCTTCGCCGTCGTCGGCCGCGTGCAGCGTGGCTCCGAGCTCGGCAACTGGAACGAATGGCACCTGCTCTTCGAGGCCGGCGAGCACCCGCGCGTGGGCTGGCTCAGCGAGGACAACGGCCAGTTCGTCCTCAGCCTGGAGGCGGCGCTCGCTGAGCCCCCGCCGCAGGACGCGCGGCCCGGCCTGCCACTGACGCTGGCCGGCCAGCGCTGGCAGGTGGCCGCCGTCGTACAGGCCGCGGTGCGCGCCGCCGAGGGCGAGCTGCCGCGCCCGCCCAGGCCCGGCCGCGTCGTCGAGCTGCGCAACGCCCAGGACGAGGTCGGCACGCTGGAGTTCGGCGCGGACGGCCCGCCGGTCTGGTCCGTCGGGCGCGGCGTGCAGCTGGCCGACCTGGCCCTGCAAGGCCTGCGCACGACAGCCGAGGGCGAATCGGTTGCCGAAGCCAAGTTCAAGGGCCGGACCATCGCCTGCCCCAACTGCGGCGCGCCGCTGGAGCCCAAGCTTGCGCAGACCAAGAGCATGGCCTGCGCCCAGTGCCATGCCGTCGTGGACCTGCCGGCGGGCGAGGCCAAGGCCCTGGGCTTCACACCCCAGAGCCCCGGCCTGGAGCCGCTGATCCCGCTGGGGCGCAACGGCACGCTGGCCCTGGCCGGCGACAAGCCCGAGGCCTGGCAGGTCGTCGGCTACCAGGAGCGCTGCGACCTCCCCGAGGACGCCGACGACGAGCAGAGCTTCTGGCGCGAATACCTGCTGTTCAACCGGCTGGCGGGCTTTGCCTTCCTGGTCGACACGCGCGAGGGCTGGAGCCTGGTTCGCACGCTGACCGGCGCGCCCACGCCCGCACGCGACGGCGTGAGCTGGCAGGACCGCGCCTACGCCCAGCGCTGGGCCTACGAGGCCAAGACGACGCACGTGCTGGGCGAGTTCTACTGGCCCGTGCGACTGGAGGACCGCGTCCGCGTCGTCGACTACGCCACGCGCGACGGCCAGTACCTGCTGAGCCGCGAGCAGCAAGGCCCCGAGGTCACCTGGAGCGGCGGCCGCCCCGTGCCGGCCGAGGCGGTGCAGAAGGCCTTCGGCCTGTCCGCGCCGGCCGCACAGTTCGCGCGCGACGCCTCGGCCTTCAAGAACAGCGGCAGCACGCTGCTGCGCAACATCGTCGTCGGCCTGTTCCTCGCCGTGCTGCTGTTCGCGCTGCTGCGCGCCTTCTCCGGCGACGACTGCGAGGGGTACAAGAACAGCTTCGGCGAGAACAGCAACGAATACCGGCAATGCCGCGCCAGCACGCGCGGCAGCGGCGTCTACGTCGGCAACAGCGGTGGCAGCTACGGCGGCTACAGCAGCGGTGGCGGCGGCCACAAGTAAGAAGGAGCGATCACCATGACCCTAGACTGGCTCAAACCTGAAATCATCTTCGGCTCGGCGCTGTACGCCTTCATCGGCGTCGTCGTGTTCTGGGTGTCCTTCATCATCCTCGACAAGGTGACACCCGCGTACAAGCTCTGGGTGGAACTGGTCGAACGCAAGAACGTTGCGCTGGCCATCGTCGTCGGCGCGATGTGCCTGTCCATCGGCAACATCGTCGCAGCGGCCATCCATGGCTGAGGCGTGCACGACGCTGGGGGCGCCGTGAGCGCCCACGATTTCGCCGCGCTGACGGGCAACGCCCACGAGGACTGGACGCTGTTCGCGGTGCGCCTGCATGACCGGCCCGGCATGGCCGCGCGGCGCCGCGAGCTGCTGCAGGCCCATCTCGAGTGGGTGGCCGCCCACGAGGGCCTGCTGCGCGTCGCGGGCTCGCTGCGCGAATCGCCCGAGGCGACGCCGGTGGGCGGGCTGTGGGTCGTGCGCGCGCCGGACAGGGCCGCGGTCGAGGCGCTGATCGCCACCGACCCCTTCACGACCGGCGGCCTGCGCGAGCGCTGGGAGATCTTCTACTGGAGCAAGGCCCTGCCCCGGACGGTGTCCTTCTAGACTGCTGCCCGCCATCCCACTTCATCCGCACGCCATGCTCCTGCCGGCCCCCACCCGCCGCCTCGCCCTGCAAGCCCTGCTCTGCGCCGCCGCGGCGCCGGCCCTGGCCGCCGATGCCAGGCCCGACATCGCCATCGTGCTGGCCCGGCTGGACCTCGCCACGGGCCGGGTGAGCGAGGTCAAGCGCATCACGGACACCAGGGGCGCCAACTTCCAGCCCGCCTTCACGCGCGACGGCTCCGCACTGCTCTACGCCTCCGACCGCAGCGGCTCCAACAACGTGTACCGCCACGACTTCGCCAGCGGCAAGACGACGGCGCTGACGAACACGGAGCACAACCTCTACTCGCCCACGCCGCTGCCCGACGGCAGCGGCTTCTCGGCCATACGCGTCGTCGACGCCGACCCGAACTACGGCATCGAAAGCAAGCAGCCCTCGCTGTGGCGCTTCGGCTGGGACGGCCAGGCCATCGCGCCGGTCGTCCCCGTGCTGCGGGTCGGCTATCACGCCTGGATAGACGCGCAGCGCCTGGCGCTCTTCATCGTCGACGACGTGGCCCAGCGCAACGCCCACCGCGCCGTGATCTTCAACCGCGCCACCGGCCAGACCACGCCGCTGACCGACAAGCCCGGCCGCTCGCTGGGGCGTGCGCCCGACGGCAGGCGCGCGAGCTTCGTCGAGCAGGCCGACCCCGCGCATTGGCGCATCTGCGCGATGGGCGAAGGCGATGCCGCGCCCCAGGTGCTGGTGGAGACGCCGCTGGGACCCGAGGGAGAGAAGGATCCCAACCGCAGCCAGTACTACGCCTGGCTGCCCGACGGCTCGCTGCTGATGGCGCGCGAGCGGCTGCTGCTGCGCTGGGACGGCCGGCCGGGCAGCGGCTTCAAGCCTCTCGCCGAGCTGGCGGACGTCGGCGGGGCCATCCGCAACATCGCCGCCAGCCCCGACGGCACGCGCCTGGCCTTCTCGGTGCTGCTCGCCCCGGCCCAGCCGTGAGCGAGCAGCACCGCACGCGCGCCACGCCGGCCGAGCTGCTGCTGCTCGCCAGCGTCTTCGTCATCGCCGCCTGTGGCCTGGTCTACGAACTGGCCGCGGGCGCGCTGGCGAGCTATCTGCTCGGCGACTCGGTGCTGCAGTTCTCCACCGTCATCGGCGTCTACCTGTTCGCGATGGGGCTGGGCTCCTGGCTGTCGCGCTTCGTCGAACGGCAGCTCGTCGGTGTCTTTCTGCAGGTGGAGCTGCTGGTGGGCGTCATCGGCGGCCTCATGCCCGCGGCGCTGTTCGCCGTGCACAGCCTGCTGCCGCCGGGCGAGGCGGCGCCGTTCCGCGTGCTGCTTTATGCGCTGGTGCTGCTGGTCGGCACGCTGGTGGGGCTGGAGATCCCGCTGGTCATGCGCATGCTGAAGCGCCACTTCAGCGCGCGCTACGGCCTCAAGGACCTGGTCTCGCAGGTGCTCACCTTCGACTACCTCGGCGCCCTGCTTGTCGCGCTGGCCTTCCCCCTCGTGCTGGTGCCGCAGCTGGGCCTGGTGCGCACGGGCGTCGCCTTCGGGTTGCTGAACGTCGCCGTCGCGATCTGGGCGCTGTGGCTGTTCCGCGCCGACCTGCGCGCCAAGCGCGCCCACGCCGCCGCCTGCGCGCTGTCGGCAGTGCTGCTGCTGGCGGCGCTGGCCGGCGCCGAGCGGCTGACGACCTGGGCCGAGGACCGCTTCTACGGCGAGCAGATCGTCTTCAAGCAGAGCAGCGCCTACCAGCGCATCGTCGTCACCGACGGCCATGCCGGCACCCGCCTGTTCCTGAACGGCAACCTGCAGTTCCACTCCCGCGACGAGTACCGTTACCACGAGACCCTGGTGCAGCCCGCCATGGCGGCGCATGGCGCTCCAAAGCGCGTGCTGGTGCTGGGCGGCGGCGACGGCATGGCCGTGCGCGAGATCCTGAAGTACGCCAGCGTCGAGCAGGTCACCCTCGTCGAACTGGACCCGCTGATGACCACGCTGTTCCGCGACAACGCGCGACTCTCGGCGCTGAACGGCCACGCGCTGTCCAGTCCCAAGCTGCGCATCGTCAATGCCGACGCCTTCGGCTGGCTGGAGCAGCAGCACGACACCTTCGACGTCATCGTCATCGACTTCCCCGACCCCTCCAACTTCGCGCTCGGCAAGCTCTACACGGCCAGCTTCTACGAACTCGTGGACCAGCACCTGAGCGCCTCCGGCTATGCCGTCGTGCAGACCACGTCGCCGCTGATCGCGCGGCGCAGCTTCTGGACCGTCGTCACGACCATAGAGGCCACCGGGCTGACGGCGACGCCCTACCACGCCCATGTGCCGTCGTTCGGCGAATGGGGCTTCGTGCTCGCGTCGCGCCGGCCCTTCAGGCTGCCCACGCAGTTCCCGCCGGGCCTGCGCTTCGTCAGCCCCGGCAGCCTGCCGGCCCTGCTGGACTTCCCGCCCGACATGGCCCGCGTGCCGACCGAGGTCAACCGGCTGTCCAACCAGGTGCTGGTGCAGGAGTTCGAGGCCGAATGGGGGCGGGTGCACTGATGCTGAGGCGGCGCGAGCTGCTGCTCGCCGGGCTGGCCGGCGCGGGCTGCACCCCCGACGCGCCGGCCCTGCAGGGCGGCTGGGTCGGCACGCACCCGGAACGGGGCCATCGGCTGCGCGGCGAATTGCCCCAGGCCGGCGGACCGCCGAGGAAGACCGGCATCCTCATCGTCGGCGCGGGCATCGCGGGCCTGGCCTGCGCACGCGAACTGGCCCGTCGCGGCATCGACGACTTCGCGCTGCTGGACCTGGAAGACCAGGCCGGCGGCAACAGCCGCGGCCACGGCCTGGCCGGCTCGGCCTGCCCGCTGGGCGCCCACTACCTGCCGCTGCCCGGCCCCGAGGCACGCGAGGTCAACGCGCTGCTGCACGACCTGGGCCTCGCCCGCGAGCAGTTCGGCCGCACGGTGTGGGACGAGCGCCACCTGTGCCACAGCCCGCAGGAGCGCCTGTTCATCGACGGCGAATGGCGCGAGAGCCTGCTCCCGCCGCCGTCCGATGCGGCCGCGCTCGCCCAATACCGGCGCTTCTCGGCGCTGGTCGCCCAGGCCCAGCGCGAGCTGGGCTTCGCGATGCCCACGCACCACGCCCGCTGGACCGCCGGCCATGCCGCGCTGGACGCGCAGACCTTCGCCACCTGGCTGGACGCCAACGCGCTGACCGACACCCGCCTGCGCTGGTATCTCGACTACTGCTGCCGCGACGACTTCGGCGCCAGTGCCGACGCCGTGTCGGCCTGGGCCGGGCTGCACTACTTCGCCAGCCGCCACGGCTTCCATGCGCCGGGCGACGAGGCCGGCGAGCGCGAGCCGGTGCTGACCTGGCCCGAAGGCAATGGCTGGCTGTCGCAGCGCCTGGCCGCACCGCTGCGCGAGCGCATCCACACCGGCCGCCTGGCGATGCGCGTGACCGAAGGTCGCTCGGGTATCGAGTTGCTGGCCTGGAACGAGACGGCCGGCGCCCCCGAGCGCTGGCAGGCCCGCGCCGTCGTCATGGCCACGCCGCTGTTCATCGCCAACCGGCTGCTGGCCACGCCACCCGAGGCGCTGCGTGCCGCCGCCGGCCGCCTGCGCTACGCACCCTGGCTGACCGCCAACCTGCTGCTGCGCGAGCCGCTGCTGGCCCGCCCCGGCGCGCCGCCGGCCTGGGACAACGTGCGCTACGGATCGACGGCGCTGGGCTACGTCGACGCGCGCCACCAGACGCTGGACCCGACGCCGCGCCCGCCGCTGCTGACGGCCTATCTGGCATTGCCGACGGCCGAGCGCGACGAGCTGCTGACCCAGCCCTGGCGGCACTGGGCACAGCGCGTCATCGCGGAGCTGGCGACAACCCACCCTGACCTGCCCGCCCAGGTCGAACGCATCGACCTTTGCCGCTTCGGCCATGCCATGAGCATCCCGGTGCCCGGCCTGCGCGGCTCGGACGAGCTGGCCGCGCTGAACGCCGCACGCGGCCGCGTCGTCTTCGCGCACGCCGACCTGGCCGGCTACTCGGTGTTCGAGGAGGCCTATACGGCCGGCGTCACGGCCGCGGCGCGGCTCAGCCTCTGAGCAGTCTTTGCCGGCTCACCTCGGCCGGCTCGAAGAGCTCGACCAGCGCGGCCATCAGCCGCTCGGCCTTGGTGCTGTTGTCGCCGCCGTAGTTGCAGACATAGACGTCCAGCGTCACCGCGCCCAGCTCGGGCCAGGTGTGCACGGCCAGGTGCGACTCGGCCAGCAGCACGACGCCGGTGATGCCGCCCTGCCCGTCCGCGGGGCCGAAGCGGTGCATCAGCTCGGCCACGCCCTGCAGGCCCGCCGCGGTGACGGCCTCGCTGCACCGGGTCCCAAGCGATACCGGATCGGTCATCAGGGACAGCGCAGGGTCGACTCCGCGCAGATCCGCGGTCAGGTGCAGGCCCTTCAAGGCTCAGCCACCGGTCACCGGAGGGAAGAACGCCAGTTCGTCGCCATCCGCCAGCGCAGCGGATTCAGGCACCATCTTCTGGTTCAGCGCCGCGCGCACGGCGCGGCTGCGGGCCAGGGCTTCGGCATGCACGCCACCGCGGGCGAGCAGCGCGTCGCGCGCCGTGCCCACGGTGCTGGCGCCGGGCAGGCTCAGTGCCTCGCCCTCGCCCAGCTTCTCGCGCAGCGAGGCGAAGAAGCGCAACTTCACGGTGACCGTCACGACAGCAGCTCCGCGAAGGGGATGAAGCGCACCGCGTCGCCAGCCTTGAAGAACCGGCCGGCCGGGTTGTCCAGCAGGCCATCCGCCCAGAAGGCCGAGGTCAGCACGCCGCTGCTCTGGTTGGCGAACAGGGCCAGACCGCCCGCCTCGTCCAGGCGCACGCGCAGGAATTCGCGGCGCTTGTCGGGGTTGGGCCAGTCGAAACCGGCGGCGATGCGGTAGCCGCGCGGCGCCAGCTGCGCCGCGCCCTGCAGCTTCAGCAGGAACGGCCGCACCAGCACCAGGAAGGTCACGAGGCTGGATACCGGGTTGCCCGGCAGGCCGATGAAGTGCGCGCCACCGACGCGGCCATGGGCGAACGGCTTGCCGGGCTTGATGGCGATGGCCCAGAGGTCCAGCTGCCCCTCCGCCTGCACTGCGGGGCGCAGGTGGTCTTCCTCGCCGACGGAGACGCCGCCGGAGGTCAGGATGACGTCGGCCCGGGCGGCCGCCTCGCGCAGCGCGGCGCGGGTGGCGTCGAGCTGGTCGGGCACGATGCCCAGGTCCACCACCTCGCAACCCAGGCCCTGCAGCAGCGCCCGCAGCGTGAAGCGGTTGGAGTTGTAGATGGCGCCGGGCGGCAGCGGCTCGCCCGGCATGACGAGTTCGTCGCCGGTCGAGAACAGGGCCACGCGCGGGCGGCGCGTCACCGTCAGTTCGGCGGCGCCGGCCGTGGCCGCGAGGCCCAGGGCCACGGCGTCCAGCCGCGTGCCGGCGGGCAGCACGACGTTGCCGGCCTTCAGGTCCTCGCCGCGCAGGCGCACATGCTGGCCGGGCGTGACCGGCTGGGTCACGCGCACGCGGCCGTCCAGCAGCTCGGTGTGCTCCTGCATGACGACGGTGTCGGCGCCCGGCGGCACCTGGGCGCCGGTGAAGATGCGCGCGGCCTCGCCGGCGGCGAGCGCAAGGGGCACGCTGCCGGCCGGAATGCGCTGTGTCACGGGCAGGGCCGCAGCGGCATCGGCGGCACGCAGCGCATAGCCGTCCATGGCCGAGTTGTCGGCCGGTGGCACATCCACGGGCGAGATCAGGTCCGCCGCCAGCACCCGGCCGCAGGCCTGCGTGGCGGGCAGCGTTTCGCGCCCCGCGAGGGGCTGGACCTGGGCCAGCAGCGTGGCCAGCGCCTCGTCCAGCGGGGTCAGGGCGGGTTTCTTGGGAGCATCAGACATGGGCGTGAATGTAGGCCTTCACGGCTTCCACATCCGCCCGCATGACCTTCACGCGCTTGGGAAGCTGCTCTATGCCTTCGAGGCCCGCGGGGCGGGGCGGCTCAATGTCCAGCGCCTCGTGGATGGTGGCCGCGAACTTGGCCGGCAGCGCCGTCTCCAGCACCAGCATGGTCACGGCAGGGTCGCACTTCTCCAGCGCGACCTTGAGGCCGTCTGCCGTGTGCGGGTCGATGACGACGCCATGCTCGGCATGGCAGCGACGTATGGTCGCGATGCGGTCGGCATGGGTGCTGCGGCCGGAGACGAAGCCAAAGCCCGCGATGTCCATATGCTCGCCGGCCGTCAGCTCGAAGGCCGGCGACGTGAAATGCTGCTTCACACGGCCACCATCGCGGCCCAGCAAGTCGAACACGAAGCGCTCGAAGTTGCTGGCCTTGGAGATGTCCATCGACGGGCTGGAGGTCTCGTGCGTGTCGGCCGTGCCGCGCGGCCGGTAGGCGCCGGTGCGGAAGAACTCGTCCAGCACGTCGTTCTCGTTGGTCGCGACGACGAGTTTGGCGATGGGCAGGCCCATCATGCGCGCCACATGGCCGGCGCAGACATTGCCGAAGTTGCCCGACGGCACCGTGAAGCTGACCTTCTCCTCGTTCGACTTGGTGGCCTGGAAATAGCCGGCGAAGTAGTAGACGACCTGGGCCAGCAGCCGCGCCCAGTTGATGGAGTTGACGGTGCCGATGCGGTGCTCGCGCTTGAAGGCCAGGTCGTTGGACACGGCCTTGACGATGTCCTGGCAGTCGTCGAACACGCCCTCGATGGCGATGTTGTGGATGTTGGCGTCCTGCAGGCTGAACATCTGCGCCTGCTGGAAGGGGCTCATGCGGCCATCGGGGCTGAGCATGAAGACGTTGACGCCCTTCTTGCCGCGCATCGCGTACTCGGCCGCGCTGCCGGTGTCGCCGGAGGTGGCGCCCAGGATGTTCAGCGTCTCGCCGCGGCGGCCCAGCTCGTACTCGAACAGCGCACCGAGCAGCTGCATGGCCATGTCCTTGAAGGCCAGCGTGGGGCCGTTGGACAGGCCCTGCAGCGCGATGTGCTCGCCCAGCCAGGTCAGCGGCGTGATGGCCTCGGTGCCGAAGACCTCGGCCGTGTAGACCTTGCGCGTGATGGCGCGCAGGTCATCGGCCGGGATGTCGTCGATGTAGAGCGACAGGATCTCGAAGGCCAGGTCCGCATAGGCCAGGCCGCGCCAGCGCGCCAGCGTGGCCGCGTCGACCTTGGGGTAGGCCTTGGGCAGGTAGAGGCCGCCGTCGGGCGCCAGACCTTCGAGCAGGATGTCCGAGAAGCCGCGCTCGGCCTGGTCGCCGCGGGTGCTGATGTACTTCATGTCGGTGTCCGGATCAGGCCAGTTCTTCCTTGCGGATGCGCACGATCGGCGCGAGCACGGTCGGCAGGCCCTGCATCTTGGCCAGCGCCTCGTTCATGCGGCCCTCGATGGTGTCGTGGGTCAGGATGATGAGGTCGGTCTGGCGCTCGCCCTCGGCGGACTCGCGCTGCAGCACCGCGTCGATGGAGATGTCGTGCTCGGCCAGGATGGTGGTGATGCGCGACAGCACGCCGGGCTGGTCGGCCACGACCAGGCGCAGGTAGAAGGCCGTGTGCACGTCGGCCATCTCGAGGATGGGCGTGTCGCTGATGGCGTCCGGCTGGAAGGCCAGGTGGGGCACCCGGTGGTCGGGGTCGGCCGTGGCCAGGCGGGTCACGTCGACGAGGTCGGCAACGACGGCCGAGGCGGTCGGCTCGGCGCCGGCACCCTTGCCGTAGTACAGCGTCGTGCCGACGGCGTCGGCCTGCACGACGACGGCGTTCATCGCGCCCTCGACGTTGGCGACCAGGCGGCTGGCCGGGATCAGCGTCGGGTGCACGCGCACCTCGATGCCCTCCTGGCGGCGGCGCGTGATGCCCAGCAGCTTGATGCGGTAGCCCAGCTGCTCGGCGTACTTGATGTCGGTGGCCTGCAGGCTGGAGATGCCCTCCACATAGGCCTTGTCGAACTGCACCGGCACGCCGAAGGCGATGGCGCTCATCAGCGTGAGCTTGTGGGCCGCGTCCACGCCCTCGATGTCGAAGGTCGGGTCGCTCTCGGCATACCCCAGGCGCTGGGCCTCCTTGAGCACGGTGGCGAAGTCCAGGCCCTTGCCGCGCATCTCGGACAGGATGAAGTTGGTCGTGCCGTTGATGATGCCGGCGATCCACTCGATGCGGTTGGCGGTCAGGCCCTCGCGCAGTGCCTTGATGATGGGGATGCCGCCGGCCACGGCCGCCTCGAACGCGACGACGACGCCCTTCTCGCGGGCGGCTTCGAAGATCTCGGTGCCATGCAGGGCCAGCAGCGCCTTGTTGGCCGTGACGACATGCTTGCCGTTGGCGATGGCCTGCAGCACCAGCGTGCGCGCCGGCTCGATGCCGCCGATCAGCTCGACGATGATGTCGATGGCGGGGTTGTTGACCAGTTGCTGGGCGTCACCGACGCAAGGCACGCCGTCGCCGACGATGGCCTGGTAGGCCTTGGCACGCTCGGCGCTGCGGGCCGCCACCATCGCGATCTCGATGCCCCGGCCGGCGCGGCCGCGAATCTCGGCCTGGTTGCGCTGCAAGACGTGGAAGGTGCCGGCACCGACGGTGCCCAGGCCGATCAGGCCGACTTGAATCGCTTTCATGGAAACCCTTGGTCAGTTGGGGGCAGAGCAGCTCGCTGCGCTCGGGCGGCCTGTCCCGCAAGTCAAAAAATACTCTCTCAGGAGAAATGACGGCGGCGGTAGCCGCCCAGGAAACGTTCGATGCGGCCGATGGCCTCCCGCAGGTCGTCCACATTGGGCAGGAAGACGAGGCGGAAGTGGTCGTGCTCGGGCCAGTTGAAGCCGGTGCCCTGGACGATCAGCACCTTCTCCTCGGCCAGCAGCTCGTAGGCGAACTGCTGGTCGTCGGCGATAGGGTAGATCTTGGGATCCAGGCGCGGGAACATGTAGAGCGCCGCCTTGGGCTTGACGACGCTGACGCCGGGGATCTGCGTCAGCAGCTCGTAGGCGAGGTCGCGCTGGTGGCAGAGCCGTCCGCTGGGTGCGACGAGGTCGCGGATGCTCTGGTAGCCGCCCAGCGCCGTCTGGATGGCCAGCTGGCCCGGCGTGTTGGAGCACAGGCGCAGCGAGGCCAGCATGTTCAGGCCCTCGATGTAGTCGCGGGCGTGGCGCTTCTCGCCGCTGAGAACCATCCAGCCGGCGCGGTAGCCGCAGCTGCGGTAGTTCTTTGAGAGGCCGTTGAAGGTCACGAAGAGCACGTCGTCGGCCAGGGCCGCCATGCTGGTGTGGACGTTGCCGTCGTACAGCGTCTTGTCGTAGATCTCGTCGGCAAAGATGACAAGCTGGTGCCGGCGGGCGATCTCGATGATGCCCTGCAGCAGGTCGGTCGGGTACAGCGCGCCGGTCGGGTTGTTGGGGTTGCAGACCATGATGCCGCGGGTGCGCGGCGTGATGTTGGCCTCGATGTCGGCGAGGTCGGGCAGCCAGCCGGCGCCTTCGTCGCAGCGGTAGTGCACCGGGCGGCCGCCCGACAGGCCCACCACGGCCGTGTAGAGCGGGAAGTCGGGGCTCGGGATGAGGATCTCGTCGCCGTCGTTGACCAGCGCGTTGATGGCCATCTGGATCAGCTCGGAGGCGCCGTTGCCGAGGTACACGTCGTCCACGGTGACGCCCCGGATGCCCTTCTCCTGGGTGTAGTGCACCACCGCCTTGCGCGGCGCGAACAAGCCCTTGCTGTCGGTGTAGCCACCGGCGTCGGCCAGGTTGCGGATCATGTCCTGCACGATCTCGTCCGGCGGCGTCAGGCCGAACACGGCCGTGTTGCCGATGTTCAGCTTGATGATCTTCTGGCCCTCCTCCTCCATCTGGCGCGCCTTGTCCAGCACGGGGCCGCGGATGTCGTAGCTGACGCTGGCGAGCTTGCTGGACTTGGCGATGGGCTTCAAAAGGCGCTCCGACGCAGCGTTTGCTGCAGTGCAAAAGGGGGACTTCGGAGTTTAAGCAAGGCCCGGCCACGCAGCCCGCCGTTCTGAGGGACACTCGCGGCCGGCTTTCGCCCTGTTTTCCATGAAGTTCCAGCTCGACGAGCCGCAAGGCGGCAACAGCATTTCCCGCCATGACGCCCAGGGCGTCTGGGTCAACGGCCAGCCCCATACCGCCAGTGTCCTGGTGCCCTGGAAGGGCGAGGTCGTCGCCTGGCCGCCTTCGCGCTTCGAGGAACTTCTGCCTGCGCATTTCGAAGCGATCAAGGCGCTGAATCCGGAGCTGGTCGTCTTCGGCAGCGGCGCGCGGCTGCGCTTCCCGAATCCGGCGCTGTGGCGCGGCCTGGTCGAGGCGCGCATAGGCTTCGAGGTCATGGACATTGCCGCCGCCTGCCGCACCTACAACGTGCTGGCAAGCGAGGGCCGCAACGTTCTGGCAGCATTGCTGATCGAGGGATGACCGCAACCGGCGGGAGGCCGGGGCTAGGCTTTATAATCACTGGCTATTGCTTGCGGGCGCCCGCGTGAATTGCTTCACAAAGCAATCACGAACCGGGGACCCCGCGGGCCCAACTTGCCGCACCCCCCAATGACGCCTGCGCTCAACAAACCCCTGCCGGAAATTGAGGCTCAAGCCACCGGCGGCGTGAAGTTCACCGCCAACGCCTTCCTGGGTAAGTCGGTCGTGCTGTATTTCTACCCGAAAGACAACACGCCCGGTTGTACCACCGAGGCCATGCAATTCCGCGATCGCCACAAGGACTTCGTGAAGGCCGGCGCGGTGGTGCTGGGCGTTTCGCGCGACAACATGGCCTCGCACGAGAAGTTCAAGCAGGCGCTGGAACTGCCCTTCGAGCTGATCGCCGACACGGAAGAGAAGCTCTGCCACATGTTCGGCGTCGTCAAGAACAAGATCATGTACGGCAAGAAGGTCAAGGGCATCGAGCGCTCGACCTTCCTGATCAGCCCGACCGGCATCCTGGTTGGCGAATGGCGCGGCATCAAGGTCGCCGGCCATGTCGACGAGGTGCTCAAGGCCGTCAAGGGCCTGAAGAAGGAAGCCGCCTGAAGCGCGTGACAGGCTGACATCGCGCAGCCCCGCGGGATGTGCATAATCAGCCCATGCCCCGGGTCGAAACCTTGTCTCAGACTGCAAAGCCGCACTCATCCTGTGCGGCTTTTTGCTTTCTGGCGCCTGGTTTGCGTGGGGTTCACTTCCCGTCGACACGCCGTACATGCCACTGCCTAAGCCTCCTGCACAACGCGCCAGCCGCCTCGATGCCACTGCTTACTCGGCCACTCTGACCCCCAGCAAACCCCGCGCGACGGCCTCTGCCGTCGCGCCGGCGGCCGCACCGGCCACACCGGTCGCGGCCGCTACAGCCGAAGTGCTGCGCCTCCCCACCGCCACCCCCGCCGTCGCCAGGCCCACCCTGCCCGTGAAGGCCGCGAGCAATGCGCCGGCCAAGTCCGCCGCGCCCAAGGTCAAACGCGCACGCAAGCCGGCCGGCACGGCCAAGCTCTTCGTGCTCGACACCAATGTGCTGATGCACGACCCGATGTCGCTGTTCCGCTTCGAGGAGCACGACATCTTCCTGCCCATGATCACGCTGGAAGAGCTGGACGGGCACAAGAAGGGCATGACCGAGGTCGCCCGCAACGTGCGCCAGGTCAGCCGCGAGCTGGACCAGCTCGCCGCCAGCCTGCAAAGCAGCAGCGTCGAGGAGATGTCCAAGGGTCTTCCCCTGGCCGCCACCGGCCACCGCGAGGCCGAGGGCAAGCTGTTCTTCCAGACCGGCCTGATCGACACGCCGCTGCCGCAAGGCCTGCCCCAGGGCAAGGCGGACAACCAGATCCTCGGTGTCGTCCAGGCGCTGAAGGGCCTGCACCCGGGCCGCGAGGTGGTGCTGGTGTCCAAGGACATCAACATGCGCATCAAGGCCCGCGCGCTGGGCCTGCCGGCGGAGGACTACCGCAACGACAAGACGCTGGAAGACTCCGACCTGCTCTACACCGGCGTCCAGGCCCTGCCCTCGGACTTCTGGGATCGCCATGGCAAGACCATGGAGAGCTGGCAGCAGGGCGGCACCACCTTCTACCGCATCAGCGGGCCGCTGGTGCCCACGCTGCTGGTCAACGAGCTGGTCTACCTGGAAGCCCCCGGTGCGACGCCGCTGTACGCCAAGGTCACCGAGATCACCGGCAAGACGGCCGTGCTGAAGACGCTGAAGGACTACGGCCACCAGAAGCACTCCGTCTGGGGCGTCGCCGCGCGCAACCGCGAGCAGAACTTCGCGCTCAACCTGCTGATGGACCCGGAGTGCGACTTCGTCACGCTGACCGGCACCGCCGGCACCGGCAAGACGCTGATGACGCTGGCCGCCGGCCTGTCCCAGGTGCTGGACGAGCGCCGCTACAGCGAGATCATCGTGACCCGGGTGACCGTGCCGGTGGGCGAGGACATCGGCTTCCTGCCCGGCACCGAGGAGGAGAAGATGGGTCCCTGGATGGGGGCGCTGGACGACAACCTCGAGGTGCTGGCCAAGGGCGACTCCGCCGCCGGCGAATGGGGGCGCGCGGCAACCAACGACCTGGTGCGCAGCAAGATCAAGATCAAGAGCCTGAACTTCATGCGCGGGCGCACCTTCCTGAACAAGTTCGTCATCATCGACGAGGCCCAGAACCTGACGCCCAAGCAGATGAAGACCTTGATCACCCGCGCCGGCCCCGGCACCAAGATCGTCTGCCTGGGCAACCTGGCGCAGATCGACACGCCCTATCTCACGGAGGGCAGCTCGGGCCTGACGTTCGCGGTGGACCGCTTCAAGGGCTGGGCCCACAGCGGCCACGTGACGCTGGCACGTGGCGAGCGCTCGCGCCTCGCCGACTTCGCGTCCGAAGTGCTCTGAGCCCGCCGCCTGCGGGCGGTCGGATCCTGGCGGCCCCTTCCCAGGGGCCGCTTGCATTTCAGCGCTTCAACAGCCCGCCCAGCATGCCGGCGATGTCGCCCAGGCCGCCGGCGCCGCCCTGCGGCAGCTGACCCTGCGGCGTCAGCCGGTCGACGATCTGCGGCAGCAGCTGGCTGAGCTGCTCGCCCGCCTCGGCGTGCGACACGCCGGCCTGCTGCGCCAGCTGGCCCAGCAGCCCGCCCTCGCCGCCCAGTGCGCTGCCGATCTCGCTGCCCGAGACCGGCTGGTTGGCACCGTTGGAAATCCAGCTCTGCACCTGCTCGCCCAGGCCACCGGCCTGCAACTGCTGCAGCAGCCCGGCCAGGCCGCCATGGGCCGTGCCGTTGGACAGCAGGCCCGCAATCAGCGTCGGCCAGTCGGGCTGGCCGCCCTGCTGTCCCTGGCTGCCCAACGCCTGGGAGGCAGCACCCAGCACTTGATCCAGAAGTCCCATCACCATCTCCAATGAAAAGAGGTCGGCGGCCAGTCTAGGGAAAAAGGCGGCCTCGCAGAATGTGAGCGCTATCAATCACAATGCGACCGTCGCACTCTTTCGCCTCGCCATGATCTACCGTCCCCTCGGCCGCACCGGCTGGAACATCTCGGCCATAGGCTTCGGCGCCTGGGCCATAGGCGGCACCTGGGGCCGCACCGACGACACGGCCGCGATGGCGGCCCTGCACCGCGCACTGGACCGCGGCGTGAACTTCTTCGACACGGCCGACGTCTACGGCGACGGCCACAGCGAGCGGTTGCTGGCCCGCCTGAGGCGCGAGCGCCCGCACGACGCGTTCCACATCGCAACCAAGGCCGGCCGGCGCCTGGCCCCGCATGCGGCCGAGGGCTACCGCGACCTGCGTCCGTTCATCGAGCGCAGCCTGCGCAACCTGGACGTCGACGTCCTGGACCTGCTGCAACTGCACTGCCCTCCCAGCGCCGTCTACACGATGCCCGAGGTCTTCGGCGCCCTGGACGCGCTGGTGCGCGAGGGCAAGCTGCGCCACTACGGCGTCAGCGTCGAGCGCATCGACGAGGCCATGGCGGCACTGAAGTTTCCAGGCGTGCAGTCGGTGCAGATCATCTTCAACCTGTTCCGCCAGCGCCCGGCCGAGACCTTGCTGCCCGCCGCGCGGGCAGCCGGGGTCGGCGTGCTGGCGCGGCTGCCGCTGTCCAGCGGCATGCTCAGCGGCAAGTTCACGCGCGACAGCCGCTTCGGCGTCGACGACCACCGCGGCTTCAACCGTCAGGGCCAGGCCTTCGACAAGGGCGAGACCTTCTCGGGCGTGGACTACGAGCAGGGTCTGGCCGTCGTCGAGGAACTGCGCAAGCTGCTGCCCGAGGGCGTCAGCATGGCCCGCCTGGCGCTGCGCTGGATCCTGATGTCCGAGGCCGTCAGCGCCGCCATCCCCGGCGGTCGCACGCCGGCCCAGGTCGACGAGAACGTCAGCGCCGCCGACCTCGCCGCCCTGCCCGCGCCGCTCATGCAGGCCCTGGCCGACCTCTACCAGCGCCGCATCGCGCCGCAGGTCCACGCCCTGTGGTGATCACTCGCCGCGCTGCGCGGCCGTGGAGAAGCGCTGCACCGCGCCGTCCGCGGCCACGGCCTGGCGGCCCGCGGCGATGAGGCGGTCGATCTGCTCGGTCGGCAGCTTGAGCCGCGTCGGGATCAGGTTCAGCGCCTGCTCCTCGGCCTCGGGCAGGTCGGCGAAGCTGATCTGCGTGACGCTGAACTTGATGTCCTCGCAGCGCCAGTCGGGGTTGGCGGCGCGCAGCGCGGCCTTGCGCTCGTCGCTGAGGCTGCAGCGGTAGGTCACCAGGTCGCGTTCCCAGTTGCGCACCATGGGCACGAAGCTCGCATAGCTCATGCGCATGGTGCTCTCTATGGCCGTGTCGACGGCGCCCGACGCGATCTCCATGCCCGACGGCCCCGCCATCTCGCGGGCCCAGTCGGCACTGGGGCCCTGGCCGGCGTCGACGACGATGAAGAGCAGCCGGCGCAACGTCGCGGCGTCCTGCTCGGGGATGGGGCCGTAGGGCGTGTTCAGGAGCACGCGGCTCTGCAGGATGGCCACCAGGCCCAGGTTGTCCGTCAGCCCGCCGTCGACCAGCTTCAGATAGCGGCCCGCCTTGGGATCGGCGTTGTCGCGGAACAGCCGCGCCAGCGCCAGGCGCAGGCGGTACTGGTCGTCGCGCTCGTCGCGGCGCACCGCCAGGCCCGGTGGCAGCTGCACCTGGCAGGCCTCGGGGAAGCGCTCCAGCACCACCGGCGCGAAGAACAGCGGCACGGCCATGGACGCCGCCACCGCCTCCGAGACCGGGTAGCTCGCCAGGTCGCTGCACAGCGCATCGAAGGCCCGCTCGTGGAACGGAAAGGCCAGCCGGTACTGCACGTTGCTGGCGCTGATCCAGACGACGGGCCGCGAGCGCGCGAACATGTCGGCGAAGGTGGCGCCCTTGAAGACGTCCTTCTCCAGCCAGTCGTTGAAGTCGCTGCGGTCGTTCAGCCCGCCGGCGAACAGCCGGCGCAGGTTGTTGGGGTTGAGCAGGCTGAAGCGCAGGCCCGCCTCGCCGTCGCGCAGCAGCACCTTGTCGCGGAAGTCACGCAGGCCCTCGGCGCCATGCAGGCCGAAATAGGCCGACGTCAGCGAGCCGCCCGACACGCTGGTGATGAAGCTGACCTCGTCGAGCAGGTTGCGCCCCCGCTTGGAAGGCTGCTCGCGCAGCCCTTCCAGCACGCCGTAGGCGAAGGCCGACGCCCGCAGGCCGCCGCCCGAGAAGCTCAGCGCCACCAGGGTGTCTTCGCCCAGCGCCTTGGATACATGCTGCGGCGCAGGCACGGCCGCCGGCTTGTTGCGCGGCGGGTTCATGGGCGCGCCGGCGCAGGCCGTCAGCAGCAGGCAGGTACAGAGCAACAGCAGGGCGCGCATCGGGCGTCTCTCGGTCGTGAGGTGGGCGGACCCGCGCATTCTGCCGATGCTGCCAGCCCCTGGTGGGCCGCCGCCGGACAATCGCGGCCATGCCGCAGCCTCCCCGCTGGATCGCCCACCTCGACATGGACGCCTTCTACGCGTCCGTCGAGCTGCTGCGCTATCCGCAGCTCAGGGGCGAGGCGGTCGTCATCGGCGGCCGCAGGGCGGACGCGCCGCGGCAGCTGGAGGACGGCAGCTGGACCTACTCCAGGCTGCGCGACTACACCGGCCGCGGCGTCGTCACGACCAGCACCTACGCCGCCCGAGACCTGGGCGTGTTCTCGGCCATGGGGCTGATGAAGGCCGCGCTGCGCGCGCCCGACGCCGTCCTGCTGCCGGCCGACTTCGAGTCCTACCGCAAGTACTCGCGCCTCTTCAAGGCGGCGGTGGCCGAGGTGGCCCCCGTCATCGAGGACCGCGGCATCGACGAGATCTACATCGACCTGACCGACGTGCCGGGGGTGCGCGACGCCGTGGGCCACGACCCGCTGGGCGGCGTGAAGGCGGTGGCGCGCGAGATCAAGAACTCGGTGGGCCGCGCGACGGGCCTGACCTGCTCCATCGGCATCACGCCCAACAAGCTGCTCAGCAAGATCGCCAGCGAGCTGGACAAGCCCGACGGCATCACGGTGCTGACGCTGGACGACATCCCGCGCCTGATCTGGCCGCTGGGCGTGCGCAAGATCAACGGCATCGGCCCCAAGGCCGGCGACAAGCTCGTCAAGCTGGGACTCGCGACCGTGGGCGACATCGCCGCCGCCGCGCCGCAGTGGCTGGTCGAGCAGTTCGGCGACAGCTATGGCCACTGGCTGCACAACGCCGCCCACGGCCGCGACTCGCGTCCCGTCGTCACGCACAGCGAGCCGGTCTCCATCAGCCGCGAGACCACCTTCGAGCGTGACCTGCACGCCGTGCACGACAAGGCCTTGCTGGGCGGCATCATGGACGATCTGTGCGAAAGCCTCGCCCGCGACCTCGCCGCCAAGCGCTACGCGGGCAAGACGGTGGGCATCAAGCTGCGCTTCGAGGGCTTCGTCACCGTCACGCGCGACCAGACCGTGAAGCAGCCCATCACCAGTGCCGCCGACATCCGCCGCGCCGTGGGCCTGTGCCTCAAGCGCGTCAAGTTCGACAAGCGGCTGCGGCTGATGGGCGTGCGCATCGGCAACCTCGTGCATGCCAGCGAGGTGCCTCCGCCCGCACCGGCGCGTGCGGAGGCCCTGCCCGTGCCCGACAACCTGAGCCTGTTTTGAGCGCCTGGGCCTACACCGTCTCGGTCCGCAGCCTGTGCGAGTTCACCGCCAAGCGCGGCGACCTGGACCGCCGCTTCACGCCTTCGGCCACGGCGCTGGAGGGCCAGGCCGGCCAGCTGGCCGTGCTGGCGCGCCGCTCGCCCGGCTACGAGACCGAGCTGCCGCTGGAAGGCCTGCACGGCCACCTGCGCGTGCGCGGGCGCGCCGACGGCTATGAAGCCGACGTGAACCGGCTGGAGGAGATCAAGACCATCCGCGGCCCGGTCGAACTCATCCCCGAGAACCGCCGCGCGCTGCACTGGGCCCAGCTGGAAACCTACGGTGCCCTGATCGCCGCCGAGCGTGGGCTGGCCGAGCTGGAGCTGGCGCTGGTCTACGTGGACGCCGACACGCAGCGCGAGACCGTGCTGCGCCAGACGCTGACGGCCGCCGCGCTGCAGGCCGGCTTCGAGGCCCGCTGCGTGCAGTTCGAGGCCTGGGCCGCGCAGGAGGCCGCCCACCGCGCCGCGCGCGACGCGGCGCTGAGCCGGCTGCCCTTTCCGCTGGGCGAGCTGCGGCCGGGCCAGCGCCTGCTGGCCGAGGCCGTCTACCGCGCCGCCGCCAACGGCCGCTGCCTGCTGGCCCAGGCCCCCACCGGCATCGGCAAGACACTGGGCACGCTCTACCCGCTGCTGCGCGCCATGCCGGCCCAGGGGCTGGACAAGATCGGCTACATGACCTGCAAGGGCACCGCGCGCCTGACCGCGCTGGACGCGCTGCAGACCCTGCGCGACGCCAGCCCCGGCCTGCCGCTGAGGATGCTCACGCTGGTCGCCAAGGAGCAGGCCTGCGAACACCCCGACAAGGCCTGCCACGGCGCCGCCTGCCCGCTGGCCAGTGGCTTCTACGACCGACTGGACGCCGCCCGCGCCGAGGCCGTGCAGGCGGCCTGGCTGGATCCCGCCGCCCAGCGCCGCATCGCGCTGCGCCACGGCATCTGCCCCTACTACCTGGGCCAGGAGCTGCTGCGCTGGGCCGACGTCGTCGTCGGCGATGTGCACCATGCCTTCGACCCGCACGGCCAGCTCTATGGCCTGGCCCAGTCCCAGGGCTGGAAGCTGGCGCTGCTGGTGGACGAGGCGCACAACCTCATCGACCGCACGCGCGACATGTACAGCACCCAGCTGAGCCTGGCCCGCGTGCGCGAGGCGCTGGCCGCTGCGCCGGTGAGCCTGCGCGCGCCGCTGCGCCGGCTGGCCGCCGAACTCGTCGACCTGGGCCGCGCTCAGAGCAGCGACTACGAAGCCCTGACCGAGGTTCCCGACGACCTCGCCGAGGCGCTGCAGCGCGTCAACACGACCCTGGGCGAGCATGTGCAGAACCACCCGCTCGACGTGGGCCCCATGCTGCAGTTCTATTTCGAGGTGCTGGGGCTGCAGCGCCTGCTGGACCGCCTGGGCACCCATTCGCTATGCGACCTGCAGCGCAGCGCGCGCCAGACCTCGCCGGCGGACGCGCCCGCCAACCTCTCGCTGCTGGAGGACGACGCGGGCGACGGCCGCGACGTGCTGCTGTCCATCCGCAACCTCGTGCCCGGCGCCTTCTTGAAGGAGCGCTTCGAGGGCTGCCACAGCGTCACGCTGTTCTCGGCGACGCTGGGCCCGCCGGACTACCCCCGCCAGCTGCTGGGACTGCCCGAGGACACCGCCTGGATCGACGTGCCCGCGCCCTTCCCGCCCGAGCACCTCAGCGTGCGCGTGGCCGGCCTGTCCACCCGCTTCGACCACCGCCAGGCCTCGCTGAACGCGCTGGTGGACCTGCTTGCCGCGCAGTTCGCCGAGCATCCGGGCAACTACCTCGCCTTCTTCAGCAGCTTCGACTACCTGGAGCAGGCCTCCCAGCGGCTGGCCCTGCGCCACCCCGAGGTGCCGCAATGGAGCCAGGCCCGCGCCATGGGCGACGCCGCGCGCCGCGCCTTCCTCGGCCGCTTCGTGGAAGACGGCCGCGGCATAGGCTTCGCCGTGCTGGGAGGCGCCTTCGCCGAAGGCGTGGACCTGCCCGGCACCCGCCTCATCGGCGCCTTCATCGCCACGCTGGGCCTGCCGCCTGTGTCGCCCCTGCAGGACCGTGTGCGCGAGCGGCTGGACGCGATGTTCGGCGCCGACCATGGCTACGCCGACCTCGTGCCCGGCCTGCAGAAGGTCGTGCAGGCGGCCGGCCGCGTGCTGCGCTCGGTGGACGACCGCGGCTGGGTCTGGCTGCTGGACCAGCGCTACCGCCGCCCGGAGGTGCGGGCACTGCTGCCGGCCTGGTGGCAGCTTTGACCGGGACTGACGCTGCGCCCCGGCACCGCGCCGTTATGAAAGCTGTCGACCGGCTTTACACGCGCTTCGCCGAGCCACCGCAAGTCATTGATAAAGCTAACGTTTTTTTCATGGCACGCAAGCTGCATTCGCCCACCTCCGCCGGCATTTCCGACCTGGCAAAGGAGGCAAGATGAAGTTCGCTCGTCAAACTCTCGCCGTCGCCGCCCTGGCCGCGGCCAGCTTCGCGACCATCGCCGCACCGGTGCGATACACCTTCACCAGTGATCTCGCGCCCGTCTCGCCCAACTCGGGCAGCAACTTCGGCGGCTACGTGGAGTTCGACGATTCGCTGCTGGCCGCGAACGCCGTGATCGCGGTGTCGTCGTTCTCGGACTGGGCCTTCAGCTGGGGCACCAACTTCAGCTATGGCCCGTCGAACTCGACGTTCGCGACGGGCTTCACGATCTTCCAGCTCGGCGCGAGCCTGGAGGTGACCGTGGCCGACCTGTGCTTCTCGCCCAGCGGCGTTTGCGACACCGCCAACCACCCGGCGGCGCGCATCGGCGCCCACGGCGTTGCCGCGACCTACAACGCCAGCGGCAGCCAGGATGTTGCCGCCGGCTCGTGGTCCGGCCCCAGCAACCCGTTGCCCGAGCCGGGCTCCCTGGCGCTGGCCGGCCTGGCGCTGGCCGGCCTTGCGTTCGGGCGACGCCGGCACGGCTGACCGCAAGCCCCCGTCCGAGCAGCAGAGGCCCACGGCAGCGGGCCTGCGACTTTGCGCAGGGTTCTACTGCGCAAATGGCCCAAAAATGCCCTGAAGGCCAAGCGCTTTCCTGGACGGCAACCAGCGGCTGGCCCTACCAGCGATCGGCTTCCTGGGCTCCTGCGCAGACCGCATCAACGACGCGCCCTGCCGCGACGTCGCCCGGGCCTGCATGGCAGGCAATGCCGGCGTTGCCTGTCGCACCTGCCGGACGCAGGACTTCGGCAGCGTGCACTGAGCAGGATTCGGCAAGAGCAAAGCCGCGAAGCAAGCCGTTCAGACTCGCCTTCGCGGCTTGCTGCCCCAATGAAGGGGTCAGGCCTTGCGGGTCTTGGCGCGGCGGGCGGCGCAGGCGCCGACCAGGGCCAGCCCGACCAGGGCGGCCGCATCAGGCTCGGGCAACTGGTTGCCGGCGCCGATCTGGAAGGTGATGAACTCGCCAGTCTGCGCATCGGTCACCGTGTAGGTGCCGACAGCCATGCGCATCGAAGCGAACGAGGCGCTGCGAAAGGTCCAGTTCTGGTCAGGCGACCAGAGCCAGCCTTGGAGGTCTTCACGCCCGATGCCCAGGCCCGGAATCTGCGCGCCGCTGGGACTGCCGACATAAGTCGTGAAGGCCTTGTGGCCGCTGTTGACCGTCGTGCCGAAGCTCGAAGCGGACCACGGGCCATTCGCAGAGGCCCAGGGCGAATAGTCGGTGCCGTCGTGGAAGCCGAAGGACATGTTGATTTCGCCGACGCTCGCACCGCCCATGATGTCGTGATTGCCGTTCTCTTCGACGCCCGTCCCCCCCCACATGAACACCCTCGGCATCAGCACCAGCTTGCTGGTGTCGATGGTGCCGGAGGAGTTCATGACCACGTTGCCATCGGACTCGGTGAACTTGAAGACGATGCCGGCGTTCGCGGCGGTGCTCAGAGACGCCGCCAGTGCTGCTGCAGCGAAAGGGAAAGTGATCTTCATTGTGGTTCTCCTCAAAATGAGGATCCCCGGAAGCAATCCCCATGCCACCGAACCATCTTCTTTGGAAATCAATGACTTGGTCGTGATTGCCTTGTTTTTCATGGCTATCGATGTAAATTTCTTTGACATTCATCGAGTACCCGACTCAGGGGGGTGAACAAAGAATCTTTCGACCCGCTGAATCCAAAAGCCGCGGCCGGTCGCTCCAAGGAAGGACCATCCACCCGTTTTCAAGGAGCCGCCCGTGATGTTCGACATCCAGTCCGCCCTGCCGCTGTTCATTCCCATCCTGGCGATGTTCATTCCCATCATCGCCATCCTGTCGCACTACATCGGCAAGGCACACAGCGAGCGCCAGCGCCACGAGACCATTCGCGAGCTGGCCCGGGCAGGCCAACCCATCCCGCCCGAGTTGCTGGCCGATGTGCAGGACAGCGACTGGCGGCGCGCTCGCCGCGACCAGGCCAACCCCAACCGCATCCTGGTGCCCGCCGTCATCAACATCGGCGTGGGCCTGGGCCTGATGGGCATGTTCTCGCTGATGATGCCGGGCGCCTGGCTCTGGAGCATCGGCCTGCTGCCGCTGTTCATCGGCATCGGCCTGGTGCTGTACTGGGCCGTCGAGCGCAAGCAACCGCAGCAGCCGTGACGCCTGGCGCCTGCGTCGCACCGGCCGAGGCCGGCCTGGTGGCCCGCGCGGCCGCCGGCGACCGCGCGGCCTTTGCCACCCTCGTGCAGGCCCACCAGGGCTATCTGCGCAAGCTGCTCGGTCGCGTCTGCCGCGGCGACCAGGGCCGCGCCGACGACCTCGCCCAGGAGGCCTTCGTGCGCGCCTGGCGCGCCCTGCCCGGCTTCCGCGGCGAGGCGCGCTTTCGCACCTGGCTGACGCGGCTGGCCTACTCCGCGCTGTCCGCAGAGCGCCCGGCCCTGCCGCTGGTGGACGACGCGCCCCCCGACCCCGACGCGCAGGATGACTTCGCCCCGGGCGCCGACTGGCGCATCGACCTCGACCGCGCGCTGGCCGGGCTGGGCGAGGCCCAGCGCCACGCGCTGCTGCTGTGCTACGGCGCCGACCTCAGCCACGCCGAGGCCGCCCAGGTGCTGGGTTGGCCGCTGGGCACGCTCAAGACCCAGGTGCTGCGCGCCAAGGCGCGGCTGCGCAAGCAACTGGGCGCCTGGGAGACCACGCCATGAATGATTTCGACGATGACGCCTCCTTTGACGATGCGCTGCGGCAGCGGCTGCAAGATGGCGGCGAGCCCGACGACGCCGGGTTCAGCCTGCGGGTGATGGCGGCGCTGCCGCCGCCCGTGGCAGCACAGCAGTGCCGCCGCGCGCGCTGGGTCCGAAGGGTGCAATGGGCGGCGATCGGCACGGCCGCCTGCGGGGCGACGGCGCTGCTGGCCGGTGCCGGCGGCCCGTTGGACATGCCGCATGCGCTGGCGGTGGCGGCACTGATGGGGCTGCTGGCCTTCTGGTCGATTCCGAGCCGGTGGAGCCGGGGCTGAGGCGGGCGGCGGCGCCAGGGGCTGCCTAGCCAGGCATCGGGCCGATGCCAAGATCCAGCCGCAGCTTCTTCGGCAGCTTCGCCGCCACCAGCTCATGCGAGCGCCTCACCAGCGCCTTCAGCTCCGACAGCGGCAGGGCCTTGGCATCCTCCACCGCCACCCAGTGATACCTGGCCGCATACGGCGCCGGCTTGAAGCCGGGCAGGCCGGTCAGCTCCAGAAACCGGTGCGCATCCACCTTGAAGCTGCAATGCGTCCATAGCCCCGGATGCGGCCCACCGACGAAGAACATCTTGCCGCCGACGCTGGCGACCCAGTCGGCGCCCCATTTGATGTCCTGGGTGGCGCCCGGCAATGCCATGGCGGATTCGGCGAGAGCGGCAAAACCCATGATGCGGTGACCGGGCGAGCAAGCGGGAAGCCCATTGTGCCCAGGCCACCGCGGCTGCCGGCAGGAGCGAGTTCGCCAACTTTTTCACGCCAGCGGCGCACATCCGGGCGATTCGCCGTCCCACTGCAGGCCCTGCGGCGGGGCTGCCAGAGAATCGGCTGCTACGCCTCGTAGAGCCCGGCGCCCCGCGCCCGTCACGACCTGCTTGCCGGATGAACTCCCCAGACCTGGGCGCCGACCCGGCCCCGCTCGCCGCGACACCAGTCCTCAATCCCTTGCAGCATGGGCTGGCCCTGTTCCAGGCCACGCCGCCGGACCATGCGCACGCCGCCCGCTGGTTCCGCGCCGCGGCCGACGCTGGCGACGCCGACGGCCTGGCCATGCTGGGGCTGTGCCAGCTCGAAGGCCTGGGACTGCCGGCCGACCCGGTGCAGGCACGCTCGCTGCTGGAGCTGGCGGCGGCGCGCGGCAGCGCCATCGGGCACTTCCAGCTCGGGCGGGCGCTGTTGACCGCCCGAGGCGGCCCCGGCGACGAGGAGCGCGGCCTCTGGGCCTATGTGGCGGCGGCGGCCCAGGGCCATGCCGAGGCCTCATTCAACCTTGCCAACTGCCTGCATGCCGGCGTCGGCTGCCTGCCCGACCGCCTCGCCGCAAAGGCCCTGTACCTTCGCAGCCGGGCGCTCGGCTGCCCGCTGCGCCCGCAGGGCGTGCTGGTGCAGCAGCGCGAACTGAAGGTGGTCCGCGCGCTGGCCCAGCGCTTCGCCGACCCGGACCAGCTGCTCTACCTGGTGCGCGAGCGCCAGCAGGAACTGGCCTTGCTGCAAGCGATTGCGCAGCCCCAGCCGCGCAACAGCCGCGGCACCACCGAAACCAGGCTCAGGCCCTGGCGGCTGGCCGCGGGCGTCGTCGCGGCCATGGCCGGCACGCTGGGGCAATATCTGCGTCCCGGGTCCGGCGATGCCGGCCCGACGACGATCAACTTCTGATGTCCGACCGCCCCATCCGCCTGCCCTCGCTCGACGCCCTGCTGGCCTTCGACGCGGTCGCGCGCGCGGGCAGCTTCGAGGCCGCGGCGACCGAGCTGGCGCTGACTGCCAGCGCCGTGGCCAAGCGCGTGGCCGGACTGGAGGAGAGGCTGGACCGCCCCCTCTTCGTGCGCCAGTCGGCCAGGGGCCTGAGCCTGACGCCGGCCGGCCACGAATACCTGCCCCAGGTGCGCCAGGCCCTGGCGCTGCTGCAGGCCATGCCGCTGCATCAGCGCGCCGGTCCGCGGCGCGAGCGGCTGCGGGTGACGTCCACGCCCACCTTCGCGCGCCAGTTGCTGGTGCCCGCCCTGCCCGGCTTCACGACGGCCCACCCGCAGGTCGAGCTGGAGCTGACGCTGTCGGTGCCTCTGCTGGACGAGGGGGACGCCGGTGCCGACCTGGAGATCCGCCACGGCGCCGTGCCGGATGACATTGCCGCCGACGCGGTGCTGCTGCGCGACCGCCTGACGCCGTTGGCCGCGCCGACGCTGCTGGCGGGCCGCCCGCCCCTGCGCGCACCCGCCGACCTGCTGGCCCTGCCGCTGCTGCGCACGCCGCTGCAGCCCTGGGCGCCCTGGCTGCGCGCCGCCGGCCTGCCCGACGTGCCCGAGCCCGAGGCCGGCCCGCGCTTCGTGGACCTGGGCCTGACGCTGGCCGCCGCGCTTGCCGGCCAGGGCGTGGCGCTGGCCCGGCTCAGCCTGGCCCGCCACGAGCTGGCCGAGGGCCGCCTGGTTCAGCCCTTCGCTCTGGCCGTGCCGGCCGAGCGCCACTACGGCCTGGTGCGCCACCGCGCCAGCCCGGCGGCCGAGGCCTTCGCCGAATGGCTGCACGCGCACTGCCGCGCGGTGGAGGCGGCATAGGCGGAAAACTCTTCCGCCGCGGGCCGAGGTTTTTTCCGGGGCAGCGGGCGCGGCGCGGGCCTAGCATCACGGCCTGACCCCAACCGCTGCCGCACCGCCATGCCCGTCATCACCTGCATCGAAGACCTGCGCCAACTCGCCGAGAAGCGCGTGCCGCGCATGTTCTACGACTACGCCGACTCCGGCTCCTGGACGGAGACGACCTACCGCGCCAACGAGAGCGACTTCCAGGCCATCAAGCTGCGCCAGCGCGTCGCCGTCAACATGGAAGGCCGCAGCACGGCCGTGAAGATGATCGGCCAGGATGCCAGGATGCCCGTGGCCATCGCGCCCGTGGGCCTGACCGGCATGCAGCATGCCGACGGCGAGATCCACGCCGCGCGCGCCGCCGAGAAGTTCGGCATCCCCTTCACGCTGTCGACGATGAGCATCTGCTCCATCGAGGACATCGCCGAGCACACCTCGGCACCGTTCTGGTTCCAGCTCTACATGATGCGCGACCGTGACGCGATGGCCCGCATGATCGAGCGCTGCAAGGCCGCGAAGTGCTCGGCCCTGGTGCTGACGCTGGACCTGCAGGTCATCGGCCAGCGGCACAAGGACCTGAAGAACGGCCTCACCGCGCCGCCGCGGCCCACGCTGGGCAACATCCTCAACCTGATGACCAAGCCACGCTGGTGCCTGGGCATGGCGGCCACGCGCCGCCACACCTTCCGCAACCTGGTGGGCCATGTGAAGGGCGTCAGCGACATGCGCTCGCTGTCGGCCTGGACCAACGAGCAGTTCGACCCGCGCCTGTCCTGGGCCGACATCGCCTGGGTCAAGGCGCAATGGGGCGGCAAGCTGATCCTGAAGGGCATCATGGACGCGGAGGATGCCAAGCTGGCCGTGCGGGCCGGCGCCGACGCCATCGTCGTCAGCAACCACGGCGGGCGGCAGCTGGACGGCGCGCCCAGCAGCATCCATGCGCTGCCGGCCATCGTGGCCGAGGTGGGCTCGCAGATCGAGGTCTGGATGGACGGTGGCATACGCTCCGGCCAGGATGTGCTCAAGGCCTGGGCCCTGGGCGCCAAGGGCACCATGATCGGCCGCGCGATGGCCTATGGCCTGGGCGCGATGGGCGAGGAAGGCGTCGCCAAGGCGCTGGCCATCCTGCACAAGGAGCTTGACGTGACCATGGCCTTCTGCGGCCACACCCAGCTCGCCAACGTGACGCGCGACATCCTCGTGCCGGGCACCTACCCGACGGCCTGAAGCGGCCTCAGCCCGCGCCGGGCGGCACGTCGTCGTCCCGTCGGGCGTGATAGCCCGTGGCGCCCGCCTTCCAGTACGCCGCCACCTTCATCGCCGCCTTGGGATGGCCCTTCTCGCGCAACAGGATGTCGCGCAGCATGGCCATCGGCTGCGCCTCGCCGGCGCACCAGACAAAGCCCTCGCCCGACGGCAGCCGCAGCGCCCGCAAGGCCTCGGCCAAGGCCAGCAACGTGTCGAAGCAGCATGGCACGGCCCGCGTGGCGACGGGCGCTTCGGGCATGAGCAGCAGTTGGACGCGACGTTCAGCGAGCTGGTGGCGCGCAGCGGTCGCGACAAGGCACAGATCGCCCGCCTCATCGCCGGGCTCAAGGAGCGCGGCCTGCTGCTGGCCCAGCCCGATCCCAGGACCGTCGCGTCCAGCGGCTCTTCCTGTCGCCGGAGAGCGCCGCCGCGCTGCAGGGCCTCGGCGCTGCCGAGTGCCGTCAGCGGATGGGCCTGCTGGCACGGGTGCGCGCCAACCTGGACACCGCTGCGGACTGAGCGTCAGCCGCCGGCGCGTGCGCCCGTCATGATGATGGCCATGCCCAGCAGGCAGACGCCGACGCCCACCCAGTCCGTCGACGTGGGGCGGACCCGGTCCACCAGCATCAGCCAGGCCATGGCCGTGCCGATGTAGACGCCGCCATAGGCCGCATACACCCGGCCGGTGGCCGTGGGATGCAGCGACAGCAGCCAGGCGAACAGCGCCAGACTGGCCGCACCGGGCAGCAGCAGCCAGGCCGACCCGCCCTGGCGCAGCCACAGCCAGGGCAGATAGCAGCCGACGATCTCCGCCAGCGCGGTGAGCACAAAGAGACCGAAGGTCTTGAGCAGGTCCATGGCGCCGCATTGTCCGGCGCGCGGCGTCAGGCCCGCCGCGGCCGGCCGCGCAGCGGCTTCAGCAGCTCGCCCAGCGCGTTGTGGTCGATCTCGTACATCAGCGCAAGCAGCCGGCCGATCTCGCCCCTGGGAAAGCCCTCGCGGGCGAACCAGGCAAGGTAGTTGCCCGGCAGGTCGGCGATCAGCGTGCCCTGGTGCTTGCCGAAGGGCATCTCGGTGGACACCAGCTTGAGCAGGTCCTCGGGGTTCATCTGGACGTCAAAGCCATTGCAGGCGCTTGAAGCGCCAGTACAGCGCGCCGCTGACCAGCGCGATGGTGCCCAGCGCCATGGGGTAGCCGAAAGCCCACTTCAGCTCGGGCATGGTCTCGAAGTTCATGCCCCAGATGCCGGCCAGCGCGGTGGACGCGGCGAAGATGGCTGCCCAGGCCGCAAGCCGCTTGGTGACCAGGGACTCGTCGATGGCGACCAGCGTCAGGTTGACCTGGGTCGCGGCGATGATGGTTTCGCGCGCGGCGTCGACGCCGGCCTGGATGCGCAGCAGGTGGTCGTAGACGTCGCGGAAGTAGTCCGGCATGGCCTTGCAGACGCCCGGCACCCGCCCGCCGTGCAGCTTGGCCGACACCTCCAGCAGGGGCGTCACCGCATGGCGCAGCGTGGCCAGGCGCTGCTTCAGCCCGAACAGCTGCTGCACGACGGCCTGGCGGTCCTGGCGCGGCTGGAACATCGTGGCCTCCAGCGCCTCCAGCTCGGCCTCGACGGCGTCCATGTGGGGGAAGTAGCGGTCCACCACGGCGTCCATCAACGCGTAGAAGACGAAGCCCGGCCCCTGCCGCAGCAGCTCGGGCTCGCGCTCGGCGCGGTCGCGCACACCCAGGAAGCCCTGGGCGCTGCGATGGCGCACCGAGACGATGAAGCGCGGGCCGACGAAGACATGCACCTCGCCCACCTCCAGCCCTTCCGGGCCGGCCTCCAGCAGGTGCATGGCGGCGAACAGCATGTCACCGTACTCCTCCAGCTTGGGGCGCTGGTGCCCCTTGCGGGCGTCCTCGACGGCCAGTGGCGGCAGGTCCAGCTCGCGCTGCAGCAGGTCCAGCTCGTCGTTGCCCGGGTCGCGCAGAGCGATCCAGACGAAGCCGCTCTGACGCTGCAGCGCCTCGGAGACGCCCTCCAGGCCCGGTTCGGCCACGACGCGGCCGTCCTCGTACACGACGCTGTTGATCAGCACGGCCGTCGGCCTCTCAGGACTTGGGCAGCGCGAGCTGGGCGAGGTCGATGCCGCGCTCCCGGGCGATGGCCTCCAGCACCGGCAGCAACGGGCCCAGCTTCTCGTCCAGCGCGTCGCGCACCGTGTCGACGACGACCTGGGTGCTGCGCTCGATCTCGATGTGGGCAGCGTCGCCCACGACCTTGTCGCCGAAGGTGGTCATGCGCAGCGTCTCGGGGATGAGCCAGACCTCGAACCAGCCCGAGCCGTCGCGCTCGCGCCGGGCCTCGGCGACGGTCAGGCTGCAGCCGTTGACGCCCACATAGCCCTTGGCGAAGACATAGCGCATCCACGGCGCGGGCAGCGCGAAGCGGATGACATGGTTGTTGTCGGGCCGGCGGATCTCGGCGATGCGGGCCGACACGTCGACATGGCCGGACAAGGGGTGGCCGCCGATCTCGACCCCCTCCCTGGCCGCACGCTCCACGTTCAGGCCTGAGCCGGCCTGCAAGCCCCCCAGCGTCGTGAGGTTCAGCGTCTGCGCCATCACGTCGAAGCTCGCCACGCCGGGCGCGGGCCGCTCGGTGACGGTCAGGCAGACGCCATCGCATGACACGCTGGCGCCAATGGCCAGTTCGGCGTCGAAGCCGTCGGGAAACCTCAGCTCCAGCGTGTGCAGGCCCTCGCGGGCCGTGATGGACTCGACGCGGGCCACGCCCTGGACGATGCCGGTGAACATCAGCGGCCTCCCTTCGCAGCGAAGGCGTCGGCCGAGAAGCCCAGCGTCAGGCTGCCGTCGGCCCAGCGCACCACGGGACGCTTGATGACGCTCGGCTCGGCCAGCATCAGCGCGGTGGCCGAGGCATCGTCCACCACGGCCGCCTTGGCAGCATCGTCGAGCTTGCGCCAGGTGGTGCCGGCGCGGTTGATGAGCTTGTCGCGGCCCAGGGCCTGCAGCCAGGCCGGCAGCTCGGCGACCGGGACGCCCTGCTTCTTGAAATCGTGGAACGCGACCTCCAGGCCCTGGCCGGCCAGCCAGGTGCGGGCCTTCTTGACGGTGTCGCAGTTGGGGATGCCGTAGACGGTGATCATGGCCGTCACCGTACCATGAGCCCATGATCGACTGGCTGGACGAGGACTCCCTGGATTTCCCGCCGAGCGCCCGCGCGCTCGGCCCCGAGACCGACGCCCCCGGCCTGCTGGCCGCCGGCGGCACGCTGACCCCGGAGCGGCTGGCCGCCGCCTACCGGCGCGGCATCTTCCCCTGGTACGGCCCCGGCCAGCCGCCGCTGTGGTGGGCGCCCGACCCACGCATGGTGCTGCAGACGGCAGGCTTCAAGCTGTCGCGCTCGCTGCGCAAGACGGTGCAGCGCTTTGCCGTCACGCCCGGCTGCGAGATCCGCATCGACTTCGACCGCGCCGCCGTGCTGCGGGCCTGCGCCGACGCGCCGCGCGAGGGCCAGTCGGGCACCTGGATCGTGCCCGAGCTGCAGGCGGCCTACCTGGCCTGGCCCGCCATGCACAGCGTCGAGACCTGGGTGGACGGCGAACTGGTCGGCGGCCTGTACGGCATCAACCTGGGACGCATGTTCTATGGCGAATCGATGTTCATGCGCCGCACCGACGCCTCCAAGATCGCGCTGTGCGCCCTGATCTGCCTGTGCCGGGAGTTCGGCATCCCCTGGATAGACTGCCAGCAGAACACTCGCCACCTGGCGTCGCTGGGCGCCGCCGAAGTCCCGAGAAGCCAGTTCGAGGCCCACCTCGCCGCCCATGTGGACCAAGCCACGCCGGGGCCGTGGACCTATCATCCGGCGTACTGGCACCGGCTGCTGACCCCAACGTGACCCACCCCAAAGAACTGCCCCTCGCGCAGATCCAGTTCTATGCCACGGCCGCCTACCCGTGCAGCTACCTCATGGGCCGGCAGGCACGCTCGCAGGTGGCCACGCCCAGCCACCTGATCCACGCCGACGCCTACTCCAACCTTGTCGCCGCGGGCTTCCGCCGCAGCGGCCTGTTCACCTACCGCCCCTACTGCGACCAGTGCCGCGCCTGCATTGCGTTGCGCGTGCCGGTGGAGCGTTTCGAGGCCAGCCGCTCCCAGCGCCGTGCCTGGAAGGCCCACCGCCACCTGCAGGCCAAGGTGATGCGCCTGGGCTATTCGCCCGAGCACTACGCCCTGTACCTGCGCTACCAGGCCGGCCGGCACAGCGGCGGTGGCATGGACCACGACAGCGTGGACCAGTACACCCAGTTCCTGCTGCAGTCGCGCATCAACTCCCGCCTGGTGGAGTTCCGCGAGCCCATGCCCGACGGCAGCCTGGCGCTGCGCATGGTGTCCATCCTGGACATCCTCAGCGACGGCCTGTCGGCGGTCTACACCTTCTACGATCCCGACGTGCAAGGCAGCCTGGGCACCTACGGCGTGCTGTGGCAGATCCAGCAGGCCAGGGAGCTGAAACTCAGCCACCTCTACCTCGGCTACTGGATCGCGGAGAGTCCCAAGATGGCCTACAAGGCCGGCTTCAGGCCGCACCAGATCCTGCAGAACGGCGTCTGGGTGGACGCTGACTGAACGCCCCGCGTTCCGTGAGGGCGGCCCGCGCCCCTGGCAAGCCGATCGATCAGCTGCGCCGGCATGCTGGAGTTCGGACACTCAACGCTCGAGCTCGGTGGCCGCCGAAGAAAACCCGCTTGAATTAACGGTTAGGATCGAGCACGCAAGGCATCGAGGGCCTTTCGAGCTTGCTGCAACCTGCTCAGATGGCCTGGAGCACCTGTTTCCGCGCACCTGGCCCCTAGCATCCGATACCAGAACGACCCGGGAGGTGACCTGATGCTCAGAAGACTGTTGGCTGCTGCCGTGATTGCGCTGCCCCTGGCCGCACCTGCCGAGGAAGCCGCAAAACCGGCGCCGACCATCGCGCTCATCTCGACGCTCGGCGACCAGCTCAGCATCGTCAAGCAGCGCGGCAAGCGTGCCCGCAGCGTGGACGACTTCTCGCGCCGCACGCTGCAAGTGGACCCGCAGCTGCTGAACATGGCTGTGCTGCGCGGGCTGGACAGCGCCCTGGCCGCCGAGGAACCCGCCTCGCGCCGCGTCATGCTGCGCTGGAGCGCCAACCCCGGGCTCGTGGAGCAGATGAAGAACGCCTCCTTCGAAGCCCGCGATGCGCTGGTGCTCGATGCCCTGCGCGAGCGCCTGACCCAGATACCGCAACGCGCCGAGTGGGATCGCATCGAGGCCATCCTGCCGCGCTACGCCTGGGAGACGCGCGAGGGCATGCCCAACCGGCTCGGCGGCATCGGCATCTACGTCAAGCCCACCGGCAACCAGTGGGAGCTGCTCGATGAGGATGGCATCGATCGCAAGCAGGAGTACGCGGACCCGGACCAGACCACCATCAATCCGCACACCGGCGAGCAGCAGAAGGACAAGGCCTACGTGGCGCCCTTCATCTCCTTCGAGCGCGTGACGCTGGACGCCAAGACCTTGGCCGTTATCTCTCGCAAGCCGCAGTTCACACACGCCAAGTACAGCGATCCGAAGTCCAACTCCATCGACGTGATCGAGCAGGTCTCGCCGGCCGAGATCGTGACTCGGCTCAATACGCTCGTGGAGCAGGCCGCCTACCGCTCGGTGCGCGGATCGGTGGACGTCGGCCCGGTCAAGCAGGTGTCGAAGTAGGAGTGGCCAGCCGCCACCGACGGCTTATGGCCGACGGCGGGCTGGCGACTCGCCCCTTTTTCGCGGGCGTCCACCACCGAGCCGCAGCTCAGACCAGCACTTCCACGCAGGCCGGATGGCCCAGGAAGCCCTCCGGGCTGGCGCTGCGGCCGTAGGCGCCGCTCTGGTAGACGACGGCCAGGTCCCCGACCTCGCCTCGCGCCATGTCCATGCGGTCGGCCAGCAGGTCCAGCGGCGTGCACAGCGGCCCGACGACGCTTGCCGCCTCCGTCGCCGGCTCGCGGCGGCCCTGCGGCTCAACCGAGGCGGGGTAGTTCTTGCGCAGCACCTGGCCGAAGTTGCCGGAGGCCGACAGGTGGTGGTGCAGGCCGCCGTCCGCCACCAGGAAGACCTGGCCGCGCGAGACCTTGCGGTCGACGACGCGGCTGACGTAGACACCGGCCTCGCCGACCAGGTAGCGGCCCAGCTCGATGACAAGCCTGGCTCGCGGCAGGTCGGCCTTGGCCCGGGCCTGCAGCGCCGCGAGGTTGTCGGCGATGGGCGCCAGGTCCAGCCGCGTCTCGCCCGGGAAATACGGGATTCCGAAACCGCCACCCAGGTTCAGGAACCTGACCGGCGCGGGCGCGCTCTCGGCCAGCCGCAACGCCAGCTCGTAGCTCTTGAGCTGGGCCTCGCAGATGGCCTCGGCCTTGAGGTTCTGCGAGCCTGCAAAGAGATGAAAGCCTTCGAAGGCGATGCCATCGCCAGCGAGTCGACCCACCTCGGCCAGCACCTCCGGCAGCGCCTCGGCGTCGATGCCGAACTGCTTGGGGCCGCCGCTCATGCGCATGCCCGAGCCCTTGAGCTCGAAGTCGGGATTGACGCGCAGCGCGACGCGGGCCGGCAGCGACAGGCGCTGCGAGGCGCGAGCCAGCGGCGCCAGCTCGCGCACGGACTCGACGTTGACGAGCACGCCGGCCGCCACCGCCTGGCCCAACTCGATGTCGCGCTTGCCTGGGCCGGCGAAGCTGATCTCGTGCGGGTCGGCGCCGGCGTTCAGCGCCACCTGCAGCTCGCCGGCCGAGGCCACGTCGACGCCATCCACCAGCCCGGCCATCAGCTGCACCAGCGCCGGCATCGGGTTGGCCTTCATCGCATAGTGCAGCTCGATGCCCCGCGGCAACGCCGCGCGCAGCTCGGCAACCCGTGCCTTCAGCAGGCCGCGGTCATAGGCGTAGAACGGCGTCTGGCCGACGCGCTCGGCCAGCACCGACAGCCGCTGGCCGCCGACGAGCAGCTCGCCGTTGGCGTCGCGGGGGAAGAGCACGGGTGCGTGCTCGAGGGCGCGCTTCGGGGGAGTGGTATCGCTCATGCGGCGTTGCGCTCGACCCAGTCGGTCGAGAGGGTCTTGCGGTCGATCTTGCCGTTGGGGTTGCGTGGCAGCGGGCCCGAGCGGGCGTCGAAGCCATGCGGCACCATGTAGGCCGGCATGCGGGCCTTGCAGGCCGCGGTCAGCGCGACCAGGTCCAGTGCGCCCGCGCCCTCCGGCGGCGTGGCGATGACCTGGATGGCCTGGCCCAGCGTGTCATGGTCGACGCCAAACGCCACGCATTCGCCCACCAGGCCGGTGGCATACAGCACCTCTTCCACCTCGGTGGGACTGACTCGGTAGCCCGAGGTCTTCATCATCTCGTCGCGGCGGCCGACGAAGTACAGGAAGCCCTCTGCATCGCGCCTCACCGTGTCGCCGGAGAAGACGGCAAATTCGGGCAGTTGCAACCCACCCTCGCGGCCGCCCACGCCGACCGGCAGCGGCTTGTAGCGCTCGGCCGTCTTCTCGGCATCGTTCCAGTAGCCCAGGCCGACGAGGGCCCCGCGATGCACCAGCTCGCCCGGCTCGTCCGGCGCGCATTCCGTGCCGTCCTCGCGCAGCACCAGAATCTCGGCGTTGGGGATGGCGCGACCGATGGAGTCCGGCCGGCGGTCCACCTCGGTGGGCGGCAGATAGGTGGAGCGGAAGGCCTCGGTGAGGCCGTACATCAGGAAGGGCTTGGCGGAAGGCGCCTTGGCGCGCAGCAGGTCCAGCGTCGCGCGCGGCATGCGGCCGCCGGTGTTGGCGAAGTAGCGCAGGTGCTGATCGATGGCGGCCGGCCATTGCAGCTGCGTCAGCTGGATGTAGAGCGGCGGCACGGCGGTCAGGCCCGTGACCTTCTCGCGCTCCATGGCCTTGAGCACGTCCTTGGGCATCAGGTAGTTCAACAGCACGACGCGCGCGCCGCTGTGAAAGGCGGTGGTCAGCTGACTGAAGCCGGCGTCGAAGGACAGCGGCAGCGCGGCCAGCAGCGTGTCGCTGGCGCGGTTCTCAAGGTAGCTCGCCACGCTCTTGCCGCCCGCCACCATGTTGCGGTGCGACAGCACCACGCCCTTGGGCCGGCCGGTAGAGCCGGACGTGTAGAGGATGGCCGTCATGTCGGTGTCGATGACGCGGTGGCCGGCCCGGGTCGGCGCCCCCAGCAACGCGGACCAGTCATGCACCGGCACCGGCGCCGAGCCCGTGCCGCCGGTCAGCACCACATGGCGCAGCGAGGGGCATTGCGTCAGCGCGTCGCCCAGCTGGGCCAGCCGCTCGGGCGACGTGACCAACACGCGCACATCGCAGTCGCGCACGATGAAGCCGACCTGATCGGGCTTGAGGAGCGGGTTCAGCGGCACGAAGACGCCACCGGCGGCCGGCGCGCCGAAGCTGGCAACCACCGTCTCGAAGCGTTTCTCCAGATAGATCGCAACCCGCTCGCCGCGAGCCAGGCCCAGCGCCATCAGGCCGCTGGCGAAGCCGCGCACGGCGGCGTCGAGCTCACCATAACTGAGCGTTGCCGCACCGTAGGTCAGCGCGGGGGCGTCGGGCATGCGCTCGGCGGCCACGGCCACCAGCTCGTTCAGCAGAGTCGATTCGGGCATGAAGCGGCGATGTCAAAAAAGGGTGCGCGGGAGTGAAAAAAGTATCTCATGCGACCCCGAAGCCAAGGGGTGGCGGCCCCCGGAGCCAAGGGGGCCGCCGGCTAAACTGCCGCGCTTGCTTTTCGGACGCCCAAGATGGATAACGCCCAGGTGCTCGGCCACGTGCTGAGACTTCTCGACGACGTGCTGAGCCTGAATGGCCGCGCCCAGACCTTCACCCGCGACACCGCCTTGCTCGGCGCGCTGCCCGAGCTGGACTCCATGGCCGTCGTCAGCCTCATCACCGCGCTGGAAGAGCAGCTCGGGCTCGCCGTCGACGACGATGACATCGACGGCGACACCTTTGCGACGGTCGGTTCGCTGGCGGACTTCGTGGCCGCCCGCCTGGGTTGATCCCCCATCCCGACGCCTTCTTCCTGCCCGCCGCCGGCGGCGAGCAGCGCCTGTGCCTGTTCCATGCGCCGTCGGCGACGTTTCAGGGCGCCCCGCGCGGCAAGCTGCTCTACCTGCATCCGTTCGCGGAGGAGATGAACAAGTCGCGCCGCATGGCCGCCCTGGCCTGCCGCGCGCTCGCCCAAGCCGGTCACGCCGTGCTGCAGATCGACTTGCGTGGCTGTGGCGACTCTTCCGCCGACTTCGGCGATGCCGGCTGGGCCGACTGGCTGGCCGACGTGCACCTCGGCCTCGACTGGCTGGATGCTCGGGTGCCTGACGCCCCGCTGTGGCTCTGGGGCCTGCGCGCCGGCTGCCTGCTGGCCGCGTCGGCCGACTGGGGCCGGCCGGTCAACCACTTGTTCTGGCAGCCGATGACCAGCGGCAAGCTCGCGCTGCAGCAGTTCTTGCGCCTGAAGCTGGCCGCAGAGATGGCCGGCGGGGCCAGCAAGGGGCTGATGGACGGGCTGAAGGCCGAGCTGGCCGCCGGCCGCCCGGTCGAGGTCGCCGGCTACCGGCTGGGCGCCAACCTGGCTGCCGGCCTGGAGTCCGCCAGGCTGACCCCGGTGGGCAAGGCGGGGCGGGTCGAATGGCTGGAGCTCAGCACCCGCGAAGACGCCACGCTGACGCCGGTCAGCGAGCAAGCGCTCAAGGCCTGGCAGGACGCCGGCTGGGCGGTGCGCTCGCAGCTCGTGCAAGGCCCGGGCTTCTGGGCCACGAGCGAGATCGAGCTCGCGCCTGCGTTGGTCGCCCGCACGGTGGAGGCGCTGTCGTGAAGGAATCGGTACTGAGCTTCGCCTGCGAAGGCGAGCCGCTGATAGGCATCCTGGCCGAACCCGAAACCGAAGCCGCCGCCGCAGTCGGCGTGCTGATCATCGTCGGCGGCCCGCAATACCGCGTCGGCAGCCACCGCCAGTTCACGCTGCTGGCCCGCCATCTGGCGGCCAATGGCTTCGCCGCGCTGCGCTTCGACTACCGCAGCATGGGTGACAGCCCTGGCGAGGCGCGCGACTTCCTGGGCGTCGACGCCGACATCGCCGCCGCCATCACCGCGCTGCTGGCGGCCCGGCCGGCGCTCAAGCGCGTCGTGCTCTGGGGTCTGTGCGATGCGGCGTCGGCGGCGCTGCTTTACCTGGAGTCGACCCGCGACGCCCGCGTTGCCGGCGTCGCCCTGCTCAACCCCTGGGTGCGCTCGGCCGCCACGCTGGCACAAACGCATGTGAAGCACTACTACTGGCGACGGCTGCGCGAGAAGGAGTTCTGGCTCAAGCTGTTGAAAGGTGGCGTCGGTGCGAAGGCGCTGATGACGCTGGCCGGCAACCTGCGCCTGGCCCAAGGCGCCGGCAAGGCCCCGGGACAGAGCAGCTTCCAAGACCGCATGGCCACGGGACTGCGCGGCCTCGGTTGCCCGGCACTGCTCATTCTCAGCGGGGATGACTACACTGCCCGCGAGTTCAGCATGTATGCGCAGGGCTCGCCTGCATGGAAGGGGCTGCTGGACGGTCCCTCCCTGCAACTCGAAGCCTATGCCGAGGCGGACCACACCTTCTCCGACCCCGGCCAGGCCGCCAAGGTCGAGGCGGCCACGCTGAGCTGGCTGCGCAAGATTTGAGTGAGAGCGAAGATGAAGCCCATCCTGCCCCGCCTGATCCTCCTTTGCCTGACCGCAGCAACCCTGCCGGCTATGGCCGACACCGCGAAGCAATGCGGAACGCTGGAGTGGAACTACGGCCCCTACGACTACCGGACGGCCAACGCCCAGCAGCGCAAGCTGGTCGAATCCGCGCATTTCACGCCCGAGGCCGAGGATCTGCGGGAGGCCCCCACGGGCTCTTTCGGCGCCGACTTCAAGTACACGCTAAGTGTCTTCCCCAACCATCCGCGTGCCCTGCTCGCGATGGAGCGCCTGGTGGTCAAGGAAAAACGAAACCCGGCCAATGGCGCCAAGTACACGATCGAATGCTTCTACGAACGCGCGATGCGCTTCAAGCCCGACGATCACATCCCGCGGCTGCTCTACGTGAACTTCCTGTTGCGCCAGAACAAGCTCGACGAAGCCCGCACGCACCTGGACTACGTTGCCGAGACGACGAAAGAGGACCCGTTCGCGCAGTTCAACGTCGGCATGCTTTACGCAGACATGAAGGACTACGACAAGGCGCTCGTGCAGGCTCATCGCGTCATCGCGATGGGTTACGACCGCCCCGAGCTGCGTGATCGGCTCATTGCCGTGGGCCGCTGGGTCGCCCCCGCGCCCGTCGCCGATGCGGCGTCGGCGCCGGCTTCCGCCGCATCGCAGTGACGCATGGCCACCCTGCCCCGTGTCAGCGTCGTCATTCCCTGCTTCAACACCGAGCGCTACATCGCCGCCACCTTGCGCGCCGTGCTGGCGCAGGCCGGAGCGGCGCTTGAGGTCATCGTCGTCGACGACGGCTCGACGGATGGCTCCGCCGCGCTCGTCGAACGCGAATTCCCGCAGGTACGCCTGATACGCCGCAGCAACGCTGGCGTGGCCGCTGCCCGCAATGCCGGCATCGAGGCCGCCACCGGCGACTGGGTCGCGTTCTGCGACGCCGACGACATCTGGCTGCCGGGCAAGCTCGCTGCCCAGTTCGACACCATGGCTGCAGCGCCGGGCTGCCGCATGAGCTACACGGCCTGGCATGTCTGGGTCAGCGCCGAGCCCGAGCCCGAGCCGACCCTGCTGCAGCGCCTTGCCGCCGAAGCCGACGACCCCGGCCGTTGGCGCGGCGCCACTGGCTGGCTCTATCCCGAACTACTGCTGGACTGCGTCGTCTGGACTTCCACCGTGCTAATGCAGCGCAGCCTGCTGTCCGAGATCGGCAGCTTCGACACCGGCCTGCGCATTGGCGAAGACTACGACCTGTGGTTGCGCGCCTCGCGCGTCACCCGTATCGAACGCGTGATGCGCCCGCTGGCGCTGTACCGCCAGCACCCCGGCAGCATCACCCGCAGTGCGCCGCGGGACAACTATCGCGGCCGTGTCGTGCAACGGGCACTGGACACCTGGGGCCTGGCTGGACCAGACGGCCGCCTGGCCGACGCCGCGGCCGTGCGCACGGAGCTGGCCGGCAGTTGGAGTCAGTTCGCCTACACCCAGTTGCAGGCCGGTCAGCGCGCAGCGGCCCGCCGCAGCGCGCGCGCGGCGTTGCGCGTCCAGCCCGGGCATTGGCCCGGCTGGAAGCTGCTGCTGCGCTCCTGGCTGCCACGCGGAGGACGCACGACATGAAGATCGGCCTCGTCGCCCGCTGCCTGAACACTGCCCACATGCGCGGCATGGGTAAGTACGTCCTGGAGCTGATGCGCAACAGCAGCGACGACATCTCTTGGCACCTGTTCGCCGACGATCCGCGCCACCCGCTGCTGCACCCCGAGGGACCACGCTTCACACCCGACATCTTCGAGTTCCGCGGCGACCGCCTCCGGCTCTGGGAGCAACTCGGCCTGCCGCTGCGCGCGCGCCGCATGCCCCTGTCGCTGTTGCATTGCACCGAAGGCGCTCTGCCGCTTTGGCAGCCGCTGCCCACCGTCGTCACGCTTCACGACACACTGGCCTTCGAGGAGCGCCCCGACACCGCCGGCCAACGCCTGTACTGGGACCATGTCGTACCCGCCGCGCTCAAGCGTGCGGCCCATGTCATAACGATCAGCGAGTCCTCACGGCGTGACATCCTGGCCCGCTGGCCGGAGCTGGAGTCACGGCTGACCGTCATCTATCACGGCATCGAGACCGCCTATTTCGAACCGCCGACGGCCCCCATCCCGGCCACGTTGCAGCAGGCCCTGGGTGGGGCGGCCTATGCGGTCTACCTGGGCGGGCCGATGAAGCGCAAGCGCTTCGACTGGGCGCTGCGGGTGCTCGCGGCCCAGCACGACCCCGCACTCAAGCTCGTGGCCTGCGGCTTCGGCGCTGCCGCACGCGAAGCCGCCCGCGCCGCGCTGCCTCTTCCACTGCAAGGCCGCGTACTGTTTGCCGAGTTCCTGTCCGACGCCGAGCTGCAGGCGCTCTATGCAGGCGCCGCCGCAGTGCTCTACCCGACCCTATACGAAGGTTTCGGCTTCCCCGCCATTGAGGCTCAGGCCGCAGGCGTGCCCGTCATTTTCAGCCCCCTCGGCAGTCTGGCCGAACTGGTGGGGCCGCTGGCCATGCTGGCGCCGGCCGAAGACCTCGACGCCTGGGCAGCCGCGCTGCGTGAGGCTGCTACGCTGCCGCCTGAGGCTCGGGCCGACATGGCCGCTCGGGCACGCGCCTGGGCCCAGGGCTTCCGCTGGGCAGAAAGCTGGCGCCGGCACCTGGATGTCTATCGCCAGGTGGCCGGCGTCAGATGAAGCGCCTGGCCATCGTCATCTGCACCTGGAACCGCGTCGACATGCTAACCGCCACACTGCGCTTCCTGGCGACGGCGCGCACGCCGAAGAAGCGGGGCGTCCGCTGATGGCCAGCGTACACCGCTCGCTCGGCTTCGCCAACCCTAAGCCCTACCTACTGATCAGGCTGCAGCCGATGTCGTTTACGCTGCTCGCACGGCTGCTAACGCCGCAGCAGAATGACCTGTACTCGTTGTCCACGACGCCGATCAGCATGGTCGCAATTTCGGCCTCGTGAACTCCCTGATCGACATCAGGGCATCCCGCCACCACGCTCGCATCTGCGCCCGGCTCGGCGCACATCTCCTGGACCTGGACACGCGATGAACTCCGGCCTCGACTGGCGACTCCATCCACTGGCACCTAGCCAAGGCCTAGGCCCGCATCGCGAGGCCTGGGACGACCTCAACCGGCGCGTGATGGGTGGCCACAGCATGCTGGACGGCCTGTTCGTCGACGCACTGCTGCGCCATTTCGGCGATGACGGGGCGCTTCTCGCCACCGCCGGCCGCGACGGCGAACCCGTGGCCATGCTGCTGCTGAGCCCGCGGACGCGCTTGGGCATCTGGTCCAGCCTCCTGCCCTCGCAGACCCAGATCGGCCCTAGCCTGATCCCTGCGGGGCTGGACCTGAGCGGCCTGTTCGCCGCCCTGCCCGGCCATGCCGGCGAGTTGGACCTGCTCTGCAACGATCCACGCTTCGGCGATCTGCGCGAGCTGCCGGCCAAGCCCGTGAAGGCCCTGCCGCATGCGCTGACGATGAACATCAACCTCAGGGACGGTTTCGACGACTACTGGGCCCAGCGGCCCCGCAAGCTCATCCAGAACATGCGCCGCTACCAGCGTCGCCTTCAGTCGGAGGTCGGCGCCCAGCGCCTAGACGTCATCACCGATGCCGAGGCCATGCCCGCCGCCGTGGCGCGATATGCCGCACTGGAAAGCAGCGGCTGGAAGGGTCGCGAGGGCACGGCCATCAGTAGCGACTGCGCGCAGGGCCGCTTCTATGTCGAAGTCATGCGCGAGTTCGCGATGCGTGGTGAAGCCCTGGTGTACGAGCTGCGGGCCGGCGATACCTTGCTGGCTTCGCGCATGCTGCTGTTGCGCAACGGCATGGCGGTCATGCTGAAGACAACCTTCGACGAGCAGTTCGAGCGCTACGCGCCCGGCCGCATCCTGCTGTTGCGCACGCTGGAAGACCTGTTCACGCGGGCGCCCGGCAGCATCATTGAGTTCTATACCAACGCAGACTCCGATCTGCTGGCCTGGTCGACGTCGCAGCGCTGGATCAACCACGTCAGCGTCTACCGTTACAGGGTCCTGCCGGCCGCCTATGGCCTGCTCAGGCGTACGGCGCGCGGCTGGCTGCGACGCAGCAAACCTCCGATGGACACGGAGATCATGGTCAACCGCAGCGGTGCCAGCGTGGATACCTATGTCCATGTGCACGAGTTGCCCGCCGACGTCATCGCGCTGATGAACCAGGCCGAGCAGCGCCATGTCGAGTTCGGTGCCGACTGGCATGCCAATCTGATGGATAGCGTCTACGCGCACGAGCGTCGGACACATGAGGTACGCATCCATGTGCTGCGCCGCCAGGGCCGCGTGCTCGCGGTACTGCCCATCGTCGCGCAGACCGGTGCCTTGGGCCGCGAGGTCAGCGCGCTGTCCAACTTCTACACGGCCATCTACGCGCCGGTGCTGGATCCGGACATCGAGGCCGAGGACTTGCTGCCGCTGACCCGCGTGCTGCGTCGGGGCGGCGCCCGCGCGGCGGCCTACCGCTTCTCGCCCATGGATCCGACCTCGCGTGAGTTCGCGCTGCTCAAGCGCGCCCTCACGCTGGCCGGCCTGAACACCTACACCTACTTTGCCTTCGGCAACTGGTACGAGCCTGTGCGCCAGAGCTGGGCCGACTACCTGAAGGAGCGCAGCGGCCAGGTGCGCAGCACGATCAAGCGCAACTCGAAGAAGTTCGCGGCCGAAGGTGGGCGGCTTGAGATCGTGCGGGGTGGCGACGAACTCGAGGCCGGCCTGGCGGCCTATCAGGCCGTTTACGCACAGAGCTGGAAGGTGCCCGAGCCCTATCCCGACTTCGTTCCCGGGCTGATCCGCCTGTGTGCCCGGCGCGGCTGGCTGCGCCTGGGCCTGGCATGGCTGGGCGACAAGCCCGTGGCGGCTCAGATCTGGATCGTCGCCCATGGCCGGGCCGACATCTACAAGCTCGCATACGACGAAGCCCACAAGGCCCTGGCCCCCGGCACGCTGCTGACGGCACTGTTGATGGAGCAGGCCATCGACGTCGACCGCGTGCATGAGATCGACTACATGATCGGCGACGACGCCTACAAGGCCACCTGGATGAGCCAGCGCCGCGAGCGCTTCGGCCTCGTCGCCTACGACCCGCTCACGCTACGCGGCCTGCTGGGCCTCGCACGCCAGGCCGTCGGAGAAGCCTGGCGATGGCTGCGCCAGAAACCTGTGCCACGCCACGACAATCCAGCCGCCTGAATCCAACGCGACGACAAGAGATGCAAGCCCACGACCTGCCGCCCAACACGCCGTTCGCCTCCGGTGCCCCCCGCTTCGCCGTGCCCGGTACGGATGCCCTGGCCGCCTGGCAGCAGGCCCATGCTGCACGTGGCGCTGCCTGCGCGGCCGACGTGGGGGGCGAATTCGCCGTCGCGCTGAACCTCGCCGGAGGTGGCACCTACCTCGCCGTCGACCGCTTCGCCGTTCACAGCCTGTGCTATGCCGTGCGTGACGGCCGCCTGCACTTCGCCACGCGCGCCGACGTGCTGGCCCAGCACCTCGGCATCCGCGAGCTCGATCCGCAGGCCATCTTCAACTACCTCTTCCACCACTCCATCCCGTCGCCGCGCACCATCTTCGCCGGCGTCCAGCGGCTGCCGCCGGCCCACTATGCGTTGTTCGAGAACGGCCGGCTGACCGTCGCCCCCTACTGGGTGCCCCGCTTCGAGGAACAGGCCAGCCCGGATTTCGGCGCCCTGCGCGAGGAGTTCCGCGGCATCCTGCGCACCGCGGTCCAGGAGCGGTTGAGCGCCGACGGCCGGACCGCCTGCTTCCTCAGCGGCGGAACTGACAGCTCCACCGTGGCCGGCCTGCTGGGCGAGGCCACTGGCAAGGCGCCCGCCAGCTACTCCATCGGCTTCGAGGCTGAGGGCTATGACGAGATGGCCTATGCGCGCATCGCGGCGCGCGCCTACGGCGCCGACCATCACGAGTACTACGTCACACCGGCCGACCTCGTGAAGGCCATCCCCGACGTCGCCGCCCATTACGACCAGCCGTTCGGCAACTCCTCGGCCGTGCCGGCCTTCTACTGCGCCGCCAAGGCGCGCGCGGACGGCTACACCCGCATACTGGCCGGCGACGGCGGCGACGAACTCTTCGGCGGCAACGTGCGCTATGCCAAGGAGCGCATCTTCCACGTCTACAGCCAGATCCCGTCGCCGCTACGCGCCGGTGTGCTGAACCCGCTCTTCATGAACCAGGTCGCGGGCAGCATCCCGCTGCTGAAGAAGGGCACGAGCTACATCCGCCAGGCCCGCGTACCCATGCCCGACCGCATGCAGAGCTACAACCTGCTGGACCGCCTGGGCATGGCCGAGGTGCTGACACCGGCCTTCCTGGCCGCCGTCGACACCGGCGCGCCGCGCGAGCACCACCGCGCCACCTGGGCCGAGGGGCCGCGCGAAGCCAGCCTCGTCAACCAGATGCTGGCCTTCGACTGGCGCTACACACTGGCCGAGAACGACCTGCCCAAGGTCGTTGGCACGACGGCGTTGGCCGGCGTGGACGTCAGCTTCCCGCTGCTGGACACACGGCTACTGGACTTCTCGCTCAAGCTGCCCACGTCCTACAAGCTCAAGGGCCTGAAGCTGCGCTGGTTCTTCAAGGAAGCGCTGCGAGGCTTCCTGCCGGACGAGATCCTGACGAAGAAAAAGCACGGCTTCGGGCTCCCCTTCGGCCCCTGGGCCGTCAAGGATGCGGCGTTGAACGCACTGGCGGCCGAGTCGCTGCGCGGTATCGCGGCTCGAGGCATCGTGCGCGCCGAGTTCGTCGACAGCCTGATGACACGCCGCCTCAAGGAGCATGCCGGCTACTACGGCGAGATGGTCTGGATCCTGATGATGCTGGAGCAGTGGCTGCGCCGGCATGCGCCGGACTACCGGCTCGCCTGAACGGCGGGCCGCAAGGCCTGTGCCGCCAACAGCCGCGCTCCGGCCATGCTGAGGTGGTTGTTGTCCAGGTAGAGAGCTCGACCGTCCGCGCCGATGACGGCGCAGCGTCCCTCGCCGCACAGCGTCGTGTCGACCGCGATCCGCTGCGCACCGGTGGCGGCAGCCACGCGGGCCAGCATGGCCAGGGCCTGGCCTTCAATGCGGCGGTAGTCGTCACCGGCTATGCCGAAGGCCGCCGGCGCCAAGCCTCGGCGCTGATGCTGAGCCAGCGCCGCAGGCACCGGGTAGTCGTAGGTTGGCACCGGGTCCAGCAGCCAGACCTCCTTGCCCACGGCTTTCAACGCCCGGACCGCCTCCTGCAGGCCGCGCTCGAAGACAGCTGCCATCTGTGCATCGCCCAGATAGCTGGACGTGCGGCTCACCATCAGCACGCGGTCAACCTTGGCGTCCCCCACCAAGCCGGCCAGCATCGCCGCGTTGTGCTTTTCGCAGTAGAAGCGGCCAGGCAGCGCGAAGCCCAGCGCTGGCGGGCAGGCCGCGGCCGTCATTGCCGCAAGGCTGCGATCGGCCGGCAGGGATTCGGCCAGCACGTGGCCGATCTCCACGCCATGGCTGTCGCCCCAGACGGCCAGTTGGCGCGGCGCCTCGGCGGCACCGAACTGGCAGCGATCGGCATAGGCGATCTGCACGCGCTCGCGCGTGTGGCAGCGCTCCCGCCTCGGGCTGAAATCGACCGCGCCGGCCAGCAAGGCATTGGCCGGCGATGCCTCCTCGCCCGCATGGCGCGCCGCGAGAAACAGGCCACCCGCCAGCAGCAGGCAGGCCGCCATGGCCGCACCGCCGCCAAGCAGCAGGCTGCGCTGACGCCAAGCGGCACTGCGCACTGGCGCCTCCACCCAGCGCAGCGACGCCCAGGCCAGCGCCACGGCCAGCACCACGGCCACACCAGACTGCAGGGCGTCCGGCTGCCCCAGCAGCAAGTGGCGCGCGAACACTAGCATGGGCCAATGCCAGAGGTAGAGCGAAAAGCTCAGCGCGCCGATCCAGCGCAGCGGTGGCAGTGCCAGCCAACGGCTGGCGAAACTACCCTCTCCCCGCCCGGCCTCGATCAACGCAGCCGCCCCCAGGCAAGGCCACAGCGCCGTCATGCCCGGGAAAGAGGCGTCGGGCTTCAGCAGCACGCAGGCCGACACGATAGCCACGAGGCCCGCCACGCCCAGCAACTGCCGCGCACCGGCCGGCAGCGGCGGCCGGCCGCGGTCCACGCGCAGTGCCAGCAGTGAGCCAACCATCAGCTCGCAGGTGCGCGACAGCGCCGAATAGAAGGCCAGCGGCCCGTCATACCCAGTCAGGAACTGGGCATAGGCCAGCGACAGCAGGCCCACTGTCACCAGCACGAAGCCTATGGCACCGCGGGCCCAGCGATGCAGCGCCGCCAGCAGCAGCGGGAAGACGATGTAGTACTGCTCCTCCACGGCCAGCGACCAGGTATGCACCAGCGGCTTAAGCTCGGTGGCGCCTTCGAAATAGCCCGTCGTGCGGTACAGCTCGAGGTTGGACGCAAACACCCCCGTTGCGCCGAAAACGCGCGCGAACTCGCCCATGGCCTGCGGCGTGAGCAGCAGCCATGCCGCAGGCACGATGAGGGCCAGCATGACGAACAAGGCCGGGAAGATCCGCCGGATGCGCGCCGCGTAGAACGATGCAATGCTGTAACTGCCGGCCGCCAACCGCTGCAACAGCAGCGTCGTGATGAGGTAACCGGAGATGACGAAGAACACGTCTACCCCGACGTAGCCGCCCGTCAGTGCCTTGGGCCAGGCATGGAAGACGACGACCGGCAGGATGGCCAGGGCGCGCAGGCCCTCAATGTCGGGGCGGAACTTCATGGCTTGTCGATCAGGCTCAGCACCGCCGGCGCGACCCTGGCCGCACCGTGCATGCTGAGATGGTTGTCGTCGAAGTAGAGGCTGTGGTCGCCCTCCTCCAGCACAGCACAACGCGGCTGAGCGCACAGCAGTGCCCCCACGGCCACGCGCCGCGCCTGCCCCCCCGCCGCCAGCTTCTGTACCAGCGCCAGCGCACCGGCCTGGCGGGCGGCGTACTGCGACGGCGTCTGGCCCTGCTCAGCAAGATCCTGTCCGCGACGCCAGCGCAAGGCCAGTGCGGCGGGAATAGGGTAGTAATAGGTCGGCACCGGGTCCAGCAGCAGCACCTGCTTGCCTGCCTGGCGCAGGCGCCTCACGGCCTCGACCATGCCGGCCTCGAAGGCCGGCGCATCGGGAGCGTTCAGATAGAACTCATAGCGCGCCGCCAGCAGCACGCTGTTCACGTTTGTGTCTCCACTCAAGCGCTCGATCAGCGCGCGGTTGGCGGCGGCGCAGCGCGGCCGTCCCGGTGGCTCGTAGTCCAGCGCCGGCGGGCAAGTGGAACCTGTCAGTTGTGCGACGCGGCGATCGACAACCTGGTCACCCAGCGCCCGTGCGATCTCCACGCCATGGCTGTCGCCCCAGACCGCCAGCGTCGCTGACGCGTCCACGGGACCGAACAGGCAGCGGGCCTCATAGTCCAGCCAGCGGTTGCCGCTGGAATGGCAGCGCTTGCGGTCGGGGCTGAAGTCGCTGGCACCGGCCCGCAGCAGAGCGTCACGCCCCGGCCTGGCGGCGTGCTGGTCGGCGGCCGCCGTCAGCGCCCAGGCAGCCACCAGGCTAGCGACGATGGTCGACGCACCGGCCACCAGCATGAGCGGCTGGGCGGTCCTGGCCCGGCGCACCGGCGCCTCCACCCAGCGCAGCGAGGCCCAGGCCAACGCGACGGACAAGGAGACCGCGAGCGCGACCTGCGCAGGCGTAGGCAGGTCCAGCACGAGGTGTCGCGTCAGCACCAGCATCGGCCAATGCCAGAGGTAGAGCGAGAACGACATCGCGCCTATCCAACGCAGCGGCGCCACCGACAGCCAGCGCGTCGCGCCGGCCTGGCCGCTGCCGCCGACCCAGATCAGCGCCGCTGTCGCGAGGCAAGGCCACAGCGCCGCCGGACCAGGGAAGGCCCGATCGGCTCGCATCAGCAGCGGCGACGCGACCAGGGCCGCGAGTGCGGCCCAGCCCACTAGCGCATACACCCACGTCGGGCAGCCGGGTTTCGCGTCACTGCGGCTCACCCACCAAGCCAGGCCTGAGCCGATCATCAGCTCGAAGGTGCGGGCCGGCGCGGCGTAGAAGGCCAGCTCGGCATCGCGCTCCATCAGCCACAGGCAATAGGCCAGCGACAGCAGGCCTACGCCCAGCAGCGCGACGCCGATGCGCTGCCGTGCGACACGCCACAGCAGCGCCAGCAGCAGCGGGAAGACGATGTAGTACTGCTCCTCGACAGCCAGCGACCAGGTGTGCAACAGCGGCTTGAGGTCGGCGGCCCCTTCGAAGTAACCGGTCGTCCGGTAGAGCTCGACGTTGGAGACGAACAGGCCCGTCGCGCCCAGCAGCCGCGCGAACTCACGCAGCGCCTGCGGTTCCAGCAGCAACAGGCAGGCTGGCGCGACCAGGGCCAGCATCGCGAACAGCGCCGGGAAGATGCGCCGGATGCGCGCCGCATAGAAGGAGCCGACGCTGTAACTGCCGGCCGCCAGCCGCTGCAGCAGCAGCGTCGTGATCAGATAACCCGAGATCACGAAGAAGATGTCCACGCCGACGAAGCCTCCCGGCATGACCGCCGGCCAGGCGTGGAAGAGCACGACGGGCCCGATGGCCAGGGCCCGAAGTCCCTCGATGTCGGGCCTGAACTTCATCCGCGGAGAGTCAGCCAAGTGCCTGAGCCAAGGCGCTGACGACCCGGTCCTGCTGGTCCTCGGTGAGGTCGGCGCTCATGGGCAGGCTCATCACCCGCTGCGCCGCCGCGATGCTGTGCGGGCAGGCGTGGGCCGCCGCATAGCGCGCATAGGCCGGCTGGTGGTGCAGCGGCCTCGGGTAGTGCACGGCCGTCGGGATGCCGGCCTGCTTCAGCCGCGCCTGCACCGCCTCGCGGTCGTCGACGAACACGGTGTACTGTGCCCACACGCAGTCGCGCCCGCCCTTCACCTGCAGCAGCTGCAGCCCCGGCGCCGCGGCCCGCAGCTTGGCCCCGTAGGCCTCGCCCAGTTCGAGCCGGCGCCGCACCTCCCACTCGAAGCGCTCCAGCTTGCCCAGCACGACGGCGCATTGCAGCGTGTCCATGCGCCCGCCCACCCCCAGCCGCGTGTGCAGGTAGCGCTGGCTCTGGCCATGGGTGCGGATCTCCCGGCAGGCCTGCGCCAGCGCGTCGTCGCTGGTGAAGATCGCCCCGCCGTCGCCATAGCAGCCCAGCGGCTTGCTGGGGAAGAAGCTGGTGCAGCCGAAGGTGCTGAGGTTGCCGCTCTTCCTGCCCTGGTACGTCGCCCCGAAGCTCTGCGCCGCGTCCTCGATGACCGCCAGGCCATGCCGGCCCGCGATGGCGTTGAGGGCGTCCATGTCGGCCACCTGGCCGTACAGGCTCACCGGCATGATGGCGCGGGTTCTGGGCGTAATGGCCGCCTCCACGAGGGTCGCGTCGAGGTTGGCCGTCCCGGGCTCGATGTCCACGAACACCGGCACGCCGCCGGCCAGCACGATCATCTCGGCCGTCGCCGCGAAGGTGAAGGGGCTGGTGATGACTTCGTCGCCGGGCCGCAGCTCCAGCGCCATCAGGCAGATCAGCAGCGCCTCGGTGCCGCTGGCCACGCTGATGCTGTGCCTGGCGCCGGTGTAGGCGCTGAGCGCGGCCTCCATCTCCTTGACCTCGGGGCCCATGATGTACTGGCCATGGTCCAGCACCCGCTGGATGCGGGCGTTGATGTTGTCGCGCAGCGCCGCGTACTGGCTCTTGAGGTCGATGAAGTCCATCTTCAGATCAGCTCGAGTTGGTTGCCGTGCAGGCGGTAGCGGTCGCCGGTGTGGGGGCAGCTCGCGTCGACGGGCTCGGCGCTGTGCAGCGGCAGGTCCAGCTTCTCGCCGTGGCGGCTCATCCAGCCGATCTGCCGCGCGGGCACGCCCACCATGAGCGCGAAGTCGGGCACGTCGCGGTTGATGACGGCCCCCGCGCCGATGAAGGCGTGGCGGCCTATGGTGGTGCCGCAGACGATGGTCGAGTTGGCGCCCAGCGTCGCGCCCTGCTTGACCAGGGTGCGGCGGTACTCGTCCTTGCGCGCGACGGCCGCGCGCGGGTTGTAGACGTTGGTGAACACCATGCTGGGGCCGCAGAAGACGTCGTCCTCCAGCGTCACGGCGTCGTAGACGGAGACGTTGTTCTGGATCTTGACGTTGTCGCCGATGACGACGTCGTTGGCCACAAACACGTTCTGGCCGAGGGAGCAGCGCGCCCCGATGCGCGCGCCGGCGCTGATGTGCACGAAGTGCCAGACGCGGCAGTCCGCGCCGAGCCGGGCACCGGCGTCGACGATGGCGCTGGGGTGGATGGTGGTGCTCATCAGTAGCTCAGCGGCAGGTTGATGCGCTTGCCGTCGCGCGCGCTCATGTACATCGCGATCAGCAGCTCCAGCGACTTCAGGCCCTCGCGGCCGTCGGTCTCGGGCTGGGCCTGGCCGCACAGCGTGCGGATGACGTTGTCGTAGTACAGCGGGTGGCCAAAGCCGTAGACGGAGGTGGTCTGGTAGCTGGCGTCCTGGATGAGGGCGTCCATCTCGTGGGGGGCGTCGAACTCCCAGTGCTGGATCTCGTTGACGGCCAGTCCGCCGATGCGCACGCTGCCGCGCTCGCCCAGCAGGGTGATGGAGCCTTCCAGGTTCTTGGGGTAGGTCAGCATGCTGACGTTGACGGTGCCCATGGCGCCGTTGCGCCATTTCAGCGCCGCCACGCCGCTGTCCTCGACTTCGATGTGGCGCGCCAGCGTGCCGGTGTAGGCCATGACGCTCTCCACCGGGCCGACGATCCAGTCCAGCAGGTCGATGTAGTGGCTGGCCTGGTTCATGAACGCGCCGCCGTCGAACTCCCAGGTGCCGCGCCAGGCGGCGCTGTCGTAGTAGCTCTGCGGCCGGGTCCAGAAGACGTTGACGGCGACGTTGTACAGCCGCCCGAAGCGCCCCTGGGCGACGGCGCGCTTCAAGAGCTGCAGCGTGGGGTTGCGCCGGTTTTGCTTGACGACGAACAGCCGCACGCCGGCGTCGTCGCAGGCCTTGACCATGGCCTGCCCGTCCTGCCAGCGCGTGGCCATGGGCTTCTCCGTCATCACGTGCACGCCGGCCGCGGCGGCCTCGATGGCCTGGCGCGGGTGCAGGCCGCTGGGCGTGGTCAGCACGACGCAGTCGATGCCCAGTTCCGCGCGCGCCGCCAGCAGCTCGCCAAGCGACGCGAAGCCGCGTGCGCCGGTCCTGGCGACGGCCGCCGCCAGCGCCGCCGGCTCGGTGTCGCACACCGCCGCCAGCATGGCCCGATCGGCGTGCCGCTCCACGGCCTGGATGTGGTTCTGCGCGATGCGGCCGCAGCCGATGAGTGCGAAGCGGACCTGGCGGCC
>NZ_JAFAGT010000082.1 GCF_019237615.1 Roseateles sp. | reverse complement strand
AGCCGCGACACCGAACTCAGCCACTGCTTCAATTCCTTCGCGTCCATCGCCAGCTCCAGCGGCCCTCCACATGGGGCTCGTGCGACCAGTCTGGTGGCCGGCTGGCTCAGGGCGTGAGCCTGTCACTAACTAACGATCAAAGAGCCTGCCGCTGCGCATTGAACTGCTACGTAGGGACGTCAGGGACGGCAACTATCGCTCTGGAACCTGAGCTTCAGGCGGCAATTGGACAGCTTGGTCTGACTTTGGAACTTGACGTTTGGGTCAGCTGAATCCTGGCGCGGCCAGCCGTCAACATGTCGGCGCCCCTTCATCGAGGGGGCAATGGCGTCGTGCACAACCTGCTCGACGCAGCCCCAAGCCGATGACGCGCTCGCCGCTCTCCAGGACGTCGCAAGAGGATGGCCCGCGCACCGCGCTGCGCCCGGCCGGAAACTTCAGTTCTGAAGATGGCGCCGTGCTTGCACGGCCTGGCCCAGCTCGATGACGGCCAGCGCGTAATAGGCCGACCAGTTGTAGCGCGTGACGACCCAGAAGTTCTGCGTGCCCAGCAGCACGGTGGTCGGCTTCTTGGGGCCGTTCTGCAGCTCGATGACGGCCAGCAGGCCCCGGTGCTCGCGCGCCGACTCGGCGGGCTCGGCACCTGCCGCGACAAGGTCGGCGATCGTGAAGCTGGGCTTGATGTCGGGCGCCAGCAGCCGCGCTCGCTCGCGGCGGTCGGCGGGTAGCCTGACGTCGTAATGCGTGGCCAGGGCGGGCTGCCAGCCGTACTCGGCGAGGTAATGGGCCACGCTGCCGATGGCGTCGTCGGCACTGGTGATCAGGTCGATGCGGCCGTCGCCGTCGAAGTCCACTGCGTGCTTGCGCCAGCTGCCCGGCATGAACTGCGGCAGGCCCAGCGCGCCGGCATAGCTGCCGCGCACCTCGGCGGCATCAAGGCCGTTCTCGCGGCAGAGCTTGAGGAACTCGGCCAGTTCACCGCGGAAGAAAGCCTGGCGCTCGGCCGCGCGCGGATGCTCGGTGGGAAAGTCGAAGGCCAGCGTGGCCAGCGCGTCCAGCACCTTGAAGCCGCCGGTGATGCGGCCGTAGAAGGTCTCGACACCGAGGATGCCGACGATGACGGCGGCCGGCACGCCATAGGTGGCCTCGGCGCGCGCCAGGGCCGCCTCGTGCTCGGCCCAGAAGGCCACGCCGGCGTCAAGGCGCTTGGGCTCGATGAAGCGGTCGCGGTAGGCCGCCCAGTTCTTGGCCGTTCCGGCAGCGGCGGGCAGGATGAGCTGGCGCACGCGCGGCAGGTCCAGGGCCTGGCCCAGCTGCTCGCGCAGGGCCGCGGCGTCCCAGCCCTGTGCCGTGGCCAGCTCGTCGGCAAACGCGACGAGCGCGGGACGGGGGCCCAGGGGCTGGGGAGGTTGTGCGGGCTTGGCATGGTGGGGCTTGGCCTGGGCCGCGGCGAGGCACAGGCTCAGCAGCAGGGCGGCGCAGACATGCAGGCGGGCTGTCATTGAATCTTGAAACGGAGCTCTTGCTCGATGATGTGGTCGCCCGCGCAGTCATAGCTGGCGAGCATGCGCAGCAGCAGGGCCTGGAAGAAGGCCTGTGCGCGCGGTTCCATATTGCCCGAGACGAGGCGGATGTCGGCCACGGTCGCCATGCCGGCCTGGAATTCCACGACCATGCGGAAGGTGGCGTCGCCGGTCCAGTTCACGGCCGGCAGCTCGGGCTTGTCCATGCGGGAGCATGGCACGGCGTCGCGTGGGTCGGCAGGCGGTGGCGCATCCGCGCGTGGCAGCAAGGCCTTGGGCCAGCGCTGTTGCCACGCGTCCTGCGTCCCGGTGCCGGCCAGCATCGGGCCGGGGCGCGGCGCGAAGGGCAGGCGGGCCGAGGCGTCTGCCATGCTGCGCATGAACTGCTCCAGGCGCTCGTAGGTATGGGTCGAGAGCGCCCCATAGAGGTCGCCGCCGGCCGCCAGGCCCTGGCGCAAGGCCGCGTCGGCACCGGGACATTGGGCCAGCCAGGCGGTCCGGGCCGCGGCCATGTCGGCGCGGGCGCCGGCGTCCAGCAACTGGCGGGCGATGCGCTCGAAGCGGGTGCCGCTGCCGTCGCGGAAATAGGCGATGCGTTGGGCGTAGGGCCGCAGGAGCGGCAGCCGTTCGCGTGCGTACATCTGCGGATGACAGGCGATCAGCGTCACTGGCCGGGCGGACTGGCTCAAGGCCCAGGCCGTCGCACCGAAGCGATCGCTGTCGTCGACGCGGGCGCGCACGCCGGCATCGGTCAGCAATGCCTCGACGACGTCGGCATAGCCGTTGATGGCGGCTTCCATCAGCGGCGTGCGGCCATAGGCGTCGGTTTCGGTCAGGCCGGGGTCGGCGGGGCGTTCCAGGATGAGGCGGCGTAGCTGCAGGGCCACGTTGACCTCGGCCTCGCGCTGGCGCGTCCATTGGCGGCTGTCGTCGGCGCGGGTGTCCAGGCCCAGCTGGGCAATCAGCTGGCGCGGCGACTGCGCCTGGGTGGTTGCGCCGGCCAGGCCCAGCGCCAGCAGCGAGAGGATGAGGCGGATGGTTCTCACGCCCGCAGCATACGTGCGGCTGCGCGGAGCTCGCCCCAGGCCGGCTCTGGTGCGTCGGGGGCGTAGCGCGAACGCTCCAGCTTCTCCAGCCATTGCGCGGCAGGCTCCGTCGGCGGGCCCAGTTGGCGGCGCAGTGCCCGCGCCCAGGCCGCGGGGCTTTCGTGTGCCGGGAGCGCGACGCCCGCCCGGCCCAGCAGCACGGCGATGCGCGCGCGCTGTCGACTCCAGGCATCGTGCGGCCGGCTGCTCCAGCGTATCCAGGCGGCGCCGGCCCCGGCCAGCAACAGGATGACGCCGGCCACGGCCTGGCCCAGGGCCGTCCAGTCGGGGTTCTCGAAGCCCAGCTTCTTCAGCAGGTCGAACTGGTTCTGGCGCGAGTAGTTGAGCACCAGCTGCTGCCAGCGGTTGTTGAGCGTCTCCCAACCGCCGCGCATGGCCCGCCACAGCGTCGGGTTGAGCTGGCCCAGCACGCCGGGCTGGGGCCGCAGCGCCATGCCCTGGATGACGCGGTTGGGCGAGACCGCGGCGGTGGGGTCGCTGCGCAGCCAGCCCTTGCCAGCGACCCAGTACTCGGCCCAGGCATGGGCGTTGGCGTTGCGCACGACGTAGTAGCCGTCCTGCAGCTCGGCGTCCCAGCCCTGGAAGCCGGTGACGATGCGCGCCGGCACGTCCATGGCGCGCATCAGCACGACGAAGGCGGACGCGAAGTGCTCGCAGAAGCCCAGGCGCCGGTCCAGCCAGAACTCGTCGATGACATGCGGGGAGGCTTCTCCGTAGCGGCCGGGGGTCAGGGTGTAGATGAAGTCCTGGCTGCGCACATGGGCCAGCAAGGCCGCAGCCAGTTGTTCCGCGCGCGGCCCCGGCGCCAGGCCGGCAAAGCGCGGCTGGGCGGCGAGCTCCGCGGCCCAGGCCAGCGCGCGCGGGTTGGCGCCGGCGGGCAGGTCCAGGTCGGCGGCGAGCTGCAGGCGGTTGCGGCGCTCGCCGGCGTGCCAGGCCGGGTAGGCGCTGACGTTGAGGCGCAGCCGCTCGGTGATGGGGCGTGGCGAGAGCCATTGCAGCTCGGGGCCGCGGACGAAGGTGAGGTCGGTCAGCGCCAGTTCGCTGCCGACGCCGCCGGGGCTCATCTCCAGCAGCGGCAGCACCGGGATGCGCAGCGGCTCCAGCGTCATCTCGTAGCGCAGCGCCGGGCCGGCGGTGGCGAGGTCGTCGCGGCCGCGCAGCCAGTTCTGGCCGGGGCGGGTGTCGGCGGCGCGCCAGGTCTTGCCGTCGAAGCGCGTCAGCACCGGGCCGCGGAAGTAGCGCTGGTCGGGCGGTGGCGGCGGGCCATCGAACTTCAGCCGCATCGCGATGCTGTCGTCGTTGGCGATCTCGTTCATTGCGCCGAACTCGAGCTGGTTGGACAGGCCGGTCTTGCCTATGGCCTCGGTCGGCACGCCCCACAGCGGCGCGATGCGCGGGAACAGCACGAACAGCAGCACCATGACGGGCAGGCCCAGCGCCGTCGTGCTGGCGGCGTGGCGCGCGGCGATGGCGATGCTGGGCACCCCCTGGATTTCGGTGGACGGCATCTGCGCCAGCACCACCGCGGCCAGCAGCGCCCACAGCGACAGCAGCGACCAGACGGCCGTCGGCAGCGACTGCGAGTACAGGAACTGCGCCAGCACGAGGAAGAAGCCGAGGAAGAACACGACGAAGGCGTCGCGCCGCGCGCGCAACTCCAGCGTCTTCAGCGCCATCAGCATGACGAGCAGCGTGATGCCGGCCTCGCGGCCGATGAGGGTGCGAAAGCTCAGCCAGGTCAGGCCTGTATAGAGGACGACGATGACCAGCAGCCACCAGCGGCCGGGCAGGGGGCGCTGGCGCCCCGCCAGCGCCCCGCGCCAGCCCAGCACGACGGCGGTCAGCGCCGTGCTCCACCAGGGCAGGTGATCGGCGTGCGGTGCGATGACGGCGGTGATGACGCCGAGCAGGAAGAAGCTGTCGCGCGCGTCGCGCGGCAGGCGGCCCCACCAGGCCAGGACGGCCGTCATGAACCGAACCCCGCGAGCGTTTCCAGGCAGGCCTGCTGGTGCGCAGCGCCCAGCGACGGCGCGATCTCGTGGCTTGCCAGGCGCAGGCCATAGGGCTGGCCCAGCCGCTCGGCGGCCAGCACCCACGCGCTCAGTCTGGAGAGGCGCGCCTCGACGTCGCGGCCGTGGGTGTCGCGCCAGTCCAGCCACAGGTCGCGGGCCAGCGGCGCCTCGGTCTCGCGCACCCACAGCGGCAGGCCCTGGTCCAGCGCCAGTGTCGACTTGCGCCACAGGATCTGCTTCATCGAGTCGCCGCGGCGGTAGCTGCGCACGCCGGAGAAGTCCGTGCCGCTGGCCGCCTGACGCGTGGATGCGGCCTCGCCGGCATCGCCTTCGGCCTGGGGCGGGAAGGGCGCCGGCACGTCCTCGGGCCGTGGATAGACCCAGACCTTGGCGGCAGGCCGCCAGTAGCTCCAGGCGCGGAAGAAGCCCAGCGGGAAGCGCGTCGTGACGACGAGCCGGGGCAGCTCGCGCAGGCCGCGCCGCACCGCCGGCAGGCGCAGCTTCAGCACGGCGTGGCCCAACGCGGGCACGTCCACCCAGGCCGGCTCGGTGGCGCCACCGTCCAGCCGGGCACTGACGGCGATGCCGAAGCGGGCGCGGCCCGGGTTGTGCAGGCGCAGCTCCAGCGCGTACTCGTCGCCGGCATGCACGCCGTCAGGCGGCCGCAGATCCATCTGCAGGCCGCGCAGGTTGGCGTGGGTGGTGTGCATGGAGGCCAGGCCTGCGCCGGTCAGTGCGAAGGTGAGGGCATAGCCCAGGCTGAGCTGCTCGTTGATGCTGGCCAGCAGCAGCACGCCCAGCGTGCCGCAGAAGGCCAGGCCGGCCCAGGTGGGCACGATGTAGACGTTGCGCTGCGTCGTCTGGTGGGTGTCGGCCGGCGGCTGGCGCGCCTGCCACCAGCGCTGCCAACGGGCGCGGGTGGCGGCGATCACGGCAGCGGCAGCGCCTCGATCATGGCCCGCACCTGCTCGCGCGCGCCGCGACCGGCGCCGGCGCGCGGCAGCAGGCGGTGGGCGATGGTCTGCGGCAGGATGGCCTGCACGTCGTCGGGCGACACATAGTCGCGCCCCTGCAGGAGCGCGCGGGCCCGTGCTGCGCGCAGCACGGCCAGGCCAGCGCGCGGCGACAGGCCCTCGACGAACCACTGGCCGGAACGCGTCGCGGCAATCAGCGCCTGCAAGTAGTCCAGCAGCGGCGGCGCGGCGTGAATCGCACGGGCGGCGGCCTGCGCCTGGGTGAGCTCGGCCGGCGTCATGACGGGCCGCAGCGCGCGCAACTGCTCGCGGCTGTCCTGGCCCATCAGCAACTCGCGCTCGGCGGCAGCGTCGGGGTAGCCCAGCGAGATGCACATCAGGAAGCGGTCCAGCTGCGATTCGGGCAGCGGGAAGGTGCCCAACTGCTCGCTGGGGTTCTGCGTCGCGATGACGAAGAAGGGCTGCGGCAGCGGGTGGCTGACGCCCTCGATGCTGACCTGATGCTCCTCCATCGCCTCCAGCAGCGCGCTCTGCGTCTTGGGGCCGGCGCGGTTGATCTCGTCGGCCAGCAGCACCTGGGCGAACACCGGGCCGGGGTGGAAGGCGAAACCCTGGCGCTCGCGCTCGTAGACGGAGACGCCCAGCAGGTCGCTGGGCAGCAGGTCGGCCGTGAACTGCAGGCGCGAGAATTTCAGGCCCAGCGAGATGGCCAGCGCATGGGCCAGCGTGGTCTTGCCGACGCCGGGCAGGTCTTCGATGAGCAGGTGGCCGCCGGCCACGAGGCAGGCCAGGGCGTCGGCGATCTGCGCGGGTTTGCCCTTGATGACCGTGCTAATCTGGTTTTGCAGGGCCTGCAGCTGCCCCGCCAGCGTTCGTGATTGCGTCATGGGGCTGACCATATCAAGAGACATGCCCACCGCCTATTTCAACCCTCCCGAATGCCGCCGCCACGAGATGGGCGAGGGCCATCCCGAATGCCCCGAGCGGCTGGCCGCCATCGACGACTGGCTGATCGGCTCGGGCCTGAGCCAGGCGCTGACCTATGTCGACGCCGGGCCCGTGGACCTGCAGGACGTGGAGCTGGCCCACACGCACGGCTATGTCGCCGAGATCGGCGCGCTGCTGCGCGGCTGTGCCGAGACGGGCGGGCGCTGCGCCCTGGACCCCGACACCTCGGCCAATGCCCACACCTGGTCCGCCGCGCTGCATGCGGCGGGCGCCGCGGTGCGGGCGACCGACCTCGTCATCGACGGCGGTGCCGACAACGCCTTCTGCGCCGTGCGCCCGCCCGGCCACCATGCAACGCGCGACCAGGCGATGGGCTTTTGCTTCTTCAACAACGTGGCGATCGCGGCGCGCCATGCGTTGGACCGGCGTGGCCTCAAGCGCGTGGCCATCGTGGACTTCGACGTCCACCACGGCAACGGCACCGAGGACATCATCGCGGGCGACGACCGCGTGCTGATGGTCAGCCTGTTCCAGCACCCGCTCTACCCCTACAGCGGCGCCGTGCCCAAGGGCAGCAACATGGTCAACGTGCCGCTGCCGGCCTACACGCGCGGCGCCGAGGTACGCGAGATCATCGAGGCGATGTGGCTGCCGGCGCTGGAGCGCTTCAAGCCGCAGATGATCTTCATCTCCGCCGGCTTCGACGCCCATCGCGACGACGAGCTGGGCCAGCTGGGCCTGGTCGAGGCGGACTACGAATGGATCACGCTGAGGGTGAAGGCCATCGCCGACCGCCATGCCCAGGGCCGCATCGTCTCCGTGCTGGAGGGCGGCTACGACCTGCACGCGCTGTCACGCAGCGTGGGCGTGCACCTGCGCGCCCTGGCAGACCTTTGAAGAATCATGCAAGAACCCTTTGATCTGAAAGAACTCCAGGCGCTCCTGAACCGCATCTTCAGCGTCTCCGCGCTGGGCGAATGGGCCGTGCTGCTGGGCTGCCTGCTGCTGGCCGGCGGCGTGACGTGGGCGTTGTCGCGCGCCACCCAGCGGCGCCGCTTCGGCGTACTGTTCGGCCGGCGCGTCATCGACGGCGCGCTGTTCCCGCTGCTGGCCCTGGGCCTGGCGCTGCTGGCCCGCCGGCTGCTGCCGGTGCTGGGCATCGCACCGGCGCTGTTCAAGCTGGTGCTGCCGCTGCTGGTGTCGCTGGCCGTCATCCGCTTCGTGGCCCGGGTGCTGGCCGCGGCGTGGCCGGACTCGGCCCTCATCAAGAGCGTGGAGCGCGTGGGCTCGTGGCTCATCTGGATAGGCGCCGTGCTGTGGGCGACCGGGCTGCTGCCGCTGGTGCTGGATGGCATGGACGACATCGGCTGGAAGGTCGGCAACGTCAAGCTGACGCTGCGCAATCTCGTCGAGGGCGGGCTCACGGCCGCCGTCGTGCTGGTGCTGGCGCTGTGGCTGTCGTCCACCATCGAGGCCCGGCTGCTGCGGCGCGAATCGCTGGACATGTCGATGCGCAAGATCGCCGCCAATGCGGTGCGTGCGCTGCTGCTCTTCATCGGCCTGCTGTTCGCGCTGTCGGCCGCCGGCATCGACCTGACGGCGCTGGGCGTGCTGGGCGGCGCCCTGGGCGTGGGCCTGGGTTTCGGCCTGCAGAAGCTGGCGGCCAACTACGTCAGCGGCTTCGTCATCCTGGCCGAGCGCTCCCTGCGCATCGGCGACATGGTCAAGGTGGACGGCTTCGAGGGCCGCGTCACCGACATCAAGACGCGCTACACGGTGATCCGCTCCCTGGGCGGCAAGGAAGCCATCGTGCCCAACGAGATGCTGATCACGCAGCGCGTGGAGAACTCGTCGCTGGCCGACCCGCGCGTGCTGCTGTCGACCGTGGTGCAGGTCAGCTACGACTGCGAGGTCGAGGCCGTCATGCAGGCGCTGGCGGCGGCCGTCGCCGAGGTGCCGCGCGTGCTGCGAGAGCCCGGCCCTTCGGTGCAGCTTAGCCAGTTCCAGGCCGACGGCCTGGAGCTGACGGTCTATTTCTGGATCACGGACCCCGAGAACGGCGCCGGCGGCGTGCGCTCGGCGGCGAACCTGGCGGTCCTGCGCACGCTCAAGGGTCTCGGCGTGGACATTCCCTACCCGCAGCGGGTCATGCACCAGGTGGCCCGCCCACCCGTCGAGGTGCTGCAGCCGCGTTGATTTGGCCGGCGTGCAAAATATTCCCGCGCCGCCAGTTTTCGCTCCCGAGGGTAGAGCCGACCCCGTCCTAGGATGGTTAGGTTTGACCAATCAAAAGGGGGGATCCATGGGCTTCATGCGGCGGGTGATGCTGGCGCAACTGGTGCCGGCGGGGCTGGTGGCCTTGCTGGGGGTGTTCGTGCTGCTGGGCACGTCGAGCATGGAGGCGCGGCTGAACGACTACTTCAGCCGGCAGGATGCGCTGGCCGGCCAGGTGGTGGAGATGTACGCCCAAGGACTGCAGATGGGGCAGGCACTGCGCAACGTCGCGCTGGACCCCAGCAACAAGAAGGCCTACGAGAACCTGGAGAACGCCGGCCGGGACTACGACAAGGCCGCACTGGCCGCCGCGTCGGCCGCCAATCCGGCCGAGAAGCAGCAGCTCGAGGCGATGGCCGGCATGCGCGCCAGGCTGGCCCAGGTGCAGTCGGACGTCGCGAAGCTGGCGGCGCAGGATGGTGCCGCCGCGATCGAGATGCTGAACAAGCAGGAGACGCCGGCCTGGCGCGAGCTGCGTGGCGTGCTGCTGGAGCTGAAGAAGACCAGCATCGCCGAAAAGGAGAGGGCGCGCGCCGAGGCCGGTGCCGCGATGGCGAAGGCGCGCTGGTGGGTGCTCATCATCGTCGTGGCCTGCCTGGCCGTCTGCGCCGTCCTGCTGCAGCAGCTGCGCGCAGTACTGCGCCGCGAGCTTGGCGGCGACCCGGCCGTTGCGCGCCAGATGCTGGAGCGCGTGGCCGAGGGCGACCTGCTGACCGAGGCGCCGGTGGCGCCGGGCGACCAGCACAGCATGATGTCGGCGCTGGCCCGCACGCAGCAGGCGCTGCGCGCGCTGGTGGCGGACGTGAGCCAGAGCGCCCAGGCCATCACGGGCGCGACCGGCGAGATCGCGGCCGGCAACCAGGACCTGTCCAACCGCACCGAGCAGCAGGCCGGCAGCCTGCAGGAGACTGCCGCGTCGATGGAGCAACTGGCCTCGACCGTGCGCCTGAATGCCGACTCGGCCGCCGAGGCCAGCAAGCTGGCCCGGGAGGCCAGTGATCTCGCCGCGGACGGCGGCGCGGTGGTGGGCCAGGTCGTCCAGACCATGGACGCCATCAGCGGCCAGGGCCGCAAGATCGCCGACATCACGTCCGTCATCGACGGCATCGCCTTCCAGACCAACATCCTGGCGCTGAACGCGGCCGTCGAGGCGGCCCGCGCGGGCGAGCAGGGACGGGGCTTCGCCGTCGTCGCCAGCGAAGTGCGTTCGCTGGCCCAACGCAGCGCCGAAGCGGCGCGCGAGATCAAGCAGCTGATCGCCGAGAACATCGAGAAGATCTCGGGTGGCAGCCAGCAGGTCGAGCAGGCCGGCCAGACCATGGCCGACCTGGTGCGCCAGGTGCAGCGTGTCAGCAGCCTGATCGGCGAGATCTCCACGGCCACCCGCGAGCAGAGCGGCGGCCTGGGTCAGGTCAGCGAGGCCATGGGCCGGCTGGACGAGGTGACGCAGCAGAACGCCGCCCTCGTCGAGGAAAGCACGGCCGCGGCCATGAGCCTCAACGAGCAGGCCTCGCGGCTGGAGGGGCTGGTGGGCGTGTTCCGCGTGCGCTGATCAGAAGTCCGCGTCCAGCACCACGCGGTAGCGCGCCTTGCCGCTGCGCAGGCGCTCCAGTGCGTCGTTGACGCGGCTCATGGGGAAGCGCTCCACCTGCGGCAGGATCTGGTGGCGGGCCGAGAAGTCCAGCATCGTCGCCAGCACCGAGGGGGGCGGCGTGGGCGAGGCCGACAGGCTCTTCTGCCACGAGAGCAGGCCGCCGCTCTTCAGGCTCAGCGCGTCGGTGACGACGCCCACCAGGTGCATGCGTCCCTTGGGCGCCAGCGTGGCCAGCAGCGCATCCCAGTTCAGCGCGGCACCCACCGTGATGAGCAGGAAGTCCAGGCTGCCGGCCGCGGCCTTCAGCTCGGCCTTGTCGACGCTGGAGACGGTCTTGTGCGCGCCCAGGGCCAGCGCTTCGTCGCGCTTGGACGGCGACGATGTGAAGGCCGTCACCTCGCAACCCCAGGCGCGCGCGAACTTGACGGCCAGGTGGCCCAGGCCGCCGATGCCGACGACGCCCACGCGGTCGGTCGGCTTGACGGCATGCAGCATGAAGGGCAGGAAGACCGTGCCGCCGCCGCACATCAGCGGGCCGGCGGCGGCCGGGTCCAATGCGTCGGGCAGCGGGATGGCCCAGCTCCAGTGCGCGCGCAGCCGGTCGGCGAAGCCGCCGTGGCGGCCGATCAGCGTCGGCTGGCGCTTGCCGCACAGGTGCTGCTCGCCGCCCAGGCAGAAGTTGCAATGCGTGCAGCTGCCGGCGTGCCAGCCCACGCCGACGCGCTGGCCGAGCTGACGGCCCTTCGCGCGCGGCCCCAGCGCGGTGATGCGGCCGACCACCTCATGGCCCGGCACGACGGGGTAGCTCGCCGGGAACCACTCGCTGTCGATCATGGCGAGGTCGGAGTGGCAGATGCCGCAATGCTCGACGCTGATCTCGACGTCCTCCTCGCCCAGCGGGCCGGGGTCGAAGTCGAAGCGTTCGAGCGGGCCGCCGGCGGAGTGGGCGGCGTAGGCGCGGATGTGGGTCATGGGGGTGTCCTCGGGTGATGGGCCTACGGGCGTGGATGAGCCTTGAAGAACTGCCAGATCGTGTTCGGCGCGTCGACCTCGGCGTGCGGCCAGAGGTGGCCCATGCTGTCGATGCGCAGCAGCCGCACGTCGGCGCCGCCGCTGCAGCCTGCATAGCCCAGGGTCTGCAGCGGACCGGGACGTTCCTGCTGCACCAGCTTGGGCTGGCAGCGGTTGTGCGAGGCCCAGCCGGCCAGGGCCTCCGGCACGCTCTCCACCCATTCGCCGCCGCGGTCGGCATGGCCCTCGTAGGGGTTGGTGGGGTCGGCCAGGCCGTGGATGGCGAGCACGGGCAGGGCGCGGCCCGGGCAGGGGCCGCTCCAGCGCAGCCCGCCGACCGGCGCGATCGCCGCGATGCGGTCGTTCAGCCGGCAGCCCAGCAGCGAGGCCATGCGCCCGCCGCCGGAAAAGCCCGTGGCGTACACCCGGGCCGGGTCTATGCAGACGCGCGCGGCGACGTGGGCGATGGCGTCGGCCACGTACCGTACATCGTCCGGGCGGCCGCTCACCACCGGCACGTTCCAGCGCGAGTCCTCGCCCTGCAGCGTGGCGACGGCGAAGCCCTCGCGCACCGCCAGTGCCTCGAAGCCGCTCTTCGCGGCGCGTCCCGTGGCGTTGCCGCCCGTGCCGTGCATGTCCAGCACAAGCGGCAGCGGTGTCGCCTCGGTGGTGGGGGGCACGAACAGGCGGTAGCTGCGCGCCAGGCCGCCCGAGGTCAGCTCGCGCATCTCGCCGCCGACCGGGGCGAGCGAGCAGGCGGCGGATGGTGTCTGGGCCTGTGTCAGGGCTGGCAGGGCAGACAGCGAGAGCAGCAAGGCGAGGGCTGGGAGCGGGCGCACGGATCCTCCAGGGGCCGCCAGCTTACCGCTGCGGTGCCGACGGCCGCGGCGTCAGGCGACGTCGTGTGCGTAGACGATGAAGCCCAGGTGCTGCGCGACCTGGTCGTACAGCGCGCGGCCCGCGGCGTTGGTGGTCTGGGTCTGCCAGTAGACGCGTTTCACGCCCGCCTCGCGCGCTGCTGCGTAGACCGCTTCGATCAAGGCCCGGCCCGCGCCGCGACCGCGTGCCGGCGGGGCGGTGAACAGATCCTGCAGATAGCAGGTCGGCTCGATGCGCGTGGTGCTGCGGTGGTAGAGGTAGTGGACGAGACCGAGCAGAGTGCCATGCTCATCGACCGCGACGAGGGCATGCACCGGTTCGCCGGCGTCGAAGAAGCGCGCCCAGGTCGACTCGGTAATCCGGGCAGGGAGCGCAGTCTCGCCCTCGCGACCGTAGAAAGCGTTGTAGCCGTCCCAGAGCGGCTGCCAGGCTGCGCGGTCGGTGGGCTGGATCGGGCGGACTTGGATCATGTCGGGTGGTCGTGATGACCACCCGATTGTGCGGTGTCCTCAGGCCGTAGCGACCGGGATGCCGACGGGCTTGCCCGAGGCAATGCGCTGCTTCCAGTCCGCCGGGCCCGTGATGTGGGCGCTGGTGCCGCTGGCGTCCACGGCTACCGTGACCGGCATGTCGACGACGTCGAACTCGTAGATGGCTTCCATGCCCAGGTCCGCGAAGCCGACCACCTTGGCGCCCTTGATGGCCTTGCTGACCAGGTAGGCCGCGCCGCCCACGGCCATCAGGTAGGCGCTCTTGTGGTTCTTGATCGACTCGATGGCGACCGGGCCGCGCTCGGCCTTGCCGACCATCGCGATGAGGCCGGTCTTGGCCAGCATCATGTCGGTGAACTTGTCCATGCGCGTGGCGGTGGTGGGGCCGGCCGGGCCGACGACCTCGTCGCGCACCGGGTCCACGGGGCCGACGTAGTAGATGACGCGGTTGGTGAAGTCCACCGGCAGCGGCTCGCCCTTCGCCAGCATGTCCTGGATGCGCTTGTGGGCGGCGTCGCGGCCCGTCAGCATCTTGCCGTTCAGCAGCAGCGTGTCGCCGGGCTTCCAGCTGGCGACCTCGGCCGGCGTCAGCGCGTTCAGATCGACGCGGCGGCTCTTGTTGTAGTCGGGCGCCCAGTTCACGTCGGGCCACAGGTCCAGACTGGGCGGCTCGATGTAGCTGGGGCCCGAGCCGTCCAGCACGAAGTGCGCGTGGCGCGTGGCCGCGCAGTTCGGGATCATCGCGATGGGCTTGCTGGCGGCGTGCGTCGGGAAGGTCTTGATCTTCACGTCCAGCACAGTGGTCAGGCCGCCCAGACCCTGCGCGCCTATGCCCAGCGCGTTGACCTTCTCGTACAGCTCGATGCGCAGTTCCTCCAGCTTGTTCTGCGGGCCGCGCTGCAGCAGCTCGTACATGTCGATGTCTTCCATCAGCGCCTGCTTGGCCAGCAGCGCGGCCTTCTCGGCCGTGCCGCCCACGCCTATGCCCAGCATGCCGGGCGGGCACCAGCCGGCGCCCATGGTCGGCACGGTCTTGAGCACCCAGTCGACGATGTCGTCGCTGGGGTTGAGCATGTAGACCTTGCTCTTGTTCTCCGAGCCGCCGCCCTTGGCCGCGACGATGACGTCCACCGTGTTGCCGGGCACCACCTCCATCTGCACGACGGCGGGCGTGTTGTCCTTGGTGTTCTTGCGGGCGAAGATGGGGTCGTCCAGCACGCTGGCGCGCAGCTTGTTGTCGGGGTTGAGGTAGCCCTGGCGCACGCCTTCGTTGATGGCGTCCTCGATGCTGCCGCTGAAGCCTTCCCAGCGGACGTCCATGCCGATCTTCAGGAAGACGTTGACGATGCCGGTGTCCTGGCAGATCGGGCGGCGGCCTTCGGCGCACATGCGGCTGTTGGTGAGGATCTGCGCGATCGCGTCCTTGGCCGCCGGGGAGGCCTCGGTCTCATAGGCGCGGGCGAGGTGGGCGATGTAGTCGGCCGGGTGGTAGTACGAGATGTACTGCAGAGCGGCAGCGATGCTGTCGACGAGGTCGACCTGGCGGATCGTGGTCATGGCATGCGGGTATAGCTTCGGGCGGCCAGGATTATCCCGCAGGCGCCAAACCCGGCCTATTCTGTCAGTGCTGTTTTGAAGTTAGTGGCTGCGTCTGCGCCGGCGCGCGGAGATGCAGGCGCCACCCAGTGTCAGCGCTGCCAGCAGAGAGGAGTCAGGCTCCGGCGGGCCGCCGGGGGCCAAGGCTGCTTCGACGACCACGCTGTCGAGGAACGCGAAACCGACGTCGTCGCGGAACGTGAAGCTGATCGACGTCGCAGCGGAGGAGGCCATCAGCTGGAAGTCGTAGCGGACGTAGGCGTTGCTGGCGGCCATGTCCACGAGGCTGAGCTCGGCAGCACCTCCATCCCAGTTGAAATCCGCCGACGAAGGCCTGCCGCCGTCGAAGAACAACCAGAAGCTGATGTGGTGGAGGCTGCCCGCGGAGGAGGACAAGGTCAGCGAGATGCCGCTCGTGCTGCGTATGGGGCCGAAGTAGCCGGCGCAGCCGCCGCTTTGCACGATCGTCGACGGGCCTGGGCAGACACGCCGTTGCAGAGGGTGTTGCCGACCGCGGTCCAGCCGCTCAGGTTGTCGCTCTCGAAGCGGCCGTTGACGACGAGGTTGGCACGGGCCGTGCCGCCAAGAAGCGCGCCTGCGGCGATGCAAAGTGCGTGAACTGCACGGCGGAGCTGAGCCATGCAACCTCCCTGTCTGTTGGCCGGACGCTGCACGCCCGGAAGGCCACGGAGGCAGGCGCAAGGTCCGTGCCGCCTCTCGGTGCACAGAAAAACTGTTGCGAATCAAGCGTTTGGGCTTCCGGCCCAGGCGCCGCGCCGGAGAGCTGTAAAGAATGCCGACGCGCCATGTCGGCGCCGCGGCCGGGTTCGCACCGGTAGCGGCCGTGGGATGGCAGTGGGTGCCCCCCATGGCACAGAAAGGTTCTCTGGCGTCACTATGCTGGCAGCGGCTTCAGACTAGGACATCCGCATCATGAGTACCCGCATCGAGCGTGACACCTTCGGCCCCATTGAGGTGCCGGCCGACAAGCTGTGGGGGGCGCAGACGCAGCGCTCGCTGCAGAACTTCGACATCTCCGGCGAGCGCCAGTCGCCCGAGCTGATCCGGGCGCTGGCCCGCGTCAAGCGCGCGTCGGCCGTCGTCAACCATGCGCTGGGGCTCCAGGACGCGAGGAAGACCGATGCCATCGTGGCGGCGGCCGACGAGGTCATCGCCGGCCGGCATGCGGACGAGTTCCCGCTCGTCGTCTGGCAGACCGGCTCGGGCACGCAGACCAACATGAACGTCAACGAGGTGCTGGCCAACCGCGCCAGTGAGCTGCTGGGCGGCGAGCGCGGCGAGGGGCGGCTGGTGCATCCCAACGACGACGTGAACCGCAGCCAGAGCAGCAACGACGTCTTCCCGACCGCCATGCATGTGGCGGCCGTGCAGGCGCTGCAGGAGCGCCTGCTGCCGTCGCTGCGTGCGCTGCGAGGGACGCTGCAGGCCAAGGCCGAGGCATTTGACGGCATCGTCAAGATCGGCCGCACCCATCTGCAGGACGCGACGCCGCTGACGCTGGGCCAGGAGATCTCGGGCTGGGTCGCGCAACTGGCGCAGGGCGAGCGCCATGTGCTGGCGGCGCTGCCGCATTTGTGTGAGCTGGCCCTGGGCGGCACGGCCGTTGGCACGGGGCTGAACGCGCCCAAGGGCTATGCGCAGGCTGTCGCGGCGGAGCTGGCGCGGCTGACCGGCCATTCCTTCGTGACGGCGCCCAACAAGTTCGAGGCCATGGCCTCCTGCGACGCACTGGTCCATGCCCATGGCGCGCTGAAGACGCTGGCCGCGAGCATGACCAAGATCGCAAACGACGTGCGCTGGCTGGCCAGCGGCCCGCGCAGCGGCATTGGCGAACTCAGCATCCCGGAGAACGAGCCGGGCTCGTCCATCATGCCCGGCAAGGTCAACCCGACGCAGAGCGAGGCGGTGACCATGCTGGCCGCCCAGGTGATGGGCAACGACGTGGCCATCAACATCGGCGGCGCGTCCGGCAACTTCGAGCTGAACGTGTTCCGCCCCATGGTCATCCACAACTTCCTGCAGAGCGTGCGGCTGCTGGCGGACGGCATTGCCAGCTTCGACAAGCATTGCGCCGTCGGCATCGAGCCCAACAAAGGCCGCATCGAGGAGCTGGTGGACCGCTCGCTGATGCTGGTCACCGCGCTCAACACCCACATCGGCTACGACAAGGCCGCGCAGATCGCGAAGAAGGCGCACAAGGAAGGCACCAGCCTGCGCGAGGCCGCGCTGGCGCTGGGCCACGTGACGGCCGAGCAGTTCGACGCCTGGGTGGTGCCGGCGCAGATGGTGGGGCGCTAGACCGGGCGCCCGGGCTTCAGTGGTCGTGCGCGTCGGCCAGCAGCTTGTCCGTGTAGGCGATGGCCATGGCCGACAGAAGGAAGGCGATGTGGATGATGGTCTGCCACATCAGCGTCTTCTCGTCGTAGTTGGCCGCGTTGATGAAGGTCTTCAGCAGGTGGATGGAGCTGATGCCGATGATGGCCGTGCCCAGCTTGACCTTGAGCACCGACGCGTTCACGTGGCTCAGCCACTCGGGCTGGTCGCGGTGGCCCTCCAGGTCCATGCGTGACACGAAAGTCTCGTAGCCGCCTACGATGACCATGATCAGCAGGTTGGAGATCATGACCACGTCGATCAGGCCCAGCACAACCAGCATCAGGATGGTCTCGTTGAGCTTGTCGGGCACGGCCTCGGCGCGGTAGCCGATGCTCTTGACCAGCAGTTCCAGTGCATGCGCGTCGCCGAACGCTGCCTCGATCAGATGCAGAAGCTCGGTCCAGAACTGGAACACGTAGATGGCCTGGCCCAGGATCAGCCCCAGGTAGAGCGGCAACTGCAGCCAGCGGCTGGCAAAGATCAGGCGGGGCAGGGGGCGCAGGCGGGGATCATTGGGCATGGGCGGGGGCGGACGTGCAGCAGAATGGCGCGGAATTCTAGGAGGCACGGATGACGGCTCGTCAGGGCATCGTCAGTCGCCCGAAGCACAGTCCGCGCCAAGCCAATCGAGGAGACACAGTCATGAGCACGCTGAACACCTATCCGCCCAGCCCCGAGTGGGTGGCCAACGCCCATGTGAAGGGCGAGGCCGGCTACGCTGCGCTGGTGGCGGAGGCCGAGAAGGATTACGCCGGCTACTGGGCCCGCCTGGCCCGCGAGCTGCTGAGCTGGCAGACGCCGTTCACGAAGACGCTCGATGACAGCGACGCGCCCTTCTTCAAGTGGTTCGAGGACGGCAGGCTCAACGTCTCCTACAACTGCCTGGACCGCCATGTCGAGGCGGGCAAGGGAGAGAAGACGGCGCTGATCTTCGAGGCCGACGACGGCACGGTCACGAACGTGAGCTATGCAGGGCTGCTGGACCAGGTCAGCCAGCTGGCCAATGCGCTGAAGGCGCGCGGCATCCAGAAGGGCGACCGCGTCGTCATCTACATGCCCATGTCGGTCGAGGGCGTCGTGGCCATGCAGGCCTGTGCCCGCATCGGCGCCACGCATTCGGTCGTGTTCGGCGGCTTCTCGGCCCAGAGCCTGCGCGACCGCGTGCAGGACGCCGGCGCCGTGGCGCTGATCTGCGCCGACGAGCAGTTGCGCGGTGGCAAGGCCTTGCCGCTGAAGGCCATCGTCGACGAGGCGCTGGAGGGCGGTTCCTGCCCGACGCTGCGCGACGTCGTCGTCTACAAGCGCACCGGCGGCAAGATCGGTTGGGTGGAGGGCCGCGACCTGTGGCTGCACGACCTGATGGCGGCCGAGTCCACCCATTGCCCGCCCGAGTGGGTGGAGGCCGAGCATCCGCTGTTCCTGCTCTACACCTCCGGCTCCACCGGCAAGCCCAAGGGGGTGCAGCACAGCAGCGGCGGCTATCTGCTGCATGCGGCGCTGACCACCAAGTGGACCTTCGACCTGAAGGACAGCGACGTCTTCTGGTGCACGGCCGACATCGGCTGGGTCACGGGCCACAGCTACATCACCTATGGCCCGCTGGCGCTGGGTGGTACCGAGATCGTCTTCGAGGGCGTGCCGACCTATCCAGACGCCGGCCGCTTCTGGCAGATGATCCAGAAGCACAAGGTCACGATCTTCTACACGGCGCCCACGGCCATTCGCTCGCTGATCAAGGCGGCCGAGACCAATGCCGCCGTGCACCCCAGGAACTACGACCTCTCGTCCCTGCGCCTGCTGGGTTCGGTGGGCGAGCCCATCAACCCCGCGGCCTGGGAGTGGTACCACGAACATGTGGGCGGCCGCCGCTGCCCCATCGTCGACACCTTCTGGCAGACCGAGACCGGCGGCCACATGATCACGCCGCTTCCCGGCGTGACGACTCTGGTGCCGGGCTCCTGCACGCTGCCCTTCCCGGGTATCACGGCGGCCATCGTCGACGAGATGGGCAACGACGTGCCCAACGGCCAGGGCGGCATCCTGGTCGTCAAGAAGCCCTGGCCGTCGATGATCCGCACCATCTACGGCGACCCCGAGCGCTTCAGGAAGAGCTACTACCCGGCCGAGCTCAAGGGCTACTACCTGGCCGGTGACGGCGCGATCCGCGACGCGGAGACCGGCTACTTCACGATCACGGGCCGCATCGACGACGTGCTCAACGTGTCCGGCCACCGCATGGGCACGATGGAGATCGAGTCGGCCCTGGTCGGCTGCACCGACCTGGTGGCCGAGGCCGCGGTGGTGGGGCGTCCGGACGACACGACCGGCGAGGCCATCTGTGCCTTCGTGGTGCTGAAGCGCCCGCGCCCCAGCGGCGACGAGGCCAAGGCCATCGCCAAGCAACTGCGCGACCACGTGGCCAAGGAGATCGGTCCCATCGCCAAGCCCAAGGACATCCGCTTCGGCGACAACCTGCCCAAGACCCGCTCCGGCAAGATCATGCGGCGGCTGCTGCGTTCGGTGGCCAAGGGCGAATCGGTCACGCAGGACACGTCGACACTGGAGAATCCGGCGATCCTCGAACAGCTGGGCCAGGCCTACTGAGCGGGGCGCAGGGCAGGGCTCGCGTCCTGCCCGGGCTCTTGCGTCAGCAGCCGTCGATCCGGTGCCCTTGCACGCGCTGGCTCTGGGCGTCGACGACGAAGCGCACCGTGCATGAGAACCTGGATCGCCCCGTGCCGGGGTCGGTGGGCATCGCACGGGTGAACGCATAGAGGGTCTTGCCGTCGGGGCCTGGCGTCACGGCGCCGGGCTTGCCGAGCTTGCTCAGCAGCTCGCTCAACGGCGCGCCCTGCCAGCGGTCCAGCGAGCGGTCGAAGTCGCTGCGGCGCTGCCTGTCGGCCTGAGCGACCGCGGCGGGAGAGGTGGGAGCCGGCACCTGCGACGCGCAGCCCGCCGTCAGCAGCACCAGGGCAAGCCATGCGTGCATGCCCGAGATCAGTTTGGTCCTGTCCACCCGCACGGCGGCTCCCTCCTTGGATCGATGAAGAGGTCAGCGTAGCGGCCTTGGCGCGGGTGAACGTGGCGAGATGTAGGTTCGGCAGCTCAGTCGATGGGCAGCGAGAGCAGGACCTTGCCGACACGGCGGTCGCTGGCCGAGGTCAGCCCAGCGCCTATGCCAAAGCTTGCCTCCAGGGGGCCGACCCGGGTGTCCATAACGAGCAGTGCCAACTGGTTCCTGTCGCGGCCGGGCCGCAGGTGCGAGGCTTCACCGGCCTCAGCGAAATACTCCATGCCCAGGTTCAGGCCGGGCCGCAGCCGATACGACAGCTTGGCCGAGGGTTCGAATTCCACCGCCCGATCGTTTCCGGTGAGGGCGGCAGTGAATCCGGGGTTGAACGTCAGATGCCAGAGGCCGCCGCGCCAGCCGAGGATGGGGCGCAGTTCGGTAGCCCAGAAGGCCTCGTCGCCGCGCGGGCGGTTGCGCCCCAGTTCGACCCGGCCTCCCCAATAGAAACCGCTGTCCTCGTCATGGTCGGCCACGAAGGTCAGCTCCAGGTTGGCGCCATGACCATGCCAGCTTCCGCTCACACGCGATACCGGTAGTTGCAGACTCAGCTCCCAGCGCCGCGTGAGCCCGAAGGACAGCTCGGCCAGGCCCTGGAGCGCCGTCGCGGCGCGAACGCCGGCGGGGCGCGCCCAGCTGGCCTGCATCTCGATGCCGAGTTCGCCGGCCTCGGTCAGCTCGTTGGTCAGGACGCGGAAATCGGTGGGGGCCGCCGACGCCGGGCCCAGGGCGAGCGCGAGCAGGCAGATTGCCGGGAGCCGGCGCATCAGGAGCGTGTTCATGTCGTGTCTGCAACTGGAGGCGCCTGGCGCGGCGCCGAAACGGCGACAGGCCCCGCAGGGCCTGTCCGAGTCATGTGGAGACGGGCTTACTTGACCGTCAGGACCCACTTGGCCAGCGTCTCGGCCTCGGCCGGGCTGACCTGCGGATTGGCGGGCATCGGCACCGGGCCCCAGGTACCGGAGCCGCCCTTCTGGATCTTCTCCGCCAGCTTCTTGTAGGCGTCCTTGTCCTTGGCGTACTTGGCGGCCACATCCTTGTAGGCGGGGCCGACGAGCTTCTTGTCCAGCGCATGGCAGGCCATGCAGTTCTTCTTCTGCGCCAACTCCTGGTTGGCGAAGGCGGTGGGGGCGATCAGTGCGAGGCTGAGGATCAGGACATGCTTCATGCTTACCTTTCGGGGCGGTGGACTACAGTGGTCGCAAAGATACCTGAAATACCTGAAGGAGAGCCCGCATGGGTTTCGTATTGATCGGCGTGCTCTTGGTCGTGCTGCGCCTGGGCGGCTGGGTGCAGTTCCACAAGGACGACTTCTGGGCCTGGGTCATCGTGCTGTCGCCCTTTGCGCTGGCCGCGCTATGGTGGACCTGGGCCGATGCGTCGGGCCGCACCCAGCGCAAGGCCATGCAGGCGCTGGACGAGCGCAAGGCCGCGCGTCGCGAGCAGCAGATGGAGGCCCTGGGCCAGATCAAGCCCGGCGCGAAGAAGAAGCGCTGACGTGAGCGCGTGATGCGGGCGCCGGGTGCGGCGCGCCATGCCTGAAGTCACGCCGGGAAAACCCAGGCATCGGCGGCCGGGCCCGGCGCGTTCAATGCACGCCCTTCAGGAGACCTCTCACATGCATCTGCGTTTGCTCCCCCTCACGCTGGCCCTGTGTGCCGGCGCCGCCCAGGCCGATCTGCTCAAAGACCCGCAATGGCAGGCCTGGCTGGATGCCGGCAAGACCGCCGAACTGGGCCGGGCCGCCCAGGCCCGCGCCAAGGCGCAGCCGGACGATGATCAGGCCGCCGTCGCGCTGGCCCTGGTCGCCATCGACGACAACGACGCCGCGCGCCTGGAGGCCAGCCTGCCCGCGCTGCAGGCCTGCGCCGACAAGCGCCCGCAGGCCATCTGCAGCTATGCGCTGGGTCGCGTCTACGGCCAGCAGGCGATCACGGCCAGCGTCTTCAAGATGCCCGGCCTGGCCAGCCGGACCAAGGAGAATTTCGTCAAGGCCGTGGAGCAGGATCCGCTGCTTTTCGAGGCGCGCAGCGCGCTGGCCCAGTTCTACCTGATCGCGCCGGGCTTTGCCGGCGGCAGCGTGGCCAAGGCCAGGGAACTGGCCGCCGAGGCCCAGGCCCGCCAGCCCGAGCAGGCCAAGCTGGTGCGCTTTCTCGTCGCGGCCCAGGACAAGGACTGGAGCGGTGCCGAACGCGAACTGGCCGGCGTCAAGGCCGGCGAGGACCGTGCGCTGCAGCGCGAACTGCGCAACGGCTGGATGCGCCTGGGCGCGGAGTTGATGGAGCAGAAGTCCTTCGCCAAGGCCAGGACGGTCTTCGAGACGGTGCAGCGCGACAGCCCACAGCATGCCGCGGGCCCCTACGGCCTGGCCCGCGTCGCGATTGAAACCCAGCAGCCTGACGAGGCGCTGCGGCTGCTGGAGCGTTGCCGCGCGCTGGAGGGGGCCGACCGCTACCCGCTGGACCAGCGCCTGGGCCAGGCCCTGATCGCCAAGGGCGACAAGGCCGGCGCCAAGGCCGCGCTGGAGCGCTTCATGCAGAACAAGCGTGCCAACCCGCGCAACCTCGAGGATGCGAAGAAGCTGCTGGCCAGCCTGGCCTGAGCCGGCGCGGGGAGGACGGCAGGGGCGCTGGCTATGATGCGCCCGCTTCCGCTACTCCCCTGAGCCATGCTGGTTCATCCACAGTTCGATCCCATCGCCGTCAAGATCGGCCCGCTGGCCGTGCATTGGTACGGCATCACCTATCTGATCGCCTTCGGCCTGTTCCTGTGGCTGGCCGGCCGCCGCGTGCGCATGCCCCAGCATGCGGCCGTGGGCTGGACGAGGCAGGATGTCGACGACGTGCTCTTTTACGGCGTGCTCGGCGTCGTGCTGGGCGGGCGGCTGGGCTACTGCTTCTTCTACAAGCCCGACTACTACCTCCAGCACCTGCCGGAGATCCTGGAGGTCTGGAAGGGCGGCATGTCCTTCCACGGCGGCCTGCTCGGCGTGCTGCTGGGCCTGTGGCTGTTCGGCCGCAAGCGCGGGCGCAGCTTCTTCGAGGTGTCGGACCTGATCGCGCCTTGCGTGCCGTTGGGCATCATGGCCGTGCGCCTGGGCAACTTCATCAACGGCGAGCTGTGGGGCCGGCCGGCGCCGGCCGATCTGCCCTGGGCCATGGTCTTCCCGCAGGCCAACGATGGCGGCATCGCGCGCCATCCGTCGCAGCTCTACCAGGCGGCGGGCGAGGGCCTGCTGCTCTTCATCGTGCTATGGCTGTACGCCCGCAAGCCGCGCGCGACCGGGCAGATCTCCGGCGTCTTCATGATGGGCTATGGCGTGCTGCGCTTCGTGGCAGAGTACTTCCGCGAGCCCGACGATTTCCTTGGCCTGCGCGCGCTGAACTGGAGCCAGGGCCAGTGGCTGAGCCTGCCGATGATCCTGGCCGGCGCGGCGATCTTCGCGTGGGCCACGCGACGCAACCAGAGGCCGGCATGAGACAGGTCTTCTTCGACACCGAGACCACCGGCCTGGAGGCCGACAAGGGCGACCGCGTCATCGAGATCGGCTGCGTCGAGATGGTCAACCGCCAGCTCACCGGCAACAACCTGCACCTCTACATCAACCCCGAGCGCGCCAGCCACGAGGATGCGCTCAGGGTGCACGGGCTGACCGAAGCCTTCCTGTCGGACAAGCCCAAGTTCGCCGAGATCGTCGACCAGCTGCTGGCCTTCCTGGCCGGCGCCGAGCTGGTCATCCACAACGCGCCTTTCGACATCGGCTTCGTCAATGCCGAGCTGAAGCGCCTGAAGCGCGGCGTGCTGACGGACCATGTCGCCGGCGTGCGCGACACGCTGTTGATGGCGCGCGACCTGTTCCCCGGCAAGGCCAACTCGCTGGACGCGCTGTGTCGCCGCCTCGAGGTGGACAACACCAAGCGCGTGCTGCACGGCGCGCTGCTTGACGCCGAGCTGCTGGCGGACGTCTACATCCGCCTGACGCGCGGCCAGGACGCACTGCTGATGGACGACCACGGCGACACGGCCGGCGGCGAGGGCCATGCGGCGGTCGAGGCCGTGGACCTGAGCCGTTTCGAGCTGCCCGTGCTGCCTGCCAGCGAGGCTGAAGCGGCGGCGCATGCCAAGCTGCTCGTCGACCTGGACAAGGCCGCGGGCGGCACTTGCAAATGGCGTTCGCTGGAACCCGCGAAAGCCGTGGCATAATCGTGGGCTTCCCGGAAGTCGGGCGCATTCAGGGCGGTTAGCTCAGCGGTAGAGCACTGCCTTCACACGGCAGGGGTCGCAGGTTCGAACCCTGCACCGCCCACCAAAGTTCCTTGTGGATCAAGGCACTGCGGTGAATCTCTGAATGCCAAGACGACGGGTAGACCCAAGCGGTCTTTGATTGGGCGGTTAGCTCAGGGGTAGAGCACCACATTCACACTGTGGGGGTCGCAGGTTCGAAACCTGCACCGCCCACCAATCAGGCCCCTCAGAACCCGGCGCAACGCCGGGTTTGTCGTTTCTGCGCAGCAAGCGCCCTGCGGTCGCAGCGAACACTGCCTGGCAACCTCCGAGTAGGGCTGCCATAGGCGCCCCGGCTCCATGGCGCGGGTGGTGAGGCCTGCTGATGCGACGGGCGCGCACAGCCCTGATTCGCGCAGGCAGCCTGTCACATTGACGCAAGACCCGCGAGCCGGTCATGCGATCAAGCTGGTCGGCATGTGACCGGTATCCCGAGACTCGCTTCGTTCAATTCCTCGTCATGGCGGCGGTCTGACCGAGTCTGGCGTCAGGGTTGCTGCCGAACTGACGAGAGGCGTACAAAAAGAGAGAGGGCGGCTGATTCCGTACAAGTTTCTCTATCCGTCGGAGGAAAAGCCTGTGGTCCGGAGCATTGGATACGATTTCTTGGCATCTGCCCTCGACACCGGTGCGTTTCTAATCGAGCGTCCCGAAATGGCGGAACCGGTATCGACGCCCCGGCTCCGGCCGGGTTTGTTGTTTCTGGACTACCCGTGAGCAGTCGTGACGGCCCCGCGGGCCCGCGGGTCGGGGCATCGCGATGGGGTTCGGCTGCGAAAGCAGCTTGCGCTGGTCAGCAGGCCGGCCCGCGGCCCGGGTGAGCCTCTTCCGTGCGTGACAGCGTCGCCTTGAGCCTGACAAGAGCATCCCTGGTGCCACGTTGGCGCGACATGATGCGCTTCAGTGCATCGTCCGGCTCATGCGGGAACGCTCCCAGCGTCGTGTCCAGCGCGGCGATCCAGCCGACAAGGCAGCTGTCGATCAGTCGGTAGGCATTGATGCGGTCGTCGGGTTTGGCGCCGACGAAGCCACCCAGCAACTGCCCGATGGGGAAGCCGGCCAGCGCGGGTGCCAGCTGCTCCAACTCGTGAAGCAGCGGGCCGTCCGAAGGGGCGGGTGGGGGGAGCACCTTTGCGTCGTCCAAGGTCTCGTCCGTGGCGGGTCTGTGTCGGAATCTAGGCGCTGTTCTCGGCCGCGTCTATCGGCGCTCGGCGACATCGAGTCCCGAAAACGGCGGGCGTCGGGCCCAGGTTCAAGGGGTATTTAGTGATTCCTTGTGACCCAGGCGTGAAATCCAAGGGATTTTACTAATTTGGCTTTGACGGGGAATCTGTCACCAGAATGCGGGATATGCCTGGGCAGAATGCGCCGCGATTCGGGGCATTGAAGTCACGACATAACCGCAGGAGTGGGCAGCGCCCGTCATCATGGAACGACTCGCCCAAGCCTTCGACGGCGTCACCCTGCGCCAGCGTCTGGTGCTCGTTGCGGTGCTTTGCGCCTTGCTCTGTGCCGTGCCCACCTGGCGTCTCGGTGCGCAGGCGCAGGCCAGGCTCCATGCGGTCTCCGTCGAGCGCGACGCGCTTCCTGCGAACAAGGCCTGGCAGAAACTGCTCGCGGCGCTGAATGCGCATCGGCTGGCCGCCGCCGTCGTGCGTGCCCGGCCCGACGGGGAGGCCGTTCGGCAGCGCTCGGCCGAGGGTGCCGAGCAGGCGTTCGGCGAGGTCGATCTCGCGCTGGCCGCCAACTCGCAGCAGCGGCGGGACAGGGTGCTGGCCCTGCGTGCCGACTTCATGGCCTTGAGCGACGCGTCCGCCAATGGCGCCCTGCAGTTCCCCATGTTGCTGAAGAGGCATCGCGCGCTCGCCGACCGGGTCATCGACGAGATCGAGCAACTGAACGGCGATGCGGGCCTGCTCGTGGATGACGATGCCGGCACCCACTACACCATCCTGGCCGGCTTGCAGATCGCGCCCCAGATCGGCGATGCGCTGTCGGAGCTGGGAGCGATCGCCGCCGCGGCATCCGTGGACGATGTGGCCAACGTGGCCGCCGCGGCGGGGCGCTACAACGCCGGCAGCCATCGGCTAGCCCAGGTCCTGGAGCTCGCGGCACGGCTGGATCCGGAGCGCCAGGCCGAGCAGCTTGCGGTGCGCGACGCGGCGCTCAAGCAGCAGGCCATGGTCAGTGAAACGCTCGACGCGTCGGCGGCCGACGTCAACTATCCGCTGGACAAAATGAGCGCGACCTTCGTCGAGGCGGCCGACCTGCAGGCCCGTCTGGCGGCTCAGGTGCTGGGTGGCGTGGACCAGCGACTCAACGAGCGAGAGGTCCAACTGCAGCGGGACGCCGCATGGCTGTTCGGTGTCATGGCCTTGGGGCTTGGCGCCGTGGGTCTGCTGTTGTGGCGCACCATCAGCGGCATCCTTGGGCCGGTCATGCAGGCCATCGAGGCGACGGAACGCATTGCCGCGGGCGACCTGGGCAAGCCGGTCCGCACGGCGCGGCGTGACGAGATGGGGCGCGTGCTGAATGCCATCGAAGCCATGCAGGAGCGCCTGCGCGGGCTGGTGCGCAGGCTGCAGGAGGTCGCGGGAGAAATCCATGTGGCCGCCGACGAGATCGCCGCGGGCAATCAGGACCTGAGCCACAGGAGCGAGCAGTCCGCGACGCAGATGGAGGTGGCGGCCGGCAGCATCGAGGCCTTGAGCGGAACCGTCGCCGCGACGGCCAAGGCCGCCGACGAGGCCAGCCGCCTGGCCGGGCTGGCCTCTCGCTCGGCGGAGCGGGGCGGCCAGGTGGTCGGGCAGTTCCTGTCGACGATGACGGGCATCAGCGAGAGCTCGCGCCGCATCGCGGAGATCATCGGGGTCATCGACGGCATCGCTTTTCAGACCAACATCCTGGCCCTGAATGCGGCGGTCGAGGCGGCCCGTGCGGGCGAGCAGGGGCGGGGCTTCGCCGTCGTGGCGTCCGAGGTGCGTGGCCTGGCGCAGCGCAGCGCCACCGCGGCGCGCGAGATCAAGGTGCTGATCGATGCGTCGGCGACGCAGGTGGAGAACGGTTCCCGGCAGATCGGCGAGGCCAGCGCGGCGATGGCGCAGGTCACCCAGGGCATCGACCGGGTCAGCGGGATGATCCGCGGCATCGCGACGGACGCCGCGCAGGAATCCGCTCGCATGCATGAGCTCAGCGCAAGCATCACGAAGATCGACCAGATGACGCAGCAGAACGCCGCGCTCGTCGAGCAATCTGCGGCGGCGACGCACTCCATGAACGAGCAGGCGGAGCAGATGTCGGCGCTGGCCACCGGGTTCCGCCTGACGAGCCCCTGAGCGCCGCGGCCCGGCGCCGCGCAGCCGGGCCACTGGAAAATCCGGGTGGCGTCGCCATTTGCGGGGCATGAATGCCCGCGACGATTCCCCACTCGATGCCTACTCGGCCACCGTCGCCCACGTGGCCGAGACCGCCAGCACCGCGGTCGCGCACATCAAGGTGGGCAAGAAGGGGCGTGACGGCGCGTCGGCGGCGGCCGGCAGTGGTTCGGGTTTTCTTTTCACGCCGGACGGATTCGCGCTGACCAACGCCCATGTGGTGGAGGGGGCGAGCGAGTTGCGCGCGGCCTTTGCCGACGGCACCGAGGGCGCGGCGCGGCTGGTCGGGCAGGACGCTTCCACCGACATCGCCGTGCTGCGGCTGGAGTCGCACCCGGCGGCCTGCCTGCCGCTGGGTAGCTCGGCGGGGCTCAGACCGGGGCAGCTCGCCGTGGCGGTGGGTAACCCGCTGGGATTTGACTTCACCGTCACGGCGGGCATCGTGAGCGCCCTGGGTCGCAACCTGCCGGCACGTGGCGGCCGCATGATCGACGACGTGATCCAGACCGACGTGGCGCTCAACCCCGGCAACTCGGGCGGGCCACTGCTGGATGGCGCGGCCCAGGTCGTGGGTGTCAACACCGCTGTCATCCCGTCCGCCCAGGGCCTGAGCTTCGCGGTAGCCATCGACACTGCCCGGTGGGTGGCCGGCGAGCTGATGCGCCATGGCAACGTGCGGCGCGGGCGGTTGGGCGTGCAGTGCGCGGTAGTGGCGCTGCCGCGGCGCTGGGTGCGCGAGCATGACTGGCCCACGGCCACCGGCCTGCGCCTGATGGAGGTAGTGCCTGGCTCGCCAGCGGCGCAGGGCGGGCTGCGCGAGGCCGACATCCTCATCGGCTGCGATGGCCTGCCGCTGGCGCAGCTGTCGGACCTGCTCAAGCGCCTGGCCGGCGAGGGCTATGGCCGGCCCCTGCTGCTCAAGCTGCTGCGTCCGGTGGCGGGGACGCTCAACTCGTTGGTGCTGAGCGTGGCGCCGGGCGGCTGACGCCGAGGCGAGATACGCCTGAAGCGTCTTGGAACCTGCGGGCCTCAGGCCCCGGGCGCATTCCACAGCAGCCAGTCGACGGCCGCCGCGGAAGACGTGGACAGCGTGCCGAGCAGGGGCTGGTCGGCGCCCGTCGCGAAGCGGGTCATCAACAGGATGGGGAGCAGCTTGTCGGCGTCCGGCGCGGGCTCGGTGGGCGTGGCGTGACGCCACCGTTCGGGCGACAGCGCCGCCGCCTGCAGGAAGGCGATGGCGCGCAGCAGCTTCGGGTCGCGCCAGAGGTCGGCGCCGTTGGCGCGTCCGTACTGTGCCAGGCGGGTGGCCGCTTCCAGGTTGAAGGCGCAGTAGTGGAAGGGCCGCGTGCGTGCCAGCTCCCGGGGCATGCGGCCGTCGTCCTCGATCTGCGGCGCGAAGCGCCGCGCCTGGACGGTCGCCAGCCTGTCCGCCGCCTTCCCGGTCTGGCCGGTGAAGAGCAGGTAGTTCACCAACTGGGCGTCGAAGAACATGCCGTGGTTGTTATCGGCGGCGTCCTCGTCGCGGCCGATGGCGCTGGTCTGCATCCACTGCACGAACTCGGCGAACCACTCGCGCAGGGCGGCGAGGTCCCCGTCGGGCAGGGCACCGCTGGCGTTGAGCAGCAGCGCCGCATCGATGGCCATCCAGAGGTTGCGCGTGTCGATCAGGCCCTCGGCCCGGCCTTCGACGATGCCGGGGATGCCCTGGGCATAGCGCAAATGCGGCCGCATGCGCGTCGCGGGCGCGAGAAACCAGTGGCGCAGTGCCGCCACCGCCTTCTCCGCATGGCCGACCGGCGCGCCGAAGAGGTGGGCTAGCGTCAGGTCGAAGACGTCCCGGCAGAAGGCCTGCAGACGGTCGGCGTCCAGCGCTTCGCCGGCGACCTGGGGGTTGCGCTGGCCGTCGCGGCGGATGTAGGGCAAGCCGTTGGGCGTTGCGGGGTTGGGCCACCAGTACGGGCCCATGCTCAGGTAGTCGTTGCGCGAGCCCGATGGCGGGGCCAGGGTCTTGTCGACGACGCTGCGCAGCGGTGCCTTCAGCGCCCTGGCGGCGCGCGTCCGCAAGGCCTGGTGGGCGGCGGCGAGGCCGGTGTCGCCGGCGGCAAGGCGGCGGCGCGCCTCGTCGAGGGCCGGGCCGTCCAGCGTCAGCAGCTGCGGCGTCGCGCCGGACGCCGCCTGCACCTGGCTCATCGACAGGCCCAGCAGGCCCAGCAGGAGGCTGCGCCGACGCACTGTCATGCGGCCTCCTGGCGCAGGCCGCTCTGCGCGTCGAAGAAGTGCAGGCGGTCGCGCGGGGCCGACACGCTGACGCGGTCGCCGCTGTGCAGGCTCGGCCGGTCGGCAACGTTGACGACCAGCGGGCCGGTCGCGCTCTGCAGGTTGAGCTGGGACTGCGCACCCATGAACTCGATGGATTCGACGGTGCAGTCGAAGACGGCCGCCGCATCGGGCGCGCGGCCGAGCTGCAGATGCTCGGGGCGCACGCCGAGCTGCAGCCGCGTCGGGTCCAGCGAGGTCGCGAGGCCGGCCGGCAGCGTGCAGAAGTTCATTGCCGGCGAGCCGATGAAGCCGGCGACGAAGCGGTTCGCCGGCCGGTCGTAGAGCTCCGCCGGGCTGCCGGCCTGCTCGATGCGGCCGTCGCGCAGCACGACGATGGTGTCGCCCATGGTCATGGCTTCGACCTGGTCGTGGGTGACGTAGACAGAGGTCGTGCGCAGCCGCGCGTGCATGGCCCGGATCTCCTGCCGCACCGCGCTGCGCAGCGCGGCGTCGAGGTTGGACAGCGGCTCGTCGAACAGGAAGGCCGCGGGCTCGCGCACCATCGCGCGCCCCATGGCGACGCGCTGGCGCTGGCCGCCGGAGAGAGCCGCGGGGCGGCGCTCCATCAGCGGCTCCAGGCTCAGCATGCGTGCGATCTCGTCGACGCGGCGGCGGATCTCGTCGGCCGGTCGCTTCATCAGCTTGAGGCCGAAGCCCATGTTCTCGCGCACCGTCATCTGCGGGTACAGCGCATAGCTCTGGAACACCATCGCGATGTCGCGCGACTTGGGCGGCTCGTGTGTCACGTCGCGGCCGCCGATCAGGAGCCGGCCGCTGGTGGCCTCTTCCAGCCCTGCGATCATGCGCAGCAGCGTGGACTTGCCCGAGCCGCTGGGGCCCACGAGCACGCAGAACTCGCCATCGGCGATGGACAGCGAGACGTCCTTGATGACGTCGGTCTGGGCGAAGCGTTTGCCGACGCCCTTCAGTTCAATGGCAGCCACTCTCTCTAGCCTTTCACGGCACCGGCCAGCAGGCCGCGGTTGAAGGATTTCTGCAGGCCCAGGTAGACGAGGATGCTGGGCAGCATGGCGATGACGCTGATGGCGATGAAGACGGCGGGCTTCATCGTCTCGTCGGCGCGCACGGTGGCGAGCGCGACGGGCAGCGTGTAGAGGGACTCGTCGTTGGTGACGAGCAGGGGCAGCAGGTACTGGTCCCAGATCATGATGAAGCCGAACACGGCGGCGCTGCCCAGCGCCGGTTTGCACAGCGGCAGGATGACATGCCAGAAGATCTGCCAGTCGCTGGCACCGTCGACGCGCGCGGCCTCCTCCAGGTCGGCCGGGATGGCGCGCATGAACTCGCTGAGCATGAAGATGGAGAAGCCCCAGCCGACGACCGGCAGGATCATGCCCAGGTGCGTGTCGTGCAGGCTCACGCCCGCCAGCGGCAGCTGGCCCAGCACGATGAACAGCGGGATGGCGATGACCTCGTCGGGCAGCATCATGGTCGACAGGATCAGGAAGCTGACCAGCGCCAGGCCGCGGAAGCGCTTGCGCGCCAGTGCATAGGCGGCGAGGGCGCTGACCGACAGCTGCAGCACCGTGCCGACGAGCACGACGACGGTGGAGTTCAGCAGGTAGCGCCAGACCTTGGCCTCCACCCAGGCGTAGCGAAAGTTCTCCAGCGTCGGCTGCTCGGGCCACCACAGCAGCCGGCCCGGCGCAACGGTGACGCCGGACAGCGCCGTCATCAGGAAGGCCCAGAACGGTCCGGCGAAGACGACGAGCACGAGGCCGTAGAGCAGGGCGCGCGGCGCCCATGAGAGTTTCGAGTTCATCGACGGCGGCGCCAGGCGAGGTAGACGGCGGTGAGGGCCGCGGTGAAGAGGAAGAGCAGCATCGAGGCGGCTGCGGCGAAGCCGTAGTCCAGCTCCTGGAAGCCCTGCTTGTAGATCTGCGTCATGACGACCTCGGTGCTGCCGGCAGGTCCGCCGCCGGTCGTCGCGTAGACCTCGGTGAAGACACGAAAGCCGCGGATGAAGCCCAGTGTGCAGATGACGGTGATGGCCGGCGCGAGGCCGGGCAGCGTCACCGTCGTGAAGCGCTGCCAGGCGTTGGCGCCGTCGACGGCCGCGGCGTCGTAGAGCTCGCTGTTGATGCCGGCCAGGCCCGCGACGAAGATGACGGTGTCGTAGGGCACATGCTTCCACACATGCATGCCGATGAGCGCGGCCAGGGCCTGCGACGGATCTGCCCAGAAGCCCTGTGGGCCGATGCCGACGAGGCCGATCAAGGCGTTGATGACACCGTCCGGCGTGGGTGCATAGAGGATGCGCCAGACTTCGGCGGCGACGGCGGCGCTGGTCACTGCCGGCAGGAACATGGCCGTGCGGATGAAGCGCATGTGCCGCGCCGTGCCTTGCAGAGCTTGGGCCAGCAGCAGCGCGATGGAGGCCGACAACAGCACGGTGACGAAGACGTAGAGCAGCGTGCGGCCAGCGGCGTCACGCAGGGCGGCGTCGCCCAGCGCGCGCTGGAAGTTGTGCCAGCCGACGAAGGTGTCCGGCCCGCCGAAGTTGACCTTGTGGAAGCTCATGACCAGGCCCTTGGCCATGGGGATGAACTTGAACCAGGTGAAGACGAGAAGGGCCGGCGCGAGGAACAGCCAGGGCGCCAGGCGGGAGAGCTTGCGTTGCGTGGTCATTGCGCCTCCTGGCGCGCCAGTTCGGCGTTGAAGCGCTGGTTCAGCGCCCGCAGGTCGCCGGCGATGTCCTTGCTGCAGTGGGCCAGGATGGCGTTGAAGCCATCGGCCGCGAGCTGCTGCAGTCGCGACCAGTTGCGCGCCTGCGGCAGTGGGTGGCCATGCTGCGCGTACTCCTGCGCGACCATGCTCCAGCGCGCGTCGCCATGGCCCACGCCCGCATCCAGGTTGCGGTTGACCGGCAGCCGCACGATGGGCAGGCCGCCCTTCGGTGCCTGCATGCCCATCGCCTGGCCCTCGGGCGAGATCAGGAACTCGACGAACCGCCGCGCCTGCTCCGGCTGCCGGCTGCGCGTCGTGATGAAGGCCAGTTCGCCTCCGGCCAGGCTGGCGCGCTGGCCCGTGGGTCCGGCCGGCAGCGGCACGACCTCGTAGTGGTCGCGTCCCGGCTCCTTGTCGAACAAGGCGATGTGATAAGGCCCGGACAGGTAGATGCCTGCCTGGCCCGAGCTGAAGACCTTGTTGGTCTCCTGCGTGCTGGCGTTGATGGCATTGGGCTGCACGCTGCGGTCCTCGCAGACGAGGCGGCGGAAGAAGGCCAGCGTGGCGACGGCGGCCGGCTCGTCGAGGGCGCCATGCATCTTGCCGTCGGGGCCTCGGCGCTGGAACTCGCCGCCGGCCTGGAACAGGAAGGAGCTCAGGTACCAGGCCGCGTAGCCGCGCGCGGTGCCGCCGGGGAAGGCCAGGCCGTAGCTGTCGCGGCGGCCGTTGCCGTCGGGATCGCGCTCGGTGAAGGCCTTCGAAAGCTGAGCCAGCTCCTCCCAGGTGCGCGGCACCGGCAGGCCAAGCTTCTCGCGCCAGTCGCGGCGGATGAAGAGCACATGGGTCTGCACTGATACCGGCACGCCATAGACCTTGCCGTCTGGCAGCGTCGCGGCGCGCCAGGCGCTGTCCAGCAGTTGATCGGCGCCGGCGATGCGTGAGCGGTCGATCTCGGTGGCTACACCCATGTTGACGAGCTGCCCCGCCGTGCCCAGCTCGTTGACGATGACGTCGGGCATGCGGCCGCCGACGGCGGCGCGCGCAAGACGCTGCTCGAAATCGGTCAGTGCGTTGAAGTACTCGACGCGGATGCCGGTCTTCTTCGTGAAGGCCGCGGCGATGGCGTCATAGGTCTTGCGGCCGTCCTTGGAGGAGCGCGTCCACACGCGCAATGGCTCGTCGGCCGGAGCGGATTGCACCGTGGCCGGCAGCAGGGCGGCGAGCAGTGCAATCAAGGTAAAGCGGTTAACCATTCCTGCATTGTCACGACAGTGGTCGCTCAAGTAAACAGCGGCGTATATAGCGAAAACCCTGGCAACAAAGGCGTGAAACGGCCTTCCATTTTTGATTGGGCTCACTATCATTCAAGTTAAACGCTTTACCAAAATGACCAAGAAACGACTCCCTACCCTCCGTGACGTGGCCGAGGTCGCGGGCGTCTCCGTGGCCACGGTCTCCAAATATTGCAGCGGTGGCCAGCGCTTCTCGCCGGCCGTCGAGGCGGGTATCCAGGCGGCCATCGAGAGCATGGGTTACCGAACCAACCACATGGCTCGTTCCATCGCGACGGGCCGCAGCGGCGCCGTCGGCCTGGTGGTGCTGGACCTGGGCAATCCTCACTTCACCGGCATCGTCAAGGGCGCCAGCCGCGTGGCCCAGGCCAATGACTACAGCATGGCCTTCGTCGACACGGCCGAGAGCCAGGCGCCCGAGCGCCATCTCGTCGAGACGCTGTCGCGGCGTGTCGACGGGCTCATCGTCAGCTCGCGCCTGGCCGATGAATCCATCGAATGGCTGAAGGCCCTCGGCAAGCCGGTCGTCTTCTTCGGTCGCTACGGACATGAGGGCGTGCACAGCGTCGGCGCAGACGGCTATCTGGCCGGGCTGATGATCGGCCGCCACCTGATGTCGCTGCAGCACCGTCGCGTGGCCTATGTGGGCTTCCCGTCCTCACGCTGGAATGCCGAGCGCATCCGCGGCCTGCGCGACGCGCTGGCGGAGGCGGGCTGCGAACTGGAGATGCTCGACGTCGATGCGCCGTCGCCCGAGGCCGGCGAGTCGGCGGCTTCGCGCCTATTGCTGGGCGGCCAGCGGCCGGACGCCATCGTCACCTACAACGACCTGATCGCGTTGGGCCTGATGAACGAGGCGAGAGCCCTTGGCGTGGAGATCCCGCGCGACGTCTCCATCGCCAGCTTCGACGACATCGCCTACGGCCGCTACACCAGCCCCACGCTGACGTCGGTGGCGATGAACAGCGAGCAGATGGGCGAGGTGGCCATGCACCGCCTGCTCCAGATCATCAGCGACGAGCTGGAGCACCCCTTCGACGAAGTGCTCGCGCCGCGCCTGGTCGTGCGCGAATCCACCTGCAGGCGGGCGGCATGAGGGCGCGGCCCGGATCAGGCGGCGGCTCGGGTCGAGCCCCGCACGACGAGTCGCGGCGTCAGGTCGTTGGCGCGCGGCGGAGCTTCCTCGCCGTCGATGGCGGCGATCAGGTCGCGCATGGCCCATTCGCCGAGTGCGTCCGCATGCAGGTCCACGCTGGTCAGCGGCGGGCTCAGGAAGCGGCCGAAGGGCATGTTCTCGATGCCGGCCACCGACACGTCACGCGGCACCGACAGGCCCAGGTGCCGGGCCTCGGAAATCAGGCCCATGGCGACGAGGTCGTTGCAGGTCGCGATCGCCTGCGGGCGCTTCTGGCCCAGCAGCAGGCTGGATGCCAGCCGGGCGCCATCCTCGGCCGTCGGGTTCACGACCTGATGCACGGCGAGCTCGACGCCGGCCGCCTGCAGCGAGCGCCTCATGCCCAACAGCCGCTCGGCATTGCCGGGCTGCGCCTCGCAGGCGATGTAGGCGATGTCGCGGTGGCCCAGGCTCAGCAGGTAGCGGCCCAGCATGGCAGCGGCCTGCTCGTCGCTGCTGGTCGCCTGCGTGGCGCCGCTGGCGCTGCCGAGGTCGACGAAGGGGCGGCCGTAGCTGGCCAGCAGCTGACGCGCCGCGGCGGGCAGGGCGGCAGCGAGCACGATGCCGTCGACCTGCATGCCGGTCACGCGCGCCAGCTCGCGCTCGGGCGATTCGCTCTGCAGCAGGTCGACGAAGAGCAGGTCATAGCCCAGGGCCGTGGCCGCGCGGCTCGCGCCCTTGATGACGGCCGCGGTGTAGGGATTCTCGACGCCGTAGACCAGGGCAGCGATGGCGCCCGAGCGGCCCGTGACCATGCTGCGCGCCGCCAGGTTGGAGCGGTAGCCCACCTTCTCGATGGCCTCCGCGATGCGCCCTTCGACGGCGGACGTGAAGCGCTGCTTGCCGTTGACGTACTTGGAGACCGCCGCCGTCGACACCCCGGCCAGTTCGGCGACATCGCGCAGCGTGGCGGGGGACTTGGACGGGGGCATGTCGGATCTTTGGGCAGCGCTGGAATGGCGCGCATTCTCTTACAAGGCCATCGCGACGGGAGCCGCCATGTGCGCTGATCGCTACGAACCTCCGCTCAAGGCGGAATCCCTGAATGCGCTGGTGCGCGGCGAATTGCTGCCGCAGCTTGCCGGCTACTTCGAGCTGCTCGACGCCGGCGGCGCCGACACGCGTTTCAACGGCGAGCCGGTGTTCGGCCAGGGAGATGTCTTCCTGCCCGGCAAGATCGCCATCGGCCTGGCCCATCTGCTGACGCTGACGCCGCGCGACGCCCAGCCCTATGCGGGCTATCTGGCCGGTAGCCGGCGCCTGATGGCGCTGATCAGCACGCAGACCATCGAGAGCTGGGGCATCTACTACGCGCTGATGGCGCTGAACCGGCTGCGCAAGGCCGGCCTGCTGGAGGCCGCGGTCGAGCCCGATTGCCTGCGGCTGCTGCAGGCCAAGCTGGACTGGCGGCATTTCGTCGACGAGCAGACCCTGCGCCTGAAGGCGCTGCCGACCAACTACTACGGCGTCGCCTTCGGCATCGCGCGCCTGCGCATGCTGCTGCAGTGGGAGGACGCCAGTGCCAGCGAGACGCTGCTCGCCAAGACGCTGGACCACTACGAGCGCTACTCGGGCGAGTTCGGCTTCTCGGACGAGACGGAGGGCGAGGGCCGCTTCGACCGCTACAGCATCCTGCTCGCCGCGGAGTTCTGCGAGCGCTTCATCGAGACCGAGCTGCCTGTCACGCCGCGCCTCAAGACCCTGCTCGCGCAGTCGGCCCAGCTGGCCCTGCAGTGCGCCAGCGCGGCCGGCGACGGCTTCGGTTTCGGCCGCAGCATCGGCCCCTATGGCGACACCGGCGTCGTCGAGATCCTCGCCACCGCGGCCCGCCTCGGCGTGCTCGATGCCGAGGAGGCGCGCTACGCCTACGCCTTCTGCGTGCGCGCAACGGCCAAGTACGTCGACTTCTGGTTCGACCCGGCGCTGAACTCGCTCAACCTCTGGACGGGCGGCCGCAGCACCGACGGCTATCGCGGCCCGCACCGCATGCTGGGCGAGAACTTCTCCATCATCCACCAGTTGCTGTGCACCTGCGAGCTGTGGGCCGCGGCCGGCCTGGCCGACCAGGCGCCGCCCGAGGATCTCGGCGACTGGCTGGAGCGGCGTCAGCCGGACTTCAGGCTGAACTGGTTCGCGCGCGGCCACTACGAGCGCGCGCTGGTGACGCGGCGCGACCGTGGCCTGGTCTTCACGCTGCCGCTGATCAACGGCGGCGTAGGCCAGCACGACAACGCGCCGTACTACCCCATCCCCTTCTCGCCGCGCCTCGTCGAGGGCCGGCCGGAGAGCGGCGCCGCCCATGCCCAGCTGTTGCCGCGCCTGGCGCTGGCCGACGGCAGCGTGCTGCTGCCCACGTCCTTCATCCAGGACATCAAGGCCTGGCGCGACGGCGACGAGCATGTCCTCAGCTACAGCCAGCCCGGGCTGAACCGCGTCGGCGGCCGTGAGCCGCATCTCGACACCCGCGTGACGCTGACGACCGAGTACCGCTTCGGTGCCGGCCGCATCAGCCGCATCGACACGCTGCACCCCGCCGCGCCGCTGGACATCGCGTCGCTGAGCCTGGACTTTGCCTGCTTCTCGGCGGGCGCCCGGCCCCAGGGCCTGGGGGTGTCCTTCGACACCGGCGTCATCGCACGCTTCGAGGCCGAGGGCTATGAGCGGCTGGACGTCCAGGAGCCGCCCGCCGAGGACCTGCAGAGCCTCACGAGCGGCCCGTCGCGCACGCATCTTCACTTCTCGGGACCGGCCTCACAGAGGGCCGCCCCACTTCAAGTCCGGTGGACGCTGAGCTACCGATAGTCAACCCAAACCATCTATAAAACGGAGACAGGCAATGAACGAGGTCACTTCCAGGCGCATGACGCCGATCGCAGCGGCACTGCTGGCCCTGGCCGCACAGGCGGCCCAGGCGCAACAGGACACCAAGCCCAAGGACGAGGCCGCGCCCGGCAAGGCGCAGCTGGAACGCGTCGAGGTCACCGCCAACAAGCGCGTCGAGAAGCTCGAGAACGTACCGCTCGCGATCTCGGTGTTCACGAGTGAGCGCCTGGAGCGCAGCAATGTGCGCTCGCTGGAGGACGTCATCGAGCTGACGCCGGCGCTGTCGGTCACCTATGGCACGACGCCGGCCAACAACGGCCTGAACATGCGCGGCATCGGCACCTCGTCGATCGGCATCGGCGTCGAGTCCGACGTGTCGGTCATCATCGACGACGTCCCCGTGGGCGCCCAGTTCATGGCCTTCAAGGACCTGGCCGACGTGCAGCGCGTCGAGGTGCTGAAGGGCCCGCAGAGCACGCTGTTCGGCAAGAGCGCCATCGCCGGCGCCATGCTGATCACGACCAAGCCCATTGGCAGCGCCATCCGCGGCGACGCCAGCACCCTCGTCACCAATGACGGTGAGAGGCGGCTGCGCTTCTCGGTGGGCGGCGAGATCGCGCCCCGGCTGGGCCTGCGCGTCGCCGCCGCCGCCAGCCAGTTCGAAGGCAACCTCAACAACCTCTCCACCGGCAAGAAGGTCAACGGCAGCAGGGACCGTACCCTGATGATGAAGCTGGCCTGGCACCCGACCGACGACATCGATGTCGAGTTCACGCCCACCTACAACAAGACCCGCAACGACTGCTGCACCTTCGCGCTGACCAGCTTTGGCACCAACAACCAGCTGAGCGGCTACCAGAACGGCGTCGCCGCCCTGCCGGCCACGCTGCTGCTGGCGGGCATCACGCCCGGGCCCGACAACCGCGACATCCGCATGGACTCGCCGACCGGCATCGAGTCCGAAATCAAGGGCGCGTCGCTGCGCGTCAACTATGCCGCGCCCAACGGCATGACGCTGACCTCCATCACGTCCACCCAGCGCTACACCGCCAACGACTACCGCGACCAGGACTTCACCGACGTCCACACGCTGCTGTACTACCCGATCGCCGCCGGCAAGTCCACCGTCGGCCGGGACGCGGGCTATGTGCAGTACGGCACCTACCTGATCGAGTCCAAGACCCAGGAGTTGCGCCTCACGTCGGCGGATACGGGCAACTTCCGCTACGTGGCCGGCCTCTGGTGGGCCAGCAACGCGATCGACCGCACCTTTGTGCGCGGCTTCGACGGCATCGCGTTGTCCACGCCCATCGCCTACTTCGGCGACACCTCCAACCGCAATACCGCCATCTACGGCCAGGGCGCCTGGGAGTTCATGCCCGGCACCACGCTGGTGGCCGGCCTGCGCCAGAACCGCCAGGTCTCGGGCTACTCGCTGACGCTGGGCAACCCGCCGCCCGCCGACTTCACGCCGACGGCCAGCTATTCCAGCCGCGGCAACAAGGAGGACTCGACGACCGGCAAGGTCAGCCTGCAGCACCAGTTCACGCCCGGCGTGATGGCCTATGTGATGACCTCGACCGGCTACAAGGGCAAGGCCTACGACATCACCAGCGGCCTGACCGCCGCGACGGCCGCCCAGCAGCCCGTGCCCTCGGAATCGGCCCGCCACTGGGAGCTGGGCATGAAGGGCAACTTCTTCGGTAACCGCATGACGGTCAACCTCGCGGCGTTCAACACCAAGTTCAAGGACTACCAGCAGAACTCCGGTGGCTACCTGCCCGGCACGACGACCTATGTGACGCGCCTGAGCAGCATCGGCGGCGTGCAGACGCGCGGTGTGGAGATGGACGTGGCGGCCCTCATCACGCCCAACTTCATCGTCAACGCCGACGTGGCCTACACCCGGGCCACCGTGTCCGACTGGCCCAACGCCCCCTGCTACAACGTGGGCGGTTCGCCCAACGGCGGCTTCAACCTCGAGTGCGTGCGCAACAACCCCCTCTACGGTGGACAGAACACGCAGGACGTGACCGGCGGCAGCATGCCCAACGCGCCCAAGCTGAAGCTGGGCCTGTCCGGCCGCTATGACCTGGTGTTGTCGGACGCACCGGTCAACCTGTTCTTCAGCGGCAACCTGCGTCGCCGCACCGAGGTGCTGACCAACATCAACCAGGACCCGACGCTGATCTCGCCGGCCGTGACCATCGTCAACGTGGGCTTCGGCTTCAAGGACAAGGCGGGCCGCTACCAGCTGGGCTTCTTCGTCAACAACCTGCTCGACCACCACTACGCCAACACCGGCTTCAGTGGCCTGGGTACCTGGCGCGTGAATCCCACCAACAGCGGCGCCACGGTGGCGCACACGACCTGGACGCCGGCCCGCGACGCCTTCCGCTACTCGGCGCTGCGCCTGGACGTGAAGTTCTGAGCATGAGCACCGGCCTCTTCGATCTGGCCGGCCGCACGGCCGTCGTCACCGGCTGCAACACCGGCCTGGGGCGCGCCATGGCCCTGGGCCTGGCCCAGGCGGGGGCCGACATCGTCGGCATCAACCGCTCGGGCTCCGCGGACCTGGGCAGCGAGGTGGCCGCGCTCGGCCGGCGCTACGTCGACCTGCGCGCCGACCTGTCGGAGCGTGGCGGCGAACAGGCGCTGATCGATGCGGCCGCCGCGACGAGCGGCCGCATCGACATCCTCGTCAACAACGCCGGCATCATCCGCCGTCGCGCCGCCATCGACTTCAGCGAGAGCGACTGGGACGACGTGATGGAGCTCAACCTCAGCGCCGTCTTCCGGCTGTCGCAGGCCGCTGCACGGCGCTTCGTCGCCCAGGGGAGGGGCGGCAAGATCGTCAACGTCGCGTCCATGCTGTCCTTCCAGGGCGGCGTCCGCGTGCCGTCGTATACGGCCAGCAAGAGCGGCGTGCTGGGGCTGACGCGCGCGCTGGCCAACGAGTGGGCGCCGCTGGGCATCAATGTCAACGCGATCGCGCCGGGCTACATGGACACCAACAACACGGCCGAGCTGCGCGCCGACGCGCAGCGCAACGACGCCATCCTCGCCCGCATCCCGGCCGGCCGCTGGGGCTCGCCGGCCGACCTGGCGGGCGCCATCGTGTTCCTGGCGTCGGATGCCGCCAGCTATGTCCATGGCCACACGCTGGCGGTCGACGGTGGATGGCTGGCACGCTAGCAAGGGCGACATCGTCGCCGTACACCAGGTCTTCGCGCTGCTCGGCGCGGTCGCGGACCAAGGCGAGGGCGGGGCGCAGCAACTGGCCGCGAAGACGGCGCTGCCCACGCACACCGCACAGCGGCTGCTGCACGCCATCGCCCGGCTGGGCTATCTGCGGGAGTCTGGCGGCGGCTGGCGCCTGACGCCCCGTGTCTTCGAGCTGGGCGCCCGCGCGCTGCCGCAGCCCGACGTCGTCGCGCTGGCCCGGCCGGCCATGCGCGAGCTGGCGCGCAGTTCGGGCGAGGCCGTGACGCTGGGCCTGCGCGACGCGGACGACATCGTCTACGTGCAAAAGGTGGAATCCCACGGGGCCACCGGGGTCTGCATCCCGGTCGGCTCGCGCGAGCCCTTGCAGCGCTCCTTTCTCGGCGCGGGCGGGCCGACCTGCCATGTGCGGCGGCTGCCCCATCTGTGCAGCCTGGGCATGCCCTTCTTCGACCACGACGGCCAGGTCGTTGGCGGCCTGGTCATGCACGTGCCGGCGGGGCGCGCGGACGCAGCGAGGGTCGGCGAACTGGCAGCCGGGCTCCAGGCCGCGACTGCCACGATCTCCAGCGGCCTGGGCCACATGCCGCAGCAGGCATGCAGCGCACCCGCCCCCCTGCCATTCCTGCCGAAACTGGACGAATGAAACCCATGCCGGCCGGCTAGTCCGCGGCACTCCTGGAACCTAGGCTATCGACACCTCGATACCTCTCAGGAGTTCTCCGTGACCCAGCCCAAGATCGGCATCATCATCGGCTCCACCCGCGAAGGTCGCTTCGGCGACCGGCCGGCGGCGTGGATCCATGCCATCGCCAGCCAGCGCCAGGATCTGCGCGTCGAGATCGTCGACCTGCGCGACCATTCCTTGCCGTTCTTCGCCGAAGCCATGTCGCCCAGCTGGGGGCCGCCCCAGAACAAGCAGGCCCGGGCCTGGGCGGCGCGGCTCGCCGGCTTCGACGGCTTCATCGTCGTGACGCCCGAGTACAACCACGGCCCCAGCGCCGTGCTGAAGAACGCGCTGGACTACGCCTACACCGAGTTCGTGCGCAAGCCCATGGCCTTCGTCGGCTACGGCGGCGTCGGCGCGGCGCGCGCGGTCGAGCAGCTGCGCCTGGTCGCCGCCGAACTGCAGATGGTGTCCGTGCGCAATGCCGTTCACATCGGCATGGTCGAGTTCCTCGGCCTCTGGCAGCAGGGCAAGAGCTTCGACGAGTTCCCGCACCTGGCGCAGGCGGCGACCCAACTGCTGGACGAATTGTCCTGGTGGGCCGCGACGCTGAAGACTGCGCGCCAGGCCGAGCTCCTCACCGCGCAATGACCCAGGAGATCATCATGAACTCGTTCGTTCTCGCATCCGCGCCCGCCGTGGCCGACAAGCCAGCCCGGCCCGCCGAGGTCCCCCGCCGCATCCTGCACCGTACCCAGGGCCGCGGCCATGGCGGCATCACCCGGCTCATGAGCCCCTCCGACCTGGGGCACCTCGTCAAGCCCTTCGTCTTCCTGGACCATTTCGACGACGACGCGATGCAGCCGGGCGCCATGCCGCTGCATCCGCATTCCGGCATCGCGACGCTCACCTACATGATCGAGGGCGCCATCGTGTACGAGGACACCACGGGGGCGAGCGGCAAGCTGCCGTCCGGCGGCGTCGAATGGATGATGGCGGGCGGTGGCGTCTGGCATACCGGCGGCCCGGCCTCGCCGGGGCGCATCCGCGGCTTCCAGCTCTGGGTCGCGATGCCGCCGGAGCTGGAGAACGCGCCGGCGCGCAGCCTCTACCTGGACCCGCGAGAGCTGCCGCGCGTCGGCCCGGCCCGAGTGCTGCTGGGCCAGCATGGCGGCCAGACGGGACCCATTCCGCAACCCTCGTCGATGAACTACCTGGGCGTGCAGCTGCGCGCCGGCCAGACGTGGCGCTACGAGCCGCCGCGCGGGCATTCGGTGGCCTGGCTCGCGGTGAGCGAGGGCGAGCTCGGCGTGCCGCAGCGCGTCGGCGCGGGCGAGATGGTGGTGTTCGAGGAGTCGAACCAGGCCATCGAGATCCGCGCCGAGCAGGACACCCAGTTCGTGCTCGGCTCGGCTGCCAAGCACCCGCACGACCTCGTGATGGGCTACTACTCGGTGCACACCAACCCCGAGGCGCTGCGCCAGGGCGAGGCGGGAATCCGTGCCATCGGCGCCCGGCTGGGCCAGCGCCGTCGCGCCGCGTTCTGATGTCCTTTCATCCCATTTCTTCTCGCAACCAGGAGTTCCTCATGTCCACTGCCATTCAAACCCCCACCCTCTCGTCCGTTCGCGCCTCGTCCGGTGCCGGTTCGGCCCTGCGTCCCGCGACCGAGCTGCTCGGCCGCGTCTCGCTGGTCGCGCTGTTCCTGCTCTCCGGTGTCGGCAAGCTGGCTGCCTACCAGGCCACGTCCGGCTATATGTCGGCCATGGGCGTGCCGGCGGCGCTGCTGCCGCTGGTCATCGTCACCGAGGTCCTCGGCGCTGTCGCCGTCATCGCCGGCTGGCGGACGCGCTTCATGGCGGTGCTGCTGGCCGGCTTCACCCTGTTGAGCGGGCTGCTGTTCCACAGCAACTTCGGCGACCAGATCCAGATGACGATGTTCCTGAAGAACCTCTCCATCGCGGGCGCCTTCCTGATGCTGGCGGCCAACGGCGCCGGCCGCTACAGCCTCGACGTGCGGCAGGGGCGCTGAGCCCTTGAACCGGCTACCGGGGCGGCAGCCCGCCCGGCAGCGTCTTCTGCCAGTCGCAGCCCTGCGCCCCGCGCCGGTGGGCATAGTCGAACAGGTGCTGCATGTACTCGGGGTCGAAGTCGCGCGCCTTGCCCTGCGTGAAGTCGGCGCCGATGCAGGCGAGGTTGAAGTCGGCCCCGTCCTGCAGCGCCGTGCGGTAGATCTGTTCCAGGTCACCCAGGCCCTGGCGCTGCATCAGCAGCCCGAAGGCGCGCCCGCCGATGCTCAGCGTCCGGCGCGGCGTCGCCGCCCACTCGGGCAGCAGCTTGCCGTTGCGTACGGCATAGATGTGCATCTCGCGCCGGTAGGGCCGACCCAGCGCGCGCTCCAGCGCCGCCAGGGTGTTGGACGGGTAGGTGAACACCTGGTTGATGACGCCGCCGTCGACATGCATCTCCTGGTAGCGCCTGCCTTCGACCTCGACGTCGATCATCACCGGCGTCACGACGCCCGGGATGCTGGCCGACGCCACCATCACGCGGCGGAACAGCTCCAGCGCCTCGGGCGTGCCGCTGCCGGCGATGGCCCCCATGTTCCAGCTGACGGCGCGGCCGGAGTCCAGCTCCGTCGTGCCAACCACCAGGGCGCGGCCCGTGGCGTACTCCGCCGCGATGGCGGACAGCAGCCCGGGCGTCACGTACTTCTCGACCAGGCGCGCCAGTGGCGCGCTGTCAGCCATGCCGTCGCTCGACAGACCCGCCAGCAGCGCGCGCGTCCGGAAGACGCCGTCCAGGCCGGCGGAGACCGCAAACTCCCGCAGCGTCGGGTCATGCGCCGGCCCCAGATAGGCGAAAGGCGCGATCAGGGCGCCAGCGCTGATGCCGGTGACGACCTTGAACCTGGGCCGGCTGCCATGGGCCGTCCAGCCGCTCAGCAGGCCGGCACCGAAGGCGCCGCGATCCCCGCCGCCGGAGATGGCCAGCACATGGATGGGCGGCAGCGGGTCCGTGGGCAATCCCTGGGCGGCGAGGAACGCCACCTCCCGGCGGTGGTCATTCAGTGCGCCTTCGATGAAGGGGCCGATGTGGGCGCCCAGCCAGTACCGCGAGTCGGGAATGCCCGGCGTCGTCGCGCGGTCCACCAGGTCCGCTGGTACGGCATCGAGGCGCACGACGGTGCCGCAGGACTGCTTGAATGCCGTCGTGGCGCGCGAGAGGGCGAGACGCAGAAATTGCACTTCGAGGCTTCACCCGGTCCATGGATGTCGGGCCATGATAGTGACGAAGGGCGGGACGCATGCGGCCGGGGCCGTGCGGGCCCGCCCATCCAGCAGGAGATGAGCTTGGTTGATCTGAATGATGTGGCGCTGTTCGTACAGGTGGTGCGGGCCGGCAGCTTCGCCGAGGCGGCGCGGCGCTCCGGGATGCCCGCCAACACGCTGAGCCGGCGCGTGCAGCAGCTGGAGGTGCAGCTGAGCCTGAGGCTGCTGCACCGCTCCACCCGGAAGCTGGCCCTGACCGATGCAGGAGAGGCCTTCTACGCGCGCTGCGCCGACCAGGTGGAGGCGCTGTCGGACGCGGCGGCGGAGCTGGGGGAGGGTGGCCAGATCCCCAGCGGCAAGGTCAGGGTGGCGGCCCCGGCGGACTTCTTCAACTGGTTCCAGCTGGCATGGATCACGGAGTTCCTGGCGGCCCACCCCCGGGTGCGGCTGGAGTTCCTGCTCAGCGACTCACGGGCTGACCTGGTGGCGGAGAGCGTCGACGTCGCGATGCGGGCCGGCAAGCTGCTGGAGCCCACCCTGGTGGCGCGCCGGCTCGGCACCAACCGGCAGTCCCTGGTGGCGAGCCCGGCCTACCTGGCGGCGCGCGGAACGCCCCAGTCCCTGGACGAGCTGGCGCTGCACGACTGCCTGTCGATGCCGGCACCGTCGGGCCGCACGGCATGGCGCCTCGACGGCCCCGACGGCCCGGTGGAGGCCCAGGTGTCCGGACGCTTCTATGCCAACACGGCAAACGTCCTTCTGAAGGCCGCCGTGGCCGGCATCGGCATCGCCCTGCTGCCCGACATCATGACGGCGCCTCATCTGCGCGACGGCGAGCTGATCCCGGTGCTGCCGGACTTCACCGTCGCCGGCGTCGATGTCAACCTGGTCTACCTGAGCCGCAGGCAGCTGCCGCGCGCGGTCAGCGTCTTCATCGAGTTCGCGGTGACGAAGATGGTGGCGCAGGGCCTGGTGTTTTGAGCGCCAGGGGGCCTCAGCGCAGCGCGCGCGGCAATACGACGCTGAAGCGGGAGCCGCCAAGCGTGGAACGCCCGACCTCGATGCGCCCCTCGTAGACCTTCAGGATGGCCTCGCACAGCGCCAGGCCGAGGCCGACGCCGCTGACCGCGCCGCCGCGCGCCGATGCGCCGCGGTAGAAGCGCTCGAAGAGGTGTGGCATGTCTTCCTCGGCGACGCCGGGGCCGTCGTCGTCGACGTCGATCCGGACAAAGCCGTCCTGCGCCGAAAGCGACACGCCGACATGGCCGGCCGAGCCGCAGAACTTGATGGCGTTGTCCAGCAGATTGGCGATCACCAGGCCCAGCGAGTTCTCGGCGATCTGCGCCCGCATGTCGGGCGCGGGCCGGTAGTGCAGTTCCACGCCTTGCCGCTGTGCCATGCCGCGCAGGCGTTGCACCGCGGACTCGACGACTGGTGCCAGATCCAGTGCCCCGACATGCGGCGCTTCCTGCCCCGCATCGAGGCGCGCGAGCGCGAGCAGCTCCTCGACCATCAGGGTCAGGCGCTCGACCTCGTCCAGGCAGGAACGCAGCGCATTCACGTAGTCGGCGCTCTCGCGCGGCCGCCGCAGCGTGATCTCCAGCTCGGCGCGCAGTCGCGACAGCGGTGAACGAAGCTCGTGCGAGGCGTCGGCCGTGAAGCGCCGCTGTGCCTCGAAGGACAGCTCGATGCGCATCAGCATGTCGTTGAGGGTGTCGACGAGGCGGCCGATCTCGTCCTGCGTGCCCGGATGCTGCAGGCGGGCGGCGAGGTTGGCGTCGCCAATGGCCCGGGCCTGCTGAACGACATCGCTGATGGCGCCGAATGCGCGCCGGGTCAGCAGCGCGCCGCCCAGTGTCACGACCACCACCAGCACGAAGCCCATCGCGGCGAACACATAGCCGGCCGAGCTGATCGCATGGTCGACGTCGTCCAGCGAGCCCGCCACCTGGACCGCCCAGGCGCTGCCATGGCCGCGTATGGGCACCGAGACGAGCCGGGTCGGCTCCTCGCCATAGTGGCGCAGCGTCTCGAAGACCGTCTCGCCGGCCTTGAGGCGCTCCAGCAGGGCAGGGGGCGTCGGCAACTGCGCATCCCCGAGATTGCCGCTGCGGGCGAGCACGCCGCCGCGGGCATCGATGATCTGCACCAGGCGGTCGAGCCGCGCGTAGGACGGCGGCGCCCTGCTGGCGCCGGCCTCGTGCACGCGCACCGGCAGGCGTGGGTTCTCGGCCAGGATGCCCGCCTCCTGCTCGGCCAGGGCCAGCAAGGCTCCGTCCAGTTGGCCGCGCAGGGCGTTCACCAGGCTCCAGTAGGTGACCCAGGCCGTGATCGCGAGGACGGCCGTGATCGAGACCAGGTGCACCAGGGCCAGGCGCCGACGGAAGCTAAGCATCGCCGACCGGCTTGATGCGGAAGCCGCGGCCGCGAACGGTCTCGACCAGGGGGGCGCTGCCCGCCGGGTCGACCTTGCGCCGCAGATTGCTCATGTGCGCGTCGATGAGGTTGTCGATGGCCAGCAGGTCGGCCTGCCAGACCTGCTCGGCCAGGCGCGACCGGCTGACGACCTCGCCCGGCTGGCGCATCAGGAACTGCAGGATCGCGTATTCCTTGGGCGTCAGTTCTATGGGTCTGCCGGCGCGGGTCACGCGTTGCGTGACCGGGTCCAGCGTCAACTCGCCCACGGCCAGCAGCGTGGGCCGGGTCAGCTCGGAGCGGCGCAGCAGCGCCCGTACGCGCGCCAGCAGTTCCTCGAACTCGAAGGGCTTGGTCAGGTAGTCGTCGGCGCCGGCATTGAGCCCGGCCACGCGGTCGGCCAGCGCGTCTCGGGCTGTCAGCATCAGCACCGGCACCTGCTGGCCACGCTCGCGCAGCCGCCGGCACAGCGAGACGCCGTCGCCGTCCGGCAGCATCCAGTCCAGCACGACGAGGCCATAGGTCGTCACGTAGGCCTTCTCGTCGGCCTCGGCGACGCTGAAGCTGGCGTCGACGACAAAACCTTCTTCCACGAGACCGCGCGTTAGCAGCTGCGAGGCCTTGCGGTCGTCCTCGACCAAAAGTATTCTCATCGTGACGTCCTTGCCTGCGCCGCAGTGTCGCATCGCTGGCGGCCGGCGATCCTGAAGAGAAATTCAGGAAGCCTTGGGCCTTTCTTCAGGCGGCACTTTCTATGCTCATGGGCGTACCAGTCGAGGTACAGCAACCCCGCGCGCCGTATCGGCCGCGCATCCGATCCATGCCAACAGGAGCCGCGATGGACCCCGCCCCTTGTCGGCGCCGGCAGGCGCCTGAATTCCCGCTCACGCCCATTCCCAGTCACTGGGCGGGACGCTGCATGGCCGGTCGCGACTAGCGGATGAGGTGGCTTGCGGCGCTCCGTCCGCAGGAGAACCACATGCTGCTCCGTTCGCTGCTCGATCTTTTCGCCCACCGCCGCGCCTTCCAGGCCACGCTGCAACGGCTGCGGCCTGCCCCCGTGGCCGCTCCGCGGCCCGGGCGCATGCCATTCCAGGGGCTGCTCGTCACCCTGCGCTGAGATCCAGCCCGCCACCGGGCGGGCTGTCTTTCCATTTGACCTTCCGGAGAGCTCCGATGAGTCTACCCCGCCTTCGTACCCATGTCCTGCCCTGCCTGATCCTGCCCTGCTGGCTGGCTGGCTGCAGCCCGGCCGATCCCACCGACGGGGCCGCCAGCGCGCCCACCTCGGCCGTGCAGCGCGAAGGCGCGCTCGCCGTCGTGCCGCCCGCGTCGCCGCTGCGCAAGAGCCTGGTCGTCGAGACGGCCCAGAACGGCATTGTCGAGCAGCCGATCAGCGCGCCCGGGTCCGTCGAGGCCTTGCCCGACCACCTCGTGAAGATCACGTCGCCCGTCACCGGCCGCGTCGAGCGCCTGCACCGCGCGCTGGGCGACGCGGTCCGCAAGGGCGATGCGCTCTTCACGCTGGACTCGTCCGACCTGAGTACGGCCTACGGAGACGCGGCCAAGGCCCGCGCCTCGCTGCAGCAGGCCGGGCGCGACCTGGAGCGCCAGAAGCTGCTGCTCGATGCGGACATTGCCGCCCGCAAGGACTTCGAGGCGGCGCAGCTCGCCTACAACCAGGCCGAGAGCGACGCCCAGGTCACGCAGGCGCGCCTGGCCCAGCTGGGCGCGAGCAACGCATCCGCGCGACGCCAGTTCGTGCTGCGCTCGCCGATCAACGGGCGCGTCATCGACATGAGCGGCGCCCAGGGTGGCTACTGGAACGACATCACCGCGCCGCTGATGACGGTGGCCGACCTGTCCACCGTGGCCGTCACGGCCGCCGTCGCCGAGAAGGATCTGGCCGCCGTCTTCGTCGGGCAGAAGGCACGCATCCTGCTGAACGCCTATCCCGGCGAGCCGATCAATGGCGAAGTGCGCTACGTCGGCGAGGTGCTGGACGTGGACACCCGCACGGTCAAGGTCCGGCTGCTGCTGGACAACCATGAGGGCAAGCTGCGCCCCGGCATGTTCGCCAAGGTCGTGTTCTCGGGTGCGTCCCATCCGGCCATCCTCGTGCCGGCCACGGCGGTGCTGCAGAGCGGCCTGTTCACGCGCGTCTTCGTCGAGAAGGCACCGTTCAAGTTCGAGGCCCGCCAGGTCACCGTGGGCGCCAGCATGGGCGACCGCGTCGAGATCCTGTCCGGGCTCAAGGCCGGCGAGCGCATCGTCGTGAAGGAAGGGGTGCTGCTCAATGATTGAACGCCTCGTCACCCTGTGTTTTGAGCGCCGCGTCATCGTCTGGCTGGTCTTCGCCTTCGTCGCGCTCTATGGCTGGTACAGCTGGAAGCAGCTGCCCATCGAGGCCTACCCCGACATCGCCGACGTGACGTCCCAGGTGGTCACGCAGGTGCCGGGCCTGGCCGCGGAGGAGGTGGAGCAGCAGATCACCGTGCCGCTGGAGCGCGAGTTGCTCGGCACGCCGGGCCTGCATGTGCTGCGTTCCAAGAGCACCTTCGGCCTCTCGCTGATCACCGTCGTCTTCAAGGACGGTGTGGAGGGCTACTGGTCGCGCCAGCGCCTGCAGGAGCGCATCGCGGGCGTGAGCCTGCCCTATGGCGCCCAGCCTGGGCTGGACGCCTACACCTCGCCCATCGGCGAGATCTACCGCTACACGCTGGAATCCAAGAGCCGCAGCTTGCGCGAGCTGTCCGAGCTGCAGTTCTGGACGGTCATCCCGCGCCTGAAGAAGGTGTCTGGCGTCATCGACGTGGCCAACTTCGGCGGCCTGACCACGCAGTTCATGCTGGAGCTGGACCCCGCCAAGCTGGTCCAGTACGGCCTCACGCTGCAGCAGATCAAGGACGCGATCAACGCCAACAACAGCAGCGCCGGCGGCAGCGTCATGAACCGCGGCGAGCAGGCCTACGTGATCCGTGGCGTCGGCCTGATCCGTTCGCTGGAGGACATGGGCAACGTCGTGGTCAACGCGAAGAACGGCACGCCGGTGCTGGTGCGTGACCTCGGCCGCCTGGCCTACGGCAACGTCGAGCGCCGCGGCATCCTCGGCAAGGACGACAACGCCGACACCATCGAGGGCATCACGCTGCTGCTGAAGGACGAGCATGCCTCGGCGGTCATCAAGGGTGTGCACGAGGCCGTGCGCGACCTCAACGAGCATCTGCTGCCCAAGGACGTCAAGGTCGTCCCCTACCTGGACCGCAGCTCGCTGATCGAGGCGACGACGCAGACGGTGGGCCACACGCTGATCGAGGGCGTGACCCTCGTGACGCTGGTGCTGCTGCTGTCGCTGGGCAGCTGGCGCGCCGCCTTCATCGTCGCGGTGACGATCCCGCTCGCGCTGCTGATCGCCTTCGTCTTCATGCGCCATCTGCAGATCCCGGCCAACCTGCTGTCGCTGGGCGCGATCGACTTCGGCATCCTCGTCGATGGGGCGGTCGTGCTGGTTGAGAACATCATGCGCCGGCGCGAGCAGCAGGAGGGGCGCCAGATCACTGCGGCCGACGCGATCACGGCGACGCTGCAGGTGGCCCGGCCGATCTTCTTCGGCATGCTGGTCATCATCGCCGCCTACCTGCCGCTGTTTGCCTTCCAGCGCATCGAGTACAAGCTGTTCTCGCCGATGGCCTTCGCGGTCGGCTCGGCGCTGATCGGCGCGCTGCTGTCGGCGCTGGCGCTGATCCCCGGCCTGGCCTGGCTGGCCTTCCGCAAGCCGCGGCGCGTGTTTCGCAACCGGCCGATGGACTGGCTGGTGGCGCGCTACCAGCGCTTCCTGGATGCCGCCATCGACAAGCGGCGCTGGGTGCTGGCCAGTTGTGTCGGCGCGCTGGCGGGCGTGCTGCTGCTGGGCTCGACCATAGGCCGCGACTTCCTGCCCTATCTCGACGAGGGTTCGCTATGGCTGCAGGTCACGCTGCCGCCCGGCATCACGCTGGACAAAGCCAGCGCGCTGGCCGGCGAGCTGCGCAACGCGACGCGCGAGTTTCCCGAGGTGTCCTACGTCGTCACGCAGACCGGCCGCAACGACGACGGCACCGACCCCTGGACGGTCTCGCACATCGAGGCCAGCGTCGGGCTGCATCCCTACGCGAGCTGGAAGTCCGGCATCAGCAAGCAGGACCTGATCGCCAAGCTGGATGCGCGCTACCGGCAGATCCCGGGCCTGAGCGTGGGCTTCATGCAGCCCATGATCGACGGCGTGCAGGACAAGCTGTCCGGCGCGCACACCGACCTGGTGGTCAAGATCTACGGCGAGAGCTTCGACGAGCTGCGCCGCATCGCCGGCGAGGTGGTCGCGACGCTGAACAAGGTGCCCGGTGCGGCCGATGTGGCCATCGACCAGGAGCCGCCGCTGCCGAACCTGAAGATCGATGTCGACCGTGCGGCCGCGGCCCGCTACGGCATCAACGCCAACGACGTCAGCGACCTGATCACGACCGGCATCGGCGGCGCGACCATAGGCCAGGTCTTCGTCGGCGAGAAGAGCTACGGCCTCACGGTGCGCTTCCCGGAGTCGGTCCGCAACAACCCCGAGGCGATCGCCGGCCTGATGCTGTCCGCGCCGGGCGGCGCCAAGGTCCCGCTGGCCCAGGTCGCCGGCATCCGCACGGTGGCGGGCGAGAGCACCATCACGCGCGAGAGCGCGCGCCGGCACCTGACGGTCAAGCTCAACCCGCGCGGGCGCGACCTGTCGGCCGTGCTGGCGGACGCACAGGCCGCCATCGAGCGGGAGGTGAAGTTCGACGCGCAACGCTATGAGCTCGTCTGGGGCGGGCAGTTCGAGAACCTGCAGCGCGCCCAGGCCCGCCTGGCGCTGATCCTGCCGATGACGCTGGGGCTGATGTTCCTGCTGCTGTTCGCGGAGTTCGGCAATCTGCGCCAGCCGGCCCTGGTGCTGGCCGTGGTGCCGCTGGCCACGCTGGGCGGGCTGGCCGCGCTGCACCTGCGCGGCATGACGCTGAACGTGTCCAGTGCCGTCGGCTTCATCGCGCTCTTCGGCGTCGCCGTGCTGAACGGGGTGCTGATGATTGCGCAGATCAACCGGCTGCGCCGCCAGGAGGGGCGCGCGCTGCGCGAAGCCGTCATCGAGGGCGCGCGCAGCCGCATCCGGCCCGTGCTGGTCACGGCCACCGTCGCCGCGCTCGGCCTGACGCCGGCCATGCTGGCCCAGGGGCTGGGCAGCGACGTGCAGCGCCCGCTGGCCACCGTCGTCGTCGGCGGGCTGGTGACGGCCACGCTGCTGACGCTGCTGCTGCTGCCCGCCCTCTACCAATGGATTGAAACCCGTGTCGAGGCCGTGGCGCAGCGACGCGCCCAGGCCGAAGCCCAAGCGGCCACGGCCCAGGAGACCGCATGATGCTGCGTCGATTTTTCCCGCTGGCGCTCGCCGCCACCGCCGGCCTGGCTGCAGCCCAGACCGACCCCGTCCGCTTTGCGCGCTATCTGGACGCCGTCGAGCAGCACAGTCTCGATCTCGCCGTCCAGCGGGAGGCCATCACGTCGGCGCGTGCCGGCGTGTCCATCGCCGGTGTGGCACCCGATCCCAGCCTGAGCTGGGACGTTGGCCCCAAGGAGTTCAGCCGCGAGGTCAACCCCAAGCCGCGCCTGGGTCAGTCGTTGAGCCTGAGCTGGACGTTGGAAACGGCCGGCAAGCGCGGTCGCCGCGTCAAGGCGGCCGAGAGCACCGTCGCGCTGACCCAGGCCAATGCCGAGGGTGTGAAGCACAACCTCTACAGCGCCGCGGCCGGCGCCTTTGCCGAGGCCTGCCGCACCCGCGAGGCGCTGCTGCGCCAGGAGGCGACGCTGCAGGCGCTGTCCGACGTCGTGCGCGCCAACGAGGTGCGCCGCAAGGCCGGCGACGTCGGCGGGCTGGAGCTGCTGCAGTCGCGCAGCGAGCGCGACCAGTACCAGGCTGCCGTCGTCAAGGCGCGGGCCGATGTGCGGGTCGCGCGCATCAACCTGGCGGTGCCTTTGAGCCGCAACCTGGCCGAGGTCTTCGGCGAGCAGCCGCTGGACTGCGCCTACCAGGCCTTCGAGCCCGGCGACGACGTCACCGCGCTCGTCGAGAGCGCGCTGCGCGGACGCGACGATGTGCTCATCGCGCGTGCAACCCTGGCCAATGCGCGCGACAGTGCCGATCTGGCACGCGCCAACCGCTATGTCGACCCCAGCGTCAGCCTCAGCTACGGCTACACGCCGCATGGCCGCAGCTCGGTCGACGCGGAAGGCCAGCCGGTGGACGGCTCGCCGCGTTCCAACACCCTGAGCCTGTCGGTGTCCATTCCCATTCCGCTGTCAAGACTGCAGCGGGGCGAACTGGTCCAGGCCGAGTCGGCGGTCACGCAGGCGCTGCTGGCCTTGCGCCAGACCGAGCTGAAGGCCGAGGCCGACGTCCGTGCCACGCATGCGCAGTTCCTGGCGGCGCGCGAGAACCTGGCCCGCTACCGCGACTCGGTGCTGGCGGACTCCCAGAAGGTGCTGGAAGGGATGCGCCTGTCCTACCGCAACGGCGCCGCCTCGCTGCTGGAGTTGCTGAACGCGCAACGCTCGGCAGACGATGCCTATCTCGCCTTTTTGCAGGCGCAGAGCGACCTGGCCAATGCCACGGTCCTGCTGCAGCTGAGCCTGGCGCAGCGGCCCAACCTGTGACCTTGGTCGCCGCCCAGAGGGTTCCTGGGCGGCGGTCGGGTCTCAGAGCAGGGCGAGGGCCGGTGTGGCGCTGCGTGCCAGCGCGGCGACGTCGCGCCACCGCGGGCGCTTGATGGCGCCCAGTCCGCGCGTGCCTGCGATCTCTGTGCGGGGCAGGGCGGCGATCCAGTGGCGGCCGCCGCGCAGCCCGCGGGCCTCGCGCAGCGTCACCAGCGCGCCGGCCGCGTTTGCATGGCACGGCAGGCCCACGGACAGCTCGCGGCCCAGCGGCAGGCGGCGCGCTGGCTCGGGCAGCTCGGCGGATGGCGGCGGCGCGCCGGCATGCAGGCCGGCCACCGGCGGCTCGCAGGCCAGGCCCAGGTTGGCCCGCAGCGGCGCCGCGCCGGCCGGTAACCCATCCACACAGGATGCCGGGGCGGGCGGCGTATCCTTGGGCATCCGACCGCGTCCATCGCCATGAATGCCCCGCTGCTGCCCCAGATCCTGCTCAGGCCCGGCCGGTCCGTGCAGGCCGACCTGGAACTCGCCACTGAAGGCGTGTTGCGCTACGTGTGGAGCAGCGAATGGGGCGACATGCTCATCGAGGTGATCGACGGGGTGGCGTACGTCAACGGCCAGCGCGTGGAAGCGGCGCCGGCCGGTTCCCGGTAAAGCGGGCGGTGCGGCATTTGCGTCGATGACGCCCGACCCGGGCGGCCCCGCGAATGCCGGTTGACGGCAAACAGGCAGGCCGCCTCGCGGCGGCCTGCAATCGACCCGCCCTTGCGGGGGGCGCTCAGACGCAGGTCACCGCAATGCCGGTGACGGCGCTATCGTTGCTATCGATGCTTCCGCTGCCGCCCGTGACGGTGCAGGTCTGGCCGGTGGGCTGGGTCGTGACGCTGACGCCGTAGGCTGCCGATGCCGGGAAGCTGTCCATGAACGCAAAACCGCCGTTGGACCCCAGCGACAGGCTGCTGACGCCATCGCTCAACGTGACAGTGGCGCCGGCCGCCAGCCCAGTCACCGTGCCGTTCAGCGTTCCCAGCCCATAGCAGGCGACCTGGACGCCGAGCACCGCATCGCCGGCACTGTCCAGGTTGCCCTGGCCGGCCGAGACGGCGCAGCTCTGGCCGGCGGGCGCCTGTGTCACCGAGACCCCATAGGCCGCGCCCGGGGCGAACATGTCGACGAAGCCGAAGAGGCCGTTCTGCGACAGCACGAGGTTCGACTGTCCGTCGCTCACCGTCAGGCTGCCGCCCGTGACGAGTCCGCTGACGGTGCCGTTCACGGTGCCCATGGCGACGCAACTGACGATCACGTTGCTGACGCTGTCGCCCGCCGCGTCGATGGTGCCGGCGCCGTTGATCGTCGCGCCGCAGGTCTGCCCGGCCGGCTGGGCCGTCACGCTCACCATGTAGGCCTGGCCGGCGCTGAAGCTGTCGGGGAAGCTGAAGCTGCCGGGGCCGGCGACCGTCAAGCTGCTGATGCCGTCGCTCAGCGTGACGCTGGACGCGACGCTCAGGCCGGAGACGGTGCCGCCCACGCTGATGTTGTTGACGCAGGAAACCATCACGTTGTCGATGGAATCACCTTCGTCGTCCGTCGTGCCGCTGCCGTTGGACACGCTGCAGGTCTGGCCGGGCGGCTGGGTCTGCACGGTGACCGCATAGGTGCTGTCTGCGCTGACGGTTCCGGGCATGTCGAAGGCGCCATTGCTGCCGACCATCAGCGTCGTGGTGGTCGGGCCTTCGGTCAGGGTCAGGTTGCTGCCGGTCGCCAGGCCGGACACCGTGCCGCCTATGGTGGCTTGGGCGCTGCCGCCGCCACAGGCGCTCAGTGCAAGGGCGGCGATCGCGGCGCAGGCGAGGGCGGTCAGTTTGCGAGCTGGCATGGGTACTCTCCTCGAAGGTCAAAGGGTTGGGTGGTATTGATTCCCCGGACCGAGCACCGGGAGCGTCGGTCCAGGGGCGTCGCCAGCATCTCCGTCCCGGCTTTCGGAGGCGTTGCGCGCGGAGCCCTCCCGGTTACGTTTGCAACTCGCGCCGGGCATCGGGCGGGGGAATGCTGGCGCTCCGTCCCGCCCGCGGGTTCGGGCTTCAGGAGCCTTGCTTGGGCATCTCCAGCGCGCGCATCTCGGCGCGGTGCCGTTCACGCAGCTCCTGGCGCTGCGCCCGGCGTGCCGCCAGCTTGGCCCGCTGATCCGCGGTGAGCACGTTGGCGGCCTCCACGCGGGCCTGCATGCGGCGCTTGCTCATCGTGTCCTGGACCGCGGCCATGCGCTGGCGCGTGGCTTCCACGGCGGCGGTGTCTATCGTCGGCGCCGCCATCAGCTTGCGCAACTCGGCGCGCAGCTGCCGGGACTGGGTGCGCTGGGGCATCAGGTCGGTCGCGGCCTTCTTGTAGATGGCGCGTATGCGCTGGATCTGATCGACCGAGGCACCGACCGCCCGCAGGTCGCGCGACCCCTTGCTCCAGTAGGCCCCGGCATGGGCGCGATGCGCATGGGGAGCTCCAGCCGGCGGGGCCTCGGCCCGCGCCGTACCCACATTGGCTGCCATTGCCAACGCGAGCAGCACGGCGGAGATGGGCGCGCGGGTATGGCGGTTGAGGGGCTGATTCATGATGGAACTCCTGGGTTGAAGGAAGTCCCGACGCTTCTGCCGTTGCGCACTTGTTACCCGCAGCACGGCAGACCCTGGATGAAGCCAGCGGCGCCGTCGGGTCACCATCGCTGGCTCGGGCTCGCGGTGAGCCTGGAGACGATGCTGGACCGCTCAGGTTGCGGCAGCGTTCCGCTGCGGCATGCGCATGTTTCAGTTGCAAACCCAATGCGAACAATCGTCCCGCCTGCGGCCGCCGGCGCAGGTTGCAAGTGTCATCTGGCCCGTTCTTGCCGACATTCAACGCTGCAGCAGACGCCGGATTCTTGTGCTGCCTGAGACCCGCAACCCGTGGGCCGGTCAGCAATGCAAGGAGTCTCGACATGAACACGCCTTCTGCCACTGGTGGCGCGACCCGTTCCACGCGCCTTGGTCTGACCTTCTGTGCCTTCATCTGCGCGCTGGGCGCGCTGGCGGGCTGCACCACCATCGGTGCCGGCTCCGGATCTGTCCGCAGCGGCGGTGGCCCGGTTTCCTTCAACTGGATCAGCAAGGACGGCGGCACCACCGGCAGCATGACTGCCACGCTCGCGAACGGCGGGGTCTACAGCGGCCCGTTCGTCCAGCTCACCAGCACCACGCGCATCGAGGTGCTCGAGCCGATGTGGCATGGCTGGCGCCGTGGCTGGGGTGACTGGCGCTACTGGGGGCCGTTCCCGGACACGGCCTTCGCGACGCAGTACAGCGGCAAGGTCGTCGCCAACCTGCAAGGCAGCGGTGAGCAGCGCATGCGCTGCCGCTTCCATCTCAACTCGCCGCAGTCCGGGATGAGTGGTGGTGGCCAGGGCGAATGCCAGCTCGGCGACGGCAGCACCGTTGACGCCGTGTTCGCGAAGTCCTGAAGCACCCGTGCGCGCGGCGTCTGGCCTCCCGCGACGCGCGCATGGCCTGGACCAAGCGGAGGCATGACGACCCGGGCGACCAGTGCCGGAGCCGGCGTCGTCGCAATCCTTTCAAGGAATGGACATGAATCCCATGAATCTCAAGCAATGGGCCGCGCTGGCCGGTGCGTTGGCAATCTCGGGTCTGGCCTGCGCCCATCCCCATGGTGGCCGCGGCGGCTTCGCCCAGAATCCCACCGTCGCCCAGGACCGGTCCACGCTGAAGACGGATTTCAGCCAACTGCGCAGCGACCGGGCGGCGGGCAACGCAGCGGCGGTGAGCACGGACCGCAGCAAGATCACGACGGACGAGACGCAACTGCACGCCGACCAGGCCGCCGTGCGCGCGGCGGTCAACAACTCCGCCACGGTGACGGCCGACCGGGCGACCCTGGCCTCGGACGGCAGCAAGATCGAGGCGGACTTCGCCCAGCTGCGCGCCGACCGCGCCGCGGGCAACACGACCGCCGTGGCCAGCGACCGCGCGACGCTTGGCACCGACCGCAGCACGCTGCGCTCCGACAACAAGCAGCTGACCACCGACATCAAGGCCGTCATCGCCCAGCCCCTGCGCTGACAGGCCGGATCCGGGCCGACGGACGGCCTGGCTCGCACCCGTTTCACCGCGGCGGCCACGGGTTGGCGGCGGCGGGTTCGCCATTCGGGCGCTGGCAAGAGCAAGCCCCCGATGCGCCGCACCGGGGGCGGGGCCGACGCCGGGGTTCAGCCCTGTCGCGCCAGCTGTGACTGCATGAGCAGGGCCAGGAAATGGATCTGCTGGCCGTCCAGCGGCTTGAGCAGATAGTCGGCCACGCAGGGGTGAAGCATCGCGCGCTCGATATCGGAGGCCAGGCTGGACGCGCTCAGCACGACGAGCACCTTGGCGCGCTGCTGCGCCGGCAGGCCTTCGTAGGCGGCGAGCACGTCGAACCCGCCCAGGTCCGGCATGTGCAGGTCCAGCAGCAGCAGGTCCAGCCCATGCCTGGGCGCTCGTCTCAGGTAGTCCAGTGCCGCCGCTCCGGAGCCCATCTCGAGACAGGTGCCGGCGATGCCGCCGCGCCGCAGCATGAGCTGGGTATGCCTGGCCATGAAAGGATCGTCGTCGACGACCAGTACGTTAAAAGACCGCATGGCCGGACGAACCGCGGGAGACGGCCTTCATCGACGGTCCCTGGAAGCGCATCGCAACCTCGGAGCGCGGCAGCGGCGCCATGTTGCGCACGAGGGCCGTCATGCCCGCGGCCTCGTCGGCCGCCCGGGGAACGATGCGATGGATGGCGAGGCCGGCGATGGTCGCCGTTGCCGGCGCATCCACCGCCACCATGGTCCTGCCGTTCGGGCCTGCCAGCGGCGAGACGCGCATGCCCTCGGCGTGGATGGGCGGGATGCCCGTCAGCACTGCCGGGGCGGTGGCGTCCGGCGCCGGCACCACGATGCCCGGCGAGGAACCCGGCGGCGCCGGGAGCACGCAGCGCCCCAGGCCGGTGCGATGCGGCTCGGCGGCGTCTGCCGAGCCCCAGTAGCCGGCCCGAAAGCGCATCTGCCCGTCCTGCGCGGCGTAACGCGGGCAGACCCAGCGGGCTTCCAGGCAGGGTGGCGCCGACCACATTGCGCGGGCCCAGACCCAGCCGTCCAGCCAGACCCAGTAGCCGCCGATCCAGACGGCGTCAGGAAACGGGCGGCGCGGCACGACCTGGACGAGCAAGGGCGGCGGCGGTTCGGGAACCTCCAGTTCGGGGGGGCGGAAGCGGGGCGGATCAATCCAGATGCTCCTGGCCGTCTGGCGCGGGGGCGGGGAATACAGGTACATGTCGTGGAACTCCAGTCAAGCCGCGAAGCGACTGGTGTCACTGTGAGCACCCCTTGTTGCCGGGGCCGCATGCCTGAGCGCCGGCTGGATTACATCTGCAACCTGCCGGCGCGCTGCAGCGCGTCGTGCAGGGCCCAGGCCATCTCCGAACGGGTCAGGGGCTTGGACAGGCAGGCGCAGACGCCGGCTTCCGCGGCGCGCTGCTCCAGCTTCTCGCCGCCCCAGCCGGTCGCAAGCAGGACGATGAGCTTGGGGCAGGCGGTCCGGGCCGCCTCCGCCAGCGCGGTGCCGGACAGCTGCGGCATGACCTCGTCCGTGAGCAGGATGTCGAAGCGCTCGGGCTCGGCCTGCAAGGCCTGCAGCGCCTCGCGGCTGGACGCCAGCCCGAATGGCTCGTACCCCAGGCCCGCCAGCATCTCCTCGGCGAGCCGTACCAGCCCCGGCTCGTCGTCCACCACCAGCACGGTTTGCCCGTTGCCGAGCGGAAGCTCCCGGGTCTGCGCACTGGCGTCGTTGACGGGCTGGGCCGACAGCGGCACATGGATGAAGAAGGCGCTGCCGCTGCCGGGTTCGCTTTGTACGTCGATGGCGCCCCCCAGCTCCTCGGTCACGCCGTGAACGATGGCCAGGCCCAGGCCCGTGCCGTGGCGGGGGCCCTTGGTGGTGAAGAACGGCTCGAACAGGCGCGAGCGGATGTCGTCAGGGATGCCGGGGCCGTTGTCGCTGACGCCGACGACCAGGTAGTGTCCGGCCGCCAACTCGCCTTCCGACAGCTTGAGCGGCGCCGTCGGGTGGGTGGTGCGCAGGCTCACGGTCACCTGCCCATGGCCCGCCAGGGCCTGCAAGGCGTTGGTGCACAGGTTCATCACCGCTTCGTAGAACTGCGTGGGATCGCCCTCGATGGCGGCGTCGGGCGCCTCCAGTGCCAGCTCGACGCGGACGTGGGGGGCGAGCGACGCCCTCAGCGTCTGCGCGACCTCGCTGACCACGGGTTGGGCCAGGAACACCACGCGCTTGCGCGGCGAGCCCCGGCTGAAGGACAGGATGCGCTCGACCACGGACTTGCCCCGGTAGCCGGCCTGCAGGATCTGGTCCAGGTGCCGGGACTGCTTGGAGTCGGCCTTGGCCTCGTCCCGGGCCAGCTCGCCATAGCCGATCACCGCGGCGAGGATGTTGTTGAAGTCATGCGCGACGCCGCCCGCCAGGTTGCCCAGCGCCTCCAGCTTGCGGGCCTGTTGCAGCTGGTCGTGAAGCCGCCGGCGCGCCAGGTCGGACCGCACCTCGGTCGAGATGTCCACGGCGGTGCCGTGGAAGATGCGCGCCTGGCCCTGGTCGTCGCGCTCGACATGGCCGCGCAGCTGGACGTGACGCCAGTCGCCGGGGCCGTCGCCGACGCGCAGGACGACGCTCACGTCGGTCGGGCCGCCGCGTTGGACGTCGCGCCAATGGGCGCGCAAGGTGGCGAGGTCCTCCGGATGCAGCCCCTCCTGCGGCACGGCCTCGGCGCGGCCGACGTCGGCACCGCGGGGCAGGCCCAGCAACTCCTTCATGCGCGGCGACATCGACACCTTGTTGGCTGGAATATTCCATTCCACATAGCCCTCGCGGGCGGCCTGGAACGCGCGGGACGCACGCTGCTGCTCGTCCAGCAGCACGGATTCGACCGCCTCCCGGCGGGCCTGCTCACGCCCGATCCGCGCGGACAGCCAGGCGGTGAGCAGCATGGCGATGCCGGCGGCGAACGCGGCGAACCCGCATTGGCGGCGCCAGTCGGCCAGGGCCAGCGTCGCGTCCCGCGTCACCACCACCATCAAGGGATAGCTGCGCAGCATGTGGGCCGCCACCAGGCGCCCATGCCCGTCATCGATCTGGAGCAGGCGCGGCACCTCGGGATGCGGGTCCTGCCAAAGGCGCTCCATTGCCAGGCGAGGCAGTAGCTTGGCGCTGCCGTCGCCCGGGCCGTCGGAGACCAGCGCCCGGTCGCGCCTGTAGATGGCCAGTGAGGTGTCGTCGGTGGGCGCGATGCGGTCGAAGTCGCCATCCAGGAACTCCGGATCGGCCAGCAGGACGACGGCGCCCCTGAACTGCCCGTCGCTGTCCCGCCAGTCCTTGGAGACGGCGATGCTCGGCTGTCCGTCGGACCTGCTGACGCGGGGCTGGGCGATGAAGATCTGGCCTGGCGGCCCGTCACGCGCTGCCAGAAAGAAATCCCGATCGGCCGACGAGACGGGCGGCGCAGGATCGCCGCGGGACGTGGCCACGCGCATGCCCTGGGCGTCCACGATGCCCAGCGCACGGAACTTGGGCAGGCCCGCCACCCGAGCTTGCAGCAGGCCATGCGTGTCATAGGACTGCGGCACCAGCATGCCCTTGCTGAGCTCCTGTCGCGTCGTCTCCAGCGTGGCGTTGGCGATGTCCAGCACGCCGTCGGCCTGCGCGGCCATGGCGGCCGACAGCGAGGCCAGCGTGGCCAGCTCGCTGCGCAGCGTCTGCTGGCGCAGCGCCCACAGCGCGCCGGCCACCACCAGCGCAACCAGGACCTCCAGCACGATGACGATGACCCGCCACTGGAAGCGGGCAGACTTGGGATGCTCCATGCGACGCCAAGCTTATTCGAGCGGGCCGGCTCGCCGGCTTACAGTTGCAGCGTCGTCCTGCGAAGTGACCATGCAACCATGACCACCTCTGCACCCGCCAGCCACCACCTCCTCGTCGTCGACGATGACCCGGCCCTGCGCCAGCTGCTGGATGAGTACTTCAGCGCCAACGAGCTGCGCGTCACCTGCGTGGCGACGGGGGCCCAGATGTTCGAGGCCTTCGACCGGGAGGCGATCGATCTGGTCATCCTGGACCTGCGCCTGCACGGCGAGGACGGCCTGAACCTCGCGAGGCAGCTGCGGGAACGCGCCTCCGTGCCCATCATGCTGCTGACCGGCAAGTCGGAGGAGGCCGATCGCGTCATGGGGCTGGAGCTGGCCGCGGACGACTACGTGACCAAGCCCTTCAGCCCGCGCGAGCTGCTGGCGCGGGTGCGGGCGGTGCTGCGGCGCTACCAGGCGCAGACGGAGCTGAACTCGCGGGACGAGAAGCGCCGGGCCTACCGCTTCGCGGGCTGGGAGTTCAACCTGCGCACGCGGCGCCTCACCGCGCCGGACGGCAGCCAGCTGGAGCTGGCCAACAACGAGTTCAGCCTGCTGGCCGCGTTCTGCAGCGCCCCGCAGCGCGTCCTCAGCCGCGACCAACTGCTCAGCCTGTCCCGGCTGCACAACGCCGAGGTCTACGACCGGACCGTGGACGTGCAGGTCCTCAGGCTGCGGCGCAAGATCGAGCCGGACCCCTTCCATCCCACGCTGATCGTCACCGAGCGCGGCGCCGGCTACCTCTTCGACACCACGGTCGAGACCTTGTACTGAAGGCCATTGCCGTCCGGTGCGTTGGCGGCGGGCGGCCCGCGGCCGGCCTAGCGCGCCAGCGTGACGGTGGCGGCGGTGCATGTGGGGTCGGGGTGGAGCACCGCCAGCCGAACGCGCTGCTCGGGCGTCAGTGTCGCCATCAGGTCCATCATGTGCTGAGTGCGTCGCTTGCTGGCCATTGCGTGCAGGCCCAGCTGCTGCTGGCGCAAGGCCTCGACGGCCACGGCATTCACCTTGGGCGCCAACATGAGCCGTGCCATCTGCGCGTTCAGCTCCTGAGTCTGGGCCCAGTAGGCATGGGCATCGTCCGAGGCGTCCGCCAGAATGGCACGAATGTGCGTGCGCTGCTCCAGCGTCGGGCTGATCGAGTCCAGCGCCGGCCCGCTGAGCATGCGGCGCAGGGAGCCGACGCCGTCGTCCCGGTAGGCGCAATGCTCCTGGGCCTGGGCGGGGCCGGCGAGCGTCACGGCGGCCAGCATGAGCAGGAGCGTGGCGCAGCGCGCGACCTCCCTCGCCGCTGCCGCCGCGTGCCCGACCGAATGCGCGATGCCTTGTTTCACGGTGCCTCCGGCTTGACCGGCCAGGGGCCGGGCCTAGAACCCGACCTTGAGGCCGAGGACGGCCTCGCCGACGCGGGGCTGGCTGTCGAAGGCGTTGCTGAAGCGGTATTGCTGGTAGCCCAGGCGCACCGCAATGGTGGGCGTCAGGTCGTACTGCAGGCCGCCCCCCAGCTTCAGCGCCGGGCTCGAATCGTTGCCGTTCGTGGTGGAAAAATGCCCTTGCGCGGCGCCCACCGTGCCGTACAGCGAGACCTTGGGCACCAGTTCGAGGCGGCCTATCGCGTCGAGGTAGGCGCCATGCGCGTTGACGGTGCCGTTCGCGTCCCGGCCGCGACCCAGGCTGAAGTAGCCGCCCTCCAGGCCGAAGTTGGAGTTGAAGTCGTAGCCGGCCCCCAGCGACACCCCGGCCCGGCCGCTGCCGGAGCCGACGCCGTTGACGCCATTCCTGTAGTCCGGCGCGGTGATCGATCCGGTCACGTAGGCACCGTCGGCCTTCGCCGACGCCGCGCCCAGCGACAGGGCGACGATCAGCAGGGCGCCGGAGAGGGGGCGAAGGGCATTGCGCATGGTGGATCTCCAGAGGCTCGCGTCAGGATTGGCACGCTGACCGGACTGTCGATCTCAAGGCGCATGAAGGAATTTCGCTGCCGGGCGGGATTGCTACGTTTGCAACGCAGCCGCAACACACGGCCCGCAGCCCGGTGCGATCTCGCCGGGCTGCGGGCGCGCCTCAGACGTGCAGTGCGGCCAGGCCACCCAGCACGATGCCCAGGCCGCCGGCGACGAGGGTGGCCCATTCCATCCAGCGGCGCCGGGTCAGCAGCGCGATCGCCGCCAGCGCGATGGAGATCTGCAGGGCCGTCGTCGCCTGGGCCCAGCGGTGGTGCTGGTGCAACTGTTCCCCGCTCTTCGCGTCGAACTGGCTGGACTCCCGCTCCAGCGCCTCGGCGGCTGCCTTGATGTCGGCCTTCTCCTTCTCGTAGCGGGCCACCTTGTCCCGGTACTTGGCCTTCTGCTCCTCGCCGCTGCTCAGCTCCTGTGCCAGCTCAGCGAGGTTTTGCTTGCTGCTCTTGGCCTGGTAGTAGTTCCACTGGTTGCTGGCCTCGGTCTTCTTGATGGCCGCGTCGTTCTTGAGCAGGCCGGCATTGGCCTGGGTCGCGCCGCCCATGTAGGAGAAGAAGGCGCCGACGGTGGCCAGGATGGCCGTGATGACGGCCAACTGGCCGGCAAAGCCCCTGGGCTCGTGCTGGGCGGCGTGCTCCAGCTCATGCTCGTGCGGGCCGTGGACGTGGAAGTCCTTTGACATGGGGTCTAGTCCTTGCGCAAATAGTCGACGAAATCGAAGGCCGGGCCGGTCGCGCCTCTGTGGGCTTCGCGCGCGGCCTCGGTGAAGTGCTCCCGCGGCCAAGCCGGGAAATGCCGGTCTGCATCCGGGCAGGCGATGTCCACCTCGGTCAGCGCCAGCCTGTCGGCCAGCGGCAGCGCCAGCGCATAGATCTCGCTGCCGCCGATGACGCAGACCTCGGGCTCGGCCGCGCAAGCGGCCAGCGCCGCTTCCAGGCTGGCGAACACCTCCGCGCCCGGCAGCGCCCTGACGGAGCGGCTGACGACGAGGTTGCGCCGCCCGGGCAGCGGACGGAACCGGGGCGGCAGCGAGTCCCAGGTGCGCCGGCCCATGACGACGGGCTTGCCCGCCGTCAGCGCCTTGAAGCGCGCCATGTCCTCCGGAATATGCCAGAGCAGCGCGTTGTCGCGCCCGATGGCGCCGTCCTTGGCGACGGCGGCGACCAGCGTGATGCGGCTCATACGGCCACCGGTGCCTTGATGGCCGGATGCGGGTCGTAGCCGCTCAGCTCGAAGTCCTCGAACTCGTAGTCGAAGATGCTCGCCGGCCGGCGCTTGATCGTCATGGTGGGGCAGGGCCGCGGCGCGCGGGCAAGCTGGGTCTGCACCTGCTCCACATGGTTGTCGTAGATGTGGCAGTCGCCGCCGGTCCAGATGAAGTCGCCCAACTGCAGCTCGCATTGCTGGGCCAGCATCATCGTCAGCAGCGCGTAGCTGGCGATGTTGAAGGGCACGCCGAGGAAGATGTCGGCGCTGCGCTGGTAGAGCTGGCAGGAGAGCTTGCCGTCGGCCACGTAGAACTGGAAGAAGGCGTGGCAGGGCATCAGTGCCATCTTGGAGAGGTCCGCCACGTTCCATGCGCTGACGATGATGCGGCGGCTGTCCGGGTTGGTCTTGAGCGTCTTCACGACCTCGGCGATCTGGTCGATGTGGCCGCCGTCGGGCGTGGGCCAGGAACGCCACTGCACGCCGTAGACCGGACCCAGGTCACCATCGGGGCTGGCCCATTCGTCCCAGATCGTCACGCCGCGCTCCTGCAGCCAGCGCACGTTGCCGTCCCCACGCAGGAACCACAGCAACTCCAGGATGATGGACTTCAGGTGCACCTTCTTGGTCGTCACCAGCGGGAAGCCAGCCGCAAGGTCGAAGCGCATCTGGTGGCCGAACACGCTGCGCGTGCCCGTGCCGGTGCGGTCGCTCTTGTGCACGCCATGCTCGAATACATGGCGCATGAAATCTTCGTAGGGGGTGGGGACGGGGGCAGTCATCGCGTGAGGTGCAGGGCCGGGCGGGGATTATCCGGCGCGGCGTGGCAAGTTGTCGGCTCGGCCCCGAGGAAGAAACGCCGCCGCCCGGCAGTCGCCCGGAGCCGTCTGCTTGGGCCCGCCTGCAAGGCGGGCCCGGCGTCGGCGAAGCCCGGTTGGCGCTCCATCGAGCGCTCGGTTTTCGCCATCCGGGACGCGTGCTGCCGCGAGCCTACTTGCTGCGAGCAAGCGTCATGGCCCGACCGTCCTTGAGTGTCGACTGCAGCGTCTTGCCGTCAACGAGCTTGAGGGTGGCGGTTTCATCAATGCAACCCTTCAGGACCTTCGCCCCCTGGATCGCGATGACCATCTCGGATGCGGTCTGGGATACCACCGAGACCGGAATGTCCCGGTTCGCGCACTGGTCGACGGTCGTGTAGTTCACCTTCTGGGCGTAGCGCATGGTGCCGCTCCCCTTCGCGATAGTCAGATTGACCTGAATCTGACCAGCACTGGGGCTCGTCGCCGGACCGCTCCATTTCCCATCAAACGTCGACTGCTGCGCAGATGCAAACGACGTGAACAGCACCAGGAGCGAGGCAAACTTGGTTGAGGTACGCATGTTGTGATCTCTCATTGGTTGGTAGGTATGGACTGCCAGGCTTGGACGCCCTGACAGGAAGGTCAGGATCAATGGCGGCCTAATCGTGTTTCACCTCCTTCAAATGGGTCATGCGAGCCGATGCCCGTCCATTGGCCAGGGAATGCCGACTGCGCTTCCAGCGCGCCGGCAATCACTGCAATGAACGATGGAACTGTGGCGGCAAGACAGGACGTAGGCAAGACCTGTCCGTCCTTGATCTAGGGCCCAAGCCATATCCGCATCATCAGCGTGCAGGTCGTCCAACCGTTCCCCATGGGGCCGCCGCAGATGCTCCGCCTGGTCGCGTACGCGCCGACGTGAAACGGCTGCGGGTCGCACGGCTGCGCGAATGCCACGATCCCTTCTTCCGTGACGGTGTGACGTGCATGGGGCATCCGGTTGGTCGGGATGCCCGTGGGGGCGGCCGCACGGGCCGCGTTGCTGGAACCTGCCTTCCTGCCTGCCTGCCGGGACCTTGAGGGGCGCCGGCGGCTCCGTTACGGCGTCAGCAGCAGGCGCAGCAGGCGCTGCATCACGGGCGCGATCTCTGTGCCCATGGTCGCCAGGTCGGGTTGGCGCACGCTCATCGCGGTCAGGCCGTTGAAGAGTGCGCCCAGCATCATCGCGCGCGCGGTGATCTCGGCGGCGGGCAGTTGCTCCGCCCGAGGGCCAAGGGTCTGGCGGATCAGGTCCTCGACCTTGGCGAGCACCTGCGCCTGCGCCCGCTGCAGCACGGCGGCCAGCGCCGGATTGCGGCTGGCCTCGGCGAGGATCTCCAGCGTCAGCGCGGCATCGGCCACCTTGGTGGAGTCGTCGAACGCGGAGTGGGTCTCGGCCAGCATCGCCTGCAGCACGTCGTCCTCTCGCTGCAGGTCGATGATGCGCTGCACGACGGCCGCGCAGTCGTGCTCGACGATGGCGGCGATGACGTCGTCCTTGTTCTGGAACAGGTTGTAGATGTGGCCCGGGCTCATGCCCGCCGCCTTCGCGATCTCCGCCATGCTGGCGGCATGGAAGCCGCGCCGGCGGAAGGCGCTGGCGGCGGCGTCCAGCACCTGCTGGCGGCGGGCGAGGGTGCGATCGGTGGAGACGGTAGACATGGCGGTTGCGAAGGGGTCAGGACGCGGATTGTCGTGGCGACTGCTCCAAGACACCGCCGCCCAGGGCCTTGTACAGCGTCACGCGGTTGACCTGCCGGGCCAGCCGCACCGAGATCAGGCCCTGCTGGGCCGCGTACAGCGAGCGCTGCGCGTCCAGCGTCGCGAGGCGGTCGTCCACGCCGGCGCGAAAGCGCGCCTCGGCCAGTTGCAGCGCATCGGTGCTGCGCTCCACCAGACGCTGCTGCGCCTGCAGCTGCTGGGCCATCGTGGTGCGATCGGCCAGCGCGTCGGCCACCTCGCGGAAGCCCGACTGGATGGCCTTCTCGTACTGGGCCACCGCGATGTCGCGGTCCACCTCGGCCACCTTCAGGTTGGCGCGGTTGCGGCCGGCGTCGAAGATGGGCAGCGTCAGCTGCGGCACGAAGCTCCAGAAGCCATGGCCGCCGCGGAACAGGCCGTCCAGGTCGGCACTGGCGCCGCCGGCGCTGGCCGTCAGCGTGATGCGCGGGAAGAAGGCGGCACGCGCCGCGCTGATGTTGGCCTCCGTGGCCTGCAATCGGCGCTCGGCCTGCTGCACGTCGGGGCGCGCCAGCAGCACCTCGGCCGGCAGACCGGCGGGCAGCTCGGCCTGCAGCGTCGCCGCCACGGTGGTGTCCTGGCGGGGCCATTGGTCGGCCGCCAGCGGCTGGCCTACCAGCAGCTCCAGCGCATGGCGGTCGGCGGCGACCTGCCCCGTGAGCCGGGCGAGGTCGGCCTGGGCCGACTCGACGGCGATCTCGGCCTGGCGAAGGTCCAGCGTCGACGCGACGCCGGCGGCCTGCAGCCGCTGGCTCAGGCGCAGGCTGTCCTGGCGGCTCAGCAGCGTCTGCTCGGTCAGCGCCAGGCGCTCCTGGTCGGCCGCAAGCGTCAGCCAGCTGCCGGCCAGCTGCGCGATCAGGCTGATGCGCGCGCCGCGTTGCGCGTCCTCGGTGGCGAGGTAGCTGGACAGCGCCGCATCCGTGAGGCTGCGCACGCGGCCGAACAGGTCCAGCTCGTAGGCGCTGATGCCCAGCGTGGCGCTGTACTGGCGGGCGATGCCCGGCTGCTCGCCGCCGCTCAGCGGGGCGGGCAGGCGCTGGGCCGACTGGCCCAGGCCTGCATTCACAGAGGGCAACTGGTCGGCGCGCTGCACGCCGTACTGCGCGCGGGCGCGCTCCACGTTCAGCATGCCCACGCGCAGGTCGCGGTTGTTCTGCAGGGACAGCTCGATCAGGGCCTGGAGCTGCGGGTCCGTGAAGAACTCGCGCCAGCCCAGTTCGGCGGCGCGCTTGGTGGCCGCCGCATCGCCGGCCGGCACGGGCCATTGCTGGGCCACCGGCGCGGCAGGGCGCTGATGGGCGGGAGCCAGCGTGGAGCAACCGGCCAGGGCCAGGCTGGCCGCCAGCAGCGTGGGCAGGAAGATCTTCATCTCGATGGCCATGTCAGTGGCCCTCCTGAACTTGGACTTGGGGGAGTGGCGCGGCCCGGCGGGCCGGGAACCAGCGCTGTACCGCGACGAAGAACACCGGCACGAAGAAGATGCCCAGGAAGGTGGCCGCCAGCATGCCGCCCAGCACACCGGTGCCGATGGCGTTCTGGCTGCCCGAGCCCGCGCCGGTGGCGATAGCCAGCGGCAGCACGCCCAGCGCGAAGGCCAGCGACGTCATCAGGATGGGGCGCAGCCGCAGGCGCACGGCCTCCAGCGTGGCGGCGACGGCGTCCTTGCCGTGCTCCATCTGCTCCTTGGCGAACTCGACGATCAGGATCGCGTTCTTGGCCGACAGGCCGACCGTGGTCAGCAGACCCACCTGGAAGAACACGTCGTTCGCCAGGCCGCGGGCGAGCGTCGCTGCAATCGCCCCGAAAATGCCCAGCGGCACCACCAGCATCACCGCAAACGGAATCGACCAGCTCTCGTAGAGGGCAGCCAGACACAGGAACACCACCGATAGCGAGACGGCGTACAGGGCGGGCGCCTGCGAA
>NZ_JAFAGT010000064.1 GCF_019237615.1 Roseateles sp. | reverse complement strand
AGCCGCGCAGTCCGGCGTGCCGGTCCGCGTGGCCCAGCCCTTCGCTCAGGTGCTCAAGGTAACGATCAAAGCGCTCGGCTGTGTCCATCCATCCTCCAGCTCAGAACGGGAGGATTGCATATTAATCTTTATGACACAGTAAGACTAAGCTGACTTGCTTCATGGCCTGGATGCTCGCCTCTCGGGCCGGCTCACGCAACGCGTGTCAGCCCGGGGTGTTGCAGATCTTCCCTAAAGCTTGCCGGCATCGAACTCGTCAGCGAATTTCTTCCGTGCGCGCATGTAGTCGTTGGCGCAGTCCACCGACCATGAGCCTCCCTTGGCCTCGTCACACGCGGCTGGCTTTCTGTAGAACCTTGTCCACGCCAGTTCGCGGCGTTCGGCTTCAGCGGCCCTACGGGCTTGCGCTGCTTCTTCGTACCGGCGTCCCTCGTCGGTCTGTTGTCGCCTCTTAACTTCAGCTTGGGCAGCCGCGTACTTCGCGGCGGCTTGGGCTTGTTGGCTTTGCTCTGCCGATTGGCGCAGCTTCTCTGCCAGGCCCGCGGCTGCGGCTTCGGCCTGCCAGCTGGCAATGCGCCAGAAGAGGAACACAGCGGCAGTGATACCTATGAATACGCCGACCGCGATGTGCAGCCACAGCGCAATTTTTGGTTTCAGGTGATCTTCAAGCATCAGACGGGCTGGTTATGCAGCGATTTAGGTGGCTGCTGCGCGGCCAACTTTACGGTGGGAGGTCCGAATCTCCGGTGGTTCGGTTGACGACGAACCGTGCTGCAAAGGCGAAGGGGCCTTGCGGCCCCTCTGAGTTTGCGCATCCGTCGCTGTCAGGCGACTCGGATTCGACGGTTCGTCGATGACCGCTTCTTTCACCAGTTTGGCAGCGTGCTCAGCGGCCCATCTTCACCCAGGCCAGTTCCAGCCAGTTGTCCGGCCTGTGCACGGCCGTGACGTTTGACCGCGCGCCCCAGGGCACGACCTGGCGGTGCAGCGGAATGACGTTGACCTGCTCGCGCAGCTCGGCCAGCGCGCCGCGGATGAGCTGCTCGCGCTTCTTTGCGTCCGGCTCGACGCTGGACTGCGCCGCCAGCGCGTCCGCACGGTCGTTGCGGAAGCCGCCGAAGTTGTAGTCGCCCACACCCTTGTCGCCGCGCGTGCGGTACAGCGGGGTCAGGATGCTCTCGGCATCCGTCACCGAGCCGCCCCAGCCGTACAGGAAGAGGCTGGTGTCGTACTTCTCCAGCTTGGGGAAGTAGAGGACGCGCGGCATGGCGTTGACCTTGACCCTGAGCTTCAGCTGCGCCCACATCGAGGCCAGCGCCGTGCAGATCTGCTCGTCGTTGATGTAGCGGTTGTTGGGGCAGTCCAGCGTCACCTCGAAGCCGTCGGCATAGCCTGCCTCCTGCATCAGCTTCTTCGCCGCCGCGAGGTCATGCGGCAGGCGGGTCTGCAGGGCCGGATCGTCGAAAGAGGCGTTGCTGGACGGCGTCAGCGCGCCGGTGGGCACCGACAGGCCGCTCATCAGCTTGGTCCGGATCGCCTCGATGTCTATGGCCTGGTAGAGCGCGCGGCGCACGCGCAAGTCCTTGAAGGGATTTCTGTCCCCCGGCACCTTGCCGTAGAGCAGCTTGTCGCGCGACTGGTCCATGCCGATGAAGACCAGACGGTTCTCCGGCCCCTCGATCACCTTGACGCCGGCCGTATTGCGCAGCCGCGCGACGTCGCGTGGCGCGGGGTCGAGCACGAAATCGATCTCGCCCGAGACGAGGGCCGCCAACCGCGTCGCATCGGTGGCGATGGGCGTGTAGACAACCTCCTGCACATTGCCCTCGAACTTGCCCCACCAGTTCGGATTGCGCTTGAGCACCGTCTTGATGCCCGGCTGGCGGCTTGCCAGCATGAACGGCCCGGTGCCGTTGGCGTTGAGCGCCGCGAAGCTCTCTTCCTTGTTCTTGAAGTCCAGCGGCCTGGTGACGCGGTGCGCCTCGCACCACTTGCGGCTCATGATCCAGAGCTGGTCGATGTGCTGCAGGAAGATGGGGTTGAAGCTGGCAAGCTGGAAGTCCACCGTCAGGTCGTCGATGCGTTTGGGCACGCCCACGGCGTTGGCCCAGACGGCGATCTGCGAGGTCGGCTCCTTGGCGCGCTGCACCGAGAAGACAACGTCGTCGGCCGTCAGCGGCGTGCCATCGTGGAACTTCACGCCTTGGCGCAGCTTGAAGCGCCAGGTCAGCGGGCCGGTCTGCTTCCACTCGGTGGCGAGGCCTGGCACCAGGGCCAGCCTGGCGTCGCGGTTGGTCAGGCGCTCGTAGATCTGGCCGTTGACCATGTTGGTCAGGCTCTCGTTCTGCGAGTCCGGGTCCATGGTCTGGGGGTCGCCCTGGCTGGCCCAGCGCAGGGTCTGCGCCGAGGCGCCGCAGGCGAGCGCCAGCAAGGCCACGCCAATCCATCGTTTCATTGCTGTTCTCCCAACTGCATGGCGCGCAGTTTAGGAGGGCCGGCATACCCTGGGTCAGCGCTTGGCGTTGGGGTTCCAGAACTCGTCGAGACGACCGAAGTTCCAGTTCTCGGGGGGCTCGCGGCCGACGATGCGATCGCCGGCGCCAGGGCCCGACAAGTCGATCAGTTGCACCGGGATGGGCATGCCGGACTTGGTCGAGAAGAAGACCCTGACATGCGGCGCAACCAGGGCGGCCGGGTTCTGCTCGACGACGACGGCCAGGCGGCCGGACTGCAACCGCACCAGCGTGCCGGTCGGGTAGATGCCCACGCTCTTCACGAAGGCCTGGAAGACGATGGGGTCGAACTGCCCCTTCCACTGCGCCATGCGCTGCAGCGAGCCGGCGGGGTCCCAGGCGGTCTTGTAGGGACGCGTGGACGTGATGGCATCGTAGACGTCGCAGACGGCACCCATGCGTGCCATCAGGCTGATCTGCTCGCCGGCCAGCTTGCGCGGGTAACCGGTACCGTCGATCTTCTCGTGGTGGTGCAGGCAGACGTCCAGCGCCGCGGCCGGCACGTTGGCGCCCTCCTTCAGCAGCTCCCAGCCACGCTCGGGGTGGCTGCGCATCACCTTGAACTCCGCATCGGTCAGCGCGCCAGGCTTGTTCAGCACCTCGAGCGGCATCTGCATCTTGCCGACGTCGTGCAGCAGGCCCGCCAGACCGGCCTCTCGCACCTGTTCGTCGGGCAGGCCCATGTCGCGGGCCAGGGCCACCATCAGGCCGCAGACGGCGACCGAGTGCATATAGGTGTAGTCGTCCCGGGTCTTGAGCCGGGCCAGGCTCAGGAAGGCCGAGGGGTTGCGCGCGAGCGTGGACGTGATCTCGCCGACGATGGGCAGGCAGACCTCGGAGTCAATGGCCTTGCCCAGCCTCGCCTCGTTGAACAGCGCCGTCACGGCTTGCCGCGAACGGTGCAGCACCTCGGATGCCCGGCTCAGCTCGTCATCGAAGCGGGTGCGAGATTCGGCCGGCGCAGCCGCGGGCTCAGGCTCGGGCACCGGTGCCGCCACGACCTCGATCCTCGGCGGCACCTCGGTAGCCGGCACAGGCGGCGCGACGTCACAGCCCTTGCTGACGTCGATCCAGACCGCCGGCACACCGCTGGATTTCAGCGCGGCCAGGTCGGCCGGATCGGCCAGCACGAACTTGGTCTTCCAGAACGGATGAGACAGCCAGGAGCCCTCCAATGACTGGAGGAACATCCCTAGCGTCGCCTTGGAAGCTGGTATTTTCTTGAGCATGGCCCGCACCGCAGGCCGAGTATCACCGCCGGGCCGGCACGCCGTGCGTGCCGCAATGCACAGCGCCACCATCGAGTGCGAAAAAAAACCGCCCGGTGGGCGGTTCTGGCGGCTGTCAGCGCGGGCTCAGCGGAACTTGCCCTGCGGCACGGTGGCCAGCTCGGTCGGCAGCGAGCCGATGTAGGCCGCGATGGCCTTCAGCTCGGCATTGCTGAACTGCTTGACCTGGCCGGCCATGACGCCATTGCTGCGGCCGACGTTGTTGTTGTTCTCGGTCTTGTAGGACTTCAGCGCAACGCTCAGGTAGTCGGCATGCTGGCCGGCGAGCTTGGGGTAGCTGGGGTCGATTGGCTTGCTGAAGTTGGCGCCGTGGCAGGATACGCATGCGCCCTTGGTCAGCAGTTCGGCGACATTGGCCGGCGCGGCCGGGACGCTATCGGCCACGGCCGGCAGCTTGGCCTGCTGCTCGTAGAAGGCGGCGATGTCGTTCATGTCCTTCTCGCTCAGCGAGCCGGCGATGCCGCGCATCGTCGGGTGCTTGCGGTCACCCTTGGCATAGGCCTGCAGGGCCGAGACGATGTACTTGGCGTTCTGGCCCGCGATCATCGGCACCTTGTGGACCTCGGGGAAGCTGGCCTGGTAGCCGGCGATGCCGTGGCAGCCAATGCACATCGCGATCTTCTTCTCGCCCGCCTTCACGTCCTGGGCCTGGGCGGCAACTGCGCCGAAAACGGCGGCCAGGGCGAGCGAGATCTGCAGCAGTTTTTTCATGTCTCGTTAGGGTTCGGGTTCTTGAGCGGCGGCGATTATAGGAGGCCTCCTATACTGGCCCGGCCCCGTTCAAGCCCCGGTTTTCCCCATGAAATTCCAAGGTTCCGATCAGTACGTCGCCACCGCCGACCTGATGCTCGCGGTCAACGCCGCGGCCACGCTTCAGCGCCCCCTGCTGATCAAGGGCGAGCCCGGCACGGGCAAGACCATGCTGGCCGAGGAGGTGGCCGCCGCGCTGGGCATGCCGCTGCTGCAATGGCACATCAAGAGCACCACGAAAGCGCAGCAGGGTCTGTACGAGTACGACGCCGTCAGCCGGCTGCGCGACAGCCAGCTCGCCGGCATCGAGGGCAGCGAGCGCGTGCGCCACATCGAGAACTACATCGTCAAGGGCGTGCTGTGGCAGGCCTTCGAGGCCGAACAGCCGATGGTTCTGCTCATCGACGAGATCGACAAGGCCGACATCGAGTTCCCGAACGACCTGCTGCGCGAGATCGACCGCATGGAGTTCTACGTCTACGAGACGCGACAGCTCGTGAAGGCGAAACACCGGCCGCTGGTCTTCATCACGTCCAACAACGAGAAGGAACTGCCCGACGCCTTCCTGCGACGCTGCTTCTTCCACTACATCAAGTTCCCCGACGCCGAGACGATGCGCAAGATCGTCAACGTGCACTTCCCGACGCTCCACGCCGACCTGCTGGCCGCCGCGCTGAAGAACTTCTACGACGTGCGCAACCTGCCGGGCCTGAAGAAGAAGCCCAGCACCTCGGAGCTGATCGACTGGCTCAAGCTGCTGCTGGCCGAGGACGTGCCGGTGGGCGCGCTGCAGGCCAAGGATGACAAGGTCTCGATCCCGCCACTGGTGGGCGCCCTCTTGAAGAACGAACAAGACCTGACGCTGTTCGAGAAGCTGGTCTTCATGCAAAAGAGCAACAGATGATGAAGCCCCCACGCCTGCAAATGCGCCCCGCCCCCCGAGGGGATGCCCAGTGGCTCCGGACCGCCGAGCGCCGCTGATGGCCCAGGACTTCGACCGCGCGATGCGCGAAGGGCTGGCCGACGCCATTGGCTTCGTCGCCGGCGCGCTGGCCGGCTGGTGGCTGGGCCGGCAGTTCGGCGTCGACTTCATCGCCAGCACCGACTGGAATGCGCAGCAACTGGCGGGCCTCGCGCTCATCGTCGGCGGCTGCGGCGTGGGCCGCTGGGTCGCGCGCAGGCTGATGCTGAGGGACGGCCCATGAGGCCGGTGCTGCCCGTCACGCTGGCGGCCGGCCCCATACGCCTGGTGCCGCTGATGCTGGAGCATGTGCCCGGCCTGCGGGCCGCGGCGGCCGACGGCGAGCTGTGGAACCTGCGCTTCACCAGCGTGCCGGCACCCGACGAAACCGTCGCCTATGTCGAGGCTGCACTGGCCGGCCAGGGCGCCGGCCACCGCCTGCCCTTCGCCGTGCTGGACGCTGCGAGCGGCGAGGTGCTGGGATCGACCAGCTATCACGACATCGTGCCCGCCGTGGAGCGCGTCGAGATCGGCTACACCTGGTACGCCCAGCGCGTGCAGCGCAGCGCAGTCAACACGACGGCCAAGCTGCTGCTTCTGACCCATGCCTTCGAGACGCTGGGCGCCCAGCTCGTGGGCTGGCGCACCGACAACTTCAACCATGCCTCGCAGCGTGCCATCGAGCGGCTGGGCGCCAAGCGCGACGGCGTGCTGCGCCACCACGCGCTGCGCCGCGACGGCACGGTGCGCGACACCGTCATGTACAGCCTGACCGCGGGCGAATGGCCCGAGGTCAAGGCCCATCTCAACTGGCAACTCACCCGACCCAGAACATGAAGAACAACACCAGGGCCTTCAACGTCGACGCACTCTGGGCCCTGGATCGCATCGGCGAACCCAGCCTCAGCCCCGATGGCGCCCAGGCGGTGGCCGGCGTCACCCGCCACTCGATGGAGGCGAACAAGGCGCAGAGCAGCCTGTGGCTGTTCTCGACGCTGGGCGGCGAGCCGCGCCGCCTGACCGAGGCCGGCGAGAAGGACGGCGCGCCGCAGTGGAGCCCCCGCGGCGACCTGATCGCCTTCACGGCCAAGCGCTCGCAAGGCGGCACGGCCGACGAGGAGACCCAGCTCTACGTCATTCCGCCGGACGGCGGCGAGGCGCGCCGTGTCGGCCAGGTGCCCACGGGCGTCGAGTCCTTCAAGTGGTTCCCGGACGGCCGGCGCATCGCCTTCGTGTCCTGGGTCTGGCCGGACCGCAAGGCCGCCGCGCAGGGCGACGCCCTGAAGGACTTAAAGGCCCGCAAGGAGAGCGCCTACGTCACCGACGAGTCCCTCTACCGCTTCTGGGACCACCACATTCCCATGGGCCGCGTGCCGCACCTTCACGTGATGGACGTGGACAGCGGCAAGGTGCGCGACCTGTTCGAGGGCACGGCCTGGGAGTTGAGCCGCGCCGAGCCCGACGCCAACAGCTTCGACATCGCGCCCGACGGCCGCCGCATCGCCTTCGCCTTCGACCCGGGCGCCGAGAAGAAGCTGGACGCCCGCTACGCGCTGGCCGAGATCGACGTGCGCACCCGCCGCGTCCAGACCCTGCTGCAGGATGGCGACTGGGACTTCGCCGCGCCGCGCTACAGCCACGGCGGCGCCCACCTTGCCTTCCTGGCCAGCCACCAGGCCCTGGGCCACAACCAGCCCAACCGCCTCGCCGTGCTCGACCAGCAGGGCCGCTGGGCCGTCTTCAGCGAGGACTGGGACCACGAGGTCAGCGCGCCGCTGCGCTGGGCCGCCGACGACCAGAGCCTGCTGTTCGCCGCCGAGCAGCGCGGTCGCCGCCACCTGTGGCAGTTCTCGCTGGGTGAGCGGCTGGCCGAGCCCATCTTCGAGGGCGGCCACGTCGCCAGCTTCGCCTGTACCGCCGACCTCGTCGTCGTCAACCACGACAGCGTGCAGTTCCCGCCGCGGCTGTCGGTGCTGGGCGAGGACGGGCTGCACCGCATCGAGGCGCTGAACGACGAGCGCCTGGCAGCCCACGACTTCGGCCGCCACGAGGAGGTGACGATCAAGGGCGCGCGCGGCGACGACGTGCAGATGTGGCTGATCTATCCCCCCGGCTTCGATGCCAAGAGGAAGTGGCCCGTCATGCACGTCATCCACGGCGGCCCGCACACCGCCTTCGGCGACGGCTGGCACTGGCGCTGGAACCACCAGGCGTTCGCGGCGCAAGGCTATGTCGTCGCCTGCGTGAACTACCATGGCTCGTCCAGCTTCGGCCACGAGTACCTGGACTGCATCACCGGCCGCTGGGGCGATTACGAGTTGCAGGACGTCGAGGCCGGCACCGACTGGCTGCTGAAGAAGACCTGGGTGGACAGGAAGCGCATCGTCGCCACCGGCGGCAGCTACGGCGGCTACATGGTCGCGTGGATGAACGGCCATGTGAAGCCCGGCCGCTACCAGGCCTATGTCTGCCATGCCGGCTGCTACGACTGGCAGGCCATGTACGCCGACGACGCCTACGGCTGGCACCGCAAGGAGCTGGGTGCGGCGTACTGGGAGGACCCGGCCAAGGTAGCCGCGCAGAGCCCGCATGCCTTCGCGCAACACTTCAAGACGCCCACCCTGGTCATCCACGGCGCACTGGACTACCGCGTGCCCGACGCGCAGGGCCTGGCCTACTACAACACGCTGAAGTCGCTGGGCGTGCCGGCCCGCCTGGTGTGGTTCCCGGACGAGAACCACTGGGTGCTGAAGCCGCGCAACAGCAAGCTCTGGTACGGCGAGTTCTTCGACTGGCTGGCGCGGCATGCGCCGGCCAGGCGCTAACCCCTGCACACAGGCCGGCCGCTGCCGCCTTTCATAATCGGCATGCCATGCTGATCCAGTTCTTCTACACGCTGCGCGCCGCCAAGCTCAAGGTGACGGTGCCGGAGTACCTGACGCTGCTCGAGGCGCTGCAGGCCGGCGTCATCGGCGGCCCGGACAACGGCGGCGTGGCTTCCATCGACGATTTCTACCACCTGGCCCGCGCCAGCCTCGTCAAGGATGAGACCCAGTACGACAAGTTCGACCGCGCCTTCGCCGCCTACTTCAAGGGCGTGGAGCTGCTGACCGACTTCAGCGCCGAGGTACCTCTGGAGTGGCTGAGGAAGACACTGGAGCTGGAGCTGACGCCGGAGCAGAGGGCCGCCATCGAGAAGATGGGCTGGGACGAACTGATGCAGACGCTGAAGAAGCGCTTCGAGGAGCAGAAGGAGCGCCACGAAGGCGGCAACCGCTGGATAGGCACGGGCGGCACCAGCCCCTTCGGCAACGGCGGCTACAACCCGCAGGGCATACGAATAGGCGGCCAGGGCGGCGGCAAGAGCGCCGTCAAGGTCTGGGAGCAGCGCGCCTACCGCGACTATGACGACACGCTGGAGCTGGGCACGCGCAACATCAAGGTCGCGCTGCGCCGGCTGCGCCGCTTCGCGCGCGAGGGCTCCGAGCTGGAGCTGGACCTGGACGGCACCATCCACGGCACCGCCGCCAACGCCGGCCTGCTTGACATCCGAATGCAGCCCGAGCGCCACAACAAGGTCAAGGTGCTGCTGTTGATGGACGTCGGCGGCACGATGGACGAGCATGTGCACCGCGTCGAGGAGCTGTTCTCCGCCTGCAAGAGCGAGTTCAAGCACCTGGAGTTCTACTACTTCCACAACTGCGTCTACGACTTCGTCTGGAAGAACAACCGCCGCCGCTTCGCCGAGAAGCTCAGCACCTTCGACCTGATTCGCAAGTACAACCGCGACTACAAGCTCATCTTCGTCGGCGACGCGACCATGAGCCCCTACGAGATCCTGCAGGTCGGCGGCAGCGTCGAGTACAACAACGACGAGGCCGGCGCCGAGTGGCTGCAGCGCCTCACCCACGCCTTCCCCAAGTACGCGTGGATCAACCCCGAGCCGCAAGGCGTCTGGCAGTACCGGCAGAGCATCGCGCTGATTCAGCAGCTGATGCAGCAGCGCATGTTCCCGCTGACGCTCTCCGGCCTCGAAGGCGCCATGCGGCTGCTGAGCAAGTAAATGACGCGTCTCCTTGCGCTGCTGCTCGCGGCGCTGCTGAGCGCCTGCGCGACCCAGGCCCCGCCGCCCGCCGCCACCGCGCCGGCGCCCGACACCCCCGCCGACGCGCCCGCCGTCTACAGCCTGGACATCCGCGTCGACGGCGACCACGACGGCCCCCTGCACGCGCTGCTGCTGCAGCATCTGGACCTGGCCCGCTACCGTGCCAGCGAGGCCGCGCTGAGCCGCGTGGAGCTGGCGCGCCTGGCGGCCGCCGCGCCGGCTCAGGCCCAGGCGCTGCTGGAGACCGAGGGGTATTTCAACGCCACCGCCGAGGTGGAGCGCGACGCGGAGGACGGCACGCGGCTGCGCCTCGTGGTCCACCCCGGCCCGCTGACGCGCGTCGGCAAGCTGGAGCTGGAGTTCACGGAGGGCCTGGCCGACGACGACGCCACGGCCTTGCGCGAAACCCTGCGCGGCCTGTGGCCGCTGAAGAGCGGAAGCGCGTTCACGCAGTCGCAATGGGCCGCCGGCAAGAGCGAGCTGCTGCTGCGTGCGCGCAGCGGCGGCTTCCCTCTGGCGCGCTGGGCCGACACCGCGGCCCGCGTCGACCCCGATGCGCACAGCGTCGAACTCCACCTCGTGCTGGCCAGCGGCAACCGCGCCCGGCTGGGCGCGCTGCGCATCGAGGGGCTCAAGCGCCAGAGCCGTGAAACCGTCGAACGCCTGGCCGGCTTCGACCCCGGCGACGGCTACACGGAGCAGAAGCTGGCCGAGTTCCAGGAGCGCCTGGCCAAGACCCTGCTCTTCGACGCCGTGCGCGTGCAGCTGCAAGCCGAGACGCTGGACCCCGACGGCAGCAATCCGGTGCTGATCACCGTCACCGAGTCCGCGCTGCAGCAGGCCACCGTCGCCGTGGGCTACCACAGCAACACCGGCCAGAGCATCAGCATCGAGCATCTCAACCGCCGTCCCTTCGACCTGCCGGTGCGCGCGCGCTCCAAGCTCCAGCTCAGCCGCGACCTGCGCAGCGCCGAGCTGGAGCTCAGCTCCCACCCCCAGCCCGACCTGCACCGCAACATCGCCGCGCTGCAGTTCGAGCAGGACAACACCAGCGACACCCCAGTGCAGAACCTCGGCCTGCGCCTGGGGCGGCTCTACGAGGCCACCAACGACGAACGGCTGAGCTACGTCGAGCTGCTGCGCTCGCGCGAGACCCTCGGCAGCCAGGTCAACACCAACCTCGCCCTCTCCATCAACCAGCAGTGGATACGCCGCCGCCTGGACAGCACCGTGTTGCCCACCGACGGCCACCAGGCCCTGGCCCTCGTGGGCCTGGGCTATGCGAAGGGCGGCGGGACGGAGGACAGCGGCCCCTTCGGCCGCCTGCAATTCAAGCTGGGCTATTACAAGCCGCTGGGTGCCAACTGGTACGGCTCGGCGCGTGCCGAGGTGGCGCAGGTCGTCGCGCATGACAGTGTCGGCGTGCCCGAGAAGCTGCTCTTCCTGGCCGGCGGCGACGAATCCGTGCGCGGCTACGCCTACCGCAGCCTGGGCGTGCAGCGCAACGGCCTGACCGTGGGTGGCCGCGTGCTGGCCACCGGCAGCCTCGAGGTGGCGCGGCCCTTCACGCTGAGCATGCCCAGCCTGTGGGGCGCCCTCTTCATCGATGCCGGCAACGCCGCCTCGCGCTGGACCGACTACCGCCCCGTCGTCGGCTACGGCGCCGGCGTGCGCTGGCGCAGCCCCGTCGGCCCGCTGCGCGTGGACCTCGCCCGCGCGCAGGAGACCGGCAAGTGGCGACTGCACTTCTCGGTGGGGATCGCGCTGTGAGGCGCAGCCTGCGCATGCTGCGCGCCGGCCTGATCGCGCTGGCCGCCGTGCTGGCCCTGCTGGCCGGCTTCGTCGCCTGGCTGCTGCACCGCCCCGCCGGCGGCGCCTGGCTGCTGACCCACCTGCCCGGCGTGCAGATCGAAGCGCCCGAGGGCGCGCTGATGGGCGACTTCAGCGCCCGCCGCCTGCTGCTGACCTGGGCCGGCGGCCAGGCCGAGCTGCGCGGGCTGCGCTGGAAGGGCCTGGGCGTCAGCGCGAGCGACGGCCTGCTGCTGGCGAGCGAGCTGACCATCGACGAGATCAACATCCGCAGCCAGGCCAGCGACACGCCGCTGGCCGCCCCGCCCGACCTGAGCCTGCCGCTGGGCGTACACATCGGCAGCCTGCGCGTCGGCCGCCTGAGCTGGTCGCCCGAGCAGGCGCCGCTGCTGGGTCTGGACGCCCGGCTCGACCTGCCGCGCCGCGGCACCCACCATATCCAGCTCAAGGCTGCGCGCTGGCAACATCTGACGCTCGCCGGCGATGTCCGCGTTGAGAGCGCCGCGCCGTTGCAGACCGACGCGACGCTGCGCGTGGCGCAGGCCGAGGCGACCGAGCTGCCGTGGACGGCAATAGCCGCCGCCACCGGCCCGCTGGCCCGGCTCAAGGCCAAGGCCGAGCTGGAGGCCGCCCACCAGACGCTGAAGGCTGACGGCGAGATCCAGCCCTTCGCGCCCTGGCCCGTACACGCGCTGCAGTTGCAGGCCGCCCGGCTGGACCTGGCCGCGCTCGCGCCCGGCCTGCCGCGCACGGCGCTGAGCGGCGGCGCGCGCCTCCAGGCGCCGGCGCGCGACGCCGAAGCCACGCTGCAGGCCGACCTGCGCAACGGTGCGGCCGGCCGCTGGGACCAGGGCTCCCTGCCCGTCAACCGCCTCGTGCTCGCGCTGGCCGGCCGGCCCGAGCAGCCCACCAGCCTGCGCCTCACGGCACTGGACGCCGAACTGCCCGGCGGCGCGCGCGTGCAGGGCCAGGGCCAGCACGAAGCCAACGGCCACTGGCGGCTGGACGCGCGCGTGCAGGGCCTGCGTCCCGAGGCGCTGGACGCCCGCGCCGCGCCGGCCCGGCTGGACGGCCCGTTCAGTCTCGCCGGCACCAAGGGGGGGCCGCTCAACGCCCGGCTGGACCTGGGCGGCACGCTGGAAGGCCGGCCGCTGCGCCTGCAGGCGCAGGTGCAGGGCGAGGGCAGCCAATGGCGTATCGAGGAGGCACGCCTGGCCAGCGGCGACGCAACGCTGCAGGCCAGCGGCCGCATCGACACGGCTGGCGCTGCGCAGATCAAGGCCCAGCTGCGCCAGTTCGACCCGCATCTGCTGTGGCGCGGTGCGCCGGGCTCGGCCTGGGCCCGCCTGCCCGGCCCCACTCGCCTGAATGCCGATGCCGACGCCGACCTGCGCGGCAGGACGCTGGCCACGCTCAGCGGCAGTGTCGACGCCCGGCTGCTGCCCGGCCAGCTTGCCGGCCTCGCCCTCGACGGCCATGCCACGCTAAAACGCGAACGCGCGAGCGAGCCCGCCGCCTTCGACGTGGATCTGGGCCTGGGCGGCAGCCGCGCGCAGGCCGGCGGCAAGGCCCGGCCCGACGCCATCTCCGGCACCGCCACGCTGAAGGCCGGCGCATTGGCAGAGCTGAACCCGCTGCTGGCCCTCTTCGGCCAGCCGCCCATCGCTGGCCAGGGCGATGCCGAAGGCAGCTTCCAGCTCGTGCGCGGCGCCAAGGGCTGGCAGGCCGGCGGCAGCGGCCGGCTGGCGCTTGCCGCGGCACGCGCCAAGGGCATCACTCTCGCAAGCGCCAAGGCGCGCTGGGACCTGCCCCTGCCCGGTGCGGAGGGCGACGGCCCGGTCGCGCTGGCGCTGGACGTCGACCAGCTGCGCCATCCGCAGGTCCAGCTCACCAGCCTCAAGGTCGACGTGCAAGGCCGGCGCAGCGCGCACGAGGCGCGCGCCCAGCTCAGCGGCAAGATCCCGCGCGACGCGCAAGACCTTGCCCTCAACGCCCAGCTCCAGGCCCGCGGCCGCTGGGAGGGCCAGGCCTGGACGGGCCGCATCGCCCGCATCGACATCGGCCCGCCGCGCCCCAACACACCGGCGCTGCTGGCCGCCAGCGACATCGGCCTGCGCTGGAACGGCGACGGCCCGCGCCTACAGGCCGAGCCGGGACGCGCCGAAGTGGGGGGTGCCTTCGTGCGCTGGCAGGCGCTGAGCTGGACCGGCGGCGAGCACCCCGAGGCCCGCGCCGAGCTGCAGCTCGAAGATCTGGCCGTGGCGCCGCTGCTGGCGCGCTGGCAGCCCGACTTCGGCTGGAGCGGCGACTTGCGCATGACTGGCCATGCGACGCTGCTGCTCAACGAGCGCCTGACGGCCGAGCTGCTCATCGAGCGCCAGGGCGGCGACCTGCGCGTGACCGACGAGTTCGGGCAGCGCGCGCTTGGCCTGACCGACCTGCGCCTGGCGGTCAACGTGCAGGACGGCGTCTGGCGCTTCGCCCAGGGCATCGCCGGCCGCGAGCTGGGCAGCTTCGGCGGCGCGCTGGCACTGCGGCCGGCCGGGTTGTGGCCGGATGCCGCGACGCCGCTGGAAGGCGTGCTGCAGGCCAACGTCGCCGACCTCGGCACCTGGGGCAGCTGGGTGCCGGCCGGTTGGCGCCTGGGCGGGCGCTCGGCCGCCACGCTGCTGCTGGCCGGCCGCGTCGGCGCGCCCGACCTGACCGGCCGCGCCGAGGGCGAGAACCTGGCGCTGCGCCATCTGCTGTACGGCGTGGACGTGACCGAGGGCCGCTTCACGCTGGACCTCAAGGGCCAGCACGCCGAGCTCACCCGCCTGGAAGCCCGCGGCGGGGACGGCTGGCTGCGCGCCAGTGGCAGCGCCGAGCTGGGCGCCCAGCCCAGCGCCCGCATCCGGCTGACGGCCGACAGGCTGCGCGTGCTGTCGCGCGTGGACCGTCGCGTCGTCGCCAGCGGCGAGGCCACGCTGGACCTGGACGCCAAGGGGCTCAAGGTGGACGGCAAGCTGCGCGCCGACGAGGGCTTGTTCGACTTCAGCCGCAGCGACGCGCCGGCGCTGTCCGACGACGTGACCGTGCTGCGTGGCGCGCGCAGCACGAGCGACGGGGCGCCCTCGGCGCCGCCGCCGCCCAAGGCCGTGCGCAACAGCAGCGTCAACGTCGCGCTGGACTTCGGCAACGACTTCAAGGTGCGCGGCCATGGCCTGGCGACGACGCTGCGCGGGCAGCTCCAGCTCAGCCAGAACAACGGCCCGCTGCGCATGACCGGCAAGCTGGACGCCGACGGCGGCCAGTACGCCGCCTATGGCCAGAAGCTGGACATCGAGCGCGGCGACATCCGCTTCAGCGGCGCCTACGACAACCCGGCGCTGGACCTGCTCGCCGTGCGCCCCAACCTCGACGTGCGCGTGGGCGTTTCGGTCGGCGGCACGGCGCTGGCGCCGCGCGTTAGCCTGTACTCCCAGCCAGAGATGAGCGACACCGACAAGCTCTCCTGGCTGCTGCTGGGCCGAGGCCCCGACGGCCTGGGCCGCACCGACACCGCGCTGCTGCAGCGCGCCGCGCTGGCCCTGCTCAGCGGCGAGGGCGAGGGCCCGACGGGCAAGGTGCTGCGCAACCTCGGCCTGGACGAACTCTCGCTGGCACAGAGCGACGACGACACCCGCGCCACCATCGTGCGCCTGGGCAAGCAACTCTCGCGGCGCTGGTATGTGGGCTACGAGCGCAGCCTGAACGCGACGACGGGCAGCTGGCAGCTGATCTACCGCATCGCGCAGCGCTTCACGCTGCGCGCGCAGGGCGGCGACGACAACGCACTGGATCTCATCTGGCAGTGGAAATGGGACTGAGAGGGTACTGAACCGAGTCCACCGCGCCCCCGGCGACGGCCATCCAAGGCCTGCCACCATGCCGGGCGACAGGCATGAATTGGCGCCAAAAGTTTCCGGCATCGTCCTACAACTCTGCCGCGGCATGCCCCACATGTCCTGTCACAGCAATGCTGCAGGATGCAGGTCATGTCGAAGAACGCGCCTTCTCCCCTCTCCGCGCGCCCCCTGCCGGTGGCCGAGGACCAGCATGTCGACGCCGATCTGGACGTGGCACTGAGCACGCCGCTGACGCTGGTCGTCAACGCGCAACTCGAACTGGCCGACCTTGAGCAGCGCAGCGTGCAGTTGGCCCTCGTGATCCCGCGCTCGCAATGCCGCGGCGAGCGCCCGCGGCTGGCCGCGCTGCTGGACGCCGCCCAGGCCGCCGTGGCCCGGGCCACGCGCGGCGGCACCCTGCACCAGCCCCGCCGCGTGCTGACGCAGGTGGACGGCGAGCCCTACCTGATCCCGCTGTTCGAAGCCGCCTGAGCGGCCAGCCCCTCACTTCGAGCGGCCGTCGAAATGCGTGAGCGGGATGGTCGCCAGGTCTATCCCTTCCAGGCAGCGGATGTTGATCGCCGCCATGGCCTCGCCCGTCGGCCCCTGGCCCTCGCCATAGGGGTGCATGCCGCAGGACGGGCAGAAGCGATGCCGGATGACGTGATGGTTGAACGTGTACGTGCTTGCGTTCTCGTCCGGCGTCTGCAGGCGCAGCGCCGCGCGCGGCACGAACCACATCAGCGCGCCCTTGCGCTGGCAGATCGAGCAGTTGCACGACATCGCCGAGGTGAACTCGCCATCGACCTCGAACCTGATGCGGCCGCAATGGCAGCTTCCCTGATGCGTCATGTCAGACCTCCTGCATGTCGAGTTGCAGAAGAAAGTCGCCGAGGCGATCGAAGGCCGGCTGCCAGCCCCGCTCGTGGTTGGCCCGGGCCTGGTCGTCGAAGAAGCGGTCGTGCACAAAGCGCAGCAGCGTGCCGCCGTCGGCCTCGCTGAGGTCGATGGCGACGCGCGACACGCGCTCGGGCGTGCTGTGCCAGGCCCAGGTGAAGGCCAGGCGTCGATGCGGCACCACCTCCAGGTATTCGCCCGACACGTCGTGCGTCTCGCCGCCCGGCACGCGGGAGACCATGCGGTAGCGTCCGCCGACACGCAGGTCGACCTGCGCCTCGCCGACCGAGCCCGGCCGCATGCCGCCGAACCAGCGGCTCAGCGCCCGCGGCTCGGTCCACGCGCGCCAGACCTTCTCCGCGCTGTAGGGGTAGTGCCGCTCGATGCGGACTTGGGGAGAGGCGTGCTGTTCGTTGTCTTGCATGGCGTGACTTCCTCTTGGTGGTACAGGTAGCGGCCGAGCGCGTCCAGCTGCTCGCCCCAGAAACGTTCGTAGCGCGACACCCAGGCCGCGGCGGCCTCCAGCGGCGCGGCGTCGAGTTCGCAACGCACGATGCGCCCCTCCTTGGCCCGCGCAATCAGGCCGGCGGCCTCCAGCACGGCCAGGTGCTTCATGAAGCCCGGCAGCGACATACCGTGCGGCCGGGCCAGCTCGCTGACGCTGGCCGCGCCGGCGTCCAGCTGCTCCAGCACGCGGCGTCGCGTCGCGTCCGCCAGCGCGGCGAACACGAGGTCGAGTTGGGCGCCTTTTTTGTTAACCATTTGGTTTAGTATTGATGCACAACCTCTGCGTTGTCAAGTGCGGCCCCGAGCCGTCGCCGCCCGGGCCTTGAGTGATGCAGTTCACCCAGCAACGCTCGAGTGCGCAGATCGGCGGCGTTATCGACCCATACGGCCGGGCGGCCGGGCTCAAGAATTTCCTCACCCCTTCCAGGAGATTCCCGCCATGCACATCAAGCCGCCCACGTCGCCCAACAGCCCCGCCACCCTGACGCCCCCACCGTCCAAGCCGGCACCTGCCAGCGGCCAGGGCAGCGATTTCGCGCAGCTGCTGAAGACGGCCCAGGCCGAGGGCCCGGCGCCCGCTGCCGCACGCAACCAGGGCTGAGGCCATGGCGACGACGCTCACCACGCTGGCCGATGCGAGCCAAGGTCGCGCCGCCAAGGCGGCCCCCACCGCCGCGCCGCGCGGCATGGCTTCCGGGCCGTTGCAGGCCTCGATCTCGCTGCCCGCTGTCGGCGTCACCGTCAGCTTCAGCCCGCAGGCCGTCGACGCGGCCGCCAGCCTGGCCCAGGCCGCCGTCAAGCTCGGCAGCGGCGGGGCCCAGCTCATCGGCGACGCCGCCCATGCCGTTGCTGACGCCGCCGGCACGGTGGTGGAAGGCGGCATCGTGGCCGTGCTGGCGGGGGGCGCCCTGCTGGGCGCGCTGCGCTGAGGCGGGCCCGGCCATGCGCTGCCTCCTGCCAGCCGCCCTGCTCTGCGCCACGCTGGGCATGGCAGGCTGCTCCGTCCTGACGCCCATGGTCGGCTGGGAGCTGGTCAAGACCGGCGGCGCCGTCGCGCTGGCCTACCAGCCGCCCGGACCCAGCAACACCGTCCACCACGGCGACGCGCCGGTCAAGGACGTCTGCGTCGAATACAACCGCGACATGCCGCTGGACGAGCTGGTGCCAGCCCTGCAGGCCGAGCTCAGGAGCCAGGGCGTGCAGAGCCGCGTCTACGACGTCGGCGCGGGCCAGCGCGACTGCGCCCATTGGCTGCGCTATGTCGGCAGCATCGAATGGGGCATTCCCCCGCTGGGCCAAGAGCACCGCGCCTACCTCAGCGCTGCCGCCCTGAGTCTGCACCGCGCCGATGGCCGGCTGCTGTCCAGCAGCGCCTACGTCGGCGACTCGGGCATGGGCCGCTGGGCCAGCACCCGCAAAAAGATCGCGCCGGTCGTCAAGGCCCTCATCACCGGCTTCGAGACCTGACCCATGAACGCATCCACTCGCCACCTTCTCGCGGCCGCCGCCTGCGCACTGCTCGGCGCCTGCGCTTCCAGTCCGCCCAGCCTCGTCAACGGTCCGCTGATCGCCGCGCCGCAGCCTGCACCGATGTTCCTGGAACAGCCTAGCAACGGCGCGATCTTCCAGGCCCACATGGCCAACACGACGCTGTTCTCCGGCGAGCGCCGCCCGCGCGCCATCGGCGACACGATGAAGGTCGACATCGCCGAGAACATCCACGCCATCCAGAAGCAGACCGGCGAGACCAGCCGCGAGAGCAAGCTCGCCACCAAGGGCCCCGGCGGCGCCCGACCCGGCGGCCCGCTGGCCTCGCTGATCAACATCGACGCCACCGCCTCGGGCAGCGACTCGTTCAAGGGCGCCGGCAACGCCGAAACGGCCAACAGCTTCAACGCCCAGCTCTCCGTCACCGTCATCAACGTGCTGCCCAACGGCAACCTGCTGGTGGCCGGCGAACGCAGCATGGGCCTCAACGGCGGCGTCAGTACCTTGCGCTTCTCCGGCATCGTCAACCCGCGCGACATCGGGCCGGGCAACGTCGTCGCGTCGCGCGACGTCGTCAACGCCAACCTGGAGAACGTCGCCCGCGGCGATATCTCCGAGGCCGCTTCGCGCAGCTGGCTGCAGCGCGTGCTGTCGCGCAGCCTGTCCATCTGGTGAGCCGCCGGCCCGTCAAGCCGGATAGCCGGGGTCCCAGCGGTCCAACTCCAAGGATCAAGCCGCCATGCCTGCCCCTACAAAGCGGGGCCCAAGAGAACCCTCGATGAAGAACAGACGCACTCAAGCGCCGTCAGCCCCAACCGACCACTGGCTGGCCAACGGTCAGGTGAAGACCTACCGCCGCGGCCAGCGCATCATCGAAGCCGGAAGCCCGCTGGGCGACTGGGTGGCCATCAGCCGCGGCGCGGCCTACCTCGTCTCGCAGGTGGCGCCAGGCACGCGCGTGGCCGTCGCGGCGCTGTGGCTGGGCGATGTCATCGGCGGCGAATCGCCGCTGGGCAAGCTGGCCGCGCGCTACGACGTGACGGCCCTCGTCGACGTGACGACCATCAACATCCCGCTGACCCAGCTCCAGGCGGACACCGCCCAGCCCGAAACCGGCCAGCTCTACACGGCCACCGCCAGCCGGCTGCAGGACCAGATCTCCATGCGCTTGGCCGGAAACGGCCTGCAGCGCCTTGTCAGCGTGATGGCCACGCTCGCCACGGCGCTCGCGCCGGACGCTCGAGCCCGGCACGCCGACCGTCTTGCGCTGCCCATCGCCCAGGCCTGCATCGGCCAGCTCTCGGGCCTGTCCAGGCGCCAGACCTGGATCTACCTCGGCCAACTGGGGCGCCACGGCTGGGTCGTCACCGCACGCAGCAAGGTCACGCTGGAAGGCCTGACGGCCTGGCTCGCGCTGATGCAGGAGGTCGAGAGCGCCGGCATCGAATGCATCGCCTCGCTGGAGCAATGCGACGCGACGCTGCTGCGCCTGAGCGCCCGGGCCCTCGGGAGGCCGTGAGAGAATGCTCGCCGCCCTGGACGCCCCCGTGCGCCAGGGCAGGATCTCTCCGTAGTTCAATGGATAGAACGGCCGCCTCCTAAGCGGCAGATACAGGTTCGATTCCTGTCGGAGGGACCAGCTCTAGATTTCAGAGCGTTCCACAAGACATCAAGCCCCCAAGTTAATCAACAACTTAGGGGTTTTTTTGTACCCAACGATCCCATAGAAGCTCTTTACAGCCCGGCCTAAGCGGGGAACATCTGGGGGAACAAAGCAGGGCTGCACCACATCCTAAGACTTTGTTCCCCCATGCTGACCGACGCCGCCTGCAAGAACGCCACATGCCCGGCTGGGAAGTCCCGGCTGCGGCTCACTGACTCTGGCGGGCTCTATCTCGAAGTCGCGCCTAACGGATCCAAGCGATGGTTTGCCAAGTACCGGTTTGCCGGCAAGGAGAAGCGCATTGCGCTCGGCAGCTATCCCGAGGTGCCTCTGAAGGCCGCTCGCGCGGCCCGCGACGCCGCTCGCAAGACCCGCGAGAAAGGCGTCGACCCCGTTCAAATCCGCAAGGCTGAAGTCATCGCCCAGCGCGCATCGTCTGCCATCACGTTCAAGACGGTTACAGAGGAATACCACGCGAGGAAGGCGAGCGACTGGAGCAAGGTCCACGCCGCGCAATTCCTGGGCTCTTTGATCGTTAGTTAGTGACAGGCTCACGCCCTGAGCCAGCCGGCCACCAGACTGGTCGCACGAGCCCCATGTGGAGGGCCGCTGGAGCTGGCGATGGACGCGAAGGAATTGAAGCAGTGGCTGAGTTCGGTGTCGCGGC
>NZ_JAFAGT010000080.1 GCF_019237615.1 Roseateles sp. | reverse complement strand
CGATGCTGGAGTTCGAGGGCAAGAGCTACCGGCTGCGCGAGGCCGCGGCCAGGCTGACGATGGTGCCCGCCGACTCATAATCCTGCTCGTCCTGCCTGGGGGAATTTACGTGGCCACAGGTGGGGGAGTTTGAAGTGGCCATCGGGGCGAAAGCGCAACAGAGCACAAGGCCCGCAATTCGCATTGGATGCTTCGCCGCAAGGGAGATGGCAATCGGGCCGGAGAAAGACTCGCCCAGCAATACGAGCGGTCCCTTTGCAGGAAGGCTGGCCTCAGCAAAGCGCTCATATTCGGCATATCCGGCTGGTGTTGCCGACGGGTACTTCACCACCTCAAGCGGGATGAGGCCTGACAGAGCTTCCATCAGGGGATCGAACAGCATGCCCGTGCCATCCATGCCCGTGCCATCCATGCCCGGCAAGAGAACCAGCGTGGTCATGGACTAGCAGTATCTAGCCTTGACGACTGGAAGGCCGGAAGGCCGGCGTTGACCGGCGGCAGTCGCCCATGACACCCGGCAGTGAAACGGACAACCCGATGCCCAGGCCCCGACCAAGGGAGCCTCGGCCTCATGTAAGAGGCGGCTAATGCTGCTCCGCCACCCAGTTCACCAGCGCATCCAGCACCGGCCGCCCCTTGCGCGCCGCCTCGGGGTGGTTGAGCAAGGCCACGAAGACCCAGGTACGGCCCGCGGCGTCGGGCACGAAGCCGGCCAGGCCCACGGCGTCGCGCAGCGTGCCGGTCTTGAGCCGCGCCTGGCCGGCGGCCGGACCTTCCTTGAGCCGGCGCGACAACGTGCCGTCAACGCCCGCGATGGGCAAAGTGGCCAGCAGTTCGGGCGCCTGCGCGCCGCGCTGGCCCGCGCGCAGCACACCAGCCAGCAGGGCCGGGCTGACGCGCTCGCTGCGCGACAGGCCGGAGCCGTTGTCCAGCACCAGCGCGGACGCATCGACGCCATGACCGGCCAGCCAGTCGCGCACGACGCGCTCGGCCGCAGCTCGCGTGGGCTCGTCCGGCCGGGCCGCCTGGGCACCCAGCTGCAGGTAGACCAGGCGGGTCAGCGCGTTATCGCTGCGCTTCATGACGCCGCGCATCACCTCGGCAAGCGGTCGACCGCGGTGCGTGGCCAGCACGACGGCACCGGCCGGCGTTGGGCCTTCCGCGTCACCCGGCCCCATGCTGCCGCCCAGCTCGGCCCAGAACTGCCGCACCGCATGCGCGGCCAACCATTGCCGGTCGACGATTTGCAGCGGCGCGCGCTGCCGGCAGCCCGTGGGGAAGGCGCCCTGCAGCTTCAGCAACAAGCCGTCGGCGACGGGCTGCACGAGGGCGGGCTTCCAGTCCTCGTCCCAGTCCTTGCAGGGCCGCGTGGACAGCGTCATCGCGCTCGCATCCACGGCCAGCCCCGACAGGGCCGGCAGCGTGCGCGCGGCGACGCTGCTGGCTGTGGCCTGCAGCTCGAAGTCCAGCAGGCTGCCGTTCAGGTGCAGCGCATCGGGGATGACGTTGTAGTCGAACTCGGGCGCCTCGTCGAAGGCCGGCAGGCCCAGGTCCGGGCGTGTGGGGCTGAAGAGGCTGCGGTCGACGATCAGGCCGCCACGGATCTCGCGCACGCCGCTCTCGCGCAGCTGGCGCAGCAGCCACCAAAGCGCCGGCCAGTCCAGGTCGGGGTCGGCGCCGCCGCGCAGGATCAGGGGCCCCTCGATAACGGATCCATTGACGCCGTTCACCGGCGCCGCGGCCGCCAGCAACTCGGTGCGGCCGCGATGGTTGATGCCCAGCTTGTCCAGCGCGACGGTGGCGGTGACCAGCTTCATCGTCGAGGCCGGCGCCATCGCGTCGTCCGCGCGCTGGCGCAGTGGCGGGCGCGAGCCGTCCAGCGGCTGCAGCACGAAGCCCAGGCTGTCGGCGGGCAGGCCGGCCTTGTCCAACGCCGCCCGGACGGGGTCGGGCACGGGGGCCTGCAGGCTGGCGCAGCCGGCCAGCACCAAGGCCATGGAGTACAGCCAGGCACGCATCAGCAGGCTCCCAGGCGGTGGGCGACGAGACGGGCCAGTGCAACATCCTCCAGGCCTATGCCCACGCTCTTGTAGACGACGATGTCCTGCGCGCCGCGCGGGCGCGGGTTCACGATCAGTTCACCCAGCTCGACGAGGCGCTCCGGCGCGATGACGCCGGGCGCCGCTTGCACGATGTCGCCGGCCTCCTGCTGCGCGGCCGTACGCCATTCGACGGCCACCAGTGCGGCGCGGGCCAGGAGCGCATCGTCCAGTTCGCGCGCCGCGGCCGTGCTGGAGCCCACCGCGGCGACGAAGGCGCCGGGTTTGACGAGGCCGCCATCGAACAACGGCACCGGCGAGCGCGTGGCCGTCGCGATGACGTCGGCCTGCGACGCCGCCGTGGCCGCATCAACCGCCTGCACGGGCAGGCCCAGCGCCGCCGTCAGCTCGGCCGCGAAGACCTCGGCCCCCGAGCGCGCACAGACCAGCACGCGCTCGAAGCGGCGCACGCGGCTCAGCGCCTCGGCATGCGCCCGGCCCTGGATGCCAGCGCCGAAGACGGCCAGCGTCTTCGCCTCCGGCAGCGCCAGCAGGTCGGCCGCGACGGCGCTGGCCGCCGCGGTGCGCAGCCGCGTGAACTCGTTGGCCTCCAGCGTCGCGATGGCCGCTCCCGTCGCAGCCGAGAACAGGCTGACGAGGAAGTTGTACCTGCCGTTGCGCGCGGAGTAGACCTTGGTGCCCAGCACGGCGGGCAGCGCGCCGTCGGCGTCCAGGATGGCGCCCATGGCGCTGATCGCCAGCGCCGCGCCGCTCATGGATGCGGTGGCGCGGTGGCGCGCCAGCACCTGGGCCTGGCCGCGGCCATGCTGGGCAAAGGCAGCGCGCAGCGCGGCAATGGCGTTGGACCAGTCGAGGACGGAGGCGACCTGGGCTTCGGTGATGGACTGCATGGCGGGAACGCTGGAAAACGCCGCGGCAGGCGGCGGCTCAGGAGACGAAAAAGCCCCCGCAAGGGGGCTTGGCAAGGGCTGGGCGAGCTTACTCCGTGGCCCAGCGGAAGGTGACGCCCCAGGTGCGGCCGCGGGGGTCGGCGACGCGCGGATCCCAGCCGGCACCGGCGGCGCTGTCGACGTTGTGCCAGGTGAACGGGGGCTGCTTGTCGGCCAGGTTGATGACGCTGCCGGTGATGGTCAGGCCCTTGAAGCCGCTGTAACTGCCCACCAGGTTGAACTTGGAATAGGAGCTGACCGTGCGGGTGTAGGGCTGGTTGCTGGTGTAGTTGGCACCACCAGCCGCCGTCGGGCCGCGGTTCTGGTCTTCATAGCTGTCGGCATAGGAACCGGAGAGCGTGACGTTCCAGGGGCCCGTGCGGTAGCCCAGGCTGGCGTTCAGGCGCCAGGGCACGTAGAGCGTGGTGTTGCTCCACTTGCCCACGTATTCGATGAACGGCGCGTTGTCGCGGGTCTGCTCCTTGTTGCTGATCATCTTCGTGCCGTTCAGCGACGCGGTGATGCGGCCGTCAAGCGCCTCGAAGGCCTGGATCATGCCGAAGTCCACGCCGCGGGTCTTGCTGCCCGCGGAGTTGACCCAGCCGGCCTGGATGTAGTCGATGACGCCGGTCGAATTGCGAACGAAGTTGTCCTTGTAGACGTCGTAGTTCGAGATCATCTCGCTCGTGCTCAGCTGGCGGATGCGATCGCTCATGGTGATCTGCCAGTAGTCCACGGAGGCCTGGAAGCTCTTGTTGGGCGCGAACACGAAGCCGGCCGTGGCCTGGCGCGACTTCTCGGGCGTCAGCTTGGGGTTGCCACCGGCGTGGTACGGCATGCTCAGGCGGGCGCACTGCGAGGGATCGACAGGGTGGTTGATGTCGGCGCACAGCACGGGGTCGCGGAACTGGCCGGTCAGCTGGGACTCGACCACGCCCTGGTTGATCTGCTGGGGCGTGGGCGCACGGAAGCCGGTGTTGGCCGAGGCGCGCAGCAGCACGGTGTCGACGGGCTGGTACTTGACGCCGATCTTGGGGTTGGTCGTGCCGCCGATGGCCTGGTAATGGTCATAGCGGGCCTGCAGCGTGACTTCCAGGCCCTTGAGCGGGCGGGTCACCAGTTCGCCGAACACGGCACCGACCTTGCGCGACAGGCTGGGCGAAGAGCTGTTTCCCGGGCAGCCATAGGTCAGCGCCTTGTTGTCGTACTGCGCCAGCGTGGCGGCGGAGATGCTGTCGATGCAGAGGAAGTACTCGGAGCCCGAGAACTCATAGGCCTCCTGGCGGGCATTGACGCCCAGCGCGAACTCCACGGGACCGGCCAGGAAGTTGCCGAGCGGGCCGGAGATCGTGGCATCCAGCTGCTTGACGCTGGTCTTGCCGTCGTAGATCTTGCCGCGCATCTGCATGTCCTCGAAGGCGGCGATGACGTCGGCCGTCTGCGTCTGGCCCGGCATGATGAAGGGGTTGTACTTGCCCGAGCCCAGCAGGTCCACCAGCTTCCTGGTATTGGGGAAGCCGTTGATCAGCGTGGCCGTGCTCTTGGACTCACCGTAGCCGGCGCCCACCGAGTAATCGAACTGGCCGATGCTGCCTTCCAGCGACGCCTGCACGCGCAGGTTCTTGGTCTCGTTCTCGCGGATGCGCAGGCCGAGGTCGTTCAGGAAGTTGACGCGGTAGGCGATGGGCAGCTTCGAGTTGAAATCCTTGGCGTCCACCAGCGCCTTCATATCCAGGTAGTAGGGGCTGTCCGGCCGCAGGTTGGTGATGGGGCCGCCGAAGGGGTTGGTGGGCGTGACCGGGCCGGCGGGGCCTGTGCTCGAGCTGATTTGCGCCGGCGAGTACTCGCCGCGGTTCTTGACGTCGGACGCCATCACCTCGATGGAGGCGCGATGGTTGTCGCTGATGTTGAGCGTACCGCGCAGCATGCCGTTCACGGCGTCCTGCGGCGAGGCCAGCATGTAATTGCGGCCATAGTCGCGCGCGCAACGGTACGTCGAGTTGGCCTTGGTGTAGCCGAACAGGTCCCAGATCTTGATGTTGGGCGCAAGCGGCACCTGGTTCGGGATGGCCTCACATTCGCCGCGGAAGGCCAGCAGGTTCAGGTTGGTGTACTTGGTCGGGTCGGTGCCGCCGACCAGCGTGCCGCCCGTGCCCAGCGCCGTGTTGGCCGAGGCGATGATGTTGGCGTGGACGGAACTGGTCGAGTCGGGTGTCAGCAGCAAGTCGGGCTGGTAGCCGGTGGCCCAGGGACGGTCGGTGCCACGCAGGATGCGCCGGTTGTCCACCGTCAGCGTGGCCATCAGGTTGAAGCCGTCGCGCTCCAGGCTGCCCCAGCCGACCGAGCCGGACAGGCGCGATGTCTGGCCGCCACCCGACGCCTCTGGCGTGAAGTAGCTGCCGCCCAGCGACATGCCCTGGTAGCTCGTCTTGGTGATGAAGTTGATGACGCCGCCGATGGCGTCGGTGCCGTAGATGGCGGATGCGCCGTCCTTCAGCACCTCGACGCGCTCAATGGCGTCCATCGGGATGGTGTTCAGGTCCACCGCGCCGCCGCTCATGCCGTGCGTGGAGACGCGGCGGCCGTTCAGCAGCACCAGCGTGCCGGTGGGGCCCAGGCCGCGCAGGTTGGCGAAGTTGGCGCCGCCATAGGTCTTCTCGCCGTCGCCGCCGAAAACGGCATTGTTGGTGGTCTGGTTGGTCTGGCCGCCGACGTTGGCGGACAGGCTGTCGACGAGCTGGTCCACGCTGGTCAGGCCCAGTTGGCGGGCCTGCGTGGCGGTGATGACCTCGATGGGCATCGCCTTCTCGTCGGCCAGGCGCTTGATGCTGGAGCCGGTGATGGTGACCTTTTCAAGCTTCGATGCCGAAGCGGGCTGCGTGTCCGTGGCGGCCTGCGCCAGGACGGCACCGCTGACGCAAAGAAGGGCTGCTGCACAGGCAATTCGAGTCGGTTTCATCAAGTGCTCCTGCAAATAACTACGTTGACACGATGATTGCCGCAAGCTAGCGCGAAGGCCCACAGGGTGGTCCCTGGATCGTGGCGTTCATGACGATCACGCTTTGAAAACCGGGCATAACCTGTGCGAATGGCCCGGCTGTCCGGCAGGGCGTTCGGAGGCCTGAAAGCCGCGGCGATGTCGCTGCCGATGGCGCGGCTCCGCGCCTGCCCCGGCTCAGCCCAGCGTCAGCGTGCGGGCTGCGACGTCCATCACGGCCGGCACACCCAGCGGCAGCGGCCGGTTCGGCTGGCCATGCCCCGAAGGCCAGCCGGCCAGCACCGGGCAGCGCAGCCGCGGCAGGTGATCGGCCAGCACGGCATCGGGGCTTGCCTGCGCACCGCTGAAGCTGCCGACCAACAGGCCGGCGATGCGCTCCAGCACGCCGGCCAGGCGCAGCTGGCTCAGCATGCGGTCGACGCGGTGGGGCTCCTCGCTGATGTCCTCGACGAAAAGCAGGGTGCCGTCGACGTCCGGCATGAAGGGTGTGCCCAGCAGCGCGCAGAACATCGCGAGGTTGCCGCCGATCAATCGGCCCTGCGCGCGCCCGCCATGGCTGAGGGGATGCGGCGCGGCGCGGCCCGCGACGTCGCCGGCCCGCCAGCCGCTGGCCAGGCGCTGGAACAGCGCCTCGGTGTCGGCCTCGGCGCCGGGCAGGCCCCAGTCGCTGGCCGGCATAGGTGCGTGCAGGGACGGGATGCCGGCGCGGTCGCGCAGCGCGTGCAGCAGGGTCAGGTCGCTGTAGCCGATCAGCAGCTTGCGGCTGGCGGCGAGCAGGCCCAGGTCGATGCCGTCGAGCAGGCGGATGCAGCCCGAACCGCCGCGCAGCGCGAGCACGGCATCGAAGCGCGCGTCGGCGAAGGCGGTATGCACGTCGGCCAGCCGCACGGCATCGGGCGCGGCGAGAAAGTCCAGCGGCGGCGGCCCGAAGCAACTGGGCAGCAGCGTGGGCACGTAGCCGCGCTCGCGCAGCCAGCCTTCGACCGGGGCCAGCCGCCCCGGCGCGGGCGGGCCGGCCGGCGCGATGACGGCGATGCCCGCGCCCGCGCGCAGCGGCGGGATCAGGTATTCGCCTTCAGCCATGCGTGCACGGCGCCGCCCAGTGCGGGCAGCTTCCAGGTCGTGGAGGCGTCCGGGTGGGGCGCGTAGCGGCTGCCCAGGCTGGTCGTCACGGCGATCAGGTAGTGCAGTTCGCCGTCATGCACGATGCCGGCGTCGCTGCCGTAGTTCTGCGTGCCGCCGGTCTTGTGCGCGAAGCGCGCCGGAATGCCCGGCACCCAGCCGGGCAGCGCGCGCAGCGACTCGCTGCTCAGGACCTGGTGCAGCTTCTGCGCGTCCAGCGCGCCGCGGATGACGGCGCGGCTGGCGGCGCTGATGAAAGGCGGCCGGGGCGACACGGCCGGGGCATCGGCGTCCAGCCGCCACATCAGCCGCAGCGCATCCCAGGCCGTCATCTGGATATGGCCCACGCCCGAGCCGGCCGCATTGCCCCAGCCGCCGTCGGAGCGGGTATTGGCGATCATCAAGCCCGGCAGGCCATGGGCGGCGAACAGTGCCTGCATCTCGTTGTGCACCTCGCGCCCGCCCTCGCGGCGTATGCCGCCGCGCGCATGCAGGTGGGCCACGAGGGCGGACGTGGCCTCGTTGCTGCTCACGGTGATCATGTCGAACAGCCAGTCGCCCACGGGCCGGGTCCTGCCCTGGTAGGCCAGCGGCAACGCCCAGTCGCTGCGGTCGCTGTCCACCAGCAGGCCCACGCCGACGGCGACCATGGTCTTCAGCAGCGAGGCCGGATACGGCGCGACGAAACGGGGGCCGCTGCCGAACCATGCGGGGAAGGCGATGCGCGACCAGTCCGCGCCCGGCAGCCAGGCATGGGAATCGCCCGCGGCGTCGCGCACGTCGGCATGGAAGCCGATGTTGGCGACCGCGCCGAAGGCGCCGTCGAAGCGAGCGACCAGGCCTTGGGGATGCTCGCGCGAGAACAGCACGTTGGCACCCACCGGCGCCTCGCCAGCCGGGAAGACAACCACGGCGAGGTCGATGCTGGGATGCCAGCCCAGCGGCGCGCCGTCCTGCAGGCTGTCGGCCGTCGTCTCGAAGCGCTGCGCCAGCACGGCGGCGCGCAGGGCTTCGGCGAGGTCGTCGGCCGTCACAGCGTCAGGCCGTCCAGCGGCAACGGGCTGTTCCGGCCCGACACCAGTTCGGCCAGGATGTTGGCCGTCGCGAAGGAGAAGGTGAAGCCGAGCGCGCCATGGCCCACGTTGAGCCACAGCCCGGGCTGGCCGCTGGCGCCGAGGATGGGCGCGCCACTGGGCGTGGCCGGACGCAGGCCGGCCCAGGGCGTGGCGCGGTCGTAGTCGGCCGCGTTCGGGAAGGTGGCGCGCACCGAGCGCTGCAGCGAGGCCAGCCGCCCCGCGTCCAGGCCTGCATCGTCGCCGACGAGGTCCACCATGGCCGCGACGCGCAGCTCCTGGCCGATGCGGGCGTAGAGGATCTTCTTCTCGAAGTCGGTCACGCTGACCTCGGGCGGGAGGTGGCCGGCCTGGATGGGCGCTGTGAGGCTGTAGCCCTTCAACGGGTACAGCGGCAGCGCGACGCCGGCCGCCGCCGCGAGCGCGCGACTGTGCAGTCCGGCGGCAAGGACGGTCGCGTCCGCCGCGACCTCGCCCGCCGCCGTGCGCACGCCGCGCACCCGGCCCTGGCCGTCGCGCAGCAAGCCCTCGACCGCTGCGCCCAGCCGGCCGCGAAAGCCTTCGTGCTGGCGCAGCCGCTCGTGCAACTGGGTGCAGAAGGCATGACAGTCGGCCACCGCCTCGCCGGGCGTGAAGATGCCGCCGGCCAGTGCCGACCCGGCGTCCGCCAGGGCCGGCTCCAGCGCGACGCAATCGTCATGCGACATGGCCTGCTCGACGCCGCTGCCGTTCATGCGCGCGGCCACGCGGGCGAACTCGGCCGGCTTGCGGTAGACGACCAGCTTGCCGGGCGCGCGCAGCGCGATGGCGTCGAGCCGGGCCTCGGCCTGCAGCCGCGCGAACGAAGCCTGGCTGTAGGCGCCAAGCGCCAGCAGGCGCTCGGTGGTGCGACGGTTGACAGGGCCGCGGCAGTTGCGCAGGAAGGCGATCAGCCAGGACCATTGCGCCCAGCTCGCTTCGGGCTTGAAGCGCAGCGGGCCGTCGGGGTCCAGCAGCCAGCGCAGCGCTTTCAGCGGCACGCCGGCGTCGGCCAGCGGCGACACATAGCGGTAGCTGAGCTGGCCGCCATTGGCGCGGCTGGCCCCCTGGGCCACCTCGGGCTCGCGCTCGACCAGCGTCACGCCGTGGCCTCTCTCCAGCAGCGCCCAGGCCGTCGTCAGGCCCACCACGCCACCGCCAATCACCACGCAATGCTTCATCCTGCCGCTACCAGCCTCATACAGCGGCGCAGGGTAAGAGAGGGGGCCGGCCGCAGCCAATGAAAGCCAGCGCGCCATCCATAACCAGCGGGCATCCGCAGCCGGTCTCAGAGCCCCGGTGTGGGCTGGCTGCGCTGGTGGAAGAAGCTGTCGATGAGGTCGCGGTACTGGCGGCGGCTTTCGGCGGGCAGATCCGCCATCAGGCCCTCGCGCAGCATGGCCGCGCCTTCCGGCGTGCCGAGCACCGCGTCGATGCGATGGATGGCGGCCTGGCCCCAAGGGGTGCGCGGGCAGGCCACGCCACCGATGACGGGCTCCATCGCGCCGCGTATCGGCAGCATCGCCAGGCCCGCCACCTCGGGTTGACCCTGGGCCAGCGCGGCCAGTACGTTGGGGAACTCGATCGTGTAGTCGGCCCGGCCCTGCAGCAGCATGGACATCAGGTTGCTGCCGAAGTCGCCCGGCGTGACGCGGCGCAGCGCGGCCTGCGCCGCCGGCTGCCCGAGCCGCGCATCGAGCACCGGCCCGTAGCTGCGGCCGTGCACGACGACGCCCTGACGGCGGGGGTCGGCCAGCAGGGCGGTCAGGTCCACGCGGCCGGCTGCGTCCACCGGCAGGGTGGCGACATGGTCGCGCCGCGCGATGAGCTGCGGAGGCGGCATCAGCCAGGTGTTGCTGAAATAGGCCAGCGCCTCGCGCTGTGCCGAGCGCACGGCGCCGGCATGGCAGACCGGCTCGCCGCGCTCGATCAGCGCCCAGCTGCGCTTGGCATTGGCGACGATGCGCTCATGCGCGATGCCCGGCAGGCGCGCGCTGACCCAGTCGATGAGGCGGTCCGAGGGCCGCGCACCGCCGGCACCGCGCCCGGCGACGGTGTCGCCCGCCAGCCAGGTGATTCGCTCCACCACCGGCTGCGCGGACAGCGGGCCGCCGCACAGCAGGGCTGCCGCGACGACCAGTGCCGGACGCACCATGGTGCCGCCGGTCAGCCGCCCAGCACGGCGGCAAACGCCCGGGCCGTGGCCTCGACGTTGCGCGTGTTCAGCCCGGCCACGCACATTCGGCCGGAGCGCAGGATGTAGACGCCGAACTCGGTCTTCAGCCGCTCGGCCTGCTCCGGCGTCAGGCCGGTGTAGCTGAACATGCCGCGCTGGGTCAGGAAGTAGGAGAAGTCGCGGCCCGGCAGCTTGGCTGCGAGCACGCCGTGCAGCTGGCGGCGCATGGCCTGGATGCGTTCGCGCATCTCGGTCACCTCGGCCTCCCAACGCGCACGCAGGGCCGGGTCGGTCAGCACCTTGGCGACGATCTGGCCGCCGTGCATGGGCGGATTGGAGTAGTTGCGGCGGATCATGAACTTCAGCTGGCCCAGCACGCGGGCGGCCTGGTCGGCGTCCGGGCAGACGACGCTCAAGGCTCCGCAGCGCTCGCCGTACAGGCTCATGCTCTTGGAGAAGCTGTTGGCGATCAGGAAGGGCAGACCCTCGTCGGCCAGCAGGCGCGGCGCGAAGGCGTCCTCCTCGATGCCGTCGCCATAACCCTGGTAGGCCAGGTCCAGGAAAGGCAGCAGCTCGCGCTCGCGGATGACCGGCACCAGGGCGCGCCACTGGTCCTGCGTCAGGTCCACGCCGGTGGGGTTGTGGCAGCACGCGTGCAGCACCACGATGCTGCGCGGAGGCAGGGCCTTGAAGCGGGCCAGCAGCTCGTCAAAGCGCAGGCCGCCGCTGGCCGGGTCGTAGTAGGGGTAGGTCTCGCAGACATGGCCCGAGCCCTCGAAGACGGCGCGGTGGTTGTCCCAGGTGGGATCGGACAGGTAGACCTTGCTGTCCGGGAAATAGCGCTTGAGCAGGTCGGCACCTACCTTGAGGCCGCCGCTGGAGCCCACGCCCTGGATGGTGGCGATGCGGCCGGCCTGGATCGCCGCATGCCGAGGCCCGAACAGCAGGGCCTGCACGGCGCTGCGAAAGTTGGCGGCGCCCTCCATCGGCAGATAGGGCCGCGCGCCGGCGGCCTCGACGACGGCCAGCTCCGCCGCGCGCACCGAGGGCAGCATGGGGATGCGGCCCTCGTCGTCGAAGTAGATGCCGATGGAAAGGTTGATCTTGTCGGCGCGGGGATCTTTCTGGAAGGCCTCGTTGAGGCTCAGGATGGGGTCGCCGGCGTAGGCGTCGACATGCTCGAACATGGGGTGCTCCGTTGAAGGACGCCGGATTATCCCGGGCCGGCCGCCGCACACCAAGCCACCCAGCGGCCGTGCGGGTGCGACCAGCCCAGCGCCCGCTCGGCCACCCCGCTCGCGCCGGCCCAGCGCAGCGTCCACAGCGTCGCAGACGCGGCGCTCTCGCCGGCAGGCAGGTCCGGCAGGGGCGGCCCACCGCCCTCGCGGGCGCTCAAGGCCGGCAGCTCGCCGCAGATCCAGGCCAGGCCATGGCTGCGGCACAGGCCATCCATCGTGGCCCGCAGACGCGCGAGTTCGGCAGCGCAGAGGTAGTACAGCACCCAGCTCGTCAACAGCACCGGCTGCACGCCTGCGGGCAGGCTGCGCAGCCAGGGTTCGATGGCGGCGATGCAGTCGTCCGACCGCGTCAGCGTGAGCGGCAGCGAGCGCAGCTGGGCGGCCGCGTGCGCCAGCCGCTCGCGGCGCGCGGCGTCATGTGGCCACAGGCAGGCCTGCAACCAGCGCAGGCGCCCGGCGTCGGCCAGGTCGACGGGCGCCGGATCCAGGCCGTGGCGCGACACGATGCGCCAGCCGGCCGCCTGCGGAGGCGGCAGCGGCCCCAACCACAGCGACTCGATCTCGGCCCGTCGGCCGTCCACGGCGGGACCGCGCTCGTGGCAGGCCCCCTGCGCGTCGCGGTAGCGCAGCGCATAGTGGTCCACGCCGAGATTCAGGCCGGCACTGCAGCCGAAGTCCAGCAGGGCCAGGTCGCGAGCGCCGGTCACCCTTGCCACGTCGCCCAACGCCGGCCAGATGGCCGCGCCGCGCGCGATCTCGTTGGTCTGCGTCGCGCCATGGCGCAGCCGCTGCAGCAGCACCGCCCCCTCGCGCACCAGGCAGGCCGACAACGCCGCCGCGAGCCCGTCATCGGGATCGCGGCCGCCGCCGGCGCTGCGGTAGTACGCCGCCAGCTCCGGCGCCGCGCCGGCCAGCACGCGCTCGTGCAGCGCGGCCAGCAGCAGGTTGACCTTGCGCTGCTCGGGCGGCGCCTCGGCCAACAGCGCGAGCGCCCGTTCGTCCCCGGCGGCGACGCCGCACAGCGCGGCGTAGAGCGGCTCGTGGGTGCATTCCTCGCGCCCGAAGCGGCGCAGCAGTTCCATCAGTTCGGGGTGTGTCATGCGGCCAGCATAGGCAGCCCGGGCCGCGCCCTGTGTCGGCCGGCCGACAATGCGCCATGCCCGAGGCCCCTGCCCTGCAACAGCTGCTCGACGCCCATTTCCCGGGCGTCGTGGTGCCGGCCGACATCGCCGCCACCATCGCGCGCCGCCGGCTTGTCGACGGCCGCAGCCTGTTCGTTCAGGGCCAGCGGCCGGCGGCGTTCTACGCCGTCGCGGCCGGTGAGATCGAGACCCGTTTCACCGGCGCGGACGGCGCGGTGTCGGTCATCGAGAACGTGGGGCCGCCGCAGCTGTTCGGGCTGGCGGCGTTCGCGGCCGGACAGCCGGCGGAGTACGAGGCGGTGGCGCGCGGCGCCAGCGAGGTGCTGGTGTTCGGCCGCGAGGCCTACGCGCGGCTGATGGATGAGGTGCCCGGCTTCGCACGCGCCCTGCTGGCCGAGTTCGCGCGCCGCTACGACGGCACGCTGCGCCTGCTGCAGGCGGCCCGTCACCAGGACGCGGCTGAGCGCTTCGCCCTGGCCCTGGACCAGCTGGCACGCGAGCGCGGCCGGCGCGATGGCACGGGCTGGGTCGAGGTGACGGCCACGCAGACCGAGCTGGCGCGGCTGGCCCACTTGTCGCGGCAGACGGTCAACGAACTGCTGCGGGCCGCGCAGGCCGGGGGTCGCCTGCGCCTGGGCCGTGGTCGGCTGTGGCTGCGCGGCTGAGGATCAGGTCGCCTTCAGCGCCGCTTCGATGTCGCCGCGCAGCTTCTCCGGCGCGTCGTTGGGCGCGTAGCGCTTGATGACCTGGCCGTCGCGGCCAACGAGGAACTTGGTGAAATTCCACTTGATGGCCTCGGTGCCGAGGAAGCCGGGCTTCTCGCTCTTCAGGAACTTCCACAGCGGATGGGCCTCGGCGCCGTTGACCTTGATCTTCTGCATCATCGGGAAGCTGACGCCGTAGTTCAACTCACAGAAGCTGGCGATCTGGTCGTTGCTGCCCGGGTCCTGGCCGCCGAACTCGTTGCTCGGGAAGCCGATGACGACCAGCCCCTGGGGGCCATAGTCCTCCCAGAGCTGTTCCAGGCCCTTGAACTGGGGCGTGAAACCGCATTCACTGGCCGTGTTGACGATGAGCATCACCTTGCCGCGCTGTGCGGCCAGGTCGGCCGGCTCGCCGCGGATGGATACGGCCTGGAAGTCGAAGATGCTCTCACTCATGGAAGCCCTCCCTAGAAGAGACGAGCACTATGCTAACCCCCCGGGCGCCCCGAGGGTTTGTAGCATGGCGCCCGGCGCGCGGCTGGCCTTCCAATCGCGCGAACTTGCGAAGCGCGAGCCACTCGGGGACGCGCCGCCCGGTCAGCAACTTCGGATACCCCACGTTCATGGATCACCTGGCTTGCTTCACCCCGGCCGATCTGGCCGGCAGTTCCCCGCCGGACCTCGGCAGCTTCCGCTGGAAGCTGCTGGCACAGGGGGACTCGTGGTTCTCGAACGCGCGCGCCAAGCTCAATGCCCATGCCAACCTGCTGCAGGAGCTGGTCTTCAAGGCCGGCACGGCGGCCGTCAACTGCGCCGGCACGGGCAATGCGCTCTCGCACATGGTGGACCTGGCGTCCAACCCCGACTTCGTGCGTCTTTTGGCCGGCCCCGAAGCGTCGGCCTGGGACGGCGTGCTGCTGTCCGTGGGCGGCAACGACTTGATCGCCGCCGCACGCACGCCGGCGCAGGACTGGAACGGCGAGCCCATCCCGCTGGAGCGGCGCCTGCTGCGCCGCCAGACCGAATGGGGCCCGCCGTCGGCCGGCGTCGCACGCTACTTCTCCGAACCCGGCTGGGCCACCTATGCCGGCTACCTGCGCGCCAACGTCAAGCACCTGCTGTCCCTGCGCGACCAGGGGCCATCGGCGGGCAAGCCGGTCTTCATGCATTGCTACGCCGTGCCCATGCCGCGCCCGGCCGGCGCCGAGTCCGGCGACGACCTGGGCGCCAGCGGCCCCTGGCTCTATCCGGCCCTGAAGGCCTATGGCGTGCCGAGCGCGGACTGGGCCGCGGTCAGCAGGCTGATGGTCTTCCACCTGGCCCAGCTGCTTAAGGACATGGCAGCCGACAAGGAGGCCTTCCGAGGCCTCTTCGTGTTCGACTCGACGACCGTGCCCCTGGCCCTGGCGGCGCCCGGCTCCACCGGCATCAGCGGCGACTGGCACAACGAGATCCACCTCAACCACAGCGGCTGCTTCAAGATCGCGCGTGCCTGGAGCGAGCACATCGAGATGGTGCTGGAGGGCCGCCACCTGATCCAGCCCTCGCCCGGCCGCAAGGGCCGGGGCAGCAGCTCCAGCAGCTGAGCGAAGCCGCCGGGGCCGGCTACCGGTCCTGGGGCAGATGGTCGGTGCGGGCCAGGTCGAGCAGATGCTCGACCTCTTCCCTGTGCTCGACCAGGTTGCGCCGGTGCCAGCCGCGGATCCACCACATCGTGCCGGCCACGACGATGCCGAAGATGGCGATGGCGGCATAGGTCGACAGGCCCACGCGGGTCATGCCCGTGTAAAGCGCGCCCAGGCCCAGGATGCAGGCCTGCTCGTTGAAGTTCTGCACGGCAATGGAGCGGCCGGCCCCCATCAGGCTGGCGCCACGGTGCTGCAGCAGCGCGTTCATGGGCACGACCAGGTAGCCACAGGCCAGGCCCATCAGCATCAGATAGGGTGCCGCCAGGCGCACGTCACGCACGGCGATCATGCCGATCAGCATCACGCCCATGACGATGCCCAGCGGGATCACGCGGGTGGCGCGGTCCAGCCGCACCAGGAAGGAGGCCGCCACCGCGCCCAGGGCCGTGCCCAGCGCCACCACGCCGCCGAGGTTGGAGGCCGCGGTGGTGTCGTAGGCCAGGGCCGCGGCGGCCCAAGGGAACAGGATGATGCGCAGATTGCCCGAGGCGCCCCAGAACAGCGTCGTCGTGGCCAGCGAGATCTGGCCCAGCTTGTCGGTCCACAGGCGCGAGTTGCAGGCGGCGAAGTCGCGCATCAACGCGCGCGGACCATGCGCGAGCGGCTGCAGCGGCGCCTCGGTGCGGGGGATGTAGAGATTGAACGCCGCGGCCACGATGTACAGCGACACGATGCTGGCAATGGCGGCCTGGGGCGGGGTGTCGATGCCGGTGTCGATGTAGGGGATGTCGATGGCCAGCAGATGGGCCGACAGATGCGGGCCGACGAGTTGGCCGCCAAGCACGATGCCCAGGATGATGGACGCGATGGTCAGCCCTTCGATCCAGCCATTGGCCTTGACGAGCTGGGATGGCGGCAGCAGCTCGGTCAGGATGCCGTACTTGGCCGGTGAATAGGCCGCCGCGCCGAGGCCAACAATGGCGTAGGACAGCAACGGATGGGCGCCGAAGAGCATCATCAGGCAACCCACGACCTTGATGAGGTTCGAGTAGAACATCACCTTGCCCTTGGGTACCGCGTCGGCGAAGGCGCCGACGAAGGGCGCGAGCACCACATAGAACAGCGCGAACATCGGCCCCAGCGCGGGGATCTGCCAAGCAGGCGCCTGCGCGCTCTTGAGCAGCTCGATGGCACCCACGAGCAAGGCCTGATCCGCCAGCGAGCTGAAGAACTGCGCCGACATGATGGTGTAGAAGCCGCGTTTCATCGGGCGGGGGCGCAATCCTGGACTGTCTTCTGCTGGGGGTCGGTAAACCGAGGCGGCGCGGGTTTATAGCACGCCCCTAGTTTGCAGGGTCCGGCCCTGCGGCGGGCGCAAAATCCTGCGCATGCCGCGCCCCATCGAAGCCCTGATCCACACCGACGCCCTCGCCCACAACCTGGCCCGCGCCCGCGCGCAGGCGCCCAACGCCCGCGTCTGGGCCGTCGTCAAGGCCAATGCCTATGGCCATGGCATCGAACGCGCCTTCGAGGGCCTGCGCGCGGCCGATGGCTTCGCGCTGCTGGACCTGGCCGAAGCCGAGCGCCTGCGCGCGCTGGACTGGCGCGGCCCCATCCTGCTGCTGGAGGGCGTGTTCGAGCCACGCGACCTGGAGCTGTGCTCGCGCCTCAAGCTCTGGCATGCCGTGCATTGCGAACAGCAGATCGACTGGCTGGCCATGCACAAGACGCACGAGCCGCACCGCGTGTTCCTGAAGCTGAACTCGGGCATGAACCGCCTGGGCTTCACGCCGGCCGCCTTCCGCGCCGCCTACGCGCGACTGGAGGCCCTGCCCCAGGTGGACGAGATCGGCCTGATGACCCATTTCTCCGACGCCGATGCGCTGCGCCGGGGCGTGGACGGCATCGCCCACCAGCTCGCCGCCTTCGAGGCCGCGACGGAGGGCCTGGCCGGAGAGCGCAGCATTGCCAACAGCGCCGCGACGCTGCGCCACCCCGGCCGGACGGCCCAGGACTGGGTGCGCGCCGGCATCATGAACTACGGCGGCGTGCCCGACTTTCCCGAGCACGACGCCGCCCACTGGGACCTGCGGCCGGCCATGACGCTGCGCTCCCGCATCATCGGCGTGCAGCAACTGCAGCCGGGCGAGACCATAGGCTATGGCAGCGCCTACACGGCCGACCGGGTCACGCGCGCGGGCATCGTCGCCTGCGGCTATGCAGACGGCTACCCGCGCCACGCGCCCACCGGCACGCCGGTGCTGGTGGACGGCACGAGCACGCGCACGCTGGGGCGCGTGTCCATGGACATGCTGGCCGTGGACCTCAGCGATCTGCCGGCCAGCGGCTTCGGCAGCGAGGTGACGCTGTGGGGCGAAGGCCCGCGGGGGTCGCGACTGCCCATCGACGAGGTGGCCCAGGCGGCCGGCACCATAGGCTACGAGCTGATGTGTGCCGTCGCGCCACGCGTGCCGGTGCGCTGTGCCTGAATTCCGCTGGCAGCCCCTGCCCGGCGAGATCCAGTTCGACGCGATCCGCGCCAGCGGCCCGGGCGGACAGAACGTCAACAAGGTCAGCAACGCCGTCCACCTGCGCTTCGACATCCGCGCCTCCAGCCTGCCCGACGCCGTGAAGGCGCGGCTGCTGGCGTGGCCGGATCAGCGCATCACCGCGGACGGCGTCGTCGTCATCAAGGCGCAGGACTCGCGCAGCCTGGAACGCAACCGCGCCGACGCGTTGGCGCGGCTGGTTGAGCTGGTGCAGGCCGCCGCCCATGTACCCAAGGCGCGGCGGGCCACCAAGCCGACTTACGGGTCGCAGCAGCGTCGGCTGGAGGGCAAGTCCAGACGCAGCGGCGTCAAGGCAGGCCGTGGCCGCGTACTGGACTGAGCCTCAGCCCAGGCAGGCCGCCGTGGGCGGCTGCGGCAGATTCAGGCCCGGGCCCTCCAGCGCGTAGTGCAGGCTCAGCAGCTGCCAGCCCTGCGGCCCCAGCTGCCATTGCATGCTGTTCACGCCCGTGTAGGTGGGGCCCGGCTGAGCCGGGTCGCGCCGGGTCTGGACCACGCTGTAGACCTGGGCATGGCCGCCGAAGCGCCGCTGCTGGCGCTCGATCTCGCATTCGTAAAGACCTTGTCCAGAAGCCTGGGCCAGGTCGGCCAGGAACTGCCCGGCGGAGGCGCTCCAGACCTGCAGGCTGCTGGCCTTGAGCGACTGGCCGAACACCCGGGCTTCGGCATGCAGCAGGCGCTGCAGGACCTGGACGTCCGACGCCTGGCCGGGCGCATGCCCAATCGCACGCCACAGGGCACTCACGGCCTGCTCCAGCGCCGCCTGGCTGTGCGCCGTGGCCGCCGGCCCGAGCTGCTCCAGCAGCCCGGGCCAGGAGACCCGGTAGACATGCGACAGCCCCTGGGCGTCCCCGCGCGTGGAGGCGAAGTACAGCCAGCGGCCGTCTGCGCTGACGGAAGGGGTGAACTCGAACCCCGGCCCGTTGACCGGCGCCGGCAGGCGCAGGGCCGGGCCATAGCCCTCGCCCAGTCGTTCGGCCAGGTAGAGGTCGCCCCCACCGCCCTCCGCGCCGGCACGATCGCTCCACCAGAGCGCGTAGCGGCCGTCCGGACTGAGGGTGAAGTCGCTGTTCTGGCCGCCGTCGTTGATGGGCGCGGGCAGCGGTTGCGGCGTCGCGTCACCGTCCCGCACCCGGTAGACGGACAGTGCGCCCGGCCCGCCGGGGCGGCTCGATGCGAGGTAGACGGTCTCGCCATAGCGCTCCGGGCCGAGTTCGTGCCCCGGGCTCTGCCACGCCTCGGGCAGGCGCCGCGGCGGGCCCCAGTGGCCGTCCAGCCAGCGCGACTCGTACAGGTCCAGATCGGCATGCTCGCGCCCGTCGGCCGCCGGCCGGCTGGAGACAAAGGTGAGCACCCGTCCGTCGGCGCTCAGATGCGGGTCGGAGTCGCGCCAGCGTGGGTCGCCGAAGGGCAAGGCCTGCACCCGCTGCCATTGTCCGTCCACGCGGCGCTGGACATAGATGCGGGCCTGCTTGAAATGCGCGGCCGAACGGGCAAACACGCGCAGGTCGCCCTGCTCCTGCAGGTTGTAGGCCTGCTCGCCCGGACCTTCGCCCAGGTCCAGCCGCTCCACCGCCAAACCCGCCGCCTGTGCCAAGAGCGCCCAGTTCAGCAGACCGGCCAACAACAGTGACATCCCGCGCATGCCTTCCTCCTTGCGGGGCATGCTAGGGCGCAGGCCGGGCCGGCGCGATGGCCATGCGACGAGTGCCGGCCTGGGATGACGAAGCGGGCGGCGACGCGGCCGAACCCCGGGGCGGCGACGGCACGGCCGGTCGCGCGCGGAGCCCGGGGCCTAGGACCGCCTCGCCGCCACGTAGAGGCTGGCCAGGCACAGCAGCATGCCGCCCAGGGCCAGCGGCGTCACCCGCCAGCCCTCCAGCACGGCCGAGACCACCAGCGCGATGACCGGGATCACGACCCCCGTCAGCGCCGCGCGCGCCGGCCCCTGGGCCTGGGCCAGCCGGAAATACAGCACGAAGGCGACCACCGAGCCGGCCACCGCCAGGTAGAGCAGGCTCAGCACGTAGGACGCGCGCCAGTCGAAATGCAGGCCAGCGCCGCTGGCCAGCGACAGGGTGACGAGGAAGGCGGCGCCATAGCCCATGCTCCAGGCCAGCACCGGCACGAGCGGCAGGCCGCGGCGGGTCAGCGTCAGCGTCAGCACATTGCCCACGCAGGCGGCCGCCACGGCCCCCAGACCCAGCCCCAGGCCCAGGGCGGCCGTGGGCCGGGCGCCGGTGGCAGCGATCTCGGGCCAGAAGATCAGCACCACGCCCAGCACGCCGCCACTGGCCGCGGCCAGGAAGCGCCGCGTGACCGGCTGACCGAAGAACAGCCGCCCCGACAGCGCATTGCCGTAGACCATCAGGCAGAACAGCACCGCCACCAGCCCCGAGGGAATATGGCGCTCGGCCTCATAGACCGACAGGTAGTTGCCGCTGTACTGCACGACGCCGGTGGCCATCATCCAGCCATGCGCCCACAGCGGCAGCCGCAACGACAAGCCCTGCCAGCACGCCAGTGCCGCCAGCAGCAGGGCGGCCAGCGCGAAGCGCCACGCGACGGAGTTGAGCACCGGCACGCTGCCGTCCAACTGGTACAGGATGACGTGCCAGGTGCTGGCCCAGATCAGCGTCGGGCCCCAGAACAGCCAGCGGGGGGAAATCGAGGTCGGCATGCGAAAAAGGACTGCCCCCCACAGGCGCGCTGCGGCGGTGGAAGGGAATGGGGGAATGCGCGCTCAGGCAGCGCGCTTGAAGGTCGCCAGCAGCGCTCCTGCAGCCACGAACAGCGTGCCGAACACGCGGTTCAGCGCCTTGATGTGGCTCTCGCTCTTCAGCGCCGCCAGCACCCGGGCCGCCAGGGCCGTGTAGCCCGCCATGACGACAAGGTCGGTGAAAGCCAGCGTGCCGCCGATGACGAGGTATTGCGGCGCCAGTGGCGCGTGCAGGTCCAGGAACTGAGGCACGACGGCCAGCAGGAAGACGGTGCCCTTGGGGTTGACCGCGTTGATGCCCCAGCCACGCAGCACCAGCTGGCGGCGCGTGGCCCTGGCGCCGCCCTCCTCGGCCGCGGCCAGCGGCCGGGCCGGCGCGCGCCACTGCTGCACGCCGAGGTAGATCAGGTAAGCGACGCCGGCCCACTTGACGAGCGCAAAACCCAGCGACGACGCGGCGATCAGCGCGCCCAGGCCGGCACTGACCAGGACCACCTGGGTCAGGATGCCCAGGATGAGTCCGAAGGTCATGAAATAGCCGCGCCTGAAGCCATGGCTCAGCCCGGCGCTCATCGCCGCCACCGCGCCCGCGCCGGGCGACAGGCTGATGGCCCAGGACGCCGCGAAGAACGCCAACCACACCGAGAAATCCATGACCGGGCTCCGCCTCGAAACTGCGAGGATCGGAGTGTCCCATGCGGCTACATTCGCCCGATGCTCAGGGCCCTCTTCGCGCCCCTCTTCGCGCTGCCGCGCAGCGTCTGGCTGCTCGGCCTGATCAGCCTCGTCAACGACAGCGCCAGCGAGCTGGTCTACCCGCTGGTGCCGCTGTACCTGAGCGGCGTGCTGATGGCGGGCCCACGCGTGCTGGGCCTCATCGAGGGCCTGGCCGAGGCACTGGCCAGCCTGCTCAAGCTGTGGGCCGGCGTCATGGTGGACCGCAGCGGGCGCAGCAAGCCCTGGGTCGTCAGCGGTTACGGCCTGGCCGGCCTGGCGCGGCCGCTGATCGCCCTCGTCGCCGGCTGGCCGCTGCTGCTGGCCCTGCGCCTGGCCGACCGCGTCGCCAAGGCCGTGCGCGCGGCGCCGCGCGACGCGCTGCTGGCCGCCAGCATCGCACCCGGCCAGCGCGGCCTGGCCTTCGGCCTGCACCGCGCGATGGACAACGCCGGCGCCGTCATCGGCCCGCTGCTGGCCTGGGCTCTGCTGAGCGCCGGCGTGCCGCTGGGGAGGGTCTTCCTGTGGGCCATCATCCCCGGCCTGATCTGCCTGGGCCTCACGCTGGCCGTGCGCGAAGCCCCGCCGCCGGCAGCCGCGCCGTCGCGCTTCAGCTGGACGCTGGCCGGCCTGCCCCGGCCGCTGCGCCGCTACCTCGTCGTCGTCGCGCTGTTCACGCTGGGCAACTCCAGCAACATGTTTCTGCTGCTGCGGGCCAGGGAGCTGGGCGTGGCGGAGGCGCAAGTGCCCCTGCTGTGGGCGGCAGTGTCCGGCGTGGCGGCACTGTTCTCCGTGCCGCTGGGCGGCCTGTCGGACCGCGTCGGCCGCGTGCGCCTGCTGGTGGTCGGCTACCTGGCCTACGCGGCCTTTTATGTCGGCATGGCGGCCTGGGCCGAGCCAGGCTGGCGGCTCTACCTGCTGTTCGGCGTCTACGGCGTCTTCATGGCAGCGACGGAAGGCGTGGAGCGCGCGCTGCTGGCCGATCTGACGCCGCCGGCGCAGCGCGGCACGGCCTTCGGCTGGCTGAACCTGACCATGGGCGCCATGCTGCTGCCGGCCTCGCTGCTGTTCGGCTGGCTGTGGGAGGGCCTCTCGGCGACCATCGCGTTCGGCTTTTCGGCCGGCTGTGCGCTGGCCGCCGCGCTGCTGCTGACAGCCTGGGTGCGTCCGGCCTCGACAATGCGCTGATGGCCACGAGCAAAAGCATCTACACCTGTACCGAGTGCGGCGGCAGCAATGCCAAATGGCTGGGCAAATGCCCGCATTGCGGCGCCTGGAACACGCTGACCGAAACCGCCGCCGAACCCACGGGCGGCGCCAAGAACCGCTACCAGGCGCTGGCCAGGAGCCAGCCGGTGGCGACGCTGTCCGAGATCGAGGCCAGCGACTTCGAGCGCACGCCCACCGGCCAGGAAGAACTGGACCGCGTGCTGGGCGGTGGCATCGTCGCCGGCGGCGTCGTGCTGATCGGCGGTGATCCTGGCATTGGCAAGTCCACGCTGCTGCTGCAGGCGGTGGAGTCGCTGTCCCAGACGGTCAAGGTGCTCTATGTGACCGGCGAGGAAAGCGGCGCGCAAGTGGCCATGCGCTCGCGTCGCCTGGGCCTGGCTGGAGACCGGGTGCGCGTGCTGGCCGAGATCGGCCTGGAGAAGATCCTCGCCACCATCGAGGCCGAAGCGCCGGACTTCTGCGTCATCGACTCCATCCAGACGCTGTATTCCGAGCAGCTCTCGTCGGCGCCCGGCTCGGTCGCCCAGGTGCGCGAGTGCGCGGCACAGCTGACGCGCACGGCCAAGGCGCGCGGCTGCGCGATGGTGCTGGTGGGCCACGTGACCAAGGAGGGGGCTCTCGCCGGCCCGCGAGTTCTGGAGCACATCGTCGACACGGTGCTGTACTTCGAGGGCGACACGCATTCCAGCTTCCGGCTGGTGCGCGCCATCAAGAACCGCTTCGGCGCCGTCAACGAGATCGGCGTGTTCGCGATGACGGAGAGGGGCCTGAAGGGCGTGACCAACCCCAGCGCCATCTTCCTGTCCACGCACACCGAGCCGGTACCGGGGAGTTGCGTGCTCGTCACGCTGGAGGGCACGCGGCCCATGCTGGTGGAGCTGCAGGCGCTGGTGGACAGTGGCGGCGTGAGCCCCAGGCGGCTGTCGGTGGGCCTGGACCGTGACCGGCTGGCCATGCTGCTGGCCGTGCTGCACCGCCACGCGGGTGTGGCCACGGGAGACCAGGACGTATTCGTCAACGCGGTGGGCGGCGTGCGCATCAGCGAGCCCGCAGCCGACCTGGCGGTGCTGCTGGCCATCCAGAGCTCGCTGCGCGGCAAGCCGCTGCCGCGCGGCTTCATCGCCTTCGGCGAGGTGGGCCTGGCCGGCGAGGTGCGCCCTGCGCCACGCGGCCAGGAACGGCTGAAGGAGGCCGCCAAGCTGGGCTTCAGCGTGGCCGTCGTGCCCAAGGCAAACGCGCCCAAGAAGGCTGTCGAGGGGTTGACCATCCATGCCGTCGAGCGGGTCGAGCAGGCCATCGACGTATTGCGCGGTCTCGTCTGAACCAAGGGCAGGTTTCCATGGTGCACGCCGGCACCAACTCTGCTTAGGATGGGGCTTCGCACCGGAGACCCCCTCATGTCCGACCCCGCAGAGCTCAGGCAATTCGCCCGCACCGACTTCCTCGCTGCCCAGCACGATGCCGACTCCCTGCCCGGCTGGGTCTTCAAGCCGGTGCATTTCAGCCAGGGACCGGCCGGCCTGGTGCTGAACATGAGCGACGGCGGCCTGCAGGTGCTGACAAGCGCGGCCGAGCCGCTGGCCGATTCGCGCTACGAGGTCGTGCTGCTGCTGGGCCGCTCCGACATGGACTGCGACGACGAGCAGGTGTCCTGGTTCAACGGCGTCGTCGAGCGCAAATGGTCGCGGCCCGTGCCGCGCCTGGGCATCCTGCATGGCCTGTGCTTCACGGCGCGCAACTCCACCGCCGAGCAGTTCCTGGCCAGCCACCAGGCGGCTCTTGAATCCGGCCAGTGGGTGCGCTGCGTGCTGCTCAAGGTACCGAGCTGAAGCCCTCGCCCTCGGCGTGCCTTGGCCGGCCCGCCGAGGGGGCGGCATGGGAACGGCCCGGCGCTCGGCCTGCACTTCGCACCGCTGAGCTCCGTGGCAGGATGCGCGCCTGAAGCTTTCGCCATCCGCCATGAGCCCCCTGCCCCCGCCCCCTTACTACGCCGTCATCTTCACCAGCCAGCGCACGCCGGTCGATGCCGGCTACGGCGACATGGCCGACCGCATGGTGACCCTCGCGGCCGAGCAGCCCGGCTTCCTGGGCGTGGAAAGCGCCCGCGGGGCGGATGGCTTGGGGCTGACGGTCTCGTACTGGCGCAGCCCCGAGGACATCGCCGCCTGGCGCCGCAACGCCGAACACAGGATCGCGCGCGACACAGGCCGCAGCGACTGGTACCAGCACTACAAGCTGCGGGTCGCCAAGGTCGAGCGCGCCTATGCCTGGACGCGCGAGGACGGCAACCGGGACCCGCAGGCATGAACCCCTGGGTGGGCGCCGGACTGGCGCTGGCGGCCCTGGTGCTCGGCGGCGCGCTGCTGGGCTGGCAGGGCGTCATCTTCGCGATGACGGGCATCGTCTTCTGGCTGCTGCTGCAGATGTCGCGACTGATGCGCGTCATGAAGATGGCGGGCGCGGCACCCATGGGCTCGGTGGGCAACGCCGTCATGCTGGCCGCCAAGCTGCAGACGGGCATGAAGCTGGTCGACCTGATCAGCCTGGCCGGCAGCCTCGGCGTCAAGCAGGGGCCCGAGACCTTCGTCTGGCGCGACGCCGGCGGCGACTCGGTGGAGGTGGTGCTGAAGAAAGGCCGGCTCGCCGAATGGCGGCTGACCCGGGCGGACGGCTCTTCGTAAAATCGCCGGTTTTCACCCGGTACCTGGAGTCATCGATGCTTCCCGCCCCCCTGCACGACCGCGACGGCAAGATCTGGATGGACGGCGAGCTCGTCGACTGGCGCGACGCCAAGATCCATGTACTGACCCACACGCTGCATTACGGCTGCGGCGCCTTCGAGGGCGTGCGCGCCTATGACACCGTCAACGGCACGGCCATCTTCCGCCTGCAGGAGCACACCCAGCGCCTGTTCAACAGCGCCAAGATCCTGCGCATGAAGATCCCCTTCTCCATGGAGCAGGTCAACGAGGCGCAGCGCGAGGTCGTCAAGGCCAATGGCCTGAAGAGCGCCTACCTGCGCCCGCTGATCTGGATTGGCTCTGAGAAGCTGGGCGTCAGCCCCAAGGGCAACCAGGTGCATCTGATGGTGGCCGCCTGGAGCTGGGGCGCCTACCTGGGCGAGGAAGGCATGAAGCGCGGCATCCGCGTGAAGACCAGCTCCTACACCCGCCACCACGTCAACATCACGATGACGCAGGCCAAGACGGTGTCCAACTACACCAACTCCATCCTGGCCAACATGGAAGCCACCGAGGACGGCTACGACGAGGCGCTGCTGCTGGACGCCTCCGGCTTCGTCTCCGAGGGCGCGGGCGAGAACCTGTTCGTCATCAAGGGCGGCGTCGTCTATACGCCCGACCTGTCGGCCGGCGCGCTGAACGGCATCACGCGCAACACCATCTTCTCGATCTGCCAGGACCTGGGCCTGAAGCTGGTCGAGAAGCGCATCACCCGCGACGAGGTCTACATCTGCGACGAGGCCTTCTTCACCGGCACCGCCGCCGAAGTGACGCCCATCCGCGAACTGGACCGCATCGAGATCGGCAGCGGCTCGCGCGGCCCCATCACCGAAAAGATCCAGGCCGCCTTCTTCGACATCGTCAACGGCCGCAACCCCAAGTACGCCCAGTGGCTGACCGCCGTCTGAAAACCCACATCATGATCACCACCCAAGCCCCCGCCGCCATCGTCGAAGTGACCGCCAAGGACTGCCAGGACAACGGCAGCGTCTTCTGCCCCAACCCCAAGATGCCGCTATGGAGCTCGCACCCGCGCGTCTTCATCGACTTGACCCACGGCGGCCAGGGCCAGTGCCCCTACTGCGGCACGGCCTACAAGCTCAAGGCCGGCGAGGTCGTCGGCGGCCACCACTGAGTCCACGCCCACATGCCTCGCGCATCCGCCCCGCAAGCCGCGCTGCTGGCCTCGCCTGACGACACCGAGGCCCAGTTCTACGAGGCCCTGCAGCACGCCGACCTGGACCATCTGATGGCCTTGTGGGCGGATGACGAGGAGGTCGCCTGCGTGCACCCAGGCGGCCCCCGCATCGTCGGGCTGCCGGCCATACGCGCCGCCTTCGAAGCCGTGTTCCAGCGCGGGGCCGTCAACGTCCACCCCGAGCGCGTGCGCCGCCTGCACAGCGGCGACTGCGCCATCCACCATGTGCTGGAGCGCGTGCACCTGCACGCCGAGGGCCGGACCGCCGCGCCGACGGCCTGGGTCATCGCGACCAACGTCTACCTGAAGACGGCATTGGGCTGGCGCCTGGTGCTGCACCATGCCAGCCCCGGCAGCGCGGGTGACGTCCAGGAGCTCGTCGCCGACGCCGGCACCCTGCACTAGGAGTCAGGCGCATGCAGTACCGCGCCCCCCGCTGGCTGCCCGGCGGCCATGCCCAGACCATCTGGCCAGCCCTCTTCAGCCGTCAGCATGACGGCGAGCCGCCGAGCTGGACGCGGGAGCGCTGGGACACGCCCGACGGCGACTTCATCGACGTCGACTTCCTGGCCGGCGCCCCCGCCGGGGCGCCGCTGCTGGTGCTCTTCCACGGCCTGGAGGGCGACCGCACCAGCCACTCAAGCGTCGCCTTCGCCAGCGCCGCCCGCGCGCGCGGCTGGGCCATGGCCCTGCCTCATTTCCGCGGCTGCTCGGGCGAGTTGAACCGCGGCCCGCGCGCCTACCACTCCGGCGACTACGAAGAGGTGGGCTGGATCCTGCAGCGCCTGCGCGCGCGCCACGGCGCGCTGCTGATGGTCGCGGGCGTCTCCCTGGGCGGCAACGCGCTGATGCGCTGGGCCGAGGAGGCCGGCCAGGCCGCGGCCCAGGTGGCCCGGGCCGTCGGCTCCGTCTGCTCGCCCATCGACCTCGCCGCCGCCGGCGCGGCCATAGACCGCGGCTTCAACAGGCAGGTCTACGCGCGCCGGTTCCTGCGCACCATGATCCCCAAGGCGCTGAGCAAGCTGCAGCAGCATCCCGGCCTCTTCGATGGCGAGCGCCTGAAGCGCGCAACGACGCTCTACGAGTTCGACAACCTCTTCACCGCGCCGCTGCACGGCTTCCGGAACACCGAGGATTACTGGACCCGCGCCGCCGCCAAACCGCACCTGTACCGCATCCGCATCCCGGCCCTGGTGCTGAACGCGCTCAACGACCCCTTCGTGCCCAGGGGCAGCCTGCCTCATGCAGCCGAAGTTGGCCCCCATGTGACACTTTGGCAGCCTGGTCATGGCGGCCATGTCGGCTTCCCCGCGGGGCGCCCGCCGGGCCATCTGCTGACCATGCCCGAGCAGGTCTGCGACTGGCTCTGGACGCAACGCTGACCCCGAGGTGCCGATGGACCCCATCGTCGAAGCCGCGCTGAAGAAATGGCCTAACGTGCCGCATTGCCACGGCTGGCTGGCACTGGACGCCCGCGGCGACTGGTACATGCGCGACGAGCGCATCCAGCACGCCGGCCCCTTCCCCGCGGTCAAGGGCAGCCGCATCGAGCACGACAAGCTGCGCGCCTTCATCGAGCGCAACTATGCAGCCGACGCGACCGGCTGCTGGTTCTTCCAGAACGGCCCGCAGCGCGTCTACGTGGAGCTGGAGGCCACGCCCTGGATCTGGCGCCTGCAGCCCGACGGCCGCGTGCTGAGCCACACCGGCGCCGCGGCCCACGTGCAGTCCAGCTGGCTGGACGAGGTCGGCCGCCTCTACCTGCTCACGGATCTCGGCCCAGGCCTCGTGCACACGGCCGACATGGGCCTGGCGGCCGACGCCGTCGAGCAGGGCCGCTGGCAGCCGCAGACGCTGGCTGCCGCCGAGCTGCCGCAGCGCTTCGGCTTCGTGCGCCGCCCCCTTCCCTGAACCGGCCCGACGTAGATGCGACAAGGGCTGCCGAGGCAGCCCTTGCATCTCTCAAACACCGTGGCTCACTGCGCAGCCGAAGCAGCCGGGGCCGGCATCTTGGGCTCGTCGAACTTGGCACCGCCGTTGTTGGCCATGTAGACGACCGCGCGGCCGATCTCGAAGTCGCTGAAGTCGCCGCCACCTTGCGGGCCCATGTTGCCCTTGCCGGTCAGCGCCGAATGCACCAGGGCCTCGAAGCCGCTCTTGACGCGCGGGCCCCAGGCCGCGGCGTCGCCCAGCTTGGGCGCGCCGGCGGCGCCAGTGGCGTGGCAGGCCGCGCACTGGGCCTGGAAGACCTGCTCGCCCGTCTTCATCGCGCCGGCGTCGCTGGCATCCTTGACCTCGACATGGCCGATAGGCGCGATGCGCGCGGCAACGGCCTGGGCATCGAAGGCACCGGTGCCGGCGGCCGGCTTGTGCTCGGTGGTGACGTAGTTGGCCAGCATGATGATGACGATCACCGGCACCACAAAGGCGAACAGCACGGCCCAGGCGAGCTGCTTGGGAGTCTTGATCGGGCCGGTGTGGGCGTCGTCGTGGTCGTGATCGTGGCTGGCGCTCATGGATTCCTCTTGGCTATCCTCGTCGGACGGTTTTCTTGTGTTCATGCCCGCGCGGTGCGTGGCACGAAAAGCGCGCGAATTATAGGCAGCCGGTATCGCCGCCCAGGGCAGGACAGACCCTCGCTGCTAGAATGCATGGCTTCGCGCCCGTAGCTCAATGGATAGAGTACTGCCCTCCGAAGGCAGGGGTTGTTGGTTCGATCCCAACCGGGCGCGCCAAACGTAGGCCATGCAAGTCACTGACTGTGACTTAACCCATACCTTGGCCGGGATGGCCAAAGTTAAGTTCAATCCACTCCCGGCCAATCTTTGCTTCACGGATCGCTGATTCCTCAGCGATCCCTACGGCTTGGCGCGGTCCGCAGAACTCCCAGCTTGCCCGGACGTTCAACTCACTAGGTAAATGTGTGCGGACACGTCCCGCGGCCTTCCCGCCAATGCCGGCGGGCGTCGCCCGCCTGTTGGCCACACCCTGTTTCAGTTGGCCGTTTCGCCGCGGACGGATTGAGTTTAGGTTTGTCCGACACCTGCCCGTCGCGCTGTGCAGGTCTGCGCATCAAGCCGACTTGAGGGCAGGTGTTGGATAAACCTCTAGGGAGGAAACCGCGGCGCATGTGGCAACGGTTGTCGAGGCCTCGTTGCTATGGCGATTCGGCGTTGAGGCCGCGCCGACGCGACGCAGTTGTACGCACGTCGACGGCCGCGAAGGACGCGAGGCCGCTGTCTGAGCGGGTGCGATGGCCTCTCGCATGCCGTGGTGCGTGGCTCGCCCACGTCGTTGTACCCGGGTCACCACCCAACGACACAAGCTCGCCCCGCACAGGCTTGCGATGAACAAGGGCCAGTGCTTGCTGGTGCCAGATCGTCGTGCCTTTGCTCATGATGGAGGCGCGCGGATCGAGGCTCGCTCGCGCGGGACGAACTCGACGATGAGCATTGGCTGCCCGCAGTGCCGGCAGACGAAGGCCGGCGCTCGCGCCGCCGGCTCGCCGGTGGGTACTTCGACCTTGGCCTGCAGCGCGGTACGCGCCAAGGCCAGGCAGTCGCGCCGGTTGCCATTGGCCAGCAGGCCGTAGTGCCGGATGCGATGGAAGCCCCCGGGCAGCACATGTAGCAGGAAGCGGCGCATGAACTCCTGGGGCGCCAGCGTCATGGTCTTGTGGCGCACCCTCCCCCTGGCATCGCCCTTGGCGCGGTAGTCCTTCCAGCGGAAGGTCACGCCGCCTGCATCCGCAGCGACGAGGCGACTGTTGGAGATGGCCACTCGGTGTGTGTAGCGCGACAGATAGGCCAGCACCGCCTGCGGCCCGGCAAACGGCCGCTTGGCATAGACCACCCACTCACACCGGCGCATCGGCGCCAGCCAGTCGGCGAAGGCCTTGGCGTCCTGCAGCGCCGCGTGCTCGCCGAAGAACTGCAGCTGCGCGGCGCGATGCAGCTGTTCAAGCCCTTCGAGGAAGCGCCGCCGGAACAGCCGCGAGAGCACGCGCACAGGCAGGAAGAACCCCGGCCGGCAGGCCACCCAACTCTTGCCGTCGGGTGCCAGACCGCCGCCCGGCACGATGCCGTGCACATGCGGGTGATGCGTCAGCGCCGAGCCCCAGGTGTGCAGCACCAGCGTGGCGCCGATGCGCGCGCCCAGATGCTTGGCGTCAGCCGCGATGACCTGCAGCACCTCGGCGGCCATGTCGAACAGCAGGCCGTAGATCGCAGCCTTGTTCTGATACGCGATGTCCGAGATTGGCGCAGGCAGCGTGAAGACCACGTGGTAGTACTCGACCGGCAGCAGATCATCCTGCCGGGCATCGAGCCAGCGCTGCGCCGCGTTGCTCTGGCACTTCGGGCAGTGCCGGTTGCGGCAGGAGTTGTAGGAGACCTGATCGGTTCCGCAGCCGTTGCAGTGCAAGACGTGACCCCCCAGCGCCGCACTGCGGCACTGCTCGATGGCCGACATGACCTTGAGCTGGCCCAGGCTCAGGTGGCCGCGCTGGGAGGCTCGCCAGGCAGGACCGTGGATGCGGAAGATGTCGGCGACCTCCAGGGCGGGCCGCCCCACGACGTGGGCCTCACGACGGTGGCAGGTTCTCCAGGGGGCTGATCACTTCGCGCAGCAAATCGGTGGCGACGTGGGCGTAGATGCTGGTCGTCTCCAGCTTGGCGTGTCCGAGCAAGACTTGGATCACACGGATGTCGACCCGCTGCTCCAGCAGATGAGTCGCAAATGAGTGACGCAGCGTGTGCATGGACACGCGCTTGTCGATCTTGGCCGCATCGGCGGCGGCGTGGATGGCGCGGTTGAGCTGACGGGTGCTCAGTGGGTCCATCGGATCCATGCCCGGGAACAGCCAGCCGTTGCGCAGGATCTTGCCCTGCGCATGGCCCACGCGCCACCACACGCGCAGCCGCTCCAGCAGGATCGGCGGCAGCATGGCGTAGCGGTCCTTGCGGCCCTTGCCTTGCTCCACGCGCAGGGTCATGCGCTGGCTGTCGATGTCGCCGACCTTCAGCGAGATCACCTCGCTGGCACGCAGCCCGGTGCCGTAGGCGAGCGACAGCGCCGTCTGGTGCTTGAGGTTCCAGGCCGCCGCGATCAGGCGGGAGACCTCCTCGCGGCTGAGCACCACGGGCAGCGTGCGTGGCACGTGCACGGGCTGCATCTTGAGCATCAGCTCGGGGCGAGACAACGTGATGTCGAAGAAGAACTTGAGCCCGGTGATGGTCGCGTTGAGCGTGATGGGGGAGACCCCGCTGTCGACCAGGTGCAGTTGGAAGTTGCGCAGGTCTTCTGCCGAGGTGGTGTCAGGCGAGCGTTGCAGGTAGGCGGTCAACTTGCGCACAGCACGCACGTAGGCTTGCTGGGTCTTGGGCTCCAGCTTGCGCATGCGCATGTCGTCGAGCATGCGCTGACGCAGCGGGGAGGCTGATTGAGTCGTCGAGTCCATGGTTGCTGCTCCGTCGATGAACGAGGCGGATTGCCTCGCCCATCAACTTCGCAGAAACCGCCCTGCAGCGAACCATCACACCGTGGCCGGAGCGGCTACCGCGTGAGCGGTTTAGTCCACAGGCTGAAACCGGACCTCGGTGCCGGGTCGAACAGCCGGCGGCTTCCGACCCGCTCTTGACCTCCACCGCACACCAGACTGGTCGCCGCAAATCGGCCACTCGGTCTCAAGAGTCGCTGCGAGAACAGATCGCGTTTGGCCCTGGCACGTCCTCCAAGGGTCGCCTTGAAAGGCGCTGACAGCGAGCGTAGGCGTAGTCAGGTTAGCGAGGCAAAACGGTCAAGCTCGGCTGGTACTTGAGTCGAATGTCATTGCTCTGGCCACCCAGTTTGAGTCTGATGTCCTCAAACGTACCACCCAAATAGACCTGCGTGTCCGACAAGCTGATCGAGTTCACGTAGCCGTTGTCGAGCATCACTTTGAAAGAGCCGACTTCACCGGTGGTCTTCATCGACGACACGCCAACGGATTCGACCACGCCGTCACCGCCACTTGCGATATACAAGGTGTCGCCCGCCCCGACGATGGCCCGTGGCGCCGCTCCCAGAGCAATGTTCGAACCCCACGGTTGCAATGCGCCATTGCCCTTGTCTACTGCGGCCCAATACCAGCGGACCTGACCGCTTACGTTGCCAAACTGCCCAACGAAGTACAAGGAGCGCCCCAGCAGTGCCATCGAGTTGACGGTTGGGAAATTGACGCCGTTGACGCTGTAGGTTACGCCCGCATCCCAGGGCAAAAGCGCACCAGAAGTCGAGTCGAACGCTGCGAGGCCTCCCCTGTTTTGACCCGCAATCGTGCCGAACTGACCCCCAACGTAAACGATGGAATCCGAAACCTGGATGGCATTGATCGTTGACGAGGTGGCGTCGGGCGCCCAGGGTTTCAATGTCCCCGACAAGGCGTCAAAGGCCGCCAAGTTCTTTCTTGGCTGTCCGTTGACACTATCAATGCCCACTCCAGCAACGTACAGCGTTCCATTGCTGACGTTCAGGACCCGTACGCCCCCGGTCATCACAGGGTTCCATGGGAGCACGCTGCCGGTGCTGGTGTCAACCTTGGCCAAACCGCTGCGTGGGACGCCGCCAATTACCGTGAAGTTGCCAGCGACGTACACGTTTGTTCCGTCGACCGCCAGCGCAGCCGTGGTTGGCGGGAATCTGGGGTCTGCAAATACGGGTTGAGGGTTCCAGGCGGTCAGAGCCCCCGTGGCTGTATCGATGGCCGCCAGCCCGTTACGAAGTTGCCCACCTAGCAAGCTCATCTTTCCTCCAGCCCACACCGTGTTTCCCACGACGGTAAGACTCTGAACAGTGGCGCCTTCGGAATCTATCCAGTTGCGAGGTGCTCCGGTTTTCTTGTCTATGGCTGCAAAGCGCTGAACAGTTTGTGAATTGGGTAGTGCAAACTGCCCAGCCAGGATCACCGAATCAGCAGTCACCGCGAGCGCCGAGACCGTTGGTCCTTGGTACGCATCCAATGTCAATGAAGGTGACCACGGCAAGGCTGCTCCCGATACTGCATCCAGGGCGGCTATCGAGGCCCTCTGTGCTCCACCAGCAGTTGAGAACTCACCACCAACGTAAACAACAGCACCATCTACGGCGAGGTCATAGACGTTCACGATACCGTTCGGCGACGCCAGTGCGGCATCCCAAGAAAGTGCCGCTCCTGAAGTTGCATCCAACGCTGCAACCGACATCCGGTTCTTGCCGCCCATGGCGGAGAAAGTGCCGCCAACATAGACAGTGGAACCCGAGGCGACAATACGCCGAATATCAGGCGTGTTGTTGTCACGACGCGGCTCAGGCGACCAGGCAGCCAGCGTACCCGTCGTGCCATCTACTGCCGCCAAACAGGTGCGCTTGACACCGTTTACGACGTCGAAGGTTCCCCCGAAGTACACCGTGTTGTCCAGCGATGCGATTTGTGCCACCGGACCGTTAAGCGCAACTTGCCAAGGTCGGATGGCGCCGGTCGAAGCGTCAAGCGCGGCCAAGCCGAAAGCCCCGCCAATGTAGAGAGTGTTTCCGATCAGCGCCAGCCCCTTGACGGCACTGCGCGGCTGCGCAATAAAGGTAGTGTCAAGCGTTCCGTCGGATCGGAGCTTCGCGAGATTATTTCGCGCCACACCCGCCACGCTGCTGAAGTTCCCCCCGATGTACCAGCCCCCGTTACCGTCGGGCAACTGAACCGCCACTTGACCATTCACTACCGCGTGAGGCTTCACCGCAGCGGTAGTTGCGTCAAGGGGGACGAAGCTACCGCTGCGCTTGCCAACGCGCGTAAACGCGCCGCCGATGAAGAGGGTCTTTCCATCGGCGGAAAGCGCCGTCGTGAGCACCTCTCCGTTGGTTACCCAACTAATTTCGCGACTGCAGTCAATCACGACATTGGTGACGTTGCCGCTTGCGACGGAGCCCGAGCCGTTAGCCGTGCTGCAGTTCTTTCCATCAGGCGATAGTCCGACCGTTGCCGCGTATGCACTTCCGGTGGGCAACGGTGTCGGGAAGACGAAGTTCCCATTTGTAGAGACGGTCTGCCCGTCAGCGCCGTTGTTCAGAACGCCAACGGATTCACCGTGCCCCAGCCCAGCCACGGTTCCACCCACGGTGTAGTTCGAAGGCGTAGGTGTCGGGGTGGGGGCCGGTACGGGACTAGTTCCACCGCCCCCACCGCCACAGGCGCCTAAGACGAGAGCGACTGAGATCACTGCCCCACACCAAACCATTCGACCCCGTGCTGTCCTAAGCGGATTGGCTGACAGGCGTGGCAGCGCCGCGCAGGCCAAAAGAGTCCATCTCATTTGTGTTCCTCCCTCTTGTGCGCAAGATACTACCTGCCGACGAAGCTAGGTCCGTTTGCGCATTCGTGAGTGCAACCGTTTGAGGGGAATCCTAATGCCGACGAGGGACGTCGGCCGAGGTCGGCGCGAAGGACTTCTCACGCTGCCTATGTCCAGATCGACGGGCACCCTTGGGTCTGATCACCCCGCCAGGCAAGGCCTGCGGCATTCCGATCCGAGGCAACTGCGCATAGTTGCGATCTCGACATAGGCAGCGTCATGCGCATATGCGCATGACGCTGCGGAGCGGCCTCCTGGTCGCGGCCAGCGAGCCGGTCAGCACAAACAGGCAGGCCGGTCAAACGCGGCCGGCGCCTGCATTCGGGAGCGTCCCGGACGGTCGGGAAGCAATCAGGCCTTGCAGCGGCGCGCGGCGCCCATGGCCAACAATTCCCGACGCGACGTCAGAGAGGTCAACAGTCGTTGCCGGCGGGCACCCCCGCCGTTCGGCGGCAGAGGGGTCCCGGCGGCATGCCGCCCGTCAGGCGCCCAGCACGCCCTTGATGTGGCTGGCGATGGCGTCGTCCTGGCAGTTCGTGAAGAACAGCTCCTGGAACTTCTCGCCCGACACGGCGGCCTTCAACAGGTCCTGGTCGACGCTCTTCAGCACCGTCAGCATGTCCTTGCACGAGGCGGCCTTCAGATCCTTCAGGATGCCACGGTTCTTGGCCATGATGGCGGCGCGCTCCTTGGGGTAGCCGGCGCCACGCTCGTTCTCCAGCAGCTTGCGGTAGCAGTCCTGCAGGTTCAGCTCGGCGGCCCAGCCGAAGCCCTTGGCGTAGGGCATGGACATGGCGTTGCCGTCGTTGATCTGGCCGAAAAGGAAGGCGTCGGTCGGGTCGATGACCAGGCCGCAGAACACGCCGGGCATGCTGTTGCAGGCCAGCATGGAGCCCATGCCGGTGCCACAGCCGGTGATGACGAAGTCGGCGGCCTTGGAGTTCAGCAGGATGCCGGCCAGCAGGCCGTTCATCACATAGGTCAGCGAGGCCTTGTCCTCGGGCGTGTACATGCCGTAGTGGTGGACGCTGTGGCCCAGCGGCTCGGCCACGGTCTTGAGCGCGTTGTGGACGATCTCGGACTTGGCGGCCTGGCTGTTCTCGATGATGAGGGCGATCTTCATGGCGGGTGGCTTTCGGAAACTGGAGCGGAAAGTGGCGAAGCGCGGGCCACGGCAGCAAGGCCGGCATGGCCTGCGCGGGCCGACATGCCAGGTGCCGCCCCGAGCTCGGGCAAGACGGCATGGTCCGAATCAGCGACCTGGCCACCGCGCATCCCTGCAGTGAGATGCCGGCGCGGACGCATTGTGCCCGTTATTGGAACGATGTTTCAGAAAACTCCACTCAAACCCGAGCTCGTTGTGAGGGCTCAGAGCCTGAGAAGCATTTGATTGCCGTTAGCCGAGTGGCTGGCGAGCCATGGGATGCAGTTGCCCGCGATGTGCTGGCGGATTCGGGAGATCGGGGTCGGCGCAGGGTCTACAAGGGCCGCCCCGCGGGCCTTCGGGGCGCG
>NZ_JAFAGT010000068.1 GCF_019237615.1 Roseateles sp. | reverse complement strand
GGCGTGGCCACAGACTACCTGGAAAGCTACCTCGGCTGGTTCCGGGCGCTGGACCGCGCCAGCAAAAAACCACGCAAGTCCGCGCCACTGTTGGCTTTGGCATTGGGGCTGAATGACCATCACTAACTAACGATCAAAGAGCCTTCCTCGACAGCTTGACGACTTGCGCTTGACGGCCTCTCCCCATGGGGAGTCGAGCTTACATCAAAGCTCTTTTATAAGAAACTTATTTAGGGGATGTTGTACTAGCCTTGCTCAACGCCTGCTCTTTGAATTCAGGCGTCCTTCTCAATCTCTGCATTACTTCTGTCGCTCCGCTGCGGGTCATCCGCTGGGAAAAGGGAGACGACAACTATTCTGCCGCGGGGGGATAACGGCACTGCAAGGCCCAGCGGGCTCATCCTTCTGCCGGAGGAGTCAAAACTTTGACAGCATGTGGTGTGCGCGTCTTGAGGTCCGGATCGATACATTGACACCAAGATCAAAACATTGTTATCAGCCACCAACAATGCGCCCATGCTCCAGTACCTGACCCTGCCCGTCACGCCCTTCCAGCAGAACTGCTCCATCGTGTGGTGCGACGTCACATCGGACGCCGCGGTCATCGACCCTGGCGGCGAGCTGCCGCGGCTGATGGCGGCCGTGCGCGAGCGCGGCCTGAACCTGAAGGCCATCTGGCTGACCCATGCCCACATCGACCATGCCGGCGGCACGGGCCAGCTGGCGCGCGAGCAGGGCCTGCCCATCATCGGGCCCCACCCGGGCGACCAGTTCTGGATCGACGGCCTGGCGCAGCAGAGCCAGATGTTCGGTTTCCCGCCGGCCGAGGGCTTCACGCCCGACCGCTGGCTGGACGATGGCGACACCGTGCAGATCGGCCGCGAGACCCTGGCCGTGCGTCATTGCCCCGGCCACACGCCGGGCCACGTCGTCTTCCACTCGGCCTCGGCCCAGCGTGTGTTCGTCGGCGACGTGCTGTTCGCCGGCAGCATCGGCCGCACCGACTTCCCCGGCGGCAACCATCAGCAGCTGCTCGACGCCATCCGCCAGCGCCTGTGGCCGATGGGCGACGACACCATCTTCATACCGGGCCATGGGCCGGAGAGCAGCATTGGAAGGGAGCGCCGCGGCAATCCCTATGTTGCGGATGGCGTCTGAGCGACGGTCGCCAGTAATTCGTTCACAAACACGTGTAGCAACATTTACGCTTCTGGCCAAGCGTGCTCTCCTACGCTTTGATGATGGCTCGCAAGGGGTGGGCTGAGGAGTGCTTCGATGTGGATGTCCGAGTTTGTACAGGCGGGCCAGGCCCCCGGATCCCGTCCTCGCGAGCGCCGTGCCGCGGCTTCGCTGTCCAATCAGTGGCTGGGTTTGGTGCTCGAGGAGCTCGACCATGGCGTCGTGCTGCTCAACGGCGCCGGCCGCGTGCTGCATGCCAACCTCGCGGCGCGCGCGTCGCTGGATGACAACCATCCGCTGGAGCTCGTCGGCCAGCATCTGCGCGCCCGCCTGCTGACCGACGCCGTGCCGCTGGCCGACGCGCTGGAGGGGGCCGAGGCCAGCGGCCGGCGCTGCCTGCTGCGCCTGGGCGACGAGCGCGCCGAATGCGGCCGCGCAAACGTTGTCGTCGTACCGCTCAACCGCGACGTCAGCCAGGCCGCCGTGCTGCTGATCCTGGAGCGCCGCCAGCTCTGCGGCGACCTTGCCGCCCAGTGGTTCGCGCTGCGCTACCAGCTGACGCCAGCGGAGACCGAGGTGCTGAAGGCGCTGTCCAACGGCGTCAAGCCCACCGAGGTGGCGCAGCGCCAGGGCGTCGCCATCTCGACGGTGCGCAGCCAGATCCAGAGCATCCGCGCCAAGAGCGGCGCCGACAGCATCGGCGAGCTGATGCGCCAGCTCGCGCTGCTGCCGCCGCTGGTGTCGTCGCTGCGGCCGGCCAAGCTGGTCAATTGACGCGCGAATTCGGCCCTCCCAGCGGCCCGGGCGCCGGTCCGCTCCCGGGCCAGAGCGCCTTGGTCGATGTGCTTGCCGAAGGGCCGCGACGCGGACTGCAAGACCTGCCAAGGTATTCCTTGGACAAGGGGCTAACATTCGGCGCGCCGCTGGCCTGTTGCCCGCGGCGCCGTTCGGATGGCTGACGAATCCCTAGACAACGAACTACAGGCCTTGCCGCCGTCGCTGCGGCTGCTGGCTGCGCGCGGCTTGGCGCGCAGCTACCGCAAGGGCGTCGTGCTGATCGAGGAAAGCTCGATCGGCGACAACCTCTACCTGATCCTGTCCGGCTCGCTGCGCGCCTACAGCAGCGATGCGCGCGGCCGCGAGATCACCTACGGCGTCTACGGCCCCGGCGAGTACGTCGGTGAAATGAGCCTGGATGGCGGGCCGCGCTCGGCCAGCGTCATCACCGAGACGGCCAGCCGGCTCGTCATGGTCACGCGTGCCAGCTTGCTGACCCACATCAGCGAGCACCCCGAGTTCGCCTTCGAGCTGCTGACCAAGGTCATACGCCGCGCGCGCGCGGCGACGCTGTCGACCAAGCAGCTGGCGCTGAACGACGTCTACGGCCGGCTGAAGAACCTCGTCGACGAGTCCACAGGCGACGGCCGCCACCTCGCGCTGACCCACCAGGGCATGGCCCAGCGCCTGGGCTGTTCGCGCGAGATGGTGTCCAAGCTGGTCAAGGACCTGGAGCTGGGCGGCTATCTGAGGCGCGTGGCGGCCGGCGAATACCAGCGGCTGAAGACCCTACCCGCCCGTTGGTGAGGACTTGAGCGGCGGCGCGACCGGGAAGCGCTTTTCCGGCCGCGGCGCGCGGGCGTAGAGCCCTTCCACCTTGGGCAGGTTGGCCTGGATGTCGCGGATGCGCGTCGCGCTGGCCGGGTGGGTGGACAGCCACTGCGGCGGTGCGCCCTTGTTGGCGGCCATCATCTTTTCCCACAGCCGCACGGCGGCGGCGGGGTCGTAGCCGGCACGGGCCGACAGCTCGATGCCGACCAGATCGGCCTCGCTCTCGTCGTCGCGGCTGAACTTCAGGTTGACCAGCTGCGCGCCGTAGCCGGCCACCGTGCGGCCCAGGTTGCCCAGGCCGAACAGCGCCGAGCCGAGTTCGACGACCACGTTGGTCGCGGTGGACTTGCCGACGCGCTCGCGCGCATGCTCGCGCAGCGCATGGGCCACTTCGTGGCCCATGATGGCGGCGACCTCGTCATCCTCCAGCTTGAGCTTCTCCAGGATGCCGTAATAGAAGGCGATCTTGCCGCCGGGCATGCAGAAGGCGTTCAGCTCCGGGCTGCCCAGCAGGTTGACCTCCCATTTCCATTGCCGCGCGCGGCTGTTCCATTCATAGCTGAAGGGGATGATGCGCTGGGCGATGTAGCGCAGCCGCTGGGCCTGCGGATGTTCCATGGGTGCGAGCGCGCGCTGCTGGGAGGCCTGGCTCATCATCTGCGCGTATTGCTGGCCGCCGGCCTGTTCCAGCTGCTCGGCCGACACCAGGCCGGCGAACTTGCTCTTGGGCCCGACGTCCACGCCCTCGCGCGCCCAGGCCGGCACCAAGGCGGCCGCGCCGGAGGCGGCGAGCAGCCCGGTGAAGAGGCGGCGGCCGCGCCGGGTGGGTGGCGCGCATCGGCCGGCGGCGCAGTCGGCGCAGGCACCGAACATGCGGCGCGGCGGGTCGGTGAACTGCAGGTCGTCACGGACCTGGAAGTCTTCGGCATGCATCCCGGCATTGTGCGATGGCGTTGGCCGGGCTTTCGTAGGACTGGCGACAATCGGCCAAATGAAACTGCCCCCACGCTCGCTCAGCTCGCTGCCCCCGATTGGGGCGTATCCATGCCTTGGGGCGGCACGGCGCCATTGATATGGACACGCAGCAATTTCGGGCCGCCCTGGGGCTTTTCGCCACCGGCGTGACCATCGTCACCGTGCGCTCCGCGGACGGCGAACTCGTCGGCCTGACCGCGAATTCCTTCAACTCCGTGTCGCTGGACCCGCCGCTGGTGCTGTGGAGCCTGGCGCGGCGCGCCGGCTCCATGCCGGTCTTCACGCGCGGCTCGCACTATGCGATCAACATCCTCGCCGCCGACCAGAAGGATCTGGCCCAGCGCTTCGCGACCCGCGACATCGACCGCTTCGCCGGCGTGGCCTGGCGCGAGGGCGCGGGTGGCGCGCCGGTGCTGGAAGGCGCCGTCGCCACCTTCGAGTGCGCCAACCGCAGCCGCTACGAGGAGGGTGACCATGTCATCTTCGTCGGCGAGGTGGAACGCTGCACGGCGCGCCTGGGCGCGCAGCCGCTGATCTTCCACGGCGGGCGCTACTTCACCGAGCTGCCGCTCTGAGCGGGCCTCAGAGCTGGACCTTGGTGCCGAGCTCCACGACCGCGTTGCCGGGCAGGCGGAAATAGTCCGCCGCGCCGCTGGCGTTGCGGCTCATCGTGGCAAACAGCGCCTCGCGCCAATGCGCCAGGCCGGTGCGCGGCACCAGCGTCTCGCGGCTCAGGAAATAGCTGGTCTCGGCGGGCTCGGCGCGCAGGCCGCGCGCCTCGCAGCGGGCCAGCGCGGCCGGCACGTCGGGCTGGTCCATGAAGCCGTAGGTGATGACGAGCCGCCAGAAGCCGGGCGCCAGCGCCTCCAGCTGCAGTTGCTCGGCGGCCGGCACATAGGGCCGCTCGCAGAACGTGACCGTCAGCACGACGTTGCGCTCGTGCAGCACCTGGTAGTGCTTGAGGTTGTGCAGCAGCGCCGGCGGCACCAGGGCCGGGTTGGACACCGGGTAGACGGCGGTGCGCGCCGCGCGCGGCCGCCCGGCATCACCGAAGGCATGCAGGTTCTCGATGAACGGCAGCAGCTCCAGGCCTTCCTCGCGCAGCAGCTTCTGCACCGAGCGACGGCCGCGCGCCCAGGTGCTCATCAGCACGAACAGCAGCCCGCCGAGCACGAGCGGGAACCAGCCGCCGTCGACGATCTTGATCGCGCAGCCGGCCACCAGCAGCCCGTCCAGCACCAGGAAGAAGGCGGTGGCACCCCAGGCCAGCGGCGCCGGCAGCCGCCAGCCGTTGCGGATGACGAAGAAGGTCAGCACGGTCGTGATCAACATCGTCAGCGTGACGGCGATGCCGTAGGCGCCGGCCAGCGCCGAAGAGCTGCGGAACAGCAGCACCGCACCCACCACGCCCAGCAGCAGCGCCCAGTTCACTCCGGCGATGTAGATCTGCCCGGCCTCGGAGGCCGAGGTATTGCGCACCTGCATGCGCGGCAGGAAGCCGAGCTGTATGGCCTGCTTGGTCATCGAGTAGGTACCCGAGATGACGGCCTGTGACGCGATCACCGCGGCCAGGGCCGCCAGGGCCACGGCCGGCAGCACCAGCGTGGCGGGGAAGAGGCGATAGAAGGGGTTGTCTATGGCCGAGGGGTCGCGCATCAGCAGCGCGCCCTGGCCCAGGTAGTTCAGCGCCAGCGCCGGGAAGACGATGCTGCTCCAGGCGATGCGTATGGGCCGGGCGCCGAAATGACCCATGTCGGCATACAGCGCCTCGGCGCCGGTCAGCGCCAGCACGATGGCGCCCACCACGGCCAGCACATGCCAGCCGCGGCCGATCAGGAACTCCAGCGCCCGCAGCGGGTTGAGCGCGGCCAGGATGGCCGGCTCCTGCGCGATCTGCAGCGCGCCGGTGACGGCCAGTACCGCGAACCACAGCATCAGCACGGGGCCGAACACGCGGCCCACCACATGCGTGCCATGCTTTTGCACGACGAACAGGCCCACCAGCACCACCAGCGACAGCGGCAGCACATAGCTTTCGAGGTGCGGGTTGACGATTTCCAGGCCCTCGATGGCGCCCATCACCGACACGGCGGGCGTGATGACGCTGTCGCCGTAGAACAGCGTCGCGCCGAACACGCCCAACAGCAGCAGGAAGCGGCGCAGCAGCGGGCGTTCGCGCACGGCCTGCGTGGCCAGCGCCGTCAGCGCCAGGCCGCCGCCCTCGCCACGGTTGTCGGCGCGCAGGATCAGCACGACGTACTTCAGCGTGACCACCAGCGTGAGCGCCCAGACGATGGCGGAGATCGCGCCGATCAGCTCGTTCGGCGCGACGGCGACGCCGGTGGCCGGCGTGAAGATCTCCTTGACGGTGTAGAGCGGGCTGGTACCGATGTCGCCGTAGACGACGCCGATGGCGCCGACCGTCAGTGCGGCGAGGCCGGCTCGGTGGGGATGTGGCTTGGCAGGGTCGGCGGGCTCGGTCATGGGCTGGGCAGTGGCTCGGGCGTCTGGCCGGCCCGGGTTTGTCCGGGCTTGGTGGTGTCGATTCTGCCGGGGTCTGATCGTCGAGTCTGCAGAGGATCGTCCTCGGCCACCGGAGTATCGCCATGACCACCACGAACACCATCACCCTGCATCGGGTGCTGCGCTGCCCGCCCGAGCGCGTCTGGCGCGCCTTCACGACGCCCGCCGCGATGGCCAAGTGGCTGCCGCCGCATGGTTTCACCGGCACCGTCCACGAGATGGATGCCAGGGTCGGAGGCGGCTACAAGATGTCGTTCACCAACCTCACGACCGGCCACGGCCACAGCTTCGGTGGCCGCTACCTGGAGCTGGAGCCCGGCAAGCTGCTGCGCTACACGGCCCGCTTCGACGATCCCAACCTGCCCGGCGAGATGACGACCACGGTCGAGCTGAAGGCCGTGTTCTGCGGCACCGAGATGCACATCCGGCAGGAAGGCATCCCGGCGGTCATCCCGGTCGAGGCCTGCATCATGGGCTGGCAGGAGTCTCTGCAGCTGCTGGCCCAGCTGGCCGAGCCCGAGATCAACCAGTAGCTCAGGCCAGGCGGCCGGCCGGCAGCGCCACGGGCGCCGCCGCCAGCACGCGCCAGCGCCACAGGCCCAGCGCCAGGCTGGCGGCCAGGCTGGCGCCGGCCAGCAAGGCGAACGACAGCCGCAGCTTGTGGTGCAGCAGGTACAGGCCCACGGACATCGCCAAGAAGGCGAGTACCGGCAGCACGGCCGTCCACGACATGGGTGCGCGCAGGCGTGCAGGCGCACGCAGCAGCCAGGTGACGGACAGCGGCAGCGCGCCCAGCGCCAGGCACATCAGCGCGATGTCGTCGCCCACCCAGGCGAGCAGGGCCAGGGCCAGGCTCGTCAGCGCCCAGGCGACCAGCCCATGGCGCAGCTGCAGGCCGCCGACGGCGCGGTTCAGCGCCGCCCCCTGCGGCATGCCGGGCAGCAGCCGCAGCAGCGCCTGCTCGCGGCGGCTGTGCCACAGCATCTGGGGCAGCGCGAGGCAGGGGTTGAAGCCCGCGCTCGCGACGCCGATGGCGATGCCGAGCGCGCCATGCTGCCAGCCGTCCTGCCACCCCTGGCCCATGATCGCGAACGCGAGCAGAAAGCTCAGCGCGGCGATGCAAAGCGCCAGCGCGACGCCCAGGGCCTGGCGCAGCCAGTGCTGCTGGCCGTGCAGCACGATCTCGGCGCGGCTCATGACGCTGCGCCGCGTGGCGGCGGCCCGGCCGATGGCATGGGCCAGCCAGGCCGAAGCGATGCGCTCGAACGGCCGGGCAAGCCATTCGCCGGGGCGGCCGAACGCGGCCAGGCCTGCCTGCTTGCCGGTCGTGCCCTCGCGCGCGATGCGGCGCATGAACATGATGCGGGCATGGGCCTCGCGGTGGGCCGCGTCGCCGGGGCCGAACAGGCGCGCGACCAACCCGCCCAGCGCCAGCAGGCACAGCGCCAGCACCGGCAGCGTCTGCGCGGACCACAGCTGTTGCAGCGCCGACCACAGCGGCGCGAGGCGCTTGCCCAGGTCCAGGCCGAAGAACAGCGCCGGGCCGAACGTGAGCAGCAGCAGCAAGTTCCAGTTGCGCAGCGCCCAGGCCATGAGGACCAGGACGGCCGCCACGAACAGCAGCGCTGCCGCCAGCGAGGGCAGGCGCGGCAGGCCGGCCCACAGCAGCAGCGCACAGGCCAGCGACAGCAGCATCCAGCTGCCCAGTGCCGCCTCGCGCAGCCACCGCACATGGCCGGGAACCAGGCGGGCGGCGTGCGGGTGGTTCTGCTGCAGCAGGTTGCCGACCAGTGCCATCCACAGCATCGCCAGGGCCAGCACGGCGCTGACGGCCAGCACGGCCAGGCGCACGCCCGTCGCGGTGTACAGCGTCACGCCCAGACCCAGCAGCGCCAGCGCGGCCAGCAGTCGCCGCCCCCCGGGGGCATCGCGGTCGCGCTGGCGCCAGGAGGCCAGCAGCATCTGGTTGAAGGCGGCGCCCATCAGGTCAGCTCCGCGAACAGGTCTTCGAGGTTGACCGCCTCGGCCTCGTGCGGCGCGGCCGTGCCGGCGGGCAGCCGGGCCAGCACGCGCTCGCGGCCGGCGTCCAGGGGCGTGCGCTTGAGCGGCTCGGCGCCCAGTCGCGCCATCAGCATGGCCATCTCGGTGACGCCGCCCGTGAAGGCGCGCACCTGCTCCAGCAACTCGTCCAGCGGCGCCTGCAGTGCGATCTGGCCCTGGCTCAGGAAGGCCACGTTGAAGGCCACGCGTTCCAGGTCCGACAGGATGTGGGTGGAGAACACCACCGTCGTGCCGCGGTCCAGCACCTGCTCGACCAGTTCGCGCAGGAAGTCGCGCCGGCCCACCGGGTCCAGCCCCGCGACCGGCTCGTCCAGCACCAGCAGGTCGGGCTCGTGGGCCAGCGCGCGGATGATGGACAGGCGCTGCTGCTGGCCCCCCGACAGCTTGCGTATGGGCTTGTCGCGCGCGATGTCCCAGCGCGACAGCAAGCCGTCCGCCTTGGCCTCGTTCCAGTGCGGGTAGAAGCTGCGGAAGTACGCCAGCAACTGGGCGGGCGTGAAGGCCTCGAACAGGTCGCTGCTCTGCGGCACATAGCCGATGCGGGCGCGCGCCGCGTCGTCGATGACGGCGGCCGGCTGGCCGAATAGCGTGACCTGGCCCCGCTGCGGCTCGCGCAGGCCCAGCAGCGTCTCCAGCAGCGTGGTCTTGCCCGCGCCGTTGCGGCCCAGCAGGCCCACGACCTGGCCGGGCAGCAGCGTCCAGTCCAGGCTGCGCAGCACCTCGCCGCCCTTGGGGTAGCTCAGGCTCACGCCGGACAGCCGGGCGCTGGGGGTGTCGGTAGGGGGGAAATGAGCGCTCATGACTGGTTCCCGTGCAGGAGTTGGGTGAAGAGGGCGATGACCTCGTCGGCGGGCAGTTCCAGCTGGCCCGCCGCGTCGGCAGCCTGCTGCAGCGCGGGGCGCAGCAGCTCGATGCGCGAGGCCGGCGACTGCGCGCGCCGGTGCTGGGCGGCCACCACCATGGACAGCCCGCGGCGGCGCTCCAGCAGCCCCTCGGCCTCCAGCAGCGAATAGGCCTTGGAGATGGTCATGGGGTGCACGGCCAGCGCCTGCGCCAGCTCGCGCACCGAGGGGATCGCGTCGCCGGCCCTCAGCTGCCCGGCCGCGACGCGCCGCCGCACCTGCTCGACGAGCTGGCGGTAGATGGGCTCGGGCGAGCCGGTATTGATGTGGACGAAGTGGGCGGCTTGCATGGCTGCTGACAATGTGTATTAGTACAATAGTACACATAGGCGGCAGAGGTCAAGCCCAGACCGCGCAATGGCGGTTTGAAGCCAACAAACAAGGTCCGTCGGATCCAATGAAGGCCTGTTGGGGGGGCGTATCTTGGAAACCAAGATCGGCCGTCGGGTCCTGCGATCTCCCGCTTTCGGGATCCTCGCGCGGTTGACAAACTTTGCCATTTGCCAACAATGACCGCATGCCTGCCAAGACCCCCACCATGAACGTGTCCCTTACCGACGCCCTGCGGGACGTCGTGGACGAGCGTCTTCGCTCCGGCCTGTACGGCAATGCCAGCGAGTACGTTCGCGAGTTGATCCGGCGTGATGAAGAAGCTGCTCGGCAACTTCGCTCGCTCTACCAGGTCGGCATCGACAGCGGCGAATCGGTTGCGATGTCCGAGGGGGACTGGGCAGCACTTCGCTCGGTTGCGCGTTCGCCTGCCTCCGGTCAGGCATGAAGCCGATATATCGGCGCCCCGCTGCCATTGAAGACATGATTCGCCAAGTGGCCTACAGACGCAATTCCGCCGGCGAGGCTTCTGCTGCGACCTTGGTTGATGAGATGCAAGATTGCCTGCGGTCGATCTCCGAATCTCCCGGCATCGGATCAAGACGTATCGGTCAGTTGCTCGGGGTCCCCGAGCTTCAGTGGAAGCGCGTCGGCAAGACCAAGCTCTGGTGCTGGTACGTTGAAGAGGCAGCACGTGTTGATTTGATCCGTCTGGTCAGCACGGCTCAACTCCCGCGTCAGTTCATGCTCCCCGACGGTCTTCATTGAGCGCGAACACCGGCCTGCAGGCGGCCTTGCGCCTCGGCGGACGTCAACACCTCAGCCCAAGAGTCTCGACGAACCTTGTTTGGCAGCAGGTCCGCAAATCACCGCGTATCGGGCTTTCCTGACGGGCTGCGCTGGAAAGCGCTGGTGTAGTTGAATCAACAACTTGGAGAGTCCGTCTTCGACGGACGTTATTTGTTCAAATCACGGCTTTGTTGTCGCTGAAGTCACCGCCATGCGCCATCTGCTCGTTGCCTCCGCACTGTTCCTGTCCCTCGCCGTCCAGGCCCAGCCCCCCGCCGTCAAGGTCGACGACCCCTGGGTGCGCGCCACCGTCGCGCCGCAGAAGGCCACTGGCGCCTTCATGCAGCTGACCTCGGCCAAGCCGGCCAAGGTCGTCGCGGCAAGTTCGCCGGTGGCGGCCGTGGTCGAGATCCACGAGATGAAGATGGACGGGGGCGTCATGAAGATGCGCGCCGTCGACGCGCTGGCGCTGCCGGCCGGCCAGGCCGTCGCGCTCAAGCCCGGCAGCTATCACGTCATGCTGATGGGCCTGAAGGCACCGATCAAGGCCGGCGAGACCGTGCCGCTGACGCTGACCGTCGAGGGCGAGGACAAGCAGCGCAGCATGGTCGAGATCCAGGCGCAGGCGCGCTGATCCGCCGCCGGCGCGGCGTCAGTGCCCGGCGCAGCGCCCGGCGTTGTGCGCCACCTCGGCCGCCAGCCGCGGCCACAGCGGCTCGGGCAGGTCGTGCCCCCAGCCGGGCAGGATCTCCAGCCGCGCGCCGGGGATGCGTCGCGCCAGGTCATGCGCCGCGGCCACGGGGATCAGCCGGTCGTCCTGGCCGTGGAGGACCAGCGTGGGCGCTGCGATGCGCGGCAGGCGCTCGGCGCGGTGCGCGTCGGCCGCGATGGCGACCAGCTGGCGCGCCACCGCCTGGGGCCGGAACGCGCGCCTCACGCCCTGCGCGATGCGCTCGCGCAGCAGGTGGGGCTCGGGCGGATAGCCCGGGCTGCCGATGACGCCGTACAGGCTCACGTAGTGGTCCAGCACGTTCTCAAACTTCTGCTCCGGCGTGAGCGCCGGCCGCGGCCGGGACAGCAGGGCGCGGCGCACCTTCAGGCTTTCCTTGGGCAGGCCGCGGTCGCCGCTGGTGGTCATCATCAGCGTCAGGCTCTTCACGCGCTGCGCATGGGCGAAGCCGAGGTGCTGGGCGACCATGCCGCCCATGGAGGCGCCGCAGACATGGGCGCTGGGCAGCCCCAGGGCGTCCAGCACGCCGACGGCGTCGCGCGCCAGGTCGGCGAGCTGGTAGGGCGCCTTGATGGGCAGCCGCAGCGTGTGCAGCAGTGCGGCCAGCGGGATGTTGGGCGGGCCCAGCTGGTCGAAGGGCTGGGACAGGCCGACGTCGCGGTTGTCGAAGCGGATGACGCGAAAGCCCCGCGCCACCAGTTGCTCGACGAAGCCCTCGGGCCAGGCGATCAGCTGCATGCCCAGCCCCATGATCATCAGCAGGGGCTCGCCGTCCTCGGGGCCGCGGAGGTCGACCTCTATGCGGACACCGTTGGCCGAGACCTGCATCAGGCCAGATCGACTTGGCGCTCGATGACGCGCGACACCAGCCCGTAGGCGATGGCCTCGTCGGTGCTCATCCAGAAGTCGCGCTCGATGTCCGCGGCCACGCGCGCCAGCGGCTGGCCGGTCTCGCGCGCGATGACGGCGGCGATGCGCTCGCGGGTGCGGATGATCTCGCGGGCCTGGATGGCGATGTCGCTGGCCTGGCCGCCGGCGCCGCCCGCGGGCTGGTGGATCATGAAGCGCGTGTTGGGCAGCGCGAAGCGGCGCTCCTTGGGCGCGGCCAGGTAGATGTGGGTGCCGGCGCTGGCCACCCAGCCGGTGCCGATGATGGTGACCGGCGCGCGAACGAAGCGGATCATGTCGTGGATGGCGTCGCCGCTCTCCACATGACCGCCGGGCGAGGAGATCAGCAGCGTGATCGGCGCGTCGGACTCCTGGGCGAGCGCCAGCAGGCGGCGGCAGGTGACGTGCGCCATCTTGTCGTCGATCTCGCCGAAGACCATCACGTAGCGGCTCTTGAAGAGCAGCTGCTCCTCCATCTTCTCGGGGGCGGGGTCTTTCTTGGCGGCCTTGTCGTCGGCGGCGAGGGTGTGGTGTTGCATGGGCAAAGGTCCGGTTGAAGGCGCTACCTTACCGCGAGAAGCGGGCGCGGCGCGCAGCAGGGGTCAGTCACCGCCGAGGAGCCGCCACCAGGCCCAGCTGCCGACGAGGAACAGCGTCGTGAAGCAGCTGGTGCTGACGACGACCGCGTGCACGAGGAGGTGGGAGGCGTAGGCGGGCTCCGTGGCCGGCGTGAACGCCCAGGCCGACAGCACGCCGACGAAGAGGGCGCCGGCCAGGCCGGCCTGCAGCACCCGGATGCGCAGCGCGTCGCGCGGGGGCGGCTCGACGCGGCGACGGGCGCGCAGCGCACGCCGGTACACCGCGACCAGCGCGGCCACGCCCACGACGCTGCTCAGGTGCTGCAGCAGCCCCGCGACATGGACCTGCCGTTCCACGGCGGCAAAGGCCGGCCGGTTCAACGCGTGCAGCCACTCGATGCCCCAGCGGCCCGAATGCGTGAACGAGTCCCAGAACACATGGCTGGCCGCGCCGATCAGGATGGACAGCACGGCCGCCGCCAGGCTCGCCCAGGCCGCGCGTCGCGATGGCTGCAGCTGCTCGCGGGCCATGGCCCGGTGCGGTTCGGGCAGCAGGATGGTCAAGGGCGCGGAGAAGCGCAGCAGCAGCGCCAGCACCAGCAGGCTCAGCGGCAGGCAGACCGTGACGACACCCCGCGGCGTGTGGCAGAACGTTGCTGCCAGGCCGTGCAGGCCCACGTAGTAGCCCAGGTCGGGCGCCATGGCGCCCAGGACCAGGCCGGGCCAGGAGAGCCAGCGGGGGCACAGCGGATGCAGCGGCAGGATGACCGCCGGGTGCGCGAAGGTCCAGGGCATGGTGGTCGCCTAGGCTGGCGAGTGCGACTCGACCCTCGCCCTCACTCAGGCCGCACCGGCGTCTTGTAGAACCAGCGCCGCGCGCCCTTGGGCTCGAAGGGCGTCCACTGTCCCTCCGGCTGTGCCAGCCGGTCCGCCAGCGCGTACAGCGCGATGGGGTTCACGCCCAGGCCGATGTGGCTGGCCTGGACCTCGATGTTCTCGGCCAGCGGCGAGGGCTCGTTGACGCTGCAGCGCCAGGCGACGACGCCGTCGGTCCTGGAGTAGATGGACGTTGTCGGCACTGGGGGCACCTGGCGGATGGCCTCCATCAGCTCGGGGTCGCTGGATGTGTGGCCGCTGACCAGCTCGAAGAAGCGCCAGGCGTTGGTCGCGCGCGGGTGGCCGGTGAAGGGTGTGCCCAGCGTGACGACGCAGCGCGTCAGCTCCGGGCATTCCTTGGCCAGCTCGCGGGCATAGATGCCGCCCAGGCTCCAGCCCAGCAGGCTGACCTTGCGGTGGTGGCGGCGGTACAAGGCCTGCAGGTCGGCCTTGATCTGCTCCAGCACGCCGGCGCGCGGGCCGAAGTTGAAGCCCTGGCCCCAGGGCTGGGTGGCATAGCCGAGCGAATCCAGCAGGGCGCGCAGCGGCGCCGTCGTCAAGTCGTTGGCGCCCAGGCCCGGGAAGACCAGGACCGGGTGGCCGTCGCCATTGGGCAGCTTCCTGAGCCAGGGCGTGGCGGCCAGCAGCGCGGCGTACTCCCAGGGCGCGCGGCCCTCCAGCATCAGCAGCCAGGCATTGGGGGCGCGCAAGTCGGACCAGTCGGGGGTGGCGGGAGCCGTCTTGGGTTGCCAGCGCGCGAAGCGTGGCGAGCGGGTAGCGGGCATGCGGGGCAGGGGATCGGGCAAGGCCCGGCCATGTTAGCCAGCCGTTGCCTGCTTCCGGGGCGTGCTTGCCCGGGGCTTGGGTGTCGCCTTGGCGACGGCCTTCCTGGCCGGTGCCTTCCTTTCCTTCTTCGCGGCGGGTGCCGGCTCAGGGTCGGGCGCCATCACCGGCAGCGCCTGGAACTCCATGAAGGCCGTCTCGACATAGGCCGCCAGCTCGGCCGTCTCCGGCATAGCCTTGCCGCAAGCCATCAGGCCGATGTCCAGCGACTGGTTGTAGGTCTGCACGGTCACGTTCAGCGCCAGGCCGTGCACGGCGATGGAGGTGGGATAGTTGGTCAGCATCTCGGCGCCGGCCAGGTACAGCGGCACCTGCGGTCCCGGTACGTTGGAGATGACGACGTTGGCGATGACGGGCAGCTTCTCGGCCACCCGGGCGCGGCCATAGAGCATGGCGCCGGCCTGCATCAGCCAGGGGATGCCCAGGCTGGGGAAGTCGGTGGGCATCAGGCTCTTGAGCTGGCTCATCTGCGCCTTCATGGCCTTGGCCGACGCGATGACATGGGCCAGGCGCTCGGCCGGGTCGGCCAGGTGCGTGCCCAGGCTCATGAAGGTCATCGTGGCCTGATTGTTGGACGTCGTGTCGCCGGCCGCGCGCGTGGATACGGGCACGGCGGCGATCAGGCTCTTGCGCGGCAGCGGGCCATGCTTGGTCAGGAAGCGCCGCAGCGCGCCGCCGATGACGAAGAGCACGGCGTCGTTGAGGCTGGCGTGGTGGCGGCGGCGCGTGCGGTTGAGCTCGGCCAGCGGCAGCGTGACGCCGGCGAAGGCGCGCGTGTCCGACAGGCTGACGTTGAGGCGCGTGCGCGGCGCCGGGCCCAGGCTTGCGACGGCCTGCTTGCCGCGCACGACGGCCGTCGTCTGCGCGGCGACGCCCGCGAGCAGCGCGCGCAGCTTGTCCATCGAGGCCTCGGCCGCCGCGCCGCCCAGCGACTTGACCGCCATGCCGCCGAGGACGGTGGCCGCGCCGGGCAGCGCGCGCGCCAGCTTGAGGGTCTGCTGCCACTGCTGGGACACGGCGGCACGCAGCATGCCGACGGTGCCGAGCTGGCCGCGTTTGCGGCCTCGCGCGGCGGGGGCGCCGACGGCGCGCGGCTCGGGGCTCAGGTCCAGGATCACCTGGGCCAGCGCGACGGCGGCCTGGCCGTCCACCGCGGCATGGTGCAGCTGGGTGTAGAGGGCCACACGCGGCTGCCCCTCGGGGCCGGGCTCCAGGCCGGTGAAGACATGGAACTTCCACAGCGGCCGGTCGCGGTCCAGCAGCACGGGGTGCAGCGCGCCGACCTGAGCCTCCAGCTCGGCCATGCCGCTGCCGTCGGCGAGCGGGATCTCGACGATGTGTTCCTCGAGGTCGGGGTCTGCGTCCACCCAGCCGGGGTTGGACAGGCCCAGCGGCATCGTGACGAGCTTGCGCCGCAGCGCCGGCAGCAGCGGCATGCGCGTGCGCATGTGCTCGCGCAGGTCCTCGACGTAGTCGCCGTCGTAGCCGGCCGGCAGCTCCAGCAGGTGCAGCGCGCCGACATGCATCGGCATCTGCGGTGTCTCCAGGTACAGGAAGCTGGCGTCAAGTCCCGCAAGCTGCTTCATCGACTGTCTCCGGCGTTGTCGGCCCAGCATACCGACGAAACCGCCGGAAGCCCTCCGGGCCGACCCCTCCCGCGACTTCTGCCGATCCGGCCCTGCCGGCCGGGCGGGCGTGGCGCGCGCGAAGCGCGCAGGGGGTGGTCCTTACTCTTCCGGCACGAAGATCCAGAGCAGGACGTAGAGCAGGATGCCGCTGCCGAAGGCCAGGAACAGCACCGTGAAGATCAGGCGCCAGACCCAGGAGTCCAGCCCCGTGGTGCGGGCGATGCCGCCGCAGACGCCGCCGACCCAGCGGTCCACGCGGGAGCGGCGCAGGCCGTTGACGGCACCCAGGTTGGGTGCGGTGCTGCTGCTTGAGCTGCTGGCGGCCTGGCCGCCCAGCAGGCGGGCCTTGGCCTTGGCGAACTCCTCGTCGCTCAGCACGCCGCGGGCATGCAGGTCGGCCAGCTTGCCAAGTTCTTCTGCGTCGTTCATCTTGTGCTCCTTTGCGGTTGATGAGGCGAAGCCTAGCGGGCTTGCGCGTGGCGGCGAGCGGCTTGCGACGGGCGGTCGAATCGGTAGGATGCGGCCGCGGAAATCAATGGACGGGCTGCTTGGCCGGGTCGATGTCCACGAACTGCCAGAAGTCCTGCCAGAACAGCGGCCGGCGATAGCCGCTCATCCAGGGCTGCTCGATGTCGGTGACGATGCGGTGCACGTTCACCTTGTAGGGCATGTAGGCGACGGCGATGCGCTTGGCCTCCTTGAACAGGGCCTCGCGCTCCGGGCCGTCGGGCATGGCCTGCATGCGCTCGTAGATCGCGTCGAAGCGGGCGTTCTTGAAGCGCGGCAGGTTCTGCGTGCCGGAGGCCGGGCCGTACAGACGTTGCAGCGTGCCGTGGCCGTCGGGCTGGGCGGCCAGCGAGCCGACCGCCCACATCTGGTAGTGCCCCGACTGCGCCGCCTTCAGGTTCTCGGGCCATTGCTGGATCTTCAGCTGCAGCTTGATGCCGATGGCGCTCAGCGCCTTGTCCCACAGCTCGTCGATGGCGCGCGACAGCGAGTTGGGCTCGGTGTTGCGCGTCAGCACGAGCGGGCTGCCGTCGGGCAGCTCGCGCCAGCCGTCGCCGTCCCTGTCGACATAGCCGTACATGTCGAGCAAGGCCTTGGCACGGGCCGGGTCGTAGTCGCTCATCTCGCTCTTGAAGGCGGGGTCGTAGCCGCTGGTGTTAGGCACGATGGGTGCCTGGGCCGGCACGCCCTGGCCGCGGCGCGCGAGCTGGATCTCCTTGCGTACGTCGTAGGCCAGCGAGATGGCCCGGCGCAGCGCCACCTTGTCGGGCGTGTAGCCGCCGATGACCGGGTCGTCCATGTTGAAGCTGGTCAGCGTCATGTCCGCCGTCAGCGTGAACAGCGCCTTCATGCCCTGCTTGGTGAGGTTGGGCGCGAGGTGGCCACCCGGCGCTGCCTGGGTGATGAACTCCTCGGGCACGCGCTCGATGAAGTCGTGCTCGCCGCGCAGATAGGCCAGCCAGCGCGGCTGGCGCTCGACGATGACGTCGACGACGACGCGGTCGACCATGGGGATGCGCCGGCCCTTGAACTTGGCGTAGATGGCTTGCGCCTCGGCATCGCCCGGTTCCGGGAAGGCCTCGTAGTGGCGCTCGCGGTAGTTCGGGTTGCGCTCGAGGACGATCTGCGAGCTGCGCCGCCATTCCTTCAGCACGAAGGGGCCGGTGCCGACCGGGTGCTCCATGATCTTGTCGCCATAGAACTCGACGACCTCGCGCGCGACGGCGCCGTACAGGTCGTTGCCGGCGAAGATGGACTCGACGAGGCGGGGGCGGGTCTCGTTGGTCTTCACCTGCAGCGTGTAGCGGTCCAGCGCCTTCACGCCCTCGATCTCGGTGTCGTAGGGGAAAGGCTGCTTGGACTTGATGACCTTGTCGCGCAGCTCCCCGAGGCCCACCAGGCCGGCATCCTCGTAGCTGCTCCAGCCCTGCGCGTTGGTGGCCGGGTCGGCATAGCGCTTGATGCTGTAGACGAAGTCCTGGGCCGTGACCTCGCGCTTGCGGCCCTTGAAGGCCGGGTCGTCGGCGAAGTAGATGCCGGGGCGCACCCGTATCGTGAAGGTCTTGTAGTCGGCGCTGACCTCGGGGTCGGCGACGGCGAGCAGCGGCACGATCTTGGTCGGCCGCGCCAGCGGGTCGTAGGTGTAGAGGCCCTCGAAGATGTGGGCGGTCAGCGTGCGCGAGTAGATGTCGGACACCCGCGCCGGATCGAAGCCGGTCTCGGCGATCGGGAAGGCGTAGCGGAAGGTCTTCACGGGCCCGGCCGCCTGGGCGGGCGCCAGCAGCGCGGTGCAGACGGCGAGGGCGGCGAGCAGTTGTTTCATCACTTGGCCTGTGGCAGGGCGGAGGGGTCGATGTCCACGTACTTCCAGAAGTCGCGCACGAAGATGTTGCGGCTGTAGCCCTTGACCCAGGGCTGGGCCATGTCGGTCCAGATGCGGTGGACGTGGAACTTGTAGGGCGCGTAGGCGACCAGCAGGCGCTGGCCCTCGGTCATCAGGGCCTGGCGCTCGGGGCCGTCGGGCAGGGTCTTCTGCTTCTCGTAGAGGGCATCGAAGGCCGGCAGCTCGAAGCGCGGCTTGTTGGCCTTGCCCTTGGCTGCGCTGGAGCCCAGCGCCAGGAAGGTGTCGCCATCGGGCGTCGAGCCTACCCAGCCCACGCCCCACATCTGCAGCTTGCCGGCGTTGGAGGCCTTGAGCTGCTCGGGGAACTTGCCGATCTTGAAGATCATGCGTATGCCCAAGGCCGCCATGTTCTTCTGCCATTGCTCGGCGAGCTGGCGGCGCTCGCCGTCGGCCAGCGTCGTGTACTCGATGACCAGCGGCTTGCCGTCGGGCTGCTCGCGCCAGCCGTCGCCGTCGCGGTCGACGTAGCCGTACATGTCCAGCAGCGCCTTGGCCTTGGCCAGGTTGAACTCGGTCATCTCGGACTTGAACGCCGGGTCATGCCCGAACGCGACGGGCGGGATGGGGCCCTGGCTCATGATGGCCTGGCCGCGGCGCACGAGGCGGATCTCCTTGTCAAGGTCCACGGCCAGGTTGATGGCGCGGCGCAGCGCGATCCTCTCGGGCGTGTAGCCGCCGACGACGGGGTCCTCCATGTTGAAGTAGCTCAGCGAGATGTCGGCGCGCGGGTAGCGCGTCATCGTGATGCCCTGCTTGACGAGGTTGGGCGCCAGGTGGCCGCCGGGCATGGCGATGCCGGCGAAGTCGATGGGCACCTCCTCGATGACGTCGGTCTCGCCGCGCAGGAAGGACAGCCAGCGCGGCTGGGCCTCCTCGACGACGTCGATGACGACGCGGTCCACCAGCGGCAGCCTGCGGCCCTGCAGCGCGGCCACCTCGGCCTTGAGCCGGGGGCTGGCGTCGGGCGGGGCCACCTCGGCGTAGCGCACGTCGCGGAAGTTCGGGTTCCTCTCGAGCACGATGCGGGAGCTGCGCCGCCAGTCGGCCAGGCGGAAGGCATTGGTGCCGACCGGGTGCTCCATGATCTTGTCGCCATAGAACTCGACCACCTCGCGCGCCACGGCGCCGAGGAAACCGGCGTCGGCGAACTGCTGCACGAAGCGCGGGTCGCCGACGCCCAGCTTGAGCTGGAAGGTGTAGCGGTCCAGCGTCCTCAGGCCCTCGACCTCGCGGTCGTAGTCGAAGGGCTTCTTTGCCTTCATCAGCGCGCTGCGCAGCTCCGACAGGCCCAGGATCTTGACGTTCTCCAGCAGGTAGAGGTTGCCGCTCTTGAGCTTGGGGTCGTAGTGGCGCTTGACCGAGTAGACATAGTCGGCGGCCGTCAGCTCGCGCTTCCTGCCCTTGAAGGCCGGGTCGTCGGAGAAGTAGATGCCGGGCCTGACCTTCATCGTGATGGTCTTGAAGTCGGCGCTGATCTCGGGCATCTCGCTCAGCGTGGCCGGGCGCAGCTTGAAGGGGCGGACGCCGAAGTCGTACTCCAGCGGCGCGTCCAGGATGCCGGCGACGATGGTCTTGGAATAGGTGTCGGTGACCTGCACAGGGTCGAAGCCGGTCTCGGCGATCTTGAACGCGTAGTGCAGCACCTTCTCTTGAGAAGTGCTCTGGGCATGGGCCCCGTTCAGTGCGCAGGCCAGCAGCAGGCCGGTCAGCAGGGAGGAAAGCTTCATTGCGGGAGACGCGGACTCGGGAGAAGGGCGGAGTCTAGTGAAACCGTCAGGGCCAATCGCAAGTCGCCTCGCATAGACTCCGGCCCGTTTCCCGGTGTAACCCCGCGCCCACGGCGGGGTTTGTAGTTTCTAGGAGCCCCGATGGCGGCCTATCTCGTCCGACGCCTCTGGCAGATGATCCCGACCCTGCTGGGCGTCGTGCTGCTGGTGTTTTTCCTCTTCAAGTACTTCGGCAGCGACCCGGCCATCATCCTCGGCGGCTTGAACGCCAGCCCGGAGCAGATCGAATCCATCCGCGAGCAGCTCGGCCTGAACAAGCCGGTCTGGGAGCAGCTGTGGATCTTCATCCAGCAGATCGTCACCTTCGACTGGGGCAAGAGCTGGGCCACCAACGAGTCGGTCGCCAACCTGTTCGCGACGCGGCTGCCGGCCACGCTGACGGTGACCCTGCCCATCCTCGTCCTCGAGGTGCTGCTGGCCATCCCGTTCGCGCTGGCCGTGGCCACCGTGCGCGGCAGCCTGACCGACCGCGCCGTGATGATCTGCACGACGGTGGCCGTGTCCATCTCGCTGCTGGTCTACGTCATCCTGGCGCAGTACCTGTTCGCCTTCCGCCTCGGCTGGTTCCCTGTGCAGGGCTGGACGGGCAGCCACTGGACCAACCTGACCACCTATGCGCCGCTGCCGGTGCTGGTGGCGGTGGCGGTGTCCATGGCGCCGCAGATCCGGCTGTACCGCAGCTTCTTCCTCGACGAGATCGGCCACGACTACGTGCGCACCGCGCGCGCCAAGGGCATGACCGAGGGCACCGTGCTGCTCAAGCATGTGCTGCGCAACGCGATGATTCCCATCCTGACCAACGTTTCCGTGCTGCTGCCGGGCGTGCTGGTGGGCAGCTTCCTCATCGAGGTGTTCTTCTCCATTCCCGGCCTCGGCCGCGAACTGCTGCTGGCCGTGAACCGCGGCGACTACCCCGTCATCCAGGCCTTCGCGATCTACCTCGCCGCGCTGACGATGACGGTCAACCTCCTCGTCGACCTGCTCTACAAGCTGGTCGACCCGCGCGTGGTCCTGAAATGAGTGCCGTCACCTCCTCCTCCTCCTCCTCCGGCCCGGCCCGGGTCGCAAAGCCCGCGAGCGGCGGCGTCTGGGCCGCCGCGTGGCGACGCCTGCGCACCGACCGCGTCGGCATCGTGTCGATGGGGATCGTCGGTGCCTTCCTGGTCCTCGTGCTGCTGGCCGCCGCCAATCTGGTCGCGTCGGGCTGGCAGCAGGAAGTGGGCGTGCCGAATGCGCCGCCCAAGCTGCTGGGTCCGCAGCCGGCAGAAGACACCGGTGCCATCGTCGCGCCCAAGGGCCCCAACGTCGACCTGTCCGACATCGACCCCCTGGCGCCGCGCTATGCCGAATGGGCCGAGCGCGCCAAGGCCTTCAAGACCGACGAGGTGGCCAGGCGGGAGACGCTGCCGCTGGGCGGCGACCGCCTGGGCCGCGATGTGCTGGCCAAGGTCATCAAGGGCGCCGAGGTCTCCATCGTCGTGGGCCTGGCGGCGGCCGTCGTCGCGACGCTGATCGGTACCGTGCTGGGCGCCGTGTCGGGCTTCTTCGGCGGTCGGGTCGGCGACCTGCTGGAATGGGTCTACAACGTCTTCACGGCCATTCCCAGCATCCTGCTGATCTTCGCGTTCGCGGCCATCTTCCCGCGCGGCGTCGGCGCCGTCGTGGCCATCCTGGCGCTGACGGGCTGGACAGGCATCTACCGCCTGATCCGCGCCGAGTTCATCAAGCATCGAGTGCGCGAGTACGTGCGCTCTGCCGAGGCCATAGGCGCCTCGCAGTGGTCGCGCATGTTCAAGCACATCCTGCCCAACGTGTCGCACGTGGCGCTGGTGCAGCTGTCGCTGCACGTCGTCAGCTTCATCAAGAGCGAGGTCATCCTGAGCTACCTGGGCCTGGGCGTGGGCGTGGACCAGGTCTCCTGGGGCACCATGCTGGCCGAGGCGCAGAACGAGATGATCCTCGGCTATTGGTGGCAGCTGGCCGCCGTGACGGCCTGCATGGCCGTCTTCGTCACCGCGTTCGCGCTGTTCACCGATGCGTTGCGCGACGCTCTTGATCCGAAGCTGCGAGGTCTGGAGTAAAGCCATGCTGTTGAGCATCCAAGACCTCAAGGTCGCCTTCCGCATGGGCAAGGTCGACGGCGTCATGCAGCGCCAGCTGGCCGTCAAGGGCGTCAGCTTCGACGTGCCAGAGAACAGCACGGTGGCGCTGGTGGGCGAGTCCGGCTCGGGCAAGAGCGTCACGGCGATGTCCGTGCTCAACCTGCTGCCCAGCAATGCCGAGCGCCAGGGCCGCATCCTGTTCCAGGGCCGCGACCTGCTGCAGACCGGCCTGCGCGAGCTGCAGGCCATACGCGGCAAGGACATCGCCTGCGTGTTCCAGGACCCGATGAGTTCGCTGAACCCGGTCTTCGACGTGGCCACGCAGATCTGCGAGCCGTTGATGAAGCACATGGGAATGAGCCGCCGCCAGGCGCTGGTGCGCGCCGAGGAGCTGCTGCACGAGGTGGGCATCCCCGAGCCCAAGCGCCGCCTGAGCGCCTACCCGCACGAGATGTCCGGCGGCCAGCAGCAGCGCGTGATGATCGCCGTCGCGCTGGCCTGCGCGCCCAAGCTGCTGATCGCCGACGAGCCGACGACGGCGCTGGACGTGACCATCCAGCGCCAGGTCATGGAGCTGATGGCGCGGCTCAAGGAGAGCCACAAGATGAGCCTGCTGTTCATCTCGCACGACCTCGGCGTCGTCGGCGAGATCTCGGACCAGGTCGTCGTCATGCGTCATGGCCAGGTGCGCGAGAACGCGCCGGTGGCGCGGATCTTCAACGCCCCGCAGGACGCCTACACCAAGGCCTTGCTGGCCTGCCGCCCGTCCCTGACCGAGAACCCGGCGCGGCTGATGGTCATCGACGACCACATCGCCGGCCGCGCCGCCGCGAACGAGGCCCAGGCCAAGAGCGCTGACGCGCCGGTTGTGCTGGAGGTCAAGGGCCTGCGCAAGAGCTTCTGGCTGAAGCAGGGCCTGTTCGGCAAGCGCGAGTTCAAGGCCGTCAAGGACGTCAGCTTCCAACTGCGCAAGGGCCATACGCTGGGCGTCGTCGGCGAGTCCGGTTCGGGCAAGACGACCATGGGCCTGGCGCTGCTGCGCCTGCACGAGCAGACCTCGGGCACCCTGAGCGGCCAGGTGCTGTTCGAGGGCCGCGACCTGCTGACGATGGGCGGTGCCGACTGGCAGCAGATGCGCCGCCGCATCCAGGTCGTGTTCCAGAACCCCTATGCGTCGCTGAACCCGCGCTTCACGATCGCGCAGACGCTGCGCGAGCCGATGGAGATCCACGGCATCGGCAGGGACGACGCCGAGCGCGAGGCGCGTGCCGTCGCGCTGCTGCACAAGGTGGGCCTGGACGAGTCCGCAATGGCCAAGTACCCGCACGAGTTCTCGGGCGGCCAGCGCCAGCGCATCGCCATCGCGCGCTGCCTGACGCTGCAGCCGGAGGTGCTGGTGCTGGACGAGGCCGTGTCGGCGCTTGACGTGTCGGTGCAGGCTCAGGTGCTGAACCTGCTGAAGGACCTGCAGGACGAGTTCGGTCTCAGCTACATCTTCATCAGCCACGACCTGGCCGTGGTCAAGTTCATCTCCGACGAGGTGCTGGTCATGCAGAACGGGGACGTCGTCGAGCAGGCGGCCACGGCCGAGCTCATCAAGGCGCCGCGCCAGGACTACACGCGCCGGCTGCTCGGCGCCGTGCCGCGTGGCTACGCCGGGCCGTCCGCGCCGTAGATGTAACGAGTCGATTCCGCACAGGCGTGCAATTTCAACGGTCCTCGGGCATGTCATCAGCGGCTGGCCTCCCGAAGCGCGCTGAAATCGCCGCTGCGGGGCGGCATGATCGTTCCGCTGTCGACCCGATGCAGCTTTCCCTGGTTTCAATATCCACGCTCTTTGCGGCGCTGGTGCTGCTGTGCGCCTGCTCCCCGGGCGGTGGCGGCGGCGACGCGCCGGCGGCGGTGGTCTCGGTGGCACAGGATGACGGCCTGGCGCGCGACATCGAGCACATTGAGCGCGCCGCGCGCGCCAAGCCGGCCCAGCTCGAACTGGAGCTGCGTGCGCGCGCCCAGGGCCTGGCCGCCGGCAGCGCCGCCCAGCTCGACGTACTGGCCCTGCGCGGCTGGCTGGCGGCGCTGGCGCGCGAGCGGGCGCTGAGCGAGCAGATCGGCCAGCAGCTGCGAGACTGGCCGGCCGGCCCGCTGCGCCCGGCCGCCGGCGTCGCGGCCGCCAGCATCGGCGCCGAGTACCTGCGCGCCCACGGCGATCTGCGCGAGGCGCGCCAGCTGTTGCTGGCTGTCGATGCCACCCAGCTCGGCGCGGCCGGGCCGCTGCTCCGCTGGCGCTATTACGACCAGCTCGCCGCCATCTGCGGCGACTCGGGCGAGCTCGATGCCTCGCTGAACTACGGCCATTCGGCGCTGCGCCTGGCCGAGCAGATGGGCCAGTCCTGGCGCGTCGCGCTGACGCTGGTGGACCTGGCCTTCACGTCCAACCGTGCCGACACGCCGGCGCGCGCGCGCCAGCTCATCGCCCAGGCGCAGGCGGAGGCCCTGAAGGACCCCGACCCGATGACGCTGAACCGCGTCTACACGATGCGCGGCATCCTGTACGCCAACGACAGCGACTCCAGCATCACTCTGCAGGCCTACTCCGATGCGCTGGAGCAGGCCACGCGCGCCGGTGCCGACTCCGTGCGCGCGCTGGGCCTGGCGAATTTCTCCGACTACCACCTGCGCCAGGGGCATCCAGCGCGGGCGCTGGAACTGGCCCAGCAGGCCCTGCCGCTGGCGCGCGCGACGCGCAACATCAGCGCCGAGAGCGTCGCGCGGTCCAACATCGGCCTGGCCAAGATCGCCATGGGCCGCGTCGCGGAGGGCCGCGAGGACGTGCGGGCCGGCATCATGCTGGACGAGCAGCAGGGCGCGCTGTCCTATGCCTCGGCCGGCTGGGAGGAACTGGCCGGCTACCTGGAGAAGGCCGGCGACCAGGCCGGCGCCGTCAACGCCTACCGCGAGTACCGCCGCGTCGGCGAGCGCGTGCTGCGCGACGAGACGCGCAAGCTGCTGCTGGAGGCCCAGGAGCGCCAGGACGCCGAGCAGCGCGCCCGCGGCATCGAGCTGCTCAACCGCGACAACGCGCTCAAGGCCGAGCAGGTCCACCAGCGCAACCTTGCGCTGATGCTGTGGGCCGCCCTGGGCGGCTGCGTGCTGGTGTCTCTGGGTCTGCTCTACCAATCCTTCCGACGCGTGCGCCGCACCAACGAGGCGCTGGCCCACAGCAACGCCTCGCTGAAGCGCCAGAGCGAGACCGACCCGCTGACCGGCCTGGCCAACCGTCGCCACTTCCAGGCCGCGATCAAGAGCCTGTCCGGCGGCGAGGGCCTGGCGGCCAGCGTCTTCCTGATCGACATCGACCACTTCAAGCGCATCAACGATGCCTTCGGCCACGCAGCCGGCGATGCCGTCCTCATCGACATCGCCGGCCGGCTGCGCCAGGCGGTGCGCGACGACGACCTCATCGTGCGCTGGGGCGGCGAGGAGTTCCTCATCGTCGCGCGCAGCCGCGAAGGGCTGTTCGCATCCCAGCTCGCGCAGCGCCTGCTGGACCTCATTGCCGGCCAGCCGGTACGGCACGACGGGCGCGACGTTCCCGTCACCGCCTCCATCGGCTTCGTCAGCCTGCCCGTGCCGCCGCATGGGCTGCGCCTGACCTGGGAGCGCGCCATCGACCTGGTCGACACCGTCATGTACCTCGCCAAGGCGCATGGCCGCAACAAGGCCTATGGCGTCGAGCGCATCGACGCCGTGGACCCGCTGGCCGCCGCCGAGCTGACGGCGCGGCTGGAGGCCGCCTGGGGCGAAGGGCGCGTGGGCCTGCAGGTGCTGAGCGGCCCCGGCGCCATCCGCCCGGCCGAGGTGGGCGCATGAAGAGGCTCGCGACTGCACTGCTGCTGGCGCTGGCCCTGGCCGGCGCAAGTGCCGGTGCCGGTGCCGGTGCCGGTGCCGGTGCCGACCCGGCGGCCGAGGACGGCCTGCTGGCCAACATCGCACGCCGCGCCTTCGACGCCCCCGAGGCCATGCTGGCCGAACTGGCGCAGCGCTGGCCCGCGTACGCCGGGCCCGGTCAGCCGCGCGAGGCGGCCTGGCTGATGGCGCGCGGCCGCGTGCTGCTGCATGCGGGCCAGATCGAGGCCGCCGACGCCATCGCCGTGCAGCTGAAGGCGCGCGAGGACGGCGTGGAGCGCAGCTGGCTGCTGCGTGCGTTGACGCAGGAGCGGGCCGGCAAGCCCGCCGGCGCGCTGGCTGCGCGCGCGCTGGCCGGCCTGGACGGGCGCTGCCCGGCCGGCGACGAGCGGCGCGCGGTGCGCGAGCAGGGTTGCGACTTCCGCAGCGCCTGGGATGCCTTGCGCATCCTGCAGCGCGAGCAATTCGCGCAGGGTGCCTTCGTCCTCGCAGAGGCCGGCGTCAGGCGCGCGCTGGCCCTGGCACGCGCCGGCGAGGACAGGCACCTGGTCGCGCTCAGCCAAGGCATGCTGGCCGTCACGCTGCAGGCGCAGGACCGCATGGATGCCGCGCGTGCCGAGCTGCGGGCCGCCGAAGCCGAGGCCCAGGGCGATCTCGTGGCCGCCGCGCGGGTGCGCAACTACGAGGCCGTCGTCGAGCGCCGAGCACGCGACATGCCGGCTTCGCGCGCAGCCGTCGAGGCGGCACTGCAACTGGCCGAGCAGGCCGATGCGCCCCACCTCGCCGCGCAGCTGCGCTCCAATCTCGTCGACTCCTACATGCACCTGGGGCTGCTGAAGGAGGCGCTCGCCGCCGGCCAGCGCGCCATGCCGGTGCTGCAGCGCTTCGGCGACCGCTACTACGAGCGCAACCTGCACCACAACCTTGCCGTCGCCTACATCAAGCTGCGCCAGTTCGAGCAGGCGCGCCAGGAGCTCGCCAAGGTCGACGAGTTCGGCATGGACCCGGCCGACCTGGTGCCGCGAGCCCGCGAGCTGCGCGAGCTTGCCGACACCTGGGCCGAGGCCGGCCAGTACAAGGAGGCGCTGGCCGCCCTGCACGGTGAGCGCGAGCTGACCGCGCGCGCCAACGAGCGCAACCGAGCCGCCGCGCTGGAGGAACTGGGCCGCAAGTACGACAGCGCCGCCAAGCGGCGCGACCTCGATCTGCTGGCCCGCGACGGCCAGCTCAAGGACCAGCAGCTGGCGAACCGCCTGCTGGCGCAGAAGGTGGGGCTGGCTGTCGGCGCGCTGCTGCTGCTGTCCATCGCGCTGATCGGCGTCACTCTGCTGCGCATGCGCCGTGCCCAGGCGCGCCTCACGGCCAACCAGAGCCTGCTGCGCGCGCAGAGCGAGCGCGACCCGCTGACCGACCTGTCCAACCGGCGCCACTTCCTGGCCGTCATGGACCAGCGCGCCCGCGAGGAGAAGACCGAAGGCTTCCAGGGCGCGCTGATGATGATCGACATCGATCACTTCAAGAACGTCAACGACTGGCATGGCCATGCCGCCGGCGACGCCGTCATCGTGGAGGTCAGCCGCCGCATCCGCGCGGCCGTGCGCGACACCGACCTCGTCGTGCGCTGGGGCGGCGAGGAGTTCCTCGTCTTCGCGCCGGCGCTGCCCGGCGGCGACCTCGCGCTGATGGCCGAGCGCATCCTGCGCGGCATCGGTGGCCAGCCGGTCGAGACGCCCACGGGGCCGCTGCGCATCACCGCCTCCATCGGCTTCGCGAGTTTCCCCATCGGCGGTTCGGACGGTTCGGCCGCGCCGGCGCTGCGCCTGCACTGGGAGCAGGCCGTCAACTGGGCCGACATGGTGCTCTACAAGGCCAAGGCCGAGGGGCGCAACCGCGGCGTCGGCATCACGGCCGTGGAGGCCCCGGACGCGAATATGCTTGCGGCCCTGCTGCAAGACTTCGACGCCGCCTGTATCAACGGCCAGGTCCAACTCCGACAATTGCCCGGTCCGTCATGAGCGCCCTTTTGCAACGCCGCGGCCTGCTGCTTTGGCTGGCTACCTCGTCGGTGTCCGCACAGTCCTGGCCTGCGCGGCCGCTGCGCCTGGTCGTGCCCTACCCCACCGGTGGCGCCGCCGACGTCGCCTCGCGCCTGCTCGCGCCCGAGCTGCAGCGGCGCCTGGGCCAGCCCGTCCTCGTCGACAACCAGCCCGGCGCCGACGGCAACATCGGCAGCGCCGAGGTCGCCAGCGCCACCGACGGTCACACGCTGCTGATGGGCAGCGTCGGCACGCACGTCATCAATCCGCTGCTGTCGCGCCGCCTGCCCTACGACCCGGTGAAGGACTTCGCGCCCGTCTGCCTGGTCGCGACCGTGCCCCTGGTCCTGGTCATGAATCCGGCCGTCGCCCAGGCCCTGGGCGTGCGCAAGCTCGCCGACCTCGTGCATGCCGCCGCGGCCCAGCCCGGCCGGCTGCACATCGCCTCGGGCGGCAACGGCAACCCCTCGCATCTGGCCGGCGAGCTGTTCAAACGCCTGACCCAGACCTACATGCTGCATTTCCCCTATCGCAGCACGGCCTCGGCGCAGCAGGACGTCATCGCCGGCAACATGGACCTGATGTTCAACAGCCTGCCCACGGCGCTGCCGCAGATCAAGGCCGGCAAGCTGCTGGCCCTGGGCGTCACGAGCGCGCGCCGCAGCCCCAGCCTGCCGGACCTGCCCACCGTCGAGGAGGCCGGCGGCCCGGCGCTGAAGGGCTATGAGGCCAGCGCCTGGGTCGGCCTGTTCGCGCCCAGCAACCAGCCGGCCGAGCAACTGGCCCGCCTGCAGCGCGACAGCGTCGCGTCGCTCGCCGGCACCGTGCTGCGCGAGCGCCTGACCCATCGCGGCATGCTGGTGCATGGCAGCGGTGCCGCCAGCTTCGCCGCCCTCATCGCCGCCGAGACCGAGAAATGGGCGCGCGTGGTGCGGCTGTCGGGCATCAAGGTCGATCGCTGACGCCTACCGCACAGGCGGGTTCTTGCCGTGAGTGCCGCCGATACTTCCGCTCCCATGCTGAAACTCAACGCCACCTGGCGCGCCGACCTGATGGCCGGTGCCGTCGTCGCCGTGCTGCTGATTCCGCAGAGCCTGGCCTATGCGATGCTGGCCGGCCTGCCCCCGCAGGTAGGCCTGTACGCCAGCCTGCTGCCGCTGCTCGCCTATGCGGCGCTGGGTTCCAGCCCCGTGCTGGGCCTGGGCCCGGTGGCGGTGCTGGCGCTGATGATTGCCCAAGCCCTGGGCGGCCTGCCGGCGGGCGTCAGCCCCACGGAAGGCGCGCTGGTGCTCGCGGCCGAGGTGGGCCTGGTGCTCGCGCTCGCCGCGCTGCTGCGGCTGGACGCGCTGGCGTCGCTGCTGTCGCTGCCGGCGCTGCGCGGTTTCGAGAACGGGGCGACGCTGATGATCGCGGCCGGCCAGCTGCCGGTGCTGCTGGGCAGCGCGGCGGCCGGCTTCACGCTGCCTGACCTGCTGGTCTCGGCCGTGCATGGCGGCTGGGGGCCGGCGAGCACGGCCTGGGGCGGCCTCGCGATCGTGCTGCTGCTGGCGTCGCGACGCGTGGGTTCGCGGCTGCTGGCCCGGCTCGCGCCGTTGCTGCTGCTGATCGCGGCGATGGCGCTCTCGGCCCTCACGCCGGCCGCCCGCAACGTGGCCCAGGTGGGCGCGCTGCCGTCGCTGGCTCTGCCGCTGGGCCTGCCGCTGCTCGACGCGGCGCTGTGGCTGCAGCTGCTGCCGGCTGCGGCGCTGGTCGCGCTGATGGGCTTCGTGTCCAGCCTCGCGGTGTCGGAGTCGCTGGCGCAGCGCCGCGGCGAGAAGCTGTCGCCGGCGGCCGAGATGCGCGGCCTCGCGGCGGCCAACCTGGTCGCATCGGTCAGCGGCGGCATGCCGGTGGCGGGCAGCTTCTCGCGCAGCATCCTGCTGCACGAGGCCGGCTCGCGCAGCCGCTGGAGCCTGGTCTTCGTCGCCGTCTTCATGTTCCTGGCCATGCTGCTGCTGGCCGAGCCGCTGGCCCACCTGCCCAAGCCGGTGCTGGCGGCCACCATCGTCGTGGCCGTGCTGGGCGGCTTCTCGCTGCAGCCCTACCGCGAGGCCTGGCGCTATGCGCGCGCCGAGGGGCTGCTGATGCTGGCCGTCACTGCCGCCGTGCTGCTGTGGAGCATCGGTCTGGCGCTGGCGCTGGGCGTGGTCGGCTCCGTCGCGCTGCTGATCCAGCGCACCGCGCGGCCGCATGTCGCACGCATCGGGCGCGTGCCGGGCACCCAGCATTACCGCAACGTCGAGCGCTATGCGGTCGAGTGCCGGGCCGAGGTCGTCGGGCTGCGCGTGGACGAGAGCCTGGTGTTCACCAATGCCCGCGGCCTGGGCGACGCCGTGCTGGCCCGTGTGCGCGAGCACCGCGAGCGGGTCGGCGCGCCGGCCCGCGTGCTGATGCTGATGGCGCCGGTCAACCACATCGACGTGTCCGGCCTGACGGCGCTGCAGGAGCTGCACGCGACGCTGGCGGCGGAAGGCCTGCGGCTTGAGTTCTCCGAGGTCAAGGGGCCGGTGCTGGACCGGCTGCAGGCCGTCGGCTGGCTGGAGCGCTACGACGTGTCGCTCTACCTCAGTCATCACGAGGGCATACAGGCCGGCGAACATGCCCTGAGGCCCAGTCTGGCCGACCACGACGCCCCCGGGCAGCTGTAGCGCTGTTCTGCTACCGTGTCGCGCCCAGCAGCCCAGACGCCATGGACAACAACGAGACATTGCTCGGCATCCGCCGCGGCATCGAAAAGGAAAGCCTGCGCGCCCTGCCCAACGGGAGCCTGGCGCTGACGCCGCACCCGATCGCGCTAGGTGCCGCGCTGACGCACCCGCACATCACGACGGACTACAGCGAGTCGCAGCTGGAACTCATCACCGGCGTGCATGCCGGGGTCGAGGACTGCCTGCAGGAGTTGACGGAGATCCACCAGGCGGTCTACCGCGCCCTTGCCGACGAGCGCCTGTGGGTGGGCTCCATGCCCTGCGGCCTGCCGGCCGACGAGACCATCCCCATCGGCCGCTACGGGCACAGCAACGTCGGCCGCGCCAAGAGCGTCTACCGCATGGGCCTGGGCCAGCGCTATGGCCGGCGCATGCAGACCATCTCGGGCATCCACTACAACTGGTCGCTGCCGGGCGTATCGACCGAGGGCTATCTCGGCGCCATCCGCAACTTCCGTCGCGAGGGCTGGCTGCTGCTCTACCTGTTCGGCGCCAGTCCGGCGCTGTGCGAGAGCTTCGTCGCCGGCCGCGAGCATGGCCTGCAGCGCCTCTCGGGCCGCACCCTCTACCTGCCGCATGCGACATCGCTGCGCATGGGGCGCCTGGGCTACCAGAGCGACGCGCAGTCCAGCATCGCCGTCAGCTACAACTGCCTGGAGAGCTACGCGGCCTCGCTGCAGGCGGCGCTGAGCCGGCCCTACGGACCCTACGAGGCCATAGGCGTGCAGACGCCTGGCGGCGACTACAACCAGCTCTCCACCAGCCTGCTGCAGATCGAGAACGAGTTTTACAGCACCATACGCGCCAAGCGCGTGATCCGCTCCGGCGAGCGGCCGCTGCATGCGCTGCGCGAGCGGGGCGTCGAGTACATCGAGGTGCGGCTGATGGACCTGGACCCCTTCGAGCCGCTGGGCATAGGCGCCGACACCATGCGCGTGCTCGATGCCTTCTTGCTGCACTGCCTGAAGAGCGACAGTCCCGACGACACGCCGGAGGAGATCGCGGCGAACGCCCGCAACCAGCACCACGTCGCCGCCCGCGGCCGCGAGCCGGGCCTTCGGCTGGAGCATTGGCGTGGCGGCGAGCGGTCCTTGTCCGACTGGGCCGCCGAGATCCTGGCGGCATGCGCCGTGCAGGCCGAGGCGCTGGACGCGGTCCACGGCGGCACCGCCTACCGTGCGGCGCTGGGCCGCGTGGCCGAGCGACTGCAGCGACCCGAGCTCTGCCCCTCGGCCCGCGTGCTGGCCGCCATGGCCCAGGACTTCGACGACAGCTATGTCGGCTTCATCCGCCGCCAGAGCGACGTGACGCGAGCGGCCCTGCTGGCCCTGCCGTTCACGGATGCGCTGCAGCGCCGCTTCGAGAAGATGGCGGCCGAGTCCCTGGCCGGGCAGGCCCGCATCGAGGCGGCCGACACGATGGACTTCGAGACCTTCCGGCGCTTCTATGTGGCGCCGGAGCGCATGGCCGTCTAGGTGCCCGCGCGGCAGAAGTTTTGCGCTAACGACAGGCCCCCGGCAATCGTCGCCGGAGGTCATTTCGGCGAGCTGGTTTGATTGCCGTCGCGATTTGATCGTTGCGCTGTCTGTTTCGGTCCTCTGGATGCGCTCCTTGCGT
>NZ_JAFAGT010000047.1 GCF_019237615.1 Roseateles sp. | reverse complement strand
CCTGAGCTGCTGTTCGTCCACCGTCGCCAGGTCCTCGAACAGACCGGCCGACGCATCACCTTGGTGCCTGGCATCACTCATGCCTCAGCACATGCCAGTTTCGTGCCAGCAAAGGGCGGTGGAGAAAAACTCTCAGGCTCTCAGGCCTGACTGTCGAGCCCACGATGGAGGCCGCGATGGCCTTGGCAGACAAGTTGCGCATTCATCCCACCATCGTGGCCGGACGCGTTCGTCACGAAACAGGCAACTGGCGACTGTTGAGCAGCATCAAGGCGGATGTGCGCCGACTGTTCGCCGACCAACTGCAGGAGCCAGCCCACAAAGCTTGATCGACAAAGAAAAAACCCCTGGGTGCTCGAACACTCAGGGGCCTTGGTGAGGTGAAAAGGGGTCTACCAAACCACCCAAGCACATCACGTCTTAGCGAAGGCTGCGGACCCTACCCTACCAGTTCGCAGTGCACGGGCTCGCGTGAAAACCCCTCAACCCTTCTACGAGGAGTTGGCATGGCCTACACGGACAACTTGTTCATCGCCGCTCAAGATAGTTGACGCCGGAAGTCGCTGCCTGAGCGGCGGCAGCGGGTGCTCCAACGGGACGGGCGAGTGGCGGCCGGCTCGGCGCCGAGCGCGCGGTCAGGCCAGGGCGGTGCGGGGCCGCGACGCGAGCCAAAGCCCGATAAAGGTCAGGCCGGCGTTCAGCAGCAGCAGTTCCAGCCCGAAACGATAGGCGCCAAACAGCCAATCCTGCGACCTCTCGATCAGCCAGCACAGCGCCGGCGCGGCCAGCGCCACCCAGGGCAAGGCGCCACCGCGCGGCTCGCGCCGGACCAGGATGGCGAATGCGAACAACCCCAGCAGCGGGCCATAGGTGTAGCCGGCCAGCTTGAGGATGAGGTTGACCATGCTGGGATCGTCCAGCCAGCGGAAGGCCAGCGTCAGCAGCAGGAACACGCCTGCGTAGCCCAGGTGAACCCGGCGCCGGATGCGCGCCTTGGCAGCCTCGTCGAGGTCATCGCGTTTCATCAGGCCCAGCAGGTCCAGGCAGGTGGACGAGGTCAGCGCCGTGATGGCGCCATCGGCGCTGGGGAACAGCGCCGAGATCAGCGCGAGCAGGAAGACCAGCTGAACCCAGGCCGGCAGGTATTGCAGCACGACCGTCGGGAACAGCCGGTCGCCCTGGGCGGCCACGCCATGCTGCTGCGCGAACAGGCTCAACAAGCCGCCCAGGAACAGGAACAGCGCGACGACGACCGCGGTGATGCAGGCCATCAGCATCATGTTCTTCTGCGCGTCGGCGAGGCGGCGCACCGAGATGTTCTTCTGCATCATCTCCTGGTCCAGACCCGTCATCGCGACGGCGATGGCGGCGCCGGCCAGCAACTGCTTGCCCCAGAAGCTGGCGCTGGCGGGGTCGTGTACGACGACACGCGTCATGCCGGCCGCGTCCAGCGCCTGCCAGCCCTGCCAGAGGTCCAGGCCCAGCGCATGCAGCAGCAGGCCCACGCAGATCAGCAGGCCGCCCAGCATGCCCGCGGTCTGCAGCGTGTCGGTCCAGACGATGGTCTTGACCCCGCCCTCCATCGTGTAGAGCAGGATCATCAACAGCACCACCGCGGCGCTGAGCCAGAACGGCAGGCCCATGCGCTCCAGCACCATGTCCTGCAGCACGCGCACGACGAGGTAGAGCCGCGCCGTAGCGCCCAGCGTGCGCGACAGGATGAAGAAACTCGCGCCCGTCCGGTGCGCCGACGCGCCCAGGCGCAGCGCCAGCAGCGTGTAGATGGAGCTGACGTTGAAGCGGTAGTACAGCGGCAGCAGCACGAAGGCGACCAGCGCATAGCCAATCAACTGGCCGGCGATGATCTGCAAATAGGCGAACTGGTTGCCGGCCACCATGCCGGGCACGCTGATGAAGGTGACGCCGGACAGTGACGTGCCGATCATGCCGAAGGCCACCAGCAGCCAGTGGCTGCTCTTGTTGCCGACAAAGAAGCTGGCGTTGTCGGAGCGCCGGCCCGTCCACCAGGCCACGCCAAGCAGCAGCGCGAAATAGGCCAGCACGACGCCCAGCAACAGCGGCGCCGAGAGTGCGCCGGCGCTGGGCATCGCGGCGGTGGCGTCTTGTGGGGAGATGGGAAGGCTCAAAACGGATCCTGTATTGGGTGGTGCGTGCAGCAAGACCACACGGCGAGGTGTTCATGCGCGGCATCCGGGTTTCGATCGGACCGCAGCGCCACGACAGCGGCTTTCGCCAGGCAAGGCCGCAGGGGCAGTTGCCCGCGACCGCATCGTTCAGCGCGGGGCATGGCCATCCAGTGCCGCCAGAACCGCCGTGTGGATGGCGATGCGCGCCGCGCCGATCTGCCGGTTCTCGCGCGTCGGGTTCACGCGGTTGCTCAGCAGCACGACGAAGGCCTGGCGTGAACGGTCGATATAGAGGGAGGTGCCGGTGAAACCGGTGTGCATGACGGCATCGGGCGACGCCAGTGGCCCGGCGAACGAGCCCGTCTGGCCCTGCGGCGTGTCCCAGCCCAGCGCGCGTGAGCTGCCCGGCGGCAGGTCCTGCCGGACGATAAAGCCTTCCACGGTCTCCGGCCTCAGCAGCGGCCGGTCGTCCAGCCGGCCACGGCCAAGGTAGAGCTGAGCCAGCCGCGACAGGTCCGCCGCCGTCGAGAACAGCCCTGCATGGCCGGCGACGCCGCCCATCAGGTCGGCATTCTCGTCATGGACGGTGCCGCGCACGAGGCGGTGACGGTAATGCGTGTCCAGCTCGGTCGCCGGGATGCGCGGCAGCAGCGACGCCGGCGGATTGAAGCCGGTGTCGCGCATACCCAGCGGCTCGAAGACACGCGCCGCGAGGAAGCGGTCCAGCGGTTGGCCCGACACGCGTTCGACAACCTGGCCCAGCAGAATGAAGTTCTCGTCGCGGTAGACGTAGCGCGCGCCCGGCGGCGCCTCGACAGGCAACCTCTCGACCGCCTCCAGCAGCTCGTCGCGCGTCCTGGCGTGCTTCCACAGCAGCCTCGGCGACGGCAGGCCGGCGCTGTGCGACAGCAGGTGGCGCAGCGTGATGTCGGCATGCCCCGGCGGCCCGGCGAACCCGGGCAGGTAGCGGACGACGGGCTCGTCCAGCCTCAGCAGACCGTCGTCGCAAAGCAGGGCCACGGCGGTCGTCGTGGCCACCACCTTGGTCAGCGAGGCTACGTCGAAAACGGCATCGACGGGCATGGAGGGCGCATCCGGCGATGCGTCCAGCCGGCCAAAGCTCTTCAGCGCTACCAGTCTGCCGCCGACACCGACCGCCAGCACCGCACCGGGGAAGGCCTTGCGGGCCACCCAGGCATCGACCTCCTGGAAGGCGGCGGCGAAGCGCTGCTCCTGGGCCGGCACGGCGTCCGCGAAGGCGGCCGAAGGCGGCGGGGCCGGCTGGCCCCACTGGCAGGCGCCGAGGGCGGCAGCCGCCATCAGCCCGGGCAGGCATCGGAGGAAGGGGCGCATCGTCGTAAGCATGAAAAGTGCAGGCGCCGCAGCGTACGGCCAGCGCCCCGCACCGGCCATCGACAAACATCGCCGCCCCATAGACGGAAGTCATACGGTCAGCGCAACCATGGATCCACTGGGCTGGCAGCGCCTGAATTGCCGCACAAGTCACGCCAACACCCTTTCGCTCACCGCCCAGAATTCGTCCGGGCGGGCGTTTTCTGCTGAAATTCCAAGCCTTTTCATCCACACGCCACATTCGAGACCCTAACGGGGCAAGTCGTCGCCCGCGCGAGGCCGCCCCATGGCGTGCTTGTCCGCATTCCGGCAAAGACCGCATGACGCATACCATCCATGGCATGGACGAGCAGCCGAACGCCGAGTGTGTGGCAGGGCAAGGCCTGCCCCTGGACACCCCCACGACGCCCTCCAGTCGCCCGTCGCCCAGGCATCCCCCGACCGAAGCCGCCTGACCGGCCGCCCGCCCCATCTTGAGCCGCAAGCCCTCGTCCTCGCTCTTTGCCGCCCTGGCCCTGGGCGCCAGCATCGGCCTTCTGCTGCCGGCCCTCATCGTCGGCGGTCTCTTCATCGGGTTGCGCGAGTCCCAGGTGGCCGAGCAGTCGCTGCAGCGCGACCTGAACGCCAAGCTGGACGTGCTGGCCAGCAGCCTGCCCGAGCTGCTGTGGAACCTGGACGCCGTGGCGGCGCGCGAGGTCGTGTCGGCCATCGTCAAGTCGCCCGAGGTCGTGCGCGTCAGCGTCAGCGATGCGTCCCAGGGCCTGCCCTTCATCGAGAACCATCTGCCCGAGCGTCGCCTGGGCAAGACGCTGACAGGCGAACGCGACATCATGCGCGGCACCACGCGCATCGGTCACATCCAGATCGAGATCGACGACCACCTCAGCACGGCGGCCGTTCTGCGCCAGCGCTGGCTCTATGGCGCCACAGTCGGCGGCCAGTTGCTGGCCTCGCTGGCCATGGTGCTGTGGCTGCTGAACTCGCGCCTGTTCCGCCCCTTGCGCGAACTCGGCGGCTTCGCCAACGACCTCGCCGAAGGCCGCTTCAACGCCAAGCTCGAACACCGGCGCGAGGATGAGATCGGCCAGTTGGGCAGCCATCTCGAGCACATGCGCGATGCGCTGCAGCAGCAGTTCGATGCACAGCGCCACCTCATCGAGCGACTGCGCGGCGTGGCCGAGACGGCGCCCGGCGTCGTCTACCAGCTGCGCCTGGCTGTCAACGGCGAGTTCTCGTTCGCCTACGTCAGCGAGGCGGTGCGCGAGTACTTCCTGCTCGGCAGCGCCGAGCTCAGCCGCAGCGCCGCGCCCTGGTTCGAGCGCATCCACGCCGGCGACCGCGCCGGCGTGCGCGAAAGCTTGCTGGCCTCGGCCCGCAATCTCAGCCCCTGGCAGCAGGAGTTCCGCACGCCGCAGGCCGACGGCGGCGAGCGCTGGCTGTACGGCAACGCCATTGCCCAGCGCGAGGCGGACGGCAGCGTGCTGTGGCACGGCTTCCTGACCGACATCTCGCGCCAACGCCGCGACGCGCTGGAGCTGGAGCGCTACCGCCACCACCTGGAGGAGCTCGTCGAGGCGCGCACCGCCGCACTGGCCGAGGCCACCCAGGCCGCGCAGGCCGCCAGCCTCGCCAAGAGCGCCTTCCTGGCCAACATGAGCCACGAGATCCGTACGCCGATGAATGCCATCATCGGCCTGACCTACCTGGCCCAGAGCGACACCGTTGAGCCCGAGCAGCAGCAGCGCCTGCAGAAAGTCGCCAACGCGGCCGAGCACCTGCTCAGCGTCATCAACAACGTGCTAGACCTCTCCAAGATCGAGGCCGGCAAGGTTCAGCTGGAACGGCGCGAGTTCACCGTCGACCAGGTGCTGGACAACATCGCCAACATGACGACGCAGGCCGCCGCCGCCAAGCAGCTGCGTGTCGAGACCGACGTGGCGGCGGTCCTGCGCGGGCGCGTGCTCATCGGCGACCCCCAACGCATCTCCGAGGTGCTGCTGAACTTCGCCGGCAACGCCGTCAAGTTCACCGACCAGGGCTTCGTGCGCCTGAGCGTATGCGTGGACGAGGGCCAGCCCGGCCCCGGCCTGGCACTGCGCTTCGAAGTGCAGGACAGCGGCATCGGCATCTCGCCCGAGGCACAGGCTCGGCTCTTCCGCGACTTCGAGCAGGCCGACAGCTCGACGACGCGCCGCTACGGCGGCACCGGGCTGGGCCTGGCCATCTGCCGCCGTCTGGCCGCGCTGATGGGCGGGGCCGTCGGCGTCGAAAGCGCGCTGGGCCACGGCAGCAGCTTCTGGTTCACGCTCAACGTCGAGTCCGCGAGCTACACGCCCACGGCGCCCGCACTGCTGCCGCGCCTGCACTCCGCGCGTGAACGCCTCGCCACGCTGGCCAAGACCCATCCGCGCCGCATCCTGCTGGCCGAGGACAACCCGGTCAACCAGGAGGTCGCCGTCGCCCTCATCGGCAGCGCCGGCCTCGCGGTGGACGTGGCCGTGGACGGCCGGCAGGCCATCGCCATGGTCAAGGACGGCGACTACGCCCTGGTGCTGATGGACGTGCAGATGCCCGTCATGGACGGCTTGGATGCGACCCGCGCGATCCGCCGCCTGGCCCAGGGTGCCGGTCTGCCCATCCTGGCCATGACGGCCAACGCCTTCGACGAGGAGCGCCAGCGCTGCCTGGAGGCCGGCATGGACGATCATGTCGCCAAGCCCGTCGTCGCCGAGCAGCTGTTCGCGACCCTCCACGACTGGCTGTCGGGCACGCGCACGAGCGCCAGGGGCAAGGCCTTGGAGAGCTGATCAGTCCAGGGCAGAGCGCTGGGCCTGCCACGTGCCGGAGGCCCACGGCCCTCCATCGGCACAAGCAGTCAGTCCGCAGGGGCTGCTTGGGGCAGCCCCGCTCCCAAGCCGGCCAGCCTGGCGATGTGCTTGCCGGCCAACCCGGCCTGCATCGCCGCCCCTGCCGCCCAAGAGACTCCTTGGACGAGAGGTTATTGCGACTCCTTGATAAGCCGCCCCGAGCCGGCCTGCAGCGGCCGCGCGTTCATCGGGTAGAGCCTGGCGAACACGTCCAGTTGCGGGCCTGACAGCGCGACCGGCTGGCGCAGCACCATCCACAGCACGCCCTCGCTGCAGGGCGGCGTCGTCAGCGAACCCATGTAGGTGTAATAGCCACGCTGCTCGGGCAGCAACTGGCTCGGGTCGATCTGCCCCTGGGCTGGCAAGTCCTCCCCCTTTTCCAGCGGCAGGTTGCCCCAGACGGCCTGGATGACGGGATGGGCCATGTCGTCGCCCCCCCGCTCCAGGAGCACGGCGACAACGGCCAGCCGTCCCTGCGCATCCTTGTGCACGAGGTGGGCCACCATGTCGAACAGCTTGCCGTTGACGCGCTCTTCGCTGGGCCGGTGGAAGTGGAACTGCTGCAGCTCGTAGCGCCGCCCCATGACGGAGAGCCCGCTACCGGGCGCGACGTTGACCTGGATGGTGTGGCCGTTGTCCAGCACCGAGAAGCTGCCGGGGTGGTAGTCGAAGGCGATCCGCTCGAGGTCGACCGCCAGGCCCTCGCGGATGTCGATGGGGCTCTGGCGCGTCCCGACGGCGCAGAGCCGGTTCTCGGGCGCCAGCTCGGCCCAGTGCTCAGGACCGGCCTCCCCCGTGTAGCCCCAATGCACTGGCTTGGGCGGCTGGGCCTTGGCGGCCTTGGCGGACCGGGCAGCCCGGGCAGCGGGTCTGGCGGTGGCCACACCTTCGACCGGCGTGGCCAGACGCTCCGCCAGGCGCTGGCGCAGCACCTCGACTGGTTCCTTGGGCTCCTCGGCCCGGGCGGCGAGCGCCAGCAGGCAGGCGACGAGGATCACGCGCGTTTTCATACCGCACATTTTCGGCCGGCCGGCCGCGAGCTTGAGCGCCGCGTCAGGCTGCGATCGAGCGCCTGACGCCATACCAGGCCACCAGGCCCACCAGCATCAGCCCGGCCGACGCGAGGGCCAGGGCCAGCGTAGAGTGCATGACCAGCGGCACCAGCAGGCCAGCCACAAGGCCGTTGGCCGCCGAGCCTATGCAGGCCTGCAGCGACGAGGCCATGCCGCGGCGCTCGGGCACCTGGTCCAGCACCAGCAGCGTGACGACGGGCACCATCAACGCCCAGCCGAAGGAGAACAGGCCGATCAGCGGCAACGCCCAGAAGGCGCTCAGCGGCGCGACCAGGTTGAGCGCGATGTTCACGACCGACACGGCGACCATGATGCGAAAGCCCCGCATGATCTGCCGCTGCGGCGACATCTTGCCAGCCAGCCGCCCGCTGACGGCCGCGCCGGCCATGATGCCGCCAATGGTGCACAGGAAGAACCAGAAGAATTGCGTCGGCGCGAACTGCAGGTGTTCGCCGAGGAAGACCGGCGTGGCCAGCACGTAGAGGAACATGCCGTTGAACGGGATGCCGCTGGCCAGCACCAGCATCATGAACTTGGGACTGCTGCACAGCCGCCAGTATTCGCGCATCAGCGCGCCGACGTGGAAAGGCTGGACCAGATTGGGATGCAGCGTCTCGGGCAGCAGCCGCCAGTTGGCAACCAGCAGCACCGCGGAGACGGCCGTCAGGAACCAGAAGATCGAGTGCCAGTCGGCGTGCACGAACAGGAAGCCGCCCACCATGGGCGCGATGGCCGGCGCGACACCGAAGAACAACGTCACCTGCGACATCACGCGCTGCGCGTCCGCGGGCGGGAACATGTCGCGGATGATGGCCCGCGACACGACGATGCCCGCGCCGGCCGACATTCCTTGCACGGTGCGCCAGAACACCAGCTGGCCGATTGAGCCCGCCACCGCGCAGCCTATGCTGGCCAGCGTGAAGACGGCCAGGCCGACCAGCACGACGGGGCGGCGGCCGAAGCAGTCCGACAGCGCACCATGGAAGAGGTTCATGAAGGCGAACCCCAGCAGATAGGCCGACAGCGTCTGCTGCATCTCTACCGGCGTCGCATTCAGCGCCGCGGCGATGCCGGCGAAGGCCGGCAGATAGGTGTCGATGGAGAAGGGGCCGACCATGGCCAGGCAGGCCAGCAGAACGGACAGGGCCCAGCGGGGCGCGCGCCACAGGCGGCTGGCGTCAGGATTCATCGGGGCGGTCGGGTAGACGGGCGGGCAGCCGCAGGTTGCGGCGGCCGGCCAGTGTATCGACCCGTCCCGGCGCGCGCGGGCCTGGGGTTGTAGCCGGGTTCAGGCGAAGCCCTGCCGCGGCCCTGCCGTCTTGAACTGCGCGATGACTTCGAGCAGGTCGGCCGCCTGCAGGCGCAGGCTCTCGGCCGCGGCGGCGCTCTGCTCGACGAGGGCGGCGTTCTGCTGCGTGCCCCGGTCGATGGACGCCACCGCCTGGTTGACCTGGCCGATCCCGCTGCTCTGCTCGGTGGCCGAAGCGTCGATCTCGGCCATCAGATGGGTCATGCGGTGCACCTGGCTGACGATGTCGCCCATGGTCGCGCCGGCCTCGCCGACAAGCTGGCTGCCGGCCTGGACCTTCTCGACGCTCGCGCCTATCAGGCTCTTGATCTCGCGCGCTGCCTGAGCGCTGCGCTGTGCCAGTGCGCGCACCTCGCCGGCCACGACGGCGAACCCTCGCCCCTGCTCGCCGGCGCGCGCCGCCTCCACCGCCGCGTTCAGCGCCAGGATGTTGGTCTGGAACGCAATGCCGTCTATCGTGCCGATGATGTCGGCGATGCGGCGGCTGGAGTCGCTGATCTCGCCCATGGTCGTCACGACGCGCTGCACCACGTCGCCACCGCGGCCGGCCACCTCGGTCGCCGCGCTGGCGAGCCGGCTGGCCTGGCGCGAGCTCTCGGCCGTCTGCTGCACGGTGGACGTCATCTGCTGCATGGACGCCGCCGTCTGCTGCAGCGCGGTAGCCTGCTGCTCGGTGCGGCTGGACAGGTCGTGGTTGCCGCTGGAGATCTGCTGCGAGGCCGTGACGATGCTGTCCGCCGACCGGCGCACGCGATCCACCATGTCCACCAGACCATCATTCATGCGCTTGAGGGCGGCCAGCAGCTGGCCGGTCTCATCCCCGCGGTCGACGACGATGTCCGAGCTCAGGTCACCCGACGCGACGGCCTCGGCCAGGTGCACGGCGCGCTCGAGCGGCCGCGTGACGGCGTTGCTCAGCGCCCAGCCCAGCAGCACCGCGGCGGCAACCGCCGCGAGACTGGCGCCCACCATCAGCGCACGATCGCTGCCGTAGGCGCTTTCGGCCTGCTGCACGCGCGCGACGGACTGCCGGCTCTCGTAGGCGAGGTAGTCCTCGGTCGCCTTCAGCAGGGCCGCAAGCAGCGGGCGGCATTCGCCGTTCATCTTGGCGATGGCCTCGTCGCGCCGGCCGTCCAGCGCCATGGCGACGATGGCCAGGGCCACCGGGCCATACCGGGCCTCGATGCGCTCCATGTCACTCACCAGCGCGGCGTCGCGCACGCCCAGGTCACCAGCCCGGTCCACGGCCTGCCTGAGCGCGACCATGACCTGCCGCATGTCCTCATGCGCCCGGCTGACGGACGCCTTCTCGAGGTCGCGATCGGCGGGCGTCGTCACCAGTACCAGGTTGCGCGCCGCGATGGCCCGGCGCGTCGCGGCGCCGCGCACGTCGTTGACCAGCCGCTCTCGCTCGCCCACGCCGGCCAGATAGCCGGTGAAGCGGCTGTTGGAGCGACTCAGGGAATTCAGCGCCAGACCCGACACCAGCAGCACGACGGCCGCCAGCACGGCGAAACCCAGCATCAGCTTGGAGCGCAACCGCAGATTGCTCAACTTCATCGCAACACTCCCCTTGGCGTCGCCCGAGGCCCTGAGGTCGGCACTCGATTCGGGCGTATCGAGCACCGCCGGAGATTCGATGGGGTCGCCGGATCCGGGCGACCGCGCCGCGAGGGCAAGGCGTGGGTGCAGCGCCATGCACTGGCGCCGCGCCTAACGACGCGACAAAAGGAATCTAGCCGCAGTCAATGCGCTTGGCGAGGAAAGCCCCGCGGGAAAGGGGGCGACAGAAAGAGTGAAGCAAGCCGATAGGCCGGATTCTGTGCACCGCCCTCCCCTTGCGGGTCGGACGGCGTGACCGCCATTCCTCTGGGCCGGACATCACTGCCCGGCTCGGTGCCACCTACCCGCCAGCTCTGCGAGCCGCATCAACGCTGGCCTACTTGGTGTTGCTGCGCGTAGAGATTGCCCGTTTCACCCGGACTTAACCGGCTCGTCTCTGTTGCTCTGATCCTCGGCTTACGCCGGGCAGCCGTTAGCTGCTACGCCGCTCTGTGCAGTCCGGACCTTCCTCCAGGGCCATGTTTCCATGCTTGCCCCAGCGGCGGTCTGGCTTGCTTCACACTAGCGATTATCTCAGCACCGCCCCAGGGAGCACGAATGAAGGCCGCCAGCATCCTCGACACCATAGGCAACACCCCCCACATCCGCCTGCAACGCCTGTTCGGCGGGGCCCAGATCTGGGTCAAGTCCGAGCGAAGCAACCCGGGCGGCTCCATCAAGGACCGCATCGCGCTGTCCATGATCGAGGACGCCGAGGCGCGGGGCCTGCTCAGGCCCGGCGGCACCATCATCGAGCCGACCTCGGGCAACACCGGCGTGGGCCTGGCGATGGTGGCGGCCGTGAAGGGCTACAAACTCATCCTCGTCATGCCCGACAGCATGAGCATCGAGCGCCGCCGGCTGATGCTGGCCTATGGCGCCACGTTCGACCTGACGCCGCGCGAGAAGGGCATGAAAGGCGCCATCGCGCGCGCCCGCGAGCTGCTGGAGCAGCACCCCGGCTCGTGGATGCCGCAGCAGTTCGAGAACGCAGCCAACCCGGCCATCCACGTGAAGGCAACGGCGCAGGAGATCCTGCGTGACTTCCCCGAAGGCCTGGATGCGCTGATCACCGGCGTCGGCACCGGCGGTCACATCACCGGTTGCGCCCAGGTACTGAAGGCTGCCTGGCCGCGATTGAAGGTCTATGCCGTGGAGCCCAGCGCCTCGCCCGTCATCAGCGGCGGCCAGCCCAGCCCCCATCCCATCCAGGGCATAGGCGCCGGCTTCATCCCGGCCGTGCTGGACACCACGCTGCTGGACGGCGTCATCCAGGTCGAGGCCGAGGCGGCGCGCGAATACGCCCGCCGCTGCGCCCGCGAGGAGGGCCTGCTGGTGGGCATCTCCAGCGGCGCGACGCTGGCAGCCATCGCCCAGAAGCTGCCCGAACTGCCGGCCGGTGCCCGCGTGCTGGGCTTCAACTACGACACTGGCGAGCGCTACCTGTCGGTGGACGGTTTCCTGCCGCAAGGTTGAGCGCTGCGGTGGCTCACTCGCCGCCCGCCTCGTCCCCCTCGAAGCCCTCGTTGTCCTTGCGCGCCTGGCGGGCGAGCTCGGCCTTCAACGGCTTCAGCGATTCGATCAGCGCCTCGGGCGGCCGGGTGCCCGCGATGCGCAGCACCGGCGGCGGCAGGCTGGCCAGGTAGGGCGGACCGAACACATATTGCTGCTCCTGGCGGTTGCCGACCTGCAGGCCCAGGCCCAGCAGGAGCAGCGCCGCGATGCCGCCGTTCAGGATGCGCCGCGTGCCCGGCCAGACGAGCCGGGCATGCCAGGCGATCAGCACCGCTGTGCCGACCGGCGTGGCCAGCGACTCCAGCGCCATCAGGCGCGGCCAGGAGAAAGCGTAGGCGATGGCCGGCAGGGTCCAGTCCAGCCCCTGCAGCACGACGATGACGACCAGGACCCGACGCAGATGCGTCGTGAACGGGAAGCGGTGCCGGAACAGCTGGCTGGCCAGCGACCACAGCCCCGCCCAGGCCAGCACGAAGGCCAGCGGCGCCAGCAGTGGCGAGGCGTAGTCGACCCAGCGCGCGTCGGGGTCGACTGCGCTCCAGCGGTCCACCCATTGGAAGAACAGCATCACCAGCAGCAGCAGCGGCACCAGCGCCCAGTGGCGCGTCTTGTCGACGATGAGCAGATGCTCGGGCGCCAGCGTGTCAGCGCTGGTGCGCAGGCGCAGCGTGCAGCCGGCCAGCTGGAAGGCGCCGCCCATGGGCAGCGGCACGTCGTCGCCGCTGGTCAGCCGCTGCTTGCCGAGATGGCCGCCGTTGCGGCTCTCCAGCAGCTTCAGCCGCACGCCGCCGTCCGGCGCCAGGTGCAGCTCGGCATGCTCGGCGGCGAGGTGGACGTCGTCCAGCACGATATCGCAGGCTGGCGAGCGGCCGATGCGCACCGGCCATTGCGTCACGCGCTGCACCAGGGTGGCACGGCCGTCGCGGCCCAGCAGCTCGACGACGGCCGATCCCGGCGCCACCAGGGCGGGTGCCATCACTTGGCCTTGCTGCTGTTCGTCCACGCGAAGCCCTCCAGGTAATGCGCCGCGAGCTTGAGCGCGTTGTCGAAGCTGACGCCGCGGGCGTCGAAGCGACCCAGGGCGCCCTGCTTGGAGGCGTCCACCGTCGTCACGAGGACGGTGAGGTCATGCAGGCCCTCCAGCTTGCGGTAGGCGCGCAGGCAGACGACCGCGCGCAGCGGGAGCCCGTCGCGGTCGACGAACTGCTCCTTGCAGTAGGGCCCGGTGCGCGACTTGTCGGCCTGCCCCAGACGCTCGTTGCGAAAGCTGCCCGAATACTGGCGCGCGAAGCGCAACGCGCCGAGCTTGGCGCCGTCATAGGCCTCGTGCGACATGTCCAGCCAACCGGTCTGCAAGTTGCCGCTGACGAACAGGGGATGGTCCATGCGGCACTGCGAGCGCTCGAAGTCCAGGCCCTTGGTGTCGGCCGGCGTGCCCCGGCCCCAGCAGCGCATGAAGTCCTGCTTGGGCACCGGCAGGCGGTAGCGGTCGTTGTTGGCACTCTCCCAGGGCTGGGCCAGGAAGCGCGTGACGAGCTCGTCCTGGTAGCGCATCAGCTGGTCGCGCAGCCGGCCCCAGGCCGCCGCGTGGATGGGCTTGGCGGCAAGGCTGCGCTTGACCAGGCTCTCGGCGAACTCGCCCGGCACCAGGAAGCTGACCTGCTGCGCGAACAGCAGCGTCGATACGTTGACGCCGACGACCAGGCCGTCCTCGTCCAGCACGGGGCCGCCGCTCATGCCGGGGTTGATACCACCAGCGTAGTAGATCAGCGGGTCGAAGCTGCGCTCCACCAGGCCGTTGTAGTTGCCCTCGACGACAGCAAAGGCCACGTCGTGCGGGTTGCCCATGGAGTAGATGCGCTCGCCCTTGGCCAGCGGCTGGCTCTGCGGGCGGAACTGCAACGCGCCACGACCCTTCAGTCCTCCACCCTTGCCGTCGTCGACGGCACGCAGCAGCGCGAGGTCGCGGCGGGCATCGAAGTCCAGCAGCTCCAAGGCGCCGCTCTGGCCGTCGGTCGTCGCGTAGCGCAGCCGGTAGCTGTCGGGCTCCAGCGCGAACTGGCTGATGACGTGGTAGTTGGTGACGACATGGCCGTCGTCGCTGACGAGGAAGCCCGAGCCCACCGAGGCCTGGCTGTCCTGGGTCTTGAGCAGCGTGCGGATCTGCAGCAACTGGCCCTTGCTGCGCTCGTACAGCCGGCGCGCGCTGGCGGACACGGTGGGCGGCTGCTGGGCCTGCGGTGGCGCGGCCGTCACGGGCGGCGCCGGCTGCGCGGCCGTCACGGGCGGCGCCGGCTGCGCGGCGGCGACGGCGGCCAGGCCAGCGAGGGCCAGACCTAACAGCGGCTTCAAACAGGATCTCATCAACAAGCGAAACCTCCCTGGGCGGGCGACGATGCTAGCCGTTTTGGGCGAAAAACCCGGTCGTCAGCATAGAACTCGCGTGACGCATTCGCAGCCCACCAGCCGGGGATGCCCAGCACGGGCAGGGGCGGCATATCGGCCGGGCAGAGGGTGGCAGGCAGCCGCGGTGCCTCGACGTCGGCCACGAGGAGGACGCGGGCGCACAACGCCGGGCGCGGTGCAAGCAATTTCTCAAGCAGCGCATGGCCCACGACGAGAGCGCGGGCCTGCTGCCACAGCGCGCGCCGCGTGACGAAGAGGGCCGTCCAGTCCTGCTCGCGCAAGGCCTGCTGCAGCTCCGGTGGCGCTGCGAGCAGCATGCCACTCTCGTCCAGCAGCGTCAGCGCATCGCGCATGGGGCCGCGGCGCCCGGGCGGGGCCGGCGGCGCGGCGACATGTGCGCGGTTCAGCGCCGCCTTGAGGACCGGGCAGCGCAGCCAGACCAGGCCGTTGAAGAGGTCGTGTGCGTTGTCGCGTGTCGGCACGCGGCCGGTGGCGGCGATGTGCTGCTCGTAGCCGGTTGCCCGCGGCCGGTCCGGCTCGAAGCGCTCATGGTCCAGGGCCCGGTGCACCGGCTGGCCCGCCGCCAGCCGCGCCAGTACCGGCCCAGCCACGTCGCGGTAGGGCGCGAACCAGGGCCGCGCCCAGTCGGGTGCCATCATCCGTGGCCGAAGCGGACCTGGTTGGGGTTCTTGTCCGGCTGCAACTGGAAGGCCTGCGGGTGCTTGCGGAACAGCTTGGTCGACGGTGCCGTCTTGGCCAGCAGCCCGGCCTCCTTCAATGCCTTGGCGGCGGCGCCAAGGTCGTGCCATTGGCCGTCCGCCAGCTTGGGCAGCAGCGCCAGGACGGCGTTGATCTCCTTCGCCGCGGCGACGTTGGCGTCGACAGGCGCGGGCGCCGGCTTGGGCGCGGCCACCGCCTTCGGGGCGGGCTTCGGCGCGGGCTTGGGCGCCGGTGCAGGTACCGGTGCAGGTACCGGTGCAGGTACCGGTGCGGGCACCGGGGCTGGCACCGGTGCCGACACCGGGGCGGGCATTGGGGTGGCGGCCTTGGCCGGCGCAGCCTTCTCGGCCTTCTTCTCAGCCCTCCTCGCGGCCGGCTTGGGTGCGGCGGCCTTCTTGGCCGGCTCGCGTTTGGCCGCCGGCCTCGGACTGCCATGGGCCAGTTCGTTGAACTGGTCGTAGATCTGGATGACGCCGTCGCCGGTCTTGCCGTACTGGCCGAAGCCGCGCAGCCAGGCGCCCTTCTCGCGCAGGCGCAGCACCAGCGGCGCGAAGTCGCTGTCGGACGACACCAGCACGATGACGTCGGGCTTCTCGGTGATGGCCAGGTCCATCGCGTCGGCGGCCAGCGCGATATCCGTCGAGTTCTTGCCGATGGCGAGATTGACGATGGCGCGCAGGCCCAGGCGCTTCAGGAAGCCTTGCTCGCGCAGCGCCTGCTCGGCATTGCAGTAGGCGCGGCGGATGTGGGCAGCGCCGTAGTCCTTGAACACCATGTTCAGGGCCTGCTCGATGACGTCGGTGGCGACGTTGTCGAAGTCGACGAGGAAGGCGACTTTCTTGTTGTCGTTCATGCGATCAGTTTCCAGTTCAGGGTGTCGCCGCCGCGCAGCGGCTTGAGTTGCGCCTCGCCGAAGGGCACGGCCTCGGGCAGCGACCAGGGCTCGCGCCTGAGCGTGACGGTACCGTTGTTGCGCGGCAAGCCGTAGAAGTCGGGGCCGTTGTGACCGGCAAAGGCGTCCAGCTTGTCAAGCGCGCCGATCGCCTCGAAGGCCTCGGCGTACAGCTCCAGCGCCGAGATGGCCGTGAAGCAGCCGGCGCCGCAGACCGAGTTCTCCTTCATCACCGCCGCATGAGGCGCGCTGTCGGTGCCGAGGAAGAACTTGGGCGAGCCCGAGGCCGCGGCCTGCAGCAGCGCCTGGCGGTGCTCCTCGCGCTTGAGCACGGGCAGGCAGTAGTAATGCGGGCGCAAGCCGCCGGTGAAGATGGCGTTGCGGTTGTAGAGCAGGTGCTGCGGCGTGATGGTGGCGGCCGTGAAGCGGTCGGCCGCGGTCACATACTGCGCGGCTTCCTTGGTCGTGATGTGCTCGAAGACGACCTTGAGCTCGGGCATGGCCGCGCGCAGCGGCTGCATGACGCGCTCGACGAACACGGCCTCGCGGTCGAAGACGTCGATGTCGCCGTCGGTCACCTCGCCATGCACCAGCAGCAGCAGGCCTTCGCGCTGCATCGTTTCCAGCGTCCGGTAGGTCTTGCGAAGGTCGGTCACGCCGGCGTCGCTGTTGGTCGTGGCGCCCGCAGGGTAGAGCTTGAGCGCGACGACGCCTGCGTCCTTGGCGCGCTTGATCTCGTCGACGGGCGTGTTGTCCGTCAAGTAGAGAGTCATCAGCGGCTGGAAGTCGCTTCCTTCCGGCAGCGCAGCCAGGATGCGCTCGCGGTAGGCCACGGCCTGCGCGGCGGTGGTCACCGGCGGGCGCAGGTTGGGCATGACGATGGCGCGCGCGAACTGCTGCGCCGTGTAGGGCAGCACGCTGGCCAGCGCCGCCCCGTCGCGCAGGTGCAGATGCCAGTCGTCCGGCCGGGTGAGGGTGAGCGTGTCAGTCATGGACCGGATTGTCGTCGGCCAGATGCGCGGCAAGCAGCACGGTCAGCCAGTCCATGAAGACGCGCACGCGCCGCGGCGTGTGGCGGCGCTGGCTCACGACCAGCTGCACCGGCAGTGGCGCAGGCTCATGGCCCGGCAGCACGCGCACGAGGCGCCCGTCCGCCACGGCCGAGCGCAGGCCCACGCGGGGTGCCTGCGCAATGCCCATGCCGGCCAGCGCAGCGATCTCGTAGGCATCGGTGTGGTTGACGGTGACGCGCGCCGGCAGCTGCAGGCTGTGCGCGCGGCCCTCGGCATCCACCCAGTCGAAGCGCGGGCGGCGGTCCGCCCAGGTCTGGCTGTAGTGGACCAGTTCATGGCCTTGCGCCAGCAGGTCCGCGGGCGTGGCGGGCGTGCCGCGCACGGCGAGGTAGGCCGGGCTGGCGACATTCATCATGTGCAGCCGCCCCACGGGCCTGGCGACAAGCATGGGGTCGTGCACGGCACCCACGCGCAGCACGCAGTCGAAGCCCTCCTCCACCAGATCCACGCGCCGGTCCGTGCAGCTCAGCTCCACCTGCAGGCCCGGATGCGCCGCCAGGAAGGCGGGCAGGGCCGGAAGCACGAGGTCCAGCGCCAGGCGCACAGGCAGGTCCGCACGCAGCCGGCCACCGAGCTGCCGGTCCTGCTTGAACAGCGCCTCGATCTCTCCGGCGTCGGCGAGCAGGCTGCGGGCGCGCTTGGCCAGCAGCTCGCCGTCCGAGGTCAGGCTGACACGCCGCGTGGTGCGCTGGAACAACCGTGTGCCCAACCGCGCCTCCAGCTCGCGCACGACCTGGCTGACCCGCCCCTTGGGCAGCCCCAGTTCTTCGGCAGCACGGCTGAAGTGGGCCAGTTCGGCCACCTGCAGGAAAACGCGCAGCGCGGCCAGATCGAGATTGGTCGACATTCAGAACACAGTCATTTCGTCTGAGTCGACTTTATCCATGTCGATGAGAACAATAAATTGAGCACCGTCCCACTCACACCTTTGACGGAGCCCACCATGACGTCCACACCCCACCCCATTACCCTGATCACCGGCGGTAGCCGTGGCCTGGGTGCCCAGATGGCGCTGGCCCTGGCCCACGACGGTCACGACCTCGTGCTGACCTACCGCGAGGCCGCCGCCGCGGCGGACGGCGTCGTCGCGCAGATCCGGGCGCAGGGCCGCCGCGCACTGGCGCTGCCGCTGGATGTGGCCGACGCGGCCAGCTTCCCGGCCTTTGCCGACAAGGTGCGCGAAAGCCTCTCGTCCTGGGGCGCCAGCCACCTGGCCGGCCTCATCAACAACGCCGGCACGGGCGTGCACGTGAGCTTCGAGGAGACGACGCCCGAACAGCTCGGGATGCTGTTCGACATCCACCTGAAGGGTCCGTTCTTCCTGACCCAGGCGCTGCTGCCGCTGCTGGTCGGCGGCGAGGCGGGCGGTGCCCGCATCCTGAACATCTCCAGCGGCCTGGCACGCTTCACGATCCCTGGCTATGGGGCCTATGCGGCTATGAAGGGCGCCATCGAGGTGCTGACGCGCTATCAGGCCAAGGAGCTCGCGGCGCGCGGCATCCGCGTCAACACGCTGGCGCCAGGCGCCATCGCGACGGATTTCGACGGTGGCGCGGTGAGAGACAGCGCGGAGCTGAACCGCTTCATCGCGTCGGTCACGGCGCTGGGTCGTGTCGGCGCGGCGGAAGACATCGGCGGCGCGGCGGCCACGCTGATGCGGCCTGGCGCGGGCTGGATCACCGGCCAGCGCGTGGAGGCGTCGGGCGGCATGTTCCTCTGATCGAAAACGGCCCGGTTGCCGGGCCGCGCGCCGGCCCGCTCCCAGGGCGGCCCGCGTTGGCGATGCGTGCGGCTCGATCCCGCAAGCATCGCCGCCACTTGGGGACCGGCCGGGGCCCGCCCTGGCCAAAGGGTTTCAGTGCTGCAGGATCTTGGCGAGGAAGTCCTTGGCGCGCGGCGAGCGCTCCTCGGGCTTGCCGAAGAAGTCGGCACTGGAGCAGTCCTCGATGATCTTGCCGGCGTCCATGAAGATGACGCGGTTGCTGACGCGCTTGGCAAAGCCCATCTCGTGCGTCACGCACATCATGGTCATGCCCTCGTTGGCAAGCTGCACCATCACGTCCAGCACCTCGCCGACCATCTCGGGGTCCAGCGCCGACGTCGGTTCGTCGAACAGCATGACGATGGGGTCCATCGACAGCGCACGCGCGATGGCAACGCGCTGCTGCTGGCCACCGGAGAGCTGGCCGGGGAACTTGTCCTTGTGCGCGGACAGGCCCACGCGCTCCAGCATCTTCAGGCCGCGGGTCTTCGCGTCTTCGGGCGAACGGCCAAGCACCTTGATCTGGGCGATGGTCAGGTTCTCCGTCACCGACAGGTGGGGGAACAGCTCGAAGTGCTGGAACACCATGCCCACGCGCGAGCGCAGCTTGGGCAGGTTGGTCTTGGGGTCGGCGATGGAGACGCCGTCGACGACGATGTCGCCCTTCTGGAAGGGCTCCAGCGCGTTGACCGTCTTGATCAGCGTCGACTTGCCCGAGCCCGAGGGCCCGCAGACGACGACGACCTCGCCCTTGCGGATGGACGTCGTGCAGTCGGTCAGCACCTGGAAGCTGCCATACCACTTGGAGATGTTCTTGATGTCGATCATGGTGGCAACCCCACTCAACGGATGATGGCGATCTTCTTCTGCAGGCGCCGCACGAGTTGCGACAGGCCGAAGCAGATGACGAAGTAGACGATGGCGGCGACGAGATAGGTCTCGACCGGGCGGTTGAAGTTCTTGCCCGCGACCTCGAAGCCCTTCAGCAGGTCGTACTCGCCGACCGCGTAGACCAGCGACGTGTCCTGGAACAGGATGATCGTCTGCGTCAGCAGCACCGGCAGCATGTTGCGGAAGGCCTGCGGCAGTACGACGAGCTTCATCGTCTGGCCGTAGCTCATGCCCATCGCATAGCCTGCGTTGACCTGACCGCGCGACACTGACTGGATGCCGGCCCGCATGATCTCCGAGTAGTAGGTGGCCTCGAACAGCGTGAAGGTGATGAAGGCCGACATCTGCCCACCCAGAGGCCCAAGCAGCTTGGGGATGAGCAGGAAGAACCACAGGATCACCATCACCAGCGGGATGGAGCGCAGCGTGTCGACGTAGAAGGCCGCCGGCGCCGACAGCCAGCGATGGCTGGACAGCCGCATCATCGCCAGCAGCGTGCCTAGGATGATGCCGCCGATCATCGCGACCAGCGTCAGCTGGATGGAGAACCAGAAGCCTTTGGCGATGAAGCTCTGGATGACGGTCCAGTTCAGGAAGGAGTAGTCGAGGTTCAGCATCACTTCGCTCCCACCGTGCCGGGGATGCGCACACGCGCCTCGATGAACTTGGCGACACGGTTGATCGCGAAGGCAGAGACGAAATAGAGCAGCGTCACGGGGATGAAGATTTCCTCGAAATGTGAGGTCTCTTCAGAGGCCTGCTGAGCGAACTGCGCCAGCTCGGGAATGCTGACCGCGAAAGCCACGGCCGAGTTCTTGACGATGTTCATGCTCTCGCTCGTCAGCGGCGGGATGACGATGCGAAATGCCATCGGCAGCAGCACGAAGCGGTAGGTCTGCGGCAGCGTCATGCCCATCGCCTGGCCGGCGTAGCGCTGGCCGCGGGGCAAGGTCTGGATACCGGCCTTGACCTGCTCGCCGATGCGCGCGCTGGTGAAGAAGCCCAACGCGAAGACGACCAGCACCGACGATGACACGGCCTCGCGCAGCACCGGAAACAGCGACGGCAGCACGTGGTACCAGAGGAAAACCTGCACCAGCAGCGGGATGTTCCGGAACAGCTCCGTCCACGCCTCGCCGAAGCGAGCCAGCCATTTGTTCGGCGCCGTGCGGATGATGCCGATCAGCGAGCCGACAACCAGCGCCAGCAGCAGCGCCAGCAGCGAGACGGTCAGCGTCCAGCCCCAGGCGTGCAGCATCCACTGCAGATAGGTCTGCTCCTTGCCGCCCGGCCCGAAGCAGCCGGCGACCGCCTCCCCGGTGGCGGTGTCGTTGCAGTAGAACTGCCAATCCCAGCTCATGGCCCTCTCCTCAAGCCTTGCATCTAAAGCAAAGCGGGTGCCAGGCACCCGCTTTGCGGTCGTTCAGGTCAATGCGCGAATCACTTCTTCGCGTAGTCTTCCATCGGCTTGTCGTTGGGGTTGGCCCAGGCCTCCTTGGTGGCGACGGACAGCGGCAGGCCGATCCGGGTGTTGGTCGGCGGGATGGGCTGCAGGAACCACTTGTCGTAGATCTTGGCCATTTCACCCGACTTCATCATGCCCTTGATGCTGTCGTCCACGGCCTTCTTGAAGGCCGGGTCGTCCTTGCGCATCATGATGGCGATGGGCTCGACGGACAGCACCTCGCCGACGATCTTGAAGTCGGCCGGGTTCTTGGACGTGGCGATGTTCTTGGCCAGGATGGAGCCGTCCATCACGAATGCATCGGCGCGGCCGGAGTCCAGAAGCAGGAAGCTGTCGGCGTGGTCCTTGCCGAACACTTCCTTGAAGTCCACGCCCGTGGCGCGCTCATGCTTGCGCAGCGTCTGCACCGAGGTGGTGCCAGTGGTCGTCGCGATGGTCTTGCCGTTGAGCTGGTGGATCGAGTTGATGCCGGAGTTCGCCTTCACGGCGATGCGCACTTCCTCGACATAGGTCGTCACGGCAAAGGCCACATCCTTCTGGCGGGCCACGTTGTTGGTGGTGGAGCCGCACTCCAGGTCCACCGTGCCGTTGACCGTCAGCGGGATGCGGTTGGCCGACGTGACCGGCTGGTACTTGACGTCGATCTTGCTGCCCAACTGCTTGCGCAGGTCGGCGATGACGCGCTCGCAGACATCGATGTGGTAGCCGACGTACTTGCCGTCACCGATGGTGTAGGACAGGCCCGAGGACTCACGCACACCCATCGTGATGGTGCCGCTGTCCTTGATCTTCTTCAGCGTGTCCTCAGCATACGCGGCGGAAACGGCGGCCAGCAGGGCGGCGACGAGCAAAGCTTTCTTCATGGAGACTCCAGCGACAGGAAGTGGATATCGATAACGGAGATAACAAACAGGCGTGAGCAGACCACGCCATACATGCGGCCCGAATACGGGTTTACGCGTGACATGCACATGCGGGATGAGGTCATGCCGCCGACGCAAGATAGTCCCACAGCGCTTGCGCCGCCGGCTTCTGGCGACGCGACAGCTCGGACCGCTCGCGGTAGATGCGCAATTCCATGCTGACGCTGAAGGTTCCCGGCGCCGCGGCCGGCACGAGGCGGCCGCTGGCCAGTTCCTTCTGCACCGAGCTGGCCGGCAGGAAGGCAAAGCCATGCCCCTCCAGCGCCATCGCCTTCAGGCCTTCGGCCATGTCGGTCTCGTAGATGGCGTCCAGGTTCAGCGCGCAGTCGGCCTCCTTGACGATGAGCTCGACCAACCGGCCCAGGTAGGCACCGGCGGCGTAGCTCAGGAACGGGATCTTCTGTCCCGGTCGGCCCGGCAGGCGGAACATCGGCTCGCCCTGCGCGTCGGCCTTCGCATAGGGCGATAGCGTCTCGTGGCCCAGCGACACCATCTGATAGCGCTCGGGGTCCAGCTGCAGCGGCTGGCTGGCGTGGTGGTAGACCAGCAGCAGGTCGCAGTTGCCCTCGCTCAGCTGCAGCATCGCGTCATGGACATTGGCCGCGTTGAGCCGGCACTTGATCGCGCCAAAGCCGCGGCGCAGGCCCATCAGCCAATGCGGGAAGAACGAGAAGGCCAGCGAATGCGGCACGGCGAACTCGATCATGTCCTGGTCCGCCGCCTGGTGGCTGCGCAGCATGTTGCGCGTTGCCTGCAGATTGCCCAGCAGCTCGACCGACTGGGCCAGCAAGGTGGTGCCCGCAGCCGTCAGTCGCGTCGGATAGGAGGAGCGGTCGACCAGATCGACGCCGGCCCAGGCCTCCAGCGCCTGGATGCGGCGCGAGAACGCCGGCTGGGTCACGTGGCGGAGCTGGGCGGAGCGGGAAAAGCTGCGCGTCTCGGCCAGGCTGACGAAGTCTTCAAGCCATTTGGTTTCCACCCACGGCAGTGTAGCCAAGGCCTTCGCCCCACCCTCCGAGCACCGCTTGAGCTCCGGGATTTCCCGCAGCAGCCCCCCCCCTCAAGCGCGGCCCAGGCTCCGTGCTGACCCCCCAACTGCAGGGGGCCGGGGCGGCCCACTTTGAGGCAGCTTGTTTACATTCGCCCACAAACTCAACTCGAACACCCTGGACGGAGAACGTCATGCGCACGATGAGCAAACTTCTGGCCCTTGCCCTGACAGCCACCCTGCAATCGGCCATGGCCGGCACGGTCTTCCTGGATTTCGAGGACCTGACGACCACCGCTCCGCTGGCCGGCAGCTATCACGGGGTCAACATCAGCGGCGCCGCCTGGGGCGCCACCTCGGAGGCCTGCACCTACGGCCCCAGCCACGATCCCGGCGACATCAGCTTCATCCGGACCGGCAGCTGCGGGGCTCTCTTGCTCGCCCAGGACCCGACCAGGCCCAGCACCAACAACCCCAAGTCGCTGACGCTGAGCATTGCCGGCGGCTTCATCGACTCGCTGTCCTTCGTCTATTCCGGCCGGGTCACCATCCCCAACCTGGCCGTCCACGTCTTCGATGACCTCGGCAAGGAGCTGGGCCTCGGCCTGACCGGCCTGACCGCCGCCGGCTGCAGTGGCTTCGCCTTCTGCAACTGGTCGGAAACGGTGACGCTGAACTTCACCGGAGTGGCCCACTCCGTCGTGTTCAGTGCCGACGACCAGGCCATCCTGCTCGACGACCTGCGCTTCACGACGCCCGCTGTCAACCCGGGCCAGTTGCCCGAGCCCGGCAGCGTCGCTCTGGCCATGAGCGCGCTGGGCGCGCTGGGCTGGGCGCGCAGGCGCACCCGGCGCTGAGGCCGGCCCGCCAAAAGAAGACCGCTGCGGCGGTCTTCTTTGTTTCCTGTCCCTCACTCAGGTGTCGAATGCCGGGCAGCACTGAATCGATCGCCCGGGGGAGATCTGGAAACTCGTCAAACAACATCGATGCGCTTCGTCGCCCATGCCTGAACCTTTCGGGGCAGCCACCGGCAAACTTTGAACGGAAAGCTGCTGGTCAATTGCCTAGCCGCCACATCCGGCGCTAGCCGGAGTTTCGACCCGCATAGGAGCACCGGGACTCGCGAAGAGCACGGCACAGCCCTTCGTGTCGTGTCGTGTCGTGTCGTGTCGTGTCGTGTCGTGTCGTGTCGTGTCGTGTCGTGTCGTGCTGCCGATGGCGGGCGCCAGAGGCACTGCTTCCGCAGCTTCATGCTCCGCAGGCCGCAGAGGCGGACCCGAACGAGCCTCCGATGCGTGGGCCCTGCGCTTGATAAGTTGCGACTTGATCAGTTAAGTGGCAACTTAATGGCGGGTCGCAACTTTACTGATGATGGGCTGGTCTCGCTGCATTGGGAAAACCCGGCGGGGCCAGACGTCCTGGCCGAAGTCCGCCGCACAAGCACCGCGCGAGACGTCCGCGAGGGCCTGCTGGCGCTCGCCTATGCGGTCGACAGCGCCGCTCGACCGGCAACCGGCCTATGCGTGATCGTGGACAGCCGCCTGTCCACCGCTCGCCTGGAAGCCGGGCTGAGCCGCTTCCGTTCCGTTGTGCGCCCCGAGATCGCCCATCGCATTCACCTGGTCGCGGCCAAGACCGGCCAGGTCCTCCACTTGAACGGCGAAGCACCCGAGTTCCCGCAACCGTTCCTGCGCGCGCTCTACGGGGCCGTGCAGGACGAAGGCATGGGCAACGCTTCCACCCGCGTCACTCGCCAGCAAGTCAAGGCCGTCCTAGTCGAGCAATCTCTCTGCGGCTTGCCGCCGATGACGCTCGCGGACCTGCGCCGGCAGACGGGCGCCAGCTACCAGACAGCCTCGGCCGCGCTGACCGAGTTGCTCCAGCTCAACGTCGTCTCCGACGAGCGCGACGGTCCGATCAAGCTGTGGCTGCAGCCGAAGGTGCTGCTCAAGCTGGCCGACGAGCACGGCGCTGCCGGCAAGGAGCTTCGCTACGCTGCCCCATCGGGTCTCGCACGAATGCCCGGCGCCATGGCCAACCGCCTCCTTTCTCTGCGAAGCAAGGGCGTGGCGGAGAAGGTAGCCATCTCCGGGGTTCTGGGTGCGTCGCGCTTGTTCCCCGACCTGAACATCACGGCTTCGCCGCCGCTGGACTTGAGCGTCTACGACGGTGACCTTCGGTTCGTGTCCAAGCTGGATGCGGGCCTGGTGGATGCAGGCACCGCCAAGCGCAAGCCTTCGCTCGTGCTGCATCTGCGGCGCGACTGCCGGTCGCCAGAGAGCATCGTGCGCGAGCCCGAGTTGGCCGCGCGGCTGGACTGCCTGGCCGACCTGGAACTCCTCGGCTTCCAGGCGGAGGCCGAGGAGTTCGCGTACGAGTTGTGTGAAGCCGCAAGGAAGGCGCCATGAACCTAGAAGCAGCGCTCTCTCCAGCGGAGATCCTGGCCCAGGTCGCCCAGGCGCCTCCGGCCGATGTTCGGGCCAACGTCATCATCATCGGCAGCCTCGCGGCCGGCTACCACTTCTTCGCCGGCGATCGCGCCCGCGCGATCCGCACGAAGGACGTGGACGGCTTGAATCGCAACACGCCGTCCCTATAATGCCTGACTGCTAGCACTCAACACACATGAGTGCTAACGAAATCGGATCGACTGGCCCGCCGGCAGGTCCCGTTTTTCGCGAGCCACGGCCTGTGCAGGCCGTGGCCGCTTCAGCACCTACCCTTCTGAAGGAGATCCCATGAAGCTGCGCCCCCTGCACGATCGCGTGATCGTTCGCCGTCTGGAGCAAGAAACCAAGACCGCCTCGGGCATCGTCATTCCCGACAACGCCGCCGAGAAGCCCGACCAGGGTGAAGTCCTGGCCGTCGGCCCGGGCAAGCGCAACGACAAGGGCGAGTTCGTGGCCCTGAACGTCACCGTCGGCGACCGCGTGCTGTTCGGCAAGTACTCCGGCCAGGCCGTCAAGGTCGACGGCGAGGAACTGCTGGTCATGCGCGAAGAGGACCTCTTCGCCGTCGTGCAAAAGTAATTTCACGGGGATGGGCCATCACGCAGTGATGCCCCACCCTCGCTGATCAAGCGTCGACAAGTCGACTCTGACCCCAATTCAAGTATTCGGAGAATCCAAATGGCAGCAAAAGACGTGATCTTTGGCGGCGAAGCCCGTGCCCGTATGGTCGAGGGCGTCAACATCCTGGCCAATGCGGTCAAGGTGACCCTGGGCCCCAAGGGCCGCAATGTGGTGCTGGAGCGCTCGTTCGGCGCCCCCACCGTGACCAAGGACGGCGTGTCCGTGGCCAAGGAAATCGAGCTCAAGGACAAGCTCCAGAACATGGGCGCCCAGATGGTCAAGGAAGTCGCTTCCAAGACCAGCGACAACGCGGGTGACGGCACCACCACCGCCACCGTGCTGGCCCAGGCCATCGTGCGCGAGGGCATGAAGTACGTGGCCGCCGGCATGAACCCGATGGACCTGAAGCGCGGCATCGACAAGGCGGTCGCCGCCCTGGTCGAGCAGCTGAAGAAGGCCTCCAAGGCCACCACCACCTCCAAGGAAATCGCCCAGGTCGGCACCATCTCGGCCAACAGCGATGACTCGATCGGCGAGATCATCGCCTCGGCCATGGACAAGGTCGGCAAGGAAGGCGTCATCACCGTCGAAGACGGCAAGAGCCTGGCCAACGAACTCGACGTCGTCGAGGGCATGCAGTTCGACCGCGGCTACCTGTCGCCGTACTTCATCAACAACCCCGAGAAGCAAGTCGCGCTGCTGGACAACCCCTTCGTCCTGCTGTTCGACAAGAAGATCTCCAACATCCGCGACCTGCTGCCGACGCTCGAAGCCGTCGCCAAGGCCGGCCGTCCGCTGCTGATCATCGCTGAAGACGTCGACGGCGAAGCGCTGGCCACGCTGGTGGTCAACACCATCCGCGGCATCCTGAAGGTCGTCGCCGTCAAGGCCCCTGGCTTCGGCGACCGCCGCAAGGCCATGCTGGAAGACATCGCCATCCTGACGGGCGGCAAGGTCATCGCTGAAGAAGTCGGCCTGACGCTGGAAAAGGTCACCCTGGCCGACCTGGGCCAGGCCAAGCGCGTCCAAGTGGGCAAGGAAAACACCACCATCATCGACGGCTCGGGCGCCGCAGCCGACATCGAGGCACGCGTCAAGCAAGTGCGCATCCAGATCGAGGAAGCCACCTCCGACTACGACCGCGAGAAGCTGCAAGAGCGCGTGGCCAAGCTGGCCGGCGGCGTGGCCGTGATCAAGGTCGGCGCAGCCACCGAAGTCGAAATGAAGGAAAAGAAGGCCCGCGTTGAAG
>NZ_JAFAGT010000021.1 GCF_019237615.1 Roseateles sp. | reverse complement strand
GTCAGGCTCCACGCGGGACTGGTCCCCCATCGGGTCCGTCACGCTCAACCCGGAACGCGACTCGGTCGTCACCGCGGCCTCGCGCTCCCGAAATACTCAGCCATTGGCTGCGTGAACGAGGCGACAAGTAGCTTGACGCGCGCCGGAATCCCGACGGCGGAGCGCATTGATGTAGGTCATGCGCTGGGCGATCTGCTTCCCATCGGCCGGAAGATGACCAGGCCGACGCAGTTGGTCTATCGCGACCGTAACGGTGACATTCACGAATGCCTTGGCGAGGCCTTCGACACCACCCACAACGTGCTGCTTCTCATCTATCCCACAAAGGCACTGACGGGCTCCATCATCGCTCTGCCGGAGCAATTCAAGCGTCTAGCGTAAGTCGCTGTAGTCGTTGCAAACCAAGGCTTGCAGCAAAGCCGTCGCCTCGGCTGTCGGATCTCGCCGCACCGCTGGACACGGACCAGCGGCATCAACCGCCTGGCGCGGCCATGCTGGACAGCTCGGTGCCCTGCAGGCGCCTCGGGCCGACCGCTGGACCTAGCGAGCCACCCAGTTCCAAGTTCAGCGCAAATAGTTCCAAGTCCAACGCAAACCGACACGACAGACAGACAAACGGCTCATCCCGCCGAATCTGCAGTCCGTCGCGCCGCGCTGGGTTGGCGCCGGGGGTGGAGATATGGTGTGCTACATCAGCAATACACCCCGGAGCGCCCATGACTCCCACCTGGACCGACCAGGCGCCGATCTACCAGCAGCTGGCCGACCGACTGGCTGTGCAACTGCTCGACGGCAGCCCCCCGGAAGGCGAGGCCCTGCCGTCGGTGCGTCAGCTGGCCAGCCAATACGTCATAAACCCGCTGACGGTCACGCGGGCGCTGCAGACGCTGAGCGACCATGGCCTGATCGAATCGCGCCGCGGCCTGGGTATGTATGTGACTGCCGGCGCCCGAGAGCGGTTGCTGTGCCACGAGCGCGAGCAGTTCCTGAACAAGGACTGGCCAGCGCTGCGCGCCAAGCTCAAGCGGCTGGGGTTGAACGCCAAGGACCTGAACTGGGAGTCGACATGAACCTCATCGAAGTCAAGAACGTGACGCTGCGCTACGGCAAGAAGGCGGCACTGAGCGACGTCTCCATCACGGTGCCCAAGGGCCGCGTCGTGGGCCTGCTGGGCCACAACGGCGCCGGCAAGACCTCGCTGATGAGGGCGCTGGTGGGGCTGCTGCCGGTCGAGGGCGACATGACGGTTCTGGGCCTCAGGCCCACGCAGGACCGCCAGACGCTGCTGGAGCAGCTCAGCTACATCCCCGACGTTGCCGTGCTGCCGCGCTGGGCCAAGGTTCACGAGCTGATCACGCTGATGGCGCGGCTGCAGCCCAAGTTCTCGGCCGAGCGGGCGCGGGCGCTGCTCAAGCGCACCAGCGTCAGCGAGAACGACAAGGTCAAGAGCCTGTCCAAGGGCATGGTGGCGCAGACCCACCTGGCGCTGATCGCCGCCATCGACGCCAGGCTGATGATCCTGGACGAGCCGACGCTGGGCCTGGACGTGGTGTCGCGCAAGAGCTTCTACGAGATGCTGATCGACGAATGGTGCGACGGCGAGCGCAGCGTGCTGATCTCGACGCACCAGGTGGAGGAAGTGGAGGCGTTGCTAAGCGACGTCATCATGCTGGACGAGGGCCGTGTGGCGCTGTCCATCAGCCTGGAGGACATCGACCGCCGCTTCGTCGCACTGAACCACGACCCCGCCGCTGCCGAAGTGATGGCCGCCGCCCATCCGCTGCTGCGCTACCGCGAGCAGGGCCGAACGACGTCGCTGTTCGACGGTGCGCCGCCCGAGCATGTGGCCAACCTGGGTCAGCGCGTGCGGCCCAGCCTCGTCGACCTCTTCATGGCGCTGACCCGCAACCCGGCGCTGAACGGCAAGCAGGCCTGAACCCCAAGGAGACGATGCCATGAATTCGCACATCCCCACCCTGCTGCTGCGCGAGTGGATGCAGCACAAGCGCGGCTGGCTGATCACGGCCTTCGCGCCGCCCACCCTTTTCCTGGCCATGCTGCCTTTCGGACATGTGTCGGACCTGCCCTTAGAGCATCGGGAGTTGCTGGCGCTGGCCATCCTGCTGGTCAGCGCCTGCGCGGTGTTCGCGATCTGCCTGCTGGTGGCGCTGTTCCAGTTGCCCGGCCTGGCGCGCCGCGACGTGCAGGACCGCTCCATCGAGTTCTGGCTGTCCCTGCCCGGGCGGCCCAGCGAGAGCCTGGCGGCCACGGTGCTGGCCCATGCCTGGCTGGCGCCGCTGGGTGGCGCCGTCGTCGGCACGCTGTTCGGGCTGCCGATCGCGATGTCGGTGCTGGCGGCCCAGGGTGGTGGCGGCGCGGTCGCGGGCGTGGACTGGAACGAGGTCGCCGCCGCCGCGCTGCCATTGCTGCTGCGCGGTCTGGCCGGCACGCTGCCGCTGCTGCTGTGGCTGGCGCCGTTGATCTTCGTGCTGATGGCCGCCTCCGCTTGGCTCAAGCGCCTGGGCGTGCCGCTGGTCTTCGTCGGTGGCCTGGTGGCTGTCCTGGTACTGGACAAGGTCTATAGCATCGACTGGCCGATGCGGGCGCTGGGCGCGTGGAACGCGCAGCTCAGCCGGGTGATGGTCAACGACGGCCCCGGCCTGAAGGCGGCGTTGATGTCCACCGACGTCAACCTGTGGGCCTGGGTCACGCAGGACTTCGGCCGCACGCTGGCAGAACTGGCCTCCCTGCAGTTCCTGGGCTGGGCCGCCGTGGCCGCTGCGGGCTTCGCGCTGGTGGTGGCGAAGCGTTCGCGGGCCGGCTGAACCGGGGGCTGCGCCCCAAGAAAAGAGAGGCCCCGCAGGGCCTCTCTTTCATGTGGCGATGGATCAGGCCGACGTCAGGCCCGAGGCGGCCGGCGGCACGATGCGTGCGGCCATCTCCTTGCGGAAGCGATTGAGCTCCTGCACGGTGGCGAAGCTGCGGTCCATCAGCAGGCTCATGTTGTGCAGGATGCGCTCGACCACCTTGTTCTCCCACACGGCGTCGAACTGGATCTGCGTGTCCAGCCAGCGCTCCAGCCATTCAGGGTCGGGCAGGCGGCTCTGGATGGTGTCGCGCGGGAATAGCTTGGCGTTCACGTGCAGGTTGGTGGGGTGCAGGGCCTGGGCCGTGCGGCGGGCACTGGCCATCAGCACGCCGACCTTGGCGAAGGCGGCGCGGGCCTCGTCGCCGAACTTGGCCATGGCGCGCCGCATGTAGCGCAGATAGGCGCCGCCATGGCGGGCCTCGTCGCGCGACAAGGTCTCGTAGATGGCCTTGATGACCGGCTCGGTATGCCATTCGGCAGCACGGCGGTACCAGTGGTTCAGGCGGATCTCGCCGCAGAAGTGCAGCATCAGCGTCTCCAGCGCCGGCGCGGGGTCGAAGTCGAAGCGCACCTCATGCAGCTCGGCCTCGGTGGGCACCAGGTCGGGGCGGAAGCGCTTCAGGTACTCCATCAGCACCAGGCTGTGCTTCTGCTCCTCGAAGAACCAGACCGACATGAAGGCCGAGAAGTCGCTGTCCTCGCGGTTGTCGCGCAGGAACATCTCGGTGGCGGGCAGTGCCGACCACTCGGTGATCGCGTTCATCTTGATCGTCTGCGCCTGTTCGTCGGAGAGCTTGGACGCATCGAATTTGTCCCAGGGGATGTCGCTGTCCATGTTCCAGCGCACGGCTTCGAGTTGTTTGAACAGTTCGGGGTAAAGCATGGCGGATCCTCGTTTAGACCTGGGATTCTAAAAGTTCGCGCCGGCTTGCCGGTTCGGACCTCGATGACGGCCCTTTCGCCCGGTCGGCGCCCGCCTTGGCGGCGGCGTCAGCCATGCACTGTTTGCGAACCGGAAGGGGAGGGCGGAGGCGGCGCCGGATACCCGGCGATGGTTGCAACAATCGTCACCTGAACCGGGTACAGCACCCCGGAACTTCATGCTTTAGCGCGCCTCTCAGGCTAAACACAGTGGAAACCCGAGCCCCTGCGGGGCTCCGATCGCCCTCGTTCCCTCTCGAATTTGGGTCGCGCAACCTCTCTGAGACCAGAGCAGCAATCTCGGGGCCGTTCTCCTCCTCCTCCCTCCCTCCCTCGTTGGCTCCGAGGCGTTCCGCGGCCGCTTTTACAAGCAGGGCCTGTGTGTCAGACACAGGCCCTGATTCTTTGCAGCGATGCGGCTCGAAGTGCCTTGCCGAGCGACTGCAATGGGGGCGGCTCCGCCGGCCCGTCTGCAGCGCCCCCTTGAGGGGTGGGCGGCGCGGGGATGGGTTACTTCAACCAGCCCTTGCGGCGGAAGTAGATGAAGGGGGCCGCCACCGACAGCAGCATCAGCACGAGGGCGAAGGGGTAGCCCCAGTCAGACTCCAGCTCGGGCATGTTCTTGAAGTTCATGCCGTAGATGGACGCGATCAATGTCGGCGGCAGCAGCGCGACGCTGGCCACCGAGAAGATCTTGATGATCTTGTTCTGGTTGATGTTGATGAAGCCGACCGTGGCATCCATCAGGAAGTTGATCTTGTCGAACAGAAAGGCCGTGTGCGAGTCCAGAGAGTCGATGTCGCGCAGGATCTGGCGCGACTCCTCGAACTGCTCGGCGTTCAGCATGCGGCTGCGCATCATGAAGCTGACGGCGCGGCGCGTGTCCATCACGTTGCGGCGGATGCGTCCGTTCAAGTCTTCCTCGCGGGCGATGGCCGCCAGCACCTCGCCGGCCTCGGCGTCGGTCACGTTGCTCTTCAACACGCGGGCGCTGACGGCTTCGAGCTTGTCGTAGATGCCCTCCAGCACGTCGGCCGAGTACTCGGCGTCGGCGTCGTAGAGCTTGAGCAGCACGTCCTTGGCATCCTCGATCAGCGCAGGGATGCGCCGCGCGCGTAGGCGCAGCAGGCGGAACACCGGCAGGTCCTCGTTGTGTATGGAGAACAGGACGTTGTTGAAGAGGATGAAGGCCACGCGTACGTTGCGTGCCTGGCCGTCGTCGTCGATGAGGAAGTCGGAGCGGATGTGCAGCTCGCCGTTGTCCTCCTCGTAGAAGCGCGCCGACTCCTCCAGGTCCTCGTCGACGATGTCCTCGGGGATGGTCAGGCCGAAGCGGTCGCGGATCCAGCCCTTTTCCTCGGCGCTGGGGCTCTCCAGGTCCACCCAAACCGGGCGCGACTGGGCCAGATCCTCGGCGGTTTCAATCTCTTGCTGGAACAGGCCGCCCTTCAGGCGTCCGTTGTCCAGCGTGAACACATTCAGCATGCCTCGTCTCCGACAGCGACAAGCGGGGGGACGACGGCTGCCGTCCGGGGTGGCGGGGTTCAGTTCAACCGTCTCACTCCGGGCGGCGGGCCACAGGCGGGCCCGAGCGGCGGGAGCGGACGGTCACCGAGGGTGGTCGCTGTCCAAGAAGCTCTCCATGGGGGAAATAGCCGAGGATTATTGCACCGCGCGGGGCGTGGAAGAAGTCGCAAAAAGTTGATCCTCATGCGCACAAAGCCTCACCTTCATCCCCTTGTCACGGTGCTGCTTCGCGCGCAAACTGGGCTCGTCGATTTCCTCACTCCCACCCACTCTGCTACCCGAAAAGACCCCTCCCTCCTCCTCCCCTTCGATCCCGTTTTTTTCAGTTTTCCCGGTTCGTTTTCCCGACCCATTCCTCTGAAAGGAGGCTTTATGAATCTGACGATCAGTGGCCATCATCTTGAAGTCACGCCGGCTCTGCGCGAGTACGTGCTCACCAAGCTGGACCGTGTGACCCGCCACTTCGACCAGGTCGTTGACATCAACGTTCTGTTGACCGTAGAGAAGCAAAAGGAGAAGGAACGCCGCCAGCGCGCCGAAGTGACGCTACACGTCAAGGGCCGCGACATCTTCGTCGAGCAATCCCACGAGGACCTGTACGCCGCCATCGACCAGTTGATGGACAAGCTGGACCGTCAGGTCTGCCGCCATAAGGACAAGGTGCAGGACCACCATCACGCCTCGGCCAAGCGCCTCGAGGTCTCGGCCTCCTGAGCCTCGACCTCCCACTCGGCGGCCTGCGGGCCGCTTTTGTTTTGTGTCCTTCCGCCCGGCGCTGTTGCTGCGGTGCCGCAAAAAACCGCATTCGGGGGCCCTCAGCAGTGTTTTCCACGCCTCTAGGGTCTACCGCCCACCCCAAAACGGTCCACGGTTCCATAATCTGTGGCTGTGATTGACCCATTGCCCGGCTGCGGCCGCGCCCATCAGGCGCCCCCGACGCTAGGCCTCTGCCCATGAACCGTCTCGCCGCCATCCTGCCCGCCGACAACGTGTCGGTGAATGTGGATGCGTCCAGCAAGAAGCGCGCCTTCGAACATGCCGGCCTGCTGTTTGAAAACCACCACCAGATGGCCCGCGCGCTGGTCACCGACAACCTCTTCGCCCGCGAGCGCCTCGGCTCCACCGGCCTGGGCCATGGCGTCGCCATCCCGCATGGCCGCGTCAAGGGGCTGAAGAATCCGCTCGCCGCCGTGCTGCGTCTGCAGCAGCCCATCGCCTTCGACGCGCCGGACGACGAGCCCGTCAGCCTGCTGATCTTCCTGCTGGTGCCTGAGGCGGCGACGCAGCGCCATCTGGAGATCCTGTCCGAGATCGCCGAGATGCTGTCCGACCGCGAACTGCGCGAGCAGCTCAAGGCCGAGTCGGAGGCTGCCACGCTGCACAAGCTGATTGCGGCTTGGGAGCCGCTCAAGTCCGTGGCTTGATGTCGCTGATCGGCGCCTCGCGTAAACCCTCAAATTGAAACCCACCTCGATCAGTGCGGAGCGGCTCTTTGAAGAGCACCGCGAGGCCCTCCGTTGGGAGTGGATCGCCGGCCACGCCCACCCGGAGCGCCGCTTCGACGAGGCCGCCGTGCGCGACGCGCAGAGCGCGGCCGACCTGGTCGGCTACCTGAACTACATCCACCCCTACCGGGTGCAGATCGTTGGCCGCCGCGAGGTCGCCTACCTGAGCCAGGAAAGCACCGAGATCCAGGATCGCCGCATCTCCCGCATCGTCACGCTGGAGCCACCGGTCCTCATCGTCGCCGACGACACCGTGCCGCCGCCGCGCCTGATCGCGATGTGCGACCGTGCCGAGATCCCGCTGTTCCGCACCACCGAATCCGCCGGCCATGTCATCGACCTGGTGCGCGGCTACCTGTCCCAGCTGTTTGCCAACCGCACGACCCGCCACGGCGTCTTCATGGACATCCTGGGCCTGGGCGTGCTGCTGACCGGCGAATCGGGCCTGGGCAAGAGCGAGCTGGGCCTGGAGCTGATCTCGCGCGGCCATGGCCTCGTCGCCGACGACGCCGTCGACTTCTTCCGCATTGCCCAGACCGCCATCGAGGGGCGATGCCCCGAACTGCTGCTCAACCTGCTGGAAGTGCGCGGCATCGGATTGCTGGACATCAAGGCCATCTTTGGCGAAACCGCGGTGCGTCGCAAGATGCGCCTCAAGCTCATCGTGCACCTGGTGCGCAAGGAGACCATGGAGCGCGACTTCGAGCGCCTGCCCTACGAGCCACTGTACGAGGACGTGCTGGGCATGCCGGTGCGCAAGGTCGTCATCGCGGTGGACGCCGGCCGCAACCTCGCGGTGCTGGTGGAAGCCGCAGTGCGCAACACCATCCTGCAGCTGCGCGGCATCGACACGTACAAGGAGTTCGTCGAGCGCCACCAGCGCGCCATCGACAACGGCTCCGTCGACTGAACCCGTTGAACGGCTTCAGCGACATCGCCCGCCTGCTGGTCCTCAACACGGACAGCTACAAGACCAGCCACTGGCTGCAATACCCGCCGGGCACGCAGACCGTCTTCAGCTACATCGAGGCACGTGGTGGCACGCTGCCCTACACGGTCTTCTTCGGCCTGCAGGCGCTGCTGAAGGAGTACTTCACGAAGCCGGTCACGGCTGCCGACGTGGCACTTGGCGCGGAGGTCTGCGCCGCCCATGGCGTGCCGTTCAACCGCGAGGGCTGGCAGCACATCGTCGACGTTCACGGCGGCCGCCTGCCGCTGCGCATCCGCGCCGTACCCGAAGGTCTGGTCGTGCCGGTTCAGCACGCGCTGGTCACCGTGGAGAACACCGACCCGGCCTGCTGGTGGCTGACCAGCTACGTCGAGACCGCGCTGCTGCGCGTCTGGTACCCGGCGACGGTGGCGACGCACAGCCACGCAACGCGCCGCCTCATCGCCGCCGCGCTGGACCGCAGCGGCTCGCCCGAGGGGCTGCCCTTCAAGCTGCACGACTTCGGCGCGCGCGGTGTTTCGTCGCTGGAGTCGGCGATGCTGGGCGGCATGGCCCACCTCGTGAACTTCCAGGGCACGGACACGATGACGGCCCTGTTGGGTGCGCGCCTTTACTACGGCGAGCCCATGGCCGGCTTCTCCATCCCGGCCGCCGAGCACAGCACCATCACCGCCTGGGGCCGCGACGGTGAGCTGGCTGCCTACCGCAACATGCTGCGCCAGTTCGGCAAGCCCGGCGCGCTGCTGGCCGTCGTGTCTGACTCCTACGACCTGGATGCCGCCGTCGGTCAACTCTGGGGCGGCCGGTTGCGCGACGAGGTCATCGCCAGCGGCGCCACCGTCGTCATCCGCCCGGACAGCGGCGACCCGGCCAGCATCGTGCTGCGCACCGTGCGCGCGCTTGACGCGGCTTTCGGCAGCGAGGTCAACGCCAAGGGCTACAGGGTGCTCAAACACGTCCGCGTCATCCAGGGCGATGGCATCACGCGCCACTCCATCGCGGCCATCCTGGCGGCGGTGGAGGGGGCCGGCTACTCGGCCGACAACATCGCCTTCGGTCAGGGCGGCGCATTGCTTCAGCAGGTCAACCGCGACACGCTGGGCTTTGCGATGAAGGCCTCGGCCGTTCAGGTGGGCGGCCGCTGGCACGACGTCTTCAAGGCCCCGGTCACCGACCCCGTCAAGCGCAGCAAGGCCGGGCGCCTCACGCTGATGCACCAGGGCGACGCCTTTGCCACCGTTCGCCTGGACTCGCCCGGCTGTCAGGAGGCGCGTGCCGCGGGAGCGACCGAGCTACTGCGCACCGTCTTCGAAGACGGCCACCTGCTCGTCGACGACAGCTTCGCGGCGATACGCGCGCGCGCCGCCGCGGCCTAGCTTCGGTTGGGGCAGTTGGTCTTCACGCAGCTCGCGTAGAGGGCCAGCGAATGCTCTTGCAGCTGGAAGCCGCGCTCACGCGCGATGGCGTGCTGGCGCTCCTCGATGTCGGGGTCGAAGAACTCCTCGACCCGCCCGCAGTTCAGGCAGACGAGGTGGTCGTGATGATGACCCTCGTTGAGCTCGTAGACGGCCTTGCCGGTCTCGAAATGGTTGCGGCTCAGCAGGCCGGCCTGCTCGAACTGCTGCAGCACGCGGTAGACCGTCGCCAGGCCGATGTCGGCGCCCTCGCCCAGCAAGGCCTTGTAGACATCCTCGGCCGTCATGTGGCGTTGTGCCGCGCGCTGGAAAATCTCCAGGATCTTGATGCGCGGCAGCGTCGCCTTGAGGCCGCTGTTCTTGATGTCGCTGGTCTGGTTCTTGGGGGAAGGGCTGGGCATGGCGCAGGGGGGCCGGGGTCGGAAGGTGGCCCCGCTAGAATCCGCCCGATCATAGCCAGCCGAGCTTTCGGCCGGTGCCTCCCTCCCTCTGCCCGCCGCCCCAGCCGCCCCATGCGACCCCTGCTTGCCTCCCTCCCGCTGCTTGCGCTGCTTGGCGGCTGCTCCTACCTGCCCACCTGGGATTCCCTGCCCTCCGTCACTGGCGAGAAGGTCCTGGGACTGGTGACGCCCTACCGCGTCGAGGTCGTGCAGGGCAATGTGCTGACCAAGGAGATGGTGGCCCGCGTCAAGCCCGGCATGCCCAAGGCTCAGGTGCGCGACCTGCTCGGCTCGCCGCTGCTGACCGACGTCTTCCATGAGTCGCGCTGGGACTATGTCTTCACGATCCGCCGCCAGGGCACCGCGCCGCAGCAGCGCCTGGTGGTCGCGCTCTTTGATGGCGACCGGCTCAAGGAGCTGACGGTCCCCGACGACCTGCCGGCCGAGAACGACTTCGTCGCCGCCATCAACACCTTCAAGCCCCCGAAGCGTGAGCCGAAGCTGGAGCTGACCGACGCCGAGCGCGCCGCGCTGCCGCTGCCCAAGAAGAGTGCCGAGGCCGCGCCCACCGCCGCGGCTGAAGGCCCGGCGCCAGGCCGCAGCTACCCGCCGCTGGACGCCAAGACGGGGGCTGGCACGTGATGCGGGTCGCTGTCATGGGCGCGTCCGGGCGCATGGGCAAGATGCTCATCGAGGCCGTCGAGGCCGCCGACGACTGCGCACTGCACGTCACGCTGGACAAGGGCGCTGACGTCCGCGCTGGCCTGGCCGGCGCCGACGTGATGATCGACTTCACCCGCCCCGAGGCGACGCTGGCCCACCTGGCCGTCTGCGCCGAGCTGGGCGTGAAGGCCGTCATCGGCACCACCGGCTTCGACGCGGCCCAGAAGGCCGAGATCGCGAAGTTCGCCGAGCGCACGGCCGTCGTCTTCGCGCCCAACATGAGCGTGGGCGTCAACGTTGTGCTCAAGCTGCTGGACCTGGCCGCCCGCGCGATGAACGAGGGCTTCGACATCGAGATCGTCGAGGCCCACCACCGCAACAAGGTGGATGCCCCCAGTGGCACCGCGCTGCAGATGGGCCAGGTCGTTGCCGACGCGCTGGGCCGTGATCTGAAGACCTGCGCCGTCTACGGCCGCGAGGGCGTCACCGGCGTGCGAGACCCATCCACCATAGGCTTTGCCACCGTGCGCGGCGGCGACATCATTGGCGACCACACCGTGCTGTTCGCCGGTACCGGCGAGCGCATCGAGATCAGCCACAAGGCCAGCAACCGCAGCATCTACGCCCAGGGCAGCCTGCGCTCGGCGCGCTTCCTGATGGGCCGGAAGACGGGTCTGTTCGGCATGAACGACGTGCTGGGTTTCGCCTGAACATGGGCGGTTTCGCGGACTTCTGGGCCCAAAGCGACCTGGTCGGCCGCGCGGTGGCGCTGCTGCTGCTGGCCATGTCGGTCAGTGCCTGGGCGCTGATCCTGTGGAAGACATGGCTGCTGCGCCGCGCGCGCCGCGGCCTGGTGCGTGCGGTTCCCGCGTTCTGGTCCGCGGCCGGCGTCGCCGAGGGCCGCAGCGCGCTGCAGAGCTTCGACACCGAGGCCCTGTTGCTGCCGCTGCTGGAGGCGGCCACGGCCGAGACCCGCGGCGCCACGCTCGATGCCGTAGGCAGGCGCGAGTCCCGCCTGACCCGCCGCCTGCGCGATGCGCTGCACGCCGTGCTGGCCAGGCTGCAGTTCGGCCAGGTGCTGCTGGCCTCCATCGGCGCCACCGCACCCTTCGTGGGCCTGTTCGGCACCGTCTGGGGCATCTACCACGCGCTGGTCAGCATCTCGTCGGCAGGCAACATCACCATCGACAAGATCTCCGGCCCGGTCGGCGAGGCGCTGATCATGACGGCCGCCGGCCTTGCGGTCGCGATTCCGGCCGTGCTGGCCTACAACGTGTTCGGCAAGCGGGTGGCCGCCTGCGAGGCCGACCTCGAAGGCTTCGCGCACGACCTGCGCGAACTGCTCGACGCGGACTGATCATGGCCTTCGGTCGTCTTGAGAAGCTCGAGGCTTCCCGGCCCATGAGCGACATCAACATGACGCCGCTGATCGACGTCATGCTGGTGCTGCTGGTCATCTTCATGATCACCGCGCCGCTGATGACGGCCTCGCTGCGCCTGGACTTGCCCAAGAGCGAGGCGGCCACGCCCGGCGATGCGCCCAGCTTCGTCGCCGTGGCCATCACGCCGGACGGCAAGCTGCATCTGGGCGACGACGAGCTGGATGCCAAAGCCTTCCAGCAACGCATCTCCGAACTGGGCCGCGCCAACGCGCAGTTGGAGGTGCAGCTGCGCGCCGACCGTGCCGTGCCCTATGGCCAGGTGGCCGAGCTGATCGGCTGGGTGCAGGCTGCCGGGCTGAACCGCATCGCCTTCGTCGCACGGCCGGCCGCGTCGGCACCGTGACCGAAGGGTCGCCGCAGGGCCGACCCATACAATTTGGCGCATGAACGCCAAGACCGAAGCGCCCAGCTACAACCCGACCGAGATCGAAGCCGCCGCCCGTGCCTACTGGACGGAGCGCGACGCCTACCGCGTCACCGAGGACGCCAGCAAGCCGCACTTCTACGCCTGCTCCATGCTGCCCTATCCCTCGGGCAAGCTGCACATGGGCCATGTGCGCAACTACACGATCAACGACATGCTGGCCCGCCAGCTGCGCATGAAGGGCTACAACGTCCTGATGCCCATGGGCTGGGACGCCTTCGGCCTGCCGGCCGAGAACGCCGCGATGAAGGGCAAGCTGCCGCCCGCGCAGTGGACTTACTCCAACATTGCCCACATGAAGGGCCAGATGCAGGCCATGGGCCTGGCCATCGACTGGAGCCGGGAGGTCGCGACCTGCGACCCGCGCTACTACAAGTGGAACCAGTGGCTGTTCCTGAAGATGCTGGAGAAGGGCATCGCCGAGCGCCGTACCCAGGTCGTCAACTGGGACCCGGTGGACCAGACGGTTCTCGCCAACGAGCAGGTCATCGACGGCCGCGGCTGGCGCTCGGGTGCGCTGGTCGAGAAGCGCGAGATCCCGGGCTACTACCTGAAGATCACGCAATACGCCGAGGAGCTTCTGTCGGCGGTCGCCAACCCGGAAGACCCGAACTACCTGAGCGGCTGGCCAGAGCGCGTGCGGCTGATGCAGGAGAACTGGATCGGCAAGAGCCAGGGCGTGCGCTTCGCGTTCCCGCACAGCATCGAAGGCGGCGGTGGTCGCCTGTGGGTGTTCACGACCCGTGCCGACACCATCATGGGTGTGACCTTCTGCGCGGTGGCGCCGGAGCATCCGCTGGCCACCGTCGCGGCCAAGAGCAGGCCCGAGATCGCAGCCTTCATCGAGGAGTGCAAGGCCGGCGGCACGACCGAGGCCGAGCTGGCCACGCAGGACAAGAAGGGCATGCCCACGGGGCTGTTCGTCACGCATCCCATCACCGGCGCGCAGGTCGAGGTCTGGGTCGGCAACTACGTGCTGATGAGCTATGGCGACGGCGCCGTCATGGGCGTGCCGGCGCATGACGAGCGCGACTTCGCGTTCGCGCTGAAGTACGGCCTGCCGATCAAGCAGGTGATCGACGTCGATGGCCAGGCCTACGACGACAAGCAATGGGCCGAGTGGTACGGCGACAAGGCCAAGGCGCGCTGCATCAACTCCGGCGTGCTGGACGGCCTGGGCCATGTGGACGCCGTCAACAAGGTCGCCGAGCTGCTGGCCGCGCAAGGACTGGGCGAGAAGAAGACCACCTGGCGCCTGCGCGACTGGGGCGTCAGCCGCCAACGCTACTGGGGCACGCCCATCCCCATCATCCATTGCGACGATTGCGGTGTCGTGCCGGTGCCCGAGAAGGACCTGCCGGTCGTGCTGCCCGAGGACTGCATCCCCGACGGCAGCGGCAACCCGCTGAACAAGCGTGCCGATTTCCTCAACGTCGCCTGCCCGAGCTGCGGCAAGCCGGCCAAGCGCGAGACGGACACGATGGACACCTTCGTGGATTCGTCCTGGTACTTCATGCGCTACTGCGATCCGACCAACGACCAGGCCATGGTCGCGGACGGCACGCAGTACTGGATGCCGATGAACCAGTACATCGGCGGCATCGAGCACGCCATCCTGCATCTGCTGTATGCGCGCTTCTGGACCAAGGCGATGCGCGACCTCGGCCTGGTGACGATCAGCGAGCCGTTCGAGAAGCTGCTGACGCAGGGCATGGTCCTGAAGGGCGCTTTCTTCCACAAGCCCGAGGGCGGCGGCAAGGACTACTACTGGGATCACGAGGTCGACGTCATCCACGACGACAAGGGCGGCATCGCCGGCGCCAGGCTGAAGAAGGACGGCACGCCGCTCGAGTACGAGATGACGACCATGTCCAAGTCCAAGAACAACGGCGTGGACCCGCAGGCCCTCATCGACCAGTACGGCGCCGACACTGCGCGGCTGTTCGTCATGTTCGCCAGCCCTCCCGAGCAGACGCTGGAGTGGAACGACGCGGCCGTCGAGGGCGCACACCGCTTCCTGAAGCGGGTGTGGAACTTCGGCGCGCGCAACGCCGACGCCATCAAGTCGGGCGGCCGGGACTACGCCGCGCTGAACGGCGACGGCAAGGCGCTGCGCCGCGAGGTGCACCATGTGCTCAAGCAGGTCAGCTACGACTACGAGCGCATGCAGTACAACACCGTCGTCTCCGGCGCGATGAAGCTGCTGAATGCGCTGGAAGGCTTCAAGGCGGAGGGGCAGGCCGCCGCCGTGCGCGACGGTTTCTCGGTGCTGCTGCGCGTGCTCTACCCCGCCACGCCGCACATCGCCCATCAGCTGTGGCAGGACTTGGGGCTGGCCGCCGAGCTGGGCGACCTGCTCGACGCGCCCTGGCCCACGGTGGACGAGGCTGCATTGGTGCAGGACGAGATCGAGCTGATGCTGCAGGTCAACGGCAAGCTGCGCGGCTCGGTCAAGGTGCCGGCATCGGCCGACAAGGCCGCCATCGAGGCCGCTGCGCTGGCCAACCCCGAGTTCGCCAAGTTCAGCGAAGGCAAGGCGCCCAAGAAGGTCGTCATCGTGCCGGGTCGCCTCGTCAACGTGGTGGTCTGACGCGATGGACCGTCGCTTCGCGCTGTTGAGCCTCGCTGCCCTCGCGGGCTGCGGCTTCGAGTTGCGCCGCGAGCCGGAGCTGCGCTTCCAGACGCTGGCGCTGACGGGCTTCCCGCCCGACTCGCCGCTGGCCGTCGGCCTGAAGCGCCAGATCAAGCGCACGCCGGTGCAGCTGCTGGACGACCCGGCGCGCGCCCAGGTCGTGCTGGAGGTGCTGCGCGAGTTCCGCGACCGCACCGTCGTCGCCTCCACCACCGTGGGCCAGGTGCGCGAATGGACGCTGCGCCTGCAGTTCGACTACCTGATCCGCACGGCCGCCGGCGAGCTGCTGGTGCCCAAGGTGGAGTTGCGCCTGTCGCGCGACATGAACTACACGGAAAGCACGGCGCTGGCCAAGGAGCAGGAGGCCGCCAACCTCTACGGCGCCATGCATTCCGACGCCATCGCGCAGGTCATGCGCAGGCTCGCTGCCGTGAAGCTGCCAAGCTGATGCAGCTGCGTGCCGAGGCGCTCGCGCCCCATCTGAGCAAGGGCCTGGCCCGTATCTACACGGTGCATGGCGACGAGCCGCTGCTCGCCCAGGAGGCGGCCGACGCCATCCGCGCCGCCGCGCGCGCCCAGGGCTTCGGCGAGCGGCAGATCTTCACCGTCGCCGGCGCCTACTTCGACTGGGCGCCCGTGCTGGCAGCCGCGCAGGCCATGAGCCTGTTCGCCGAACGCCAGTTCATCGAGATCCGCATCCCCGGCGGCAAGCCGGGCAAGGACGGCTCCGAGGCGCTGCAGCGCTATGCCGAGGCCGCGCCGGACGACGTACTGACGCTGGTCACGCTGCCGCGCCTGGACAAGACCCAGCTCTCCAGCGCCTGGTTCACGGCGCTGGATGGCAACGGCGTGTCCATCCGCGTCGAGCCGGTGGAGCGCCGCCTGCTCCCGGCCTGGCTGGCCCAGCGGCTCAAGGCCCAGGGCCAGTCCGTGCCCGAGGGCGAGGACGGCCAGAAGGCGCTGGCCTTCTTCGCCGATCGCGTGGAGGGCAACCTGCTCGCGGCCCACCAGGAGCTGCAGAAGCTGGCGCTGCTGCATCCCAAGGGCGAGCTGACGCTGGCCGACATCGAGGCCGCCGTGCTGGACGTGGCACGCTTCGACGTCTTCAAGCTCAGCGAGGCCGTGCTGTCGGGCGCCGTGCCGCGCCTGCTGCGCATGCTGGACGGCCTGGAGGCCGAGGGCGAGGCCGCCGTGCTGGTGCACTGGACGCTGGCCGAGGACGCCCGTGCGCTGGCTCGCGTGCGTGCCGCACTGGACGCCGGCAAGCCGCTGCCGCTGGCGCTGCGTGAGGCGCGTGTCTGGGGCGCCAAGGAGCGCCTCGTCGAGCGGATTGCGCCGCGGCTGGACGCGACGCGGGCCGGTGCCCTGGTGCAGGCCGCCCAGGTGTGCGATGGCCTCGTCAAGGGCCTGCGCCACCCCGACTGGCCTTCGGATCCCTGGGCTGCGCTGCGCCGCCTCGCGCTGATGCTCGCCGAGACTGCGAGCGGCAAGGCCGGAACGGTTTTGACCCCCCGCTGAGCCCGATTGGGCTATCGTCCGGGGCGCACACCATGATGACGCCGCTCCGCCACCTGATGCCTGCCGCTCTCGCGTCGCTCACGCTGGCCGCACAGGCGGTGCCCGTGACCGTGCAATTGCAGGGCCCCGACGGCCAGCCGCTGGCCGGTGCCGCCGTCGCCGTCGAGCTGAAGGGCCGTCCGAGCCGCGCGACGCATGCCAAGGCCGAGATGGGACAGCGCGACCGCCAGTTCACGCCACAGCTGCTCGTCGTGCAGACCGGCACGGCGGTCAGCTTCCCTAACTTCGACACCGTGCGGCACCATGTCTACTCGTTCTCGCCGATCAAGGTCATCGATATCAAGCTCTACGCCGGCACGCCGACCGAGCCCATCGTCTTCGACAAGCCCGGTGTTGCGACGCTGGGCTGCAACATCCACGATCGCATGAGCGCCCACATCGTCGTCGTCGACACGCCGCTGTTTGCGCGCACCGACGACAAGGGCCAGGCCAGCTTCGAGCTGCCGGCGGGAGCGCATGCCGTCAAGGCCTGGCATGCCGGTCAGAAGTCGCCCAACCTGCAAAGCCTCAGGCTCGACGTGCCGGCTGCTGGCGGCCCGCTGGCGCTGACCTTGAGCGACTGACGCTGACGTGATGCGCGGGCCCGCCTGGCTGAACCTGCGCCGCCTGGAAGGGCGCATCGTGGCCTTGTTCCTGGCGCTCTTGCTGGTCGTGCAGTTGGTCAGCTTCGGCGTCATCCACGCCAGCATCACCCGCAACGCCGAGGCCTCGCTGGCCGCCGAGCTGCAGACCGGCGAACGCGTGCTGCGGCGCCTGCTCGACCAGCGCGCCGGCAAGCTGCGCGATGCTGCCGAGCTGCTGGCCAAGGACTACGGCTTTCGCAGCACCGTGGGCCTGTCGCTGGCCGAGGCCGGCACCGTCGAGACCATCAAGGACGCCCTCGCCAACCAGGGCGAGCGCGTCGGCGCCTCCGTGGTTGCCTACTTCGACGACCAGCAGCGGCTCGTCGCCGCGACGCGCGACGGCGCGGCCGGCTTCGGTGCGGCGCTGCACCAGCTCATCAAGAGCAGCGACGGCGTTGGCGCGGCACTGGCCGTGCAGGGCCGCCAGGTTTTCCAGGTCGTCGCGGTGCAGGTGCGCACGCCGGCCCCGGTGGGCTGGGTGCTGATGGCCTTCGCGCTGGACCGCGAGGTGCTGGACGACCTCAAGGCCTTGTCTGAGCTGCATGGCGTCGTGCTGCTGCAGGCGCCGGCCCAGCCCTGGCTGGGCATCGTCGGCAACCTGGACGAGCCCGCCGCCGCGGCGTTGCGCGCCGGCCTGGGCCGGTCGGCGCCGGTGGATGGCGTCCTTGCGCTGGCCGGTGAGCGCATGGGCAGCCGCTTCGTGCCGCTGATCGGCGCCGGCGAGCGGCCGTTGGGCGTACTGCTTCTGCGTTCGCTGGACGCAGCACTGGCGCCGTACCAGCAACTGCAGCTCGTGCTGCTGGGCCTGACCATGCTGGGCGTTGCCGTCTTCGCGCTGGTGAGCGTGCTGCTGGCGCGCGGCATCAGCAACCCCATCACGGCCCTGTCCGCCGCGGCGCGCCGGCTGGAGCTCGGCGACTACGACACGCCCGTGCCGGCCACCTCCAGGCTGGACGAGGTGCGCAAGCTGGCGGTCGCGCTGGAAAGCATGCGCGAGGGCATACGCCGCCGGGATGCCCTCGTCAACCATCTGGCCTATGTGGACCCGCTGACGCTGCTGCCCAACCGCGCCCGCTTCGCCGAGGTCCTGGAGCACCACCTCGTCCACAGCGACCAGCCTGGCGCCGTGCTGATGCTGGACCTGGACCGCTTCAAGCATGTCAACGACGTGCTGGGCCACGAGGTCGGCGACCGCCTGCTGCAGAGCGTGGCCGAGCGCCTGCGGGCGCTGTGCGCACCGGCCCGTTCGGTGCTCGCGCGACTGTCGGGCGACGAGTTCGCCGTGCTGCTGGCCCACTCCGACGCCCATGCGGCCAGCGAGGCGGCACTGGCCATCCTGAAGGACTTCGAGCGCCCTCTGCAGATCGACAACGAAACCGTGGACCTCGGCGCCGGCATCGGCATCGCGCTGTTCCCCGAGCATGGCGCCGACGTCAACCTGCTGCTGGGCCGTGCCGAGCTGGCCATGTACGCGGCCAAGGCCCGCCAATGCGGCAGCCTGATCTACCACGCCCAGCTGGATGCCGGCAGCCAGGAGTCGCTGTCGCTGCTGTCCGAGCTGCGTCGCGCGGTGGAGGGTGACGAGCTGCGACTCTTCCTGCAGCCCAAGATCGACCTGGCGCATGGCCGCGTCGTCGGCGCCGAGGCTCTGGTGCGCTGGCAGCACCCCACGCGCGGCCTGGTGCCGCCAATGCAGTTCATCCCCTTCGCCGAGCAGACAGGCTTCATCCGCGTGCTCAGCGCCTGGGTGCTGTCCGGTGCGGCCCGCTTCGCGCGCCAGGCGGCGGACGCCGGCCTCGCGCTGCGGCTGTCGGTCAACCTGTCCACGCGCGACCTGATGGACCAGGACCTGCCGGCCAAGATCGAGGCCATGGTGGCGCCGCTGCGGGTGCCGCCGGCCTCGCTGTGCCTGGAGATCACCGAGAGCGCCATCATGGACGACCCCGAGCGGGCGCTGTCCACACTTGAGCACCTGCACGCGATGGGCTTCAAGCTGTCGATCGACGACTTCGGCACCGGCTATTCGTCGCTGGCCTACCTGAAGCGTCTTCCGGTGGACGAGCTGAAGATCGACAAGAGCTTCGTCATGGCCATGGAGCGCGACCTCGACGACGCGCGCATCGTGCGCTCCACCATCGAGCTGGCGCACAACCTGGGCCTGAGCGTCGTCGCCGAGGGCCTGGAGACGGTCAAGACCTGGGCCATGCTGGCCCGCCTGGGTTGCGACGAGGGCCAGGGCTATTACGTCTGCAAGCCCATGCCGCAGGAGCAGTTCATCGCCTGGGCGCAGGCCTGGCGGCCGCCGGACGTGCCCAGCCTCATGGCGGAGAGCCTGATGGCCAGGCTCGGTTAGCTGTCGCGGTCCTCGAGCGCCTCGCAAAGCGCCGTCAGCCCCGCCGTCACCGTCTGCGCGCGCACCGCATGGCGGTCACCGCCGAAGTTCTCGCGCCAGATCCGGGCCGGCCGGCCCGCATGCACCAGGGCCAGCCAGACCGTGCCGACCGGCTTGGCCGCGCTGCCGCCGCTGGGGCCGGCCACGCCGGTGACGGCCAGTGCCCAGTCGATGGGCGCGTGGGCCAGCAGGCCGCGCGCCATGTGCTCGGCCACCTCGGCGCTCACGGCGCCGTGCAGCGCCATCAAGCCCTTGGGCACGCCCAGCAGCTCGGCCTTGGCCTCGTTGCTGTAGCTGACGACGCCGCGCTCGAACCACTGGCTGGAGCCGGCGAGGTCCGTGCAGGCCGCGGCGATCAGCCCGCCGGTGCAGGACTCGGCCGTGCCGATGCGCTCGCGACGCCGGATCAGCGCCACTGCGATGCGGTCTATCAGTTCGGCGTTGTCGTCGGCCATGGCTTCACCCCAGCAATGCGCGGTAGAGCGCGATGACGGCAAGCGTACAGCCGGCGGCGACGAAGTCGTCGAACAGGATGCCGAAGCCCTGGGCCCAGCCGATCTCGGCGCCGCGCTCGGTCTTGAAGAGGCGGTCCGCCCAGCCCACCGGCCCTCGCTTGACCGCGTCGAAGAAGCGGAACAGGCCGAAGGCGACGAGCTGGCCGGCGAAGCCCGCCGGCGCGATCAGCCACAGGATGAGCCAGAAGGCCAGCACCTCGTCCCAGACGACTGCGCTGGGGTCGGGCGTGTTCAGCTGCCGGGCGGTGACCGTGCAGGCCCACCAGCCGACCAGGGTGCCTCCGCCGATCAGCAGTGCCCAGCCCAGGTCGCTCATCCACGGCGCGATGATGCAGAACACGGCCCAGGCCCACAGCGTGCCGAAGGTGCCGGGCGCCTTCGGAGCGAGGCCGCTGCCGAAGCCGAGTGCGATGCAGCGCGCCGGGTGGCGCAGCATGAAGGCCAGCGTGGGCCGGACAGGTGCGGGGGGCATGGCAAGCTCCGGGGCACTCATGACTTGAAATGGTCGAAGCTGCGCAGGCCGTGCTCGACGGCCGTGCCGCCGCCGTCGACGACGCGCAGGCCCGGCTGGGCCTCGATGCGGCCGATGCGCGTCAGCGCCACGCCCACGTCGGGCAGGCTGGCGCCGGGCGGCGCGGTGAAGACCAGCTCGTAGTCGTCGCCGCCGGCCAGCAGGCATTGATGCTGCATCACCGCCGGCTGCGCGGCCAGCACGGCGCTGCGCGGCAGCGCATCGACGTCCAGCCGTGCTCCGACGCCCGAGGCGGCGAGGATGTGGCCGAGGTCGCCCAGCAGGCCGTCGGAGACGTCGACGGCCGCGGTCGCGATGCCGCGCAGCGCCTGGCCCAGGGCCAGGCGCGGCGTCGGGCATTCCATCGCGGCGCGTACGCTGTCGAAGCCGGCGCCTTCCAGCGCCACCGTGCCGCGGAACACCTCCAGCGCCAGGCGCGCGTCGCCGAGCCGCCCCGATACCCAGACCTCGTCGCCGACCCGTGCGCCACTGCGCAGCAGCGCCTGCCCGGGGGGCGCCTCGCCGAAGACGGTGATGCAGAGGTTGAGCGGCCCTTGCGTCGTGTCGCCCCCGACCAACGGGCAGCCGCTGGCATCGGCCAGGCCCCAGAGGCCGCGGGCGAAGCCGGCCAGCCAGGCGTCGTCGACGCGCGGCAGGGCCAGCGCCAATGTGAAGCCGCGTGGCGTCGCGCCGCAGGCTGCCAGGTCGCTGAGGTTGACGGCCAGCGCCTTGTGGCCCAGCCGGGCCGGGTCGACGGTGGACAGGAAGTGCCGCCCCTCGACCAGCATGTCGCTGGAGACCAGCCAGCGCGCGCCCGGCGTCGGTACGAGCACGGCGCAGTCGTCGCCCACGCCTACCTCGACACCGCTGGCCGGAAGGCGCTGGAAATAGCGCCGGATCAGATCGAATTCGCCCATGCCGCGATTAGACCTTGTGGGGATCCACACCGACCCGATGCGTCCACAGTGGCATGATTCCCAACCCGTCGGCCTCCTTGTGATCCTCGCCATGCTCAGTTCAGAAGAAAAACGCGCCCAACTCCGCCAGGCCGCTCTCGAATATCACGAGTTCCCGACCCCCGGCAAGATCGCCATCGCGGCGACCAAGTCGCTGGTCAACCAGCGCGACCTCGCGCTGGCCTACTCGCCCGGCGTGGCCGCGGCCTGCGAGGAGATCGTGGCCGACCCGGCCAACGCCTTCCGCTACACCTCGCGCGGCAACCTCGTCGCCGTCGTCTCCAACGGCACGGCCGTGCTGGGCCTGGGCGACATCGGCCCGCTGGCGTCCAAGCCGGTCATGGAGGGCAAGGGCGTCCTCTTCAAGAAGTTCGCCGGCATCGACGTCTTCGACCTGGAGGTCAACGAGCGCGACCTCGACAAGCTGGTGGACTGCATCGCCGCGCTGGAGCCCACCTTCGGCGGCATCAACCTCGAGGACATCAAGGCGCCGGACTGCTTCTACGTCGAGCGCAAGCTGCGCGAGCGCATGAAGATCCCCGTCTTCCACGACGACCAGCATGGCACGGCCATCGTCGTCGGTGCGGCCTTCCTGAACGGCCTCAAGGTCGTCGGCAAGGACGTCAAGGACGTCAAGCTGGTCACGTCCGGCGCCGGCGCCGCGGCGCTGGCCTGCCTGAACCTGCTCGTCAAGCTGGGCCTGCCGCGCGAGAACATCTTCGTCACCGATCTGGCCGGCGTCGTCTACGAGGGCCGCACCGAGCTGATGGACCCGGACAAGGCCGAGTTCGCACAGAAGACCGACGCGCGCTCGCTGCGCGAGGTCATCCAGGGCGCCGACGTCTTCCTGGGCCTGTCGGCCGGCGGCGTTCTGAAGGCCGACATGGTCGCGACCATGGCCGCCAAGCCGCTGATCTTCGCGCTGGCCAACCCGACGCCCGAGATCCTGCCCGAGGAAGTCTTGGCGGTGCGCGACGACGCCATCATGGCCACGGGCCGCACGGACTACCCCAACCAGGTCAACAACGTCCTGTGCTTCCCCTACATCTTCCGCGGTGCGCTGGACTCGGGGGCGACGACGATCAACATCGAGATGGAGATCGCGGCCGTGCGGGCAATCGCCGAGCTGGCCCAGGCCGAGCAGAGCGAGGTCGTCGCAGCGGCCTATGCCGGCGCGACGCTGAGCTTCGGCCCCGAGTACTTGATCCCCAAGCCCTTCGACCCGCGGCTGATGATGCGAATCGCACCGGCCGTGGCTCAGGCGGCCATGGATTCCGGCGTGGCCGCCCGGCCCATCGCCGACTGGGACGCCTACCGCGAGAAGCTGCAGAGCTTTGTCTATGCCTCGGGCAACACCATGAAGCCCATCTTCACCGCGGCCAAGCGCGCGCCCAACAAGCGCGTCGCCTACGCCGAGGGCGAGGAGGAGCGCGTGCTGCGCGCGGCCCAGGTGGTCGTCGACGAGGGCCTGGCCCGGCCGACTCTGGTGGGCCGCCCGGCCGTCATCGCCGAGCGCTGCGAGCGCTTCGGCCTGCGCCTGCAGCAGGGCCGTGACTACGACGTCGTCAACGTCGAGCACGACGAGCGCTACCGCGACTACTGGCAGACCTATCTGCGCATGACCGAGCGCAAGGGCGTGACCCAGCAGCTCGCCAAGATCGAGATGCGCCGCCGCCTGACGCTGATCAGCGCCATGCTGCTGCACAAGGGCGAGGTCGACGGCATGCTGTGCGGCACCTGGGGCACGACGGCAACCCACCTGCACTACATCGACCAGGTCATAGGCCGGCGCGCCGGCGTGAAGACCTATGCCTGCATGAACGGGCTGATCCTGCCGGGGCGCCAGGTCATGCTGGTCGACACCCATGTCAACTACGATCCGACCGCAGAGCAACTGGCCGAGATCACCATCATGGCGGCCCAGGAGATGTGCCGCTTCGGCCTGGTGCCCAAGGCCGCGCTGCTGTCGCACAGCAATTTCGGCACCAGCGACAAGCCGTCGGCCGTGAAGATGCGCGACACGCTGGCACTGATCCAGCAGCTCGCGCCCTGGCTGGAGGCCGACGGCGAGATGCACGGCGACACCGCGCTGGACGCCTCCTACCGCAAGCAGATCATGCCGCACAGCCCGCTGAGCGGCGAGGCCAACCTGCTGGTGCTGCCCAACATCGACGCCGCCAACATCTCCTACAACCTGCTGAAGACGGCCGCCGGCGGCGGCATTGCCATCGGCCCGGTGCTGCTGGGTGCCGCCAAGCCAGTGCACATCCTGACGCCGTCGGCGACCGTGCGCCGCATCGTCAACATGACGGCGCTGACCGTTGCCGATGCCAACGCGGCGCGCAGCTGAGGGCCCGGCACTTCCATCAAGGAACGGGCCAGGGCGCACGGGCTTCCCCAATTGACAGAAGTTTTCATGTCGAAAACTCTGTCACTCCGCGGTCACAAGTCCAGGTAAAACAATGACTTGGCGGTGTGTGAGCGCATGCTCACACGACCCTATTCCGGACTCTGGCGCCGGGGGGCGGCTTGAGCTTTTGGGGTCGCTTCGGTACCATTACGGCTTTTCGTTCAGGGTAAACCCGTGTCTTTGCTCTCGTGGCTGGCGCGCTCTGGCGCCTCGGCGGTCACCACCGCCTTGCTGCTTTCCGGCTTGGCCGGCGGCGCGCAAGCCAAGGAAGCCCCCAGCAATGGGATCTCCACCGCAACGCCCGCTCTGGCTGAAATTTCGCTGAGCGAGCTGCCCGCCCAGGCCCAGGAAACGCACCGGCTCATTCTCGCCGGCGGCCCGTTTCCCTATGCCCAGGACGGCGTGGTGTTCGGCAATCGCGAGCGCCTGCTGCCCCGCAAGGCTCGCGGCTTCTACCGCGAATACACGGTCAAGACCCCTGGCGCGCGTACGCGTGGCGCCCGCCGCCTCATCTGCGGCGGCACGCCGCCCAGCGCGCCCGAGGTCTGCTACTACACCGACGATCACTATGCCAGCTTCAAGCGCATACGCGCCGCGGCTGCCCGGTGAAGGTCGAGGGATCGAAGCTGTTTTGTGACTTGAAAGGAGGAACGCGACCATGCTTTTGCAGACCGTCCGTCCCAATATCGTGCAGGCCATACGGGCCTACCGGGTCGAGGACTTGATGCAGGCCGCTCATGAGGCGGGCCAGCATTTCCTGTATGCCAACCTGTCGGAGGCGCAGTCCAAGCAGGACGTGCTCGACGGCATCGCGCAGGCCTTTCTGTTCCCGGCGCATTTCGGCAAGAACCTGGACGCCCTGCATGACTGCATGACCGACCTCGTCCACAAGGCCGGCAGCCAGCCGGGCTTCGTCGTGGTGCTGGAGCAGTTGCCCGACAACGTGCGCTTCGATCGCGAGGCCCGCGAGCAGTTGCTCGACGTCTTCCGCGACACGGCCGACTACTGGGCCGACAGGAAGATCGCCTTCCGGTGCTTCTATTCTTTTCAGTAGCCCGCTCCCAAGAAAACGGGTCATGGGAGCGGGCTGCTGAGGTGGCCCCGGTTATTGAGAAGCCTGCGCCGAAAAGCGCGAAATCGGCGATTGGCAATCCCAACTTCGGCATGAACATGCCGATGATGTGCAGCGCCTTCGATACCTCGATGTGGCTCAACGCGGCGTGACGCGCTGAACCTTCGAGTGAAAACGGGACCCGCAGGTCCCGTTTTTACTTCCGGTCCTGGACTTCCAGTGCCAGCGCGACGAACTCGTCGACCGGCACTTCCTCGGCCCGACGCTGCAGGTCGAAATGTCCCGCGTAGCCGCGCTCGGCCAGCCAGTGGCCCAGGCTGTGGCGCAGCAGCTTGCGGCGCTGCGAGAAGGCGCTGGCGACCAGTTCGCCCAGCAGCGTGCGGCTGACGGCCGGCGGCGTCGTCAGCGGCTGCATGCGCACGATGGCCGAGTCCACGCGTGGCGGCGGGTCGAAGGCCTCGGGCGGCACGTCCAGCACCGACTCGATGTCGTAGCGCCACTGCAGCATGACGCTGAGGCGGCCGTAGTCCTTGCCGCCCGGCCCGGCGGCCATGCGGTCCACCACTTCCTTCTGCAGCATGAAATGCTGGTCGACCACGTCGTCCACCGCGTCCAGCAGGTGGAAGAGGATGGGTGTGGAGATGTTGTAGGGCAGGTTGCCGACGACGCGCAGCCTCGCGCCCTTGGCGGCAGACAGGGCCTTGAAGTCGACCTTGAGCACGTCGGACTCGATGACCTCGACGTCGCCGCGCTGGCGCAGCCGTGCGGCGAGGTCGCGGTCCAGCTCGACGACGGTCAGCGGCTTGTGCCGCTCCAGCAGCGGCAGTGTCATCGCGCCCAGGCCCGGGCCGATCTCGACCAGCGTCTCGCCGGGCTGCGGATCGATGAGATCGATGATGGCGTCGATCAGCACCTTGTCGGTCAGGAAATGCTGACCGAAGCGCTTTCTCGGGATATGCGACTTCATGGTGTCAGCCCGCCACCGGACCGGATCAATCCAGCCATTCGCGGACTTCGACAAACGCCTTGGTGCGCAGGTCCTTGACCCATTCCTGGTAGGCCTCGTCGTACTTCTGCTCGCGCAGCGCGCCGCGGGCCTGCTCGCGCAGCTGCTTCATCTCGACCTCGACGGTACGGCGCTCCAGCACCTGGATCAGGTGCACGCCAAAGCGCGACACCACCGGGCCTGAAATGCCGTTCGGCGGCAGCGCGTTCATCGCCTCCTCGAACTCGGGCACGAAGCCGCCGGCGCCCATCCAGCCGAGGTCACCGCCCTCGGCGGCGCTGCCGTCCTCGGAATTGGCCCTGGCGATGTCCTCGAACTTGGCCTGGCCGGTCTCGATCTGGCGCTTGTACTCGGCCAGGCGCCGGGCCGCGACCTCGGCGGTCAGCTGGGCCGAGGGGCGTAGCAGGATGTGGCGGGCATGGGTCTGCAGGCTCTGCGTCAGCGAGGCGCCGCCCTGGCGCTCGACGACCTTGAGGATGTGGAAGCCCGCGCCGCTGCGCAGCAGCTCCGGCGCGACCTCGCCGACCTTCAGGCCCCGGACGGCGTGGACGAAGACGTCGGGCAGGCGGTCGGCCGGGCGCAGGCCGATCTCGCCGCCACGGGCCTTGTTGCCGTCCTCGGACACGTCGCGGGCGACCTTGGCAAAGTTTTCGCCGCCCTTGATGCGGGCCAGCGCGCCTTCTGCGCGCGCGCGGCGCTCGGCCACGACGCTGTCGGCGGCGCCCTCGGGCACCGTCACCAGCACCTGCGCCAGGTTGATCATGCCGCCGCTGGCCAGCTCGGCGCGCTTCTTGTCCAGGTAGGCGTCGATCTCGGCATCGGTGACCTTGATGCGACCCTGCACCTCGCGCTCGCGCACGCGCTCGGTCATCATCTGGTCGCGCAGGTTCTCGCGGAAGCTCTTGTAGTCGGTGCCGTCCTGCTTGAGGCGCTCGCGCAGCTGCGCCATCGTCAGCTTGTTCTGCGCGGCCACGTTGGCGACGATGCGGTCCAGCTCGGCCTCGTCCACGCGCGGGCCGTTCTCGCGGGCGTAGGTGACGAGGACGCGGTCCTCGATCAGCGCCTCCAGCGCCTGCTTGCGCAGGCCGGTCGTCTCGGGCATGACCTCGCCCTTCTGGCGTGCCTCCTGGCGCAGCCGCTCGGTGCGCTGGATGACCTCGCTGGCGGCCACGACGTCCTGGTTGACGACGGCGGCGATGTAGTCACCCGGCTGCAGCGTGGGCGTCTGGGCCGAGGCGGAGAAGGCGGCCAGCGCCAGAACAAGGGGAGCGAGGCGATGCATCATGGTTGGAAGTCTGAACTCGGTGAGCTGTCGGAGCTCAGCCTGCGGTAACCGGGCACATTGTCCTTCAAGACCTTGAGGGCGTTCGAGCCCAGCTGCGACAGGCCCACCAGCTCCAGCTGCAGCATCAGCCGCGTGTTGGTCTCGGCCCGGCCGGTGGACAGGCGCTCTATGCCCCAGCGCAGCACCCAGCAGCCGGCGTCGTACTCGAAGCCCATCACCGAGTCGGTCAGGCGCTTGTCGCGCAGCGAGTACTGCACGCGGCCGGCGCTGTACCAGGCGCCGCCGCAGGATTTGCTGTCGGCGCCGCGCGAGGTGATGGGTGTGCCGTAGAGGGGCCATTGCCAGGCCAGCTCGACCTGCTCGCTCTGCCCGCGCGCCAGCCGGTAGGCGACGCTGACCGTCTTGAACGGCCCCGGCGAGTAGCGCGCGCGCAGCACAGAGCGCACGGAGCGGTTGGTCTCGGGGTTGAACTCCAGCGTGCTGTCGGCCCACCACTTCTCGTCCAGGTGCGCGGCGGCGGCCAGCAGCAGGTCGGAGAAGCGCTGCGTGACGGGCTGGCCGTCCGGCGTGATCTTCTGGTCGCGGAACAGGAAGCGCTGCACGGCGCCCAGGCGCAGGATCTCCTCGCCCTGGGCGGCGCTGATCCAGCGGCTGGTCGCGCCGACGCTCAGTGCATGCAGGTCCGACACCCGGTCAACGCCCGAGAACGGGTTGTCGGTGTAGATGGAGTCGAAGTTGAAGTCCTTGGGCGCCGAGTCGAAGTTGGGCAGGTTGCTCTGGTCGCGGAAGGGCGTGTTCACGTAGAACAGCCGCGGCTCCAGGCTCTGGCGGTAGTCGCGGCCGAACAGTGTCGTGTCGCGCTCGAAAACCCAGCCATGGTCGATGCTCAGCGTCGGGATGACGCGGCTCATGCGGCGTCGGCCGTCGGCCTGCGGCTGGTCGACGTTGTAGGCTGCCGCATTGAAGGAGGCGCGCGGGATGAACCACCAGGCCTCGCCGCCCAGCGGCGCGGCCACATGGCCCAGCGCGTGCACGCGCTGGCCGCCGCGGGCCTGGCCGGCCAGGGCCGAGCCCGGCAGGTCGAAGCGGTTGTATTCCAGCTCCAGTCCGCCCTCCAGCCGCGCCTTTCGGCCCCAAGGGCGGAAGCTGTCCAGCACGGCCTCGTCGGCCGCCGTCGTCACGCGCACGCCGACCTGCGGGCTGCGCTGGTAGGGCGTGTCGAACTGCGCCAGCGCATCCGTGCCCTGCAGCGCCTGCCAGCGCTGCACACGGGCATAGGTGTCGATGACGCCCCAGGACAGCTCGCGCTGGCGATTCAGCGCAAAGTCACTGGCCATGAGGCGTGGCGTCTGGCTCTCGACGCGACGCGACATGTCCTTCCAGTAGTCGTCGTCCGAGACGCGCTCGCTCTTGATGCGGTAGCGCCAGTCGCCGAACTTGCCGTCGTTGTTCAGCAGCAGATCCCAGCGCGAACGGCCCAGCAGCCGGTCGTTGGGCAGGTAGTCGAAATTGATGCGGCCCTTGTGGCCGGGCTCCATGTAGCGGAACTCGCTGTCCAGGCCCGCACCGCGCTTGGTCATGATGAAGGGCGTGAAGGTCGCGTCGCGCTGCGGCGCGATGTTCCAGTAATAGGGCACGCCCAGTTCCAGGCCGCCGCGGTTGTCCAGGAAGATGTTGGGCGGTAGCCAGCCCGACTTGCGCGCCGAGCTGAGCGGGAAGGTCATGGACGGCGCGGCCAGGATGGGCACGCCCAGGAAGCGCAGCACGGCGCCGTCGGCCTCGCCCTCGTTGGCGGCCAGGTCCAGGCGCAGCCGCTTGGCCGAGATCTGCCAAGCCGGCTCCTGCTGCTCCACGGCCGGGCAGCTGGTGTAGCTGCCTTCGGTCGCGCTCATGTGCTCACTGTCCTGGAACTTCAGCAGCTTGGCCTTGCCGGCGCCGCCGGTCGCGGCGAGGAAGAAGCTGGGCGTCAGGAATTCGCCCTCGAAGCGGCTCACGTACAGCTGCAGCAGCGGGCCCGTGAAGACATTGCCGTTGTGGTTGATGCGAACATGGCCCTCGGCGCGCGCGAAGTCGTCGACGACGCGGTAGTCGAGCTGGTCCGCATTCATCACCAGCTCGCCGTAGCGCAGCTCGACGCCATCCCGCCCCTGCGCCTGCTGGTCCGTCTGGGCCGACAGCCGACCGGCGGAGATGACCAGGGCCGGCTTGGCGGTGCCCGCCTTGGACGACGTCGCCAGCACGCGGCTGCTGCGCAGCGGCAGCGGGGCGTCGTCGACGGGCTGCTGCGCACGGGCCTCGCCCCAGGCGCACAGGGCCAGGGCGATCAGCGGGGGCAGCGGGGCGGGGCGGAGGAGGCGGGGCGAGCGCGACACAGGCAGCGGAAGGCTCGGGGTCGGTGAGGAGGCCGGGGCGGCGGTTCTTAGAATTTGATTATCCACGAGGGCTTTCATCCCATGACGACGCCGACCTCCGCCCTGATCCAGGACCTGCAAGCCCATCCCGAAGACGCCGACCGCCTGATGCGCGCCGCCTGCGCCGGCTTGAGCGCGCAGCCCAAGCCGCCCGAGCCGCCCGACGCCGCCGCCCTGCGCGCCGGCCTGGCCCGCATCGCCCCGAACGGCCTGGATGCCGTGCTGCAGCGCCTGATCGACGATGCGCCCCAGGGTAGCTCCACCGACGCCATCGCTGCGCTGCTGCGCCCTCCCGAACTGGCCTGGGACGAGGCCCAGGAGATCGACTGGGCCGTGCGCCACTGGGAGGACTGCCGCGCCGCCGGCCAGCTCGATGCGGCGCTGGCGGCCGATTTCGGCGAGTACTGGCGGCAGCTGGAATGGAGCGCGTTGCGCCGGCACCTCGTGCTGCTGGGCCGCGGCCATGCCGAGGAGCGCCGGCTGCTGGCCCATGTCGCCAAGACGGCCAGCCGCTACGTCGCGCTGGCGCCGCTGAAGCGCGCGATGGAAGCCAGCTTCCCGGAGTTGTTCGAGCTGGGCTTCAGCCTGCGCTAGGGACGGTCGCGCAGCCTGCGGCGACCAGCCACGGGTCCCTGTCCTCGCCGCCGAAGATCTCCAGCAGGAAGTCGAGGAAGGCCCGGGTGCGTGCGGGCACGTATTTGCGCGTGGGCATGCCGGCCCACAGCGTCGTGCCGAACAGGCGCCACTGCGGCATGACGCGCTCCAGCGCCTGCTCCAGCAGCGCGTCCTCGACCATGAAGCTGGGCAGGCCGGCCACGCCCAGGCCATGCAGGGCTGCGGCGTAGTTGGTGTCCATGTGCGTCGTCGACAGCGTCGCGCGCGAGGGCACGATGGGCAGCGTGATCTCCTCGCCGCCGTCGCCACGCTGCAGCGTCAGGCCGCGCATCAGCGAGGGCGTGGGCGGCAGCAGCGCGTCGTGGCATTTCAGCTCGGAGGGGTGCTGGGGGCGGCCGCGCCGGTCGAGGTAATCGGGCGACGCGCACATGATGAACTCACTGCGCGCCAGGCGCCGGGCGATGAAGTCGCCGTCCAGCGGGTCCCGGGACAGGAAGATGGTCAGGTCATAGCCGTCGTCCACCGTCTCGACCGGGCCGGGCGAGGCGATCTCCAGCGTCACCAGCGGATAGGCGCGGTGGAACTTGGGCAGGTGCTTGGCCAGTTGGTGCACAGCGATGGCCGGCGGGCACAGCACGCGCAGCAGGCCGCGAACCTCCTGCGTGGCCGAGGCGGCCAGGGCCGCGGCCTCGTCGACGTCGGCCAGGATGCGCCGCGCCCGCTCCAGATAGGCCTCGCCGATCTCGGTCAGCGACAGGCGCCGCGTCGTGCGGTTCAGCAGTCGCGTGCCGAGGTGGTCCTCCAGCTCGGCCACCAGGCGGGTGACGACGGCCGGCGCCAAGTCCAGGGCCCGCGCCGCTGCGGCGAAGCTGCCCTCGTCGATGACGCGGACAAAGACCTTGATGGCGCGGAGCTGGTCCATCCTTCCTCGATCAGGGATGGGCCGCCATCACCTGGGCGACTGCAGCCGTCAGCCGCTTGCCATAGGGCACGTGCAGGAACTCGTTGGGCCCGTGGGCGTTGCTCTTGGGGCCCAGCACGCCGCAGACCATCATCTGCGCGGCCGGGAAGCCCTTCTGCAGCATGCTCATCAGCGGGATGGTGCCGCCCTGGCCGATGTAGCCGACCGGCGCGCCGAAATGCGCCTGGCTGGCATCGTTGAGCGCCTGGCTCAGCCAGGGCGAAAGGTCGGGCGTGTTCCAGCCGGTGGCTCCGAGGGCGCCGGCGCGGCCGTCGGGCGTGAACGTGACCTTGGCGTTGTAGGGCGCGTTGTCCTCCAGCAAGGCCTTGAGCCGCAGCGCCGCGGCATTGCCGTCGATCAGCGGCGGCAGGCGCAGGCTGAGCTTGAACGCCGTGTAGGGGCGCAGCACGTTGCCGGCGTTCTTCAGCTCCGGGAAGCCATCGGCGCCGACCACCGACAGCGTCGGCCGCCAGGTGCGGTTCAGCAGCACCTCGACCGGGTCGGTCGTCACCGGCAGCACCGGGCCGCCGTCCGCGCCGCAGGCCCATGGCATGCGCTTGTAGACCTCGTCTTTGAGGATGGCCGCCGTCGCGCGGGCCTGTTCCAGGCGCGCACCGGGGATCTCGCAGTGGAAGCTCTCGGGCAGCAGCCGCCCGGTCTTGCTGTCCTCCAGACGGTCCAGCACCTGGCGCAGGATGCGAAAGCTCGACGGCACGGCGCCCGACGCGTCGCCGCTGTGTATGCCCTCGGTCAGCACCTCCACCTTGAGCACGCCCGACACCATGCCGCGCAGCGACGTCGTCAGCCACAGCTGCTCGTAGTTGCCGGCGCCGGAGTCCAGGCAGACGACCAGTGACACATTGCCCAGGCGGGGCTTGAGCAGGTCGATGTAGGCCGGCAGGTCGAAGCTGCCGCTCTCCTCGCAGGTCTCGATGACGCCCACGCAGCGCGGCCGCGGGATGCCCTGCTGGTCCAGCGCCATGATGGCCGTCAGCGAAGCGTAGACGGCATAGCCGTCGTCCGCGCCGCCGCGGCCGTAGAGCAGGCCGTTCTCGTACTTGGGCGTCCATGGGCCCAGGTCGCTGCGCCAGCCGCTGAACTCGGGCTGCTTGTCCAGGTGTCCGTAGAGCAGCACGGTGTCCGTCGAGCCCGCCTTGGTGGCCGGCACCTCGAAGAAGATGACCGGCGTGCGGCCGGGAATGCGCACCACCTCCAGCTTGAGGCCGGCGACCTTCTTGCTCTCCACCCAGGCGGCGGCCTGGGTCAGCACCTTCTCGATGTGACCATGCGCCGCCCAGTCGGCGTCGAACATCGGGCTCTTGGCGGGGATGGCGATGTAGTCGGTCAGCGCCGGGACGATTTCCTCGTCCCAAACGCGCTCGGCAAACTGGCCCAGCGCGCGGGCCTCGTCGGCTTGCAGGGGCAGGTGGGGATCACGGGCATTCATGGCGGGCTCCTGGTGCGCTTGTGGCGCGACCGGCCAGTTTAGGCGCTCCGACAATGGCCCGCCCCCCGTCCGCCCATGCGTCTGACCCGCCTTTCCCTGCCCACTGCCGGCGTGCTGCTCGGCCTGGTGCCGGCCCTGCCGCTGCCCTCCGCCCCGGCAAACCGGTTCCAGGGCGGGGTGGCCCGGTCATTCCCCTGCTGAACGGCACCGAGCCGCCCGATGCCTCCAGACGTGCTCGGCCGACCGAGTTCCGTCGCCCCCCGGCGCTGCCATCGACGAGGCCCCGACCGCCTCGGCTCTCGGTTCACGGCGCCGTTGGCGGCGTAGCAGCCGCCGGGCCGCGAGGGGCAGCAGCTAGGCCAGCCCGATCTCGCGCCGAAGCGCCTGGAAGCGAGCTTCGCCGCGCAGCGGCGCCAGCAGCCTCAGCACGGCGGCCAGCCCGCACGAGAGCCGCACGAGAGGCGGTGCCTAGCCTGCGGGCAGCACCTCGGTGCCCCGGCGGCGATGGACGTCGACCGGAACCCGCTCAAGGAGTCCACCATGAAGCTCATCTCCACCTTCCCCGTCCCGCGTCGGCTGCTGCTGGCGCTGCCGCTGCCTGGCCTGCTGGCGGTACTCGGCGGCCGCGCCGGCGCGGCCGAGGAAAGCATAGAGGATGTGATCCGGCGCCTGCAGGCCCAGGAAAGGGACAAGGCGGCGGTGTGCTTCGACGCCGGGCGCAGCCCGGCCCAGGTGGCGCGGCTGCTGAGCTACGCCGCGCCGGACTTACATGCCGTCAACCTCGGCCCCACAGGCGTCACGCAGACAAGCTACGCGGAGCTGACCACCCACCTGAACGGACGGCCCGGCGCACGCTACCGCCTCGGGGTCATGCGGGTGGTGCGCAACAACGAGCAAAGCCTGGTGCTGAGCTACCGGGCCGAGATCACGACGCCGGGTGGCCCGGTCGGCTACCTGGCCTCGTCCATGTGGTCGCGCGGCATCGATGGCCGCTGGCTGACGGTCTTCTATCAGGCAACGCCGCTGCCCTGAGTTAGGCTGGCGGCATCCGTTTTTTGAAAGCACCTGCCATGAAGATCCAGACCGCTGCCGCCGCCCTCGCCATCGCCCTGACCGCCGCGTTCGCGGCGCCGGCCGCCGAGGCCCGGACGGCTGGCCATGCCGTCAGCGCCCAGGCCGCCGCCGGCAAGAAGAAGCCCGCCAAGGTCAAGCACAAGAAGAAGGGCCACAAGAAGGCCCACAAGAAGACGCTGGGCTGACCGTCACTCCCGCTCGAACCTGAACACCGCGACGCTGGCCATCAGGTTGGGCAGCGTGCGCACCGGCTGGCCGTTCTGCAGGCCGAAGGCGTCCAGGATCTTGAGCCGGTTCTTGCGCGCCAGCACGCCGAAGTCGGCGAAGGTGCCGACGCGGATGTTTGGCGTGTCGTACCACTCGTAGGGCAGGGCGCGCGTGACCGGCATGCGGCCCACCAGCACCTGCAGCCGGTTGGGCCAGTGGGCGAAGTTGGGGAAGCTGACGATGCCCATCTTGCCCACACGCGCCGTCTCCTTGAGCATGGCTTCAGCATTGCGCAGGTGCTGCAACGTCTCCAGTTGCAGCACGACGTCGAAGCTCTGGTCCTCGAAGATGGACAGGCCTTCCTCCAGGTTGCGCTGGATGACGTTGACGCCGCGTTTCACGCAGGCCAGCAGGTTGGCGTCGTCCAGCTCCACGCCGTAGCCGCTGCAGCCCTTGTGCTTGATGAGGTGCTCCAGCAGCTCGCCGGTGCCGCAACCCAGGTCCAGCACGCGCGAGCCCGGCGGCACCAGGGCTGCGATCGCGGGATCGAAGCTCATATGGCCACCCCCTTGAACTGCAGCACGGCAGGCCTTTCCAGCTCGCCCGCGATGCGCTCGAAGTAGGCCCTCAGCACGCCGTGGTAGCGCGGGTCGTCGAGCAGGAAGGCGTCGTGGCCATGCGGCGCATCGATTTCGGCGTAGGACACGTCCAGGCGGTTGTCGAGCAGCGCCTTGACTATTTCTCGAGAGCGCGCCGGCGAGAAGCGCCAGTCGGTCGTGAAGCTCGCCACCAGGAACTTGGCCCGCGCGCTGGCGAATGCGCGCGCGAGGTCGCCGCCATGCTCGGCCGCCGGGTCGAAGTAGTCCAGCGCGCGCGTGATCAGCAGATAGGTGTTGGCGTCGAAATAGTCACTGAACTTGTCGCCCTGGTAGCGCAGGTAGCTCTCGATCTGGAACTCGATGTCCTGCGTCGAGTAACCCAGCTCGCCCGACTTCAGCTCGCGGCCGAACTTCTCGGCCATCACGTCGTCGCTCAAATAGGTGATGTGGCCGATCATGCGCGCCACGCGCAGGCCGCGCTTGGGCACCACGCCATGGGCGTAGAAGTGGCCGCCGTGAAAGTCGGGGTCGGTCACGATGGCGCGGCGCGCCACCTCGTTGAAGGCGATGTTCTGCGCCGACAGGTTGGGCGCCGTCGCGATCGCGATGCAATGGGCGAGGCGCTCGGGGTAGCGCAGCGCCCAGTCCAGCGCCTGCATGCCGCCCAGCGAGCCGCCCAGCACGGCCGCCAGCTTGAGGATGCCGAAGCGTTCGACGACACGGGCCTGGGCATCCACCCAGTCCTGCACCGTGACGACGGGAAAGTCCGCGCCCCAGGCCCGGCCGGTGGCCGGATTGGCGTGCATGGGGCCCGTGGAGCCGAAGCAGGAGCCGAGGTTGTTGACTCCGATGACGAAGAACTTGTCGGTGTCCAGCGGCTTGCCCGGGCCGATGAGGTTGTCCCACCAGCCCTCGCTCTTGGCCTGGCCGGCGTAGCTGCCGGCCACATGGTGGCTGGCGTTCAACGCATGACAGACCAGTACCGCGTTGCTGCGCTCGGCGTTGAGCCGGCCATAGGTCTCGACCATCAGGTCGTAGGGCCCCAGGCTGGCGCCGCTGCGCAGCGGCAGCGGCTCGTCGAAATGAAAACTCTGCGGCGACACGTCGCCGACGCTTCGGCCCGTCATGGCCTCACTCCAATAAAAAACCGGCGGCCACTTTTGCGGACGCCGGTTTCGGAGTCCTGTTTAGCGGCATTTGTAGAGCGCCCGCAATCCGGAACAAATCGGCGCTATGGGACCGCATTCTAGGCGGTCCGCGCTTTCAGCGTCCTTCGAGCCGGAATTGCGCCACTGCGCCGGTCAGCAGCTGCAGCTGCTGGCGCAGGCTGTCGGCGGCAGCGGCTGACTGCTCCACCAGTGCGGCGTTCTGCTGCGTCATGTCGTCGAGCTGGTTGACGGCGCCGTTGATCTGGCCGATGCGCGTGCTCTGGTCGGCCGCGCCGGTGGCAACCTCGCCGATCATGTCGCTGACCTTCTGCACGTTGTCCACGATGTCCTGCATCGTCGCGCCGGCCTGCTGCACCAGGCGCGCACCAGCCTCGGTGCGCTCGACGCTGGCGGTGATCAGAGACTTGATCTCGCGCGCCGCACCCGCCGAGCGCTGCGCCAGCGAGCGCACCTCGGTGGCGACGACGGCGAAGCCCTTGCCCTGCTCGCCGGCGCGCGCCGCCTCGACGGCCGCGTTCAGCGCCAGGATGTTGGTCTGGAAGGCGATGCTGTCGATCAGGCCCACGATGTCGCCGATGCGGCGCGAGCTGGCGTTGATCTCATCCATCGTCGCGACGACCTCGGACACCTCCTGGCCACCGCGCTGCGCCACCTCGGCCGCGCCCGCGGCCAGCTCGCGCGCCTTGCCCGCCGCGTTGGCGCCATGGCGCACACCCAGGGTCAGCTCGTCCATGGAATTGGTCGTGCGCTGCAGGCTGGAGGCGGTGCGCTCGGTGCGCTGGCTGAGGTCGTGGTTGCCCGCGGCCACCTCGTCGCTGGCCGTCTCTATGCTGAGCGCCGAGGTCTTGACCTGGCTGACCAGGCCGCGCAGGCTGGCCTGCATGGCATCCAGCGCGCGCAGCAGGTCGGCCGCCTCGTCGCGGCCGGCGATGCGCACATCGTTGTTCAGGTCGCCGCTGGCGATGGACTGGGCCACCGTGCAGGCATAGCGCATGGGGGTGGTGATGGTGGAGGAATTGATCAGCGTCAGCGGCACGACCAGTACCAGCACCAGGGTCAACACGGCCAGCGCGCGCCAGCCTATGCGCAGCATCTCTGCGCTGAACGCGGCCTCGGCCGCCTTGACCTGCCCGTCGGCGACGCCAGCCAGCTTCTCCACGCGCTTCTCGATGTCGCGCAGCGTCTGCCTGGGGATCTCCGGCAGGCCCTCGGCCTGGTGCACCTCGGCCAGGGCCTGGCGGATGGCGGCGAGCTGCTGGAGGTCCTGCGTCGTGCGCGTCGTGGCCTCGGCCTGCAGGGCCGTCAGCTGGCGGCCGCCCAGCAGTCCCGTCAGGGCCAGCGCCGCGAACATCAGCAACACCATGGCGATGGCCCCGTGCATCCGGGTTCTGATCGTGAAACTGCGCATCCAGGTGGCGACATTCATGGCCGTGCTCCTTGCTCCTTGCCAGACCGCCGGGTGCGGCCTCCTCGTGAGAATGCTAGTGATCGGATTGATGCCGGCAACAAGAGTTTGGCCACGCCTTGCGATTTGCCGAACACTTGGCGAAAAGTCCCGCCCCTCGTGGAGTTGTTGTCATGAAGCGAATCTTTCTGCCGGTGGTGGCCGTGCTGGTGGCCGGCTGCGGTGACAAGCCGAGCGAAGGCTGGACGGGCTATGCCGAGGCCGAGCTGGTCTACATCGCTCCACCGGTGGCCGGGCGGCTGGCAACGCTGGCGGTGCGCTCGGGCGACGCAGTCGCGGCGGGGCAGCCGTTGTTCGAGCTGGACCCGACGCCCGATCTCGCGGCCGACAGCGAGGCCCGGGCGCGAGCGCAGAGCGCGCTGGCCCAGGCCCGGGACACAGACAAGGGCAGGCGCGCGCCCGAGCTGGCGGTCGCCCGGGCCCAGCTGGAGCAGGCCCGTGCCGCCGAGCGCCTGGCAGGCGTGGACCTCCAGCGCCAGCAGCAGCTGCTGATGCAGGGCTTCGTGGCCCAGGCCCGCGTGGACGACGCGGCGACGACGCTGGCCCAGGCGCGCGCCCGCGTCGCCGAACTGGAGGCGGCGCTCGCGGTCGCCCGGCTGCCCTCGCGCGAGGACGAGCGCAGCGCCGCCCGCGCGCTCGCCGAGGCGGCGCAGAGCAGCCGCGCGCAGACGGCCTGGCGCGTCGAGCAGAAGCGGCAGAGCGCGCCCATGCCGGCCCGCGTGCAAGACGTCTTCCTGCGTCCCGGCGAGTGGGTGCAGGCCGGCCAGCCCGTGCTGGCCTTGCTGCCACCGGCTCACCGCAAGGCGCGCTTCTACGTGCCGCAGTCAGCCGTCGGCCGGCTCAAGCCCGATGCGATCGTGCAGCTGCATTGCGACGGCTGCGGCGCGGCCATCCCGGCGCGCATCAGCTTCATCGCCGCAGGGCCGGAGTACACGCCGCCCGTCATCTACTCCAACCAGCAGCGCGACAAGCTGGTCTTCCTCGTCGAGGCGCGGCCGCTGAAGGCCGAGGATGCGGAGCGGCTGCATCCGGGCCAGCCGCTGGATGTGACACCATGACCGAGCTGACCATCGACGTGAAGGGGCTGAGCAAGTCCTACGGCGGCCGCAAGGTCGTCGATGGTGTGGACATGCAGGTCGCGGCCGGCCGCATCGTCGGCTTCCTTGGTCCCAACGGCAGCGGCAAGACCACTTCACTGCGCATGCTCTGCGGCCTGCTGACGCCCGATGCCGGCGACGGGCGGGTGCTGGGCCTGGACTTCCGCCGCCAGGCCACCGAGGTCAAGCGCCAGGTCGGCTACATGACGCAGAGATTCGGCCTCTACGAGGACTTGTCGATACGCGAGAACCTGGACTTCATCGCGCGGCTGTTCTCGATGGCCGACCGTCGTGAGGCCGTGGCCGCCGCGCTGCAGCGACTGGGGCTGGCCAGCCGCGAGAAGCAGCTGGCCGGCGCGCTGTCCGGTGGCTGGAAGCAGCGCCTGGCGCTGGCCGCCTGCCTGCTGCACCGGCCGCGCCTGCTGCTGCTGGACGAGCCCACGGCCGGCGTCGACCCCAAGGCCCGCCGCGAGTTCTGGGAGCATATCCATCGTCTCGCCGGCGAGGGCATCACCGTGCTGGTGTCCACCCACTACATGGACGAGGCCGAGCGCTGCGACGAGCTGGTCTACATCGCCTATGGCCGGGTGCTGGCGCGCGGCACGGCAGCGTCCATCGTCGAGGCCGCCGGCGCCAGCGACCTCGAGGACGCCTTCGTGCGCCTCGTCGGTCAGGCCACCGACAACTTTGCCGAGGCTGGCTGATGCAAGCCCTGGCCCGCACCTTTGCCATCGCGCTGAAGGAAGTGCAGCAGATGCTGCGCGACAAGCTCACGTTCGCGATGGCCGTGGGCGTGCCCATCATGCAGCTGGTGCTGTTCGGCTATGCCATCAACACCGACCCCAAGGGCCTGCCGACGGCCGTCGTGTCTCAGGACGCCAGCCCGATGGCGCGCAGCCTCGTCGCGGCGCTGCAGACCAGCGGCTATTTCCGCGTCGTCGAGAGCGGCATCGCGGAGTCGCGCGGCGATGCGCTGCTGCAGCGTGGCGACATCCAGTTCCTTGTCGTCGTGCCGGACGACTTCGGCGCCCGCGTCGTGCGCGGCGAGAAGCCGGCCGTGCTGATCGCCGCCGACGCGACCGACCCCTCGGCCGCCGGCAACGCCATCGCCGCGCTGAGCCAGCTGGGTCAGAGCGCGCTGAGCCGCGACCTGCGCGGCGCACTGGCTGCGCTGGCGCCGCAGGCGCCGCCGTTCGAGGTGCGCATCCAGCGCCGCTACAACCCCGAGGGCCTGTCGCGCTACAACATCGTGCCTGGCCTGGTCGGCACCATCCTGACCATGACCATGGTGATGCTGACGGCGCTGGCCATGACGCGCGAGCGCGAGCGGGGAACGATGGAGAACCTGTTGGCCACGCCCGTGCGGCCCATCGAGGTCATGGTCGGCAAGATCCTGCCCTATGTGGTGCTGGGCTATGTGCAGCTGGGCGTCATCCTGGGGGCGGCCTGGCTGCTGTTCAGCGTGCCCATGGTCGGCAGCATCGGCCTGCTGCTGGCCCTGATCGGCGTCTTCATGCTGGCCAACCTGGGCGTGGGCTTCACGTTCTCCACGCTGGCCCGCAACCAGCTGCAGGCCCTGCAGCTGACCTTCTTCTTCTTCCTGCCTTCCATGCTGCTGTCGGGCTTCATGTTCCCGTTCCGCGGCATGCCGGCCTGGGCCCAGGCGCTGGGCGAGCTGCTGCCGCTGACGCATTTCCTGCGCATCGTGCGCGGCGTCATGCTGAAGGGCTCGGGCGCCGCGGAACTGCTGCCCGAGCTGTGGCCCATGCTGGCCTTCCTGGCGGTGGCGGGCGGCGTGGCGCTGCTGCGCTACCGCCGGACGCTCGACTAAGGCGCGCCGCAGAGACAGTGAACGGCCGCGGCGCGGTCCCACTGGCCGCGCGCCGCCACCTTGGACAGATCCTTGAGCACGGCCAGTTCCTCGACGACGGGCGCCGGCAGCGCGTCCAAGCCCAGCGACTGCCCGACGGCCCGGGCCAGGGATGGCGCCATCACGTCGGTCAGCGACGCGAGCAGGCGTTCGCCGCGGCTGAGGTCGCGCTCCACATAGGTCACGCGCGGCTTCTCGCCCGCCTTGACCTCCAACTTGGCCAACTGCACCGCTGTCTGCACTGCGTCGTCGAAGCTGCCCAGACGGTCCACCAGGCCTCGCTCGCGCGCCTGAGCGCCGGTCCAGATGCGGCCCTGGGCGACGGTGTCGATCTTCTCCGGTGTGCTCTTGCGCGCCTGGGCGGCGAGGCCGGTGAAGCGGGCATAGATGTGGTCGATGCCGGCCTGTACCGCAGCCTGCAGCCGCGGGTCCAGCGGCCGGCGCGGGTCGAAGCCACCGGCCAGCCAGGTCGTCGTGACGCCGCCCGTATGCAGCGACAGCTTGTTCATCAGGCCCTCGGCCGTGGGCAGGATGCCGAACACGCCGATGCTGCCCGTGATGGTGCCGGCGTCGGCGATGACGGCGTCGCTGGCCATGGAGATCCAGTAGCCGCCGGAGGCCGCCACGTCGCCCATGGAGACGACAACGGGCTTGCCGGCCTGGCGCGTCAGCTCCAGCTCGCGGCGAACGATCTCGGACGCGAAGGCGCTGCCGCCGGGCGAGTTCACGCGCAGCACGACGGCCTTGATGGCCTCGTCCTCGCGTGCCTTGCGGATCAGGCGGGCCGTGGAGTCGCCGCCAATGCGGCCCGGGCCGGCATCGCCGTCGACGATCTCGCCCTCGGCCACGACGATGCCGACGCCCGGCTGCAGCTTGTTCGGCGCGCCGGCGTCCTTCACATAGGCCATGTACTGGGCCAGCGACACCTGGCGGAAGCTCTTGCTGTCCTCGTCTCGGGCGCCCTTGGCGATGAGCAGCTCGCGCATCTGGTCGCGCGTCTTCAGGCCGTCGACGAGCTTGGCCTGCACGGCCAGCTGGGCCGCGTCACCCTTCACGGCGGCCAACAGCTGCGGGATCTGGTCGATGCTCCGGCCGATGGCGCCGGCCTCCAGCTTGCGCGCCGTCTCGATCGTGCCCGTGAAGCCGCTCCACAGCTCGCCGTAGACCAGCCCCTCGGCCTCCATCGTCGCGGGGCTGGGGCCGGTGGCGGTATAGGGCTCGGCAAAGCTTTTGTAGGTGCCGACCTTGATGACATGGGGCGTCACGCCGATGCGGTCCAGCGCGTCCTTGTAGTAGGTGCGCCAGCGGCCGAAGCCCTCCAGCATGACCATGCCCATGGGGTGCAGGTAGACCTCACCGGCCTGGGCCGCGAGGAAGTAGCCGCGCTGGCTGTAGCTGTCGGCGTAGGCGACGACGGGCTTGCCGCTGGTCTTGCGAAAGCGCTGCAGCGCGGCGCTGACCTCGTGCAGGCCGGCCAGGCCGGCGCCCTGCAGGTCCTCCACGTCCAGCAGCACGCTGCTGATCTTGTCGTCCTTGGCTGCCAGCTCCAGTGCGGCCAGCACGTCACGCAGCCGGGTCTGCTTGGGCGTGCCGCGGCCCTGGGCCTGGGCCAGCAGCTGCTCGCGCGGGCTGCCGGAGAACTGCTCGACGAGGTTCCCGTCGAGCTTGAGGACGAGGGTGGTCTTGTCGGCCAGGGCCTTGGGGCCTCGCGTCAGCAGGGCCGTCGCGACGATGACGACCAGTAGCAGCACGAACAGGTTCATCAGCGCCCGACGCGTGCCGTCGAGCAGCCACCAGGCCTTGGAGAACAACCAGCCGATTGCGGAGAACAGGGACTTCATGGGCGGCCACCTTGAGGGTTGATGCGTGGCGATTGTGCGTGCCCGCGGGCTTAAGCTCCGTCGGTCATGGTTTACGAGGATTTTTCATGCTTGCTTGGCCCGGCTGGACGAGACGCATCAACGAGCATTTCCCGCTGCGCTATCTGACCTGGATGCTGTGCGGCCTGCTGGCGCTGTGCTTCGCCGTCGGCTGGACGGTGGGGCTGGGCAACGGCGCGCTGGTGCTGGTCTTTCTCGCGCTCACGCTGCTGGGCCTGCGCGACATGCGCCAGCAGCGCCACTCCATCCTGCGCAACTACCCCGTTATCGGGCATCTGCGCTTCCTGCTGGAGTTCATCCGCCCCGAGATCCGCCAGTACTTCCTGGAGGGCGACAACGACGCCGCGCCGTTCTCGCGCGCGCAGCGATCCATCGTCTACCAGCGCGCCAAGGGCGACCCCGACCAGCGCCCCTTCGGCACCCAGCTGGACGTCAGCGCACGCGGCTACGAGTGGATCAACCACTCGCTGGCACCCACGCACCTGACCAGCCACGACTTCCGCATCACCATAGGCGCCGGTCGCGCCCAGCCCTATTCGGCCAGCGTCTTCAACATCTCGGCGATGAGCTTTGGCGCGTTGAGCGCCAACGCCATCCTGGCGCTGAACAAGGGCGCCAAGATCGGCGGCTTCGCGCACGACACAGGCGAGGGCTCCATCAGCGTGCACCACCGCCAGCATGGTGGCGACCTGATCTGGGAAATCGGCTCCGGCTACTTCGGCTGCCGCAACGATGACGGCTCGTTCAGCGCCGAGCGCTTCGAGGCCGCCGCGCGCGACCCGCAGGTCAAGATGATCGAGCTCAAGCTCAGCCAGGGTGCCAAACCCGGCCATGGGGGCGTGCTGCCCGGCCCCAAGGTGACCGAGGAGATCGCCGCCGCGCGCGGCGTTCCGGTGGGTCAGGCCTGCATTTCGCCGGCCCGCCACAGCGCGTTCTCGACGCCAGTGGAGATGATGCAGTTCATCGACAAGCTGCGCACGCTGTCCGGTGGCAAGCCCACAGGCTTCAAACTCTGCATCGGCCACCCCTGGGAATGGTTCGCGCTGGCCAAGGCCATGCTGGAGACCGGCATCACGCCGGACTTCATCGTCGTCGACGGCGCAGAGGGCGGTACCGGCGCGGCGCCGCTGGAGTTCACCAACAACGTCGGCGCGCCGCTGCAGGAAGGGCTGCTGCTGGTACACAACACGCTGATAGGCCTGGACCTGCGCGACAAGGTCAAGCTGGGCTGCGCCGGCAAGGTGACGTCGGCCTTCGACATCGTGCGCCTGATGGCCCTGGGGGCGGACTGGTGCAATGCCGGGCGCGGCTTCATGTTCGCGCTGGGCTGCATCCAGGCCCAGGCCTGCCACACGGGCCACTGCCCCACCGGCGTGACGACGCAGGACCCGGTGCGCCAGCGCGCCATCGTTGTGCCCGACAAGGCCCAGCGCGTCGCCAACTTCCACCAGAACACGTTGAAGGCGCTGAAGGAACTGGTCGAGGCCGCGGGCCTGTGCCACCCGCAGGAGATCACGGCCCAGCACATCGTGCACCGGCTGGACAAGCACGAGGTGCGCCTGCTGGCCAACCTGCTGCCCTTCGTCGAGCCCGGCGTGCTGCTGCGCGGCGAGCTGCCGCACAACACCTTCAGGATCTATTGGCCGCTGGCCAGCGCCCACAGCTTTGCGCCGCAGGGCCCGATAGAGCGCCTGCCCAAGGCTGGCCGGCCAGCAGGCCAGGCGGCGTGAGGCCGCCCGGGCAACCGCCTGGACGTGGGGGATGACGGCTGCAAGTTAGGGAGGCGGCGCGCGAACCGCGCACAATGCGGACGCCTTCCGCCGCCGCCATGCCCTCCGTCTATCTCCTCCGTCTCGGCGAGGCCCCGCAGCGGCGCACGCAGGCCCTGCTGCAGGCCGGGGGGCTGGCGCTGGCCGGCAGCCACCATGTGCTGGCCGATGCGCTCGACGAGATCGGCGCGCTGGCGCCCGACATCGTCGCCTGCGACCTGCGCCTGGTGGACAGCCATGCGATGCGCGTCGCCCACGAGCTGGGCCGTCTGGCCGTTCGCCCCCAGCTGCTGCTGCTGGCGCCTACCGCCGACGACCTGCAGTTGTTCGCGGCGCTGAGCGCCGGCGCCAACGCCTATCACGTGGACGACGGCGGCGGCACTGGCCTGGTCGAGGCGCTGTGGCGGCTGCATGGCCGCCGCGCCATGCTCAGCCCCCAGCTCGCGCGCCAGGCGCTGGCCGCCTTCGGCATCGCGCGCAGCCCCATCGTCACGGCGAGCCAGGCCGCGGCGCCGCGGGACGTCAGCCCAGCCGGGCGCCAGATCGACCAGGCCAGTCGCCATCTGCTGACGTTGCTGGCGCAAGGCCTGCTGCTGGCCGAGATCGCGGCGCTGTGGGCGCTGGACGGCGCCGAGATCGAGCGCCGCATCTGGCGCCTGGTGCGCCTGCTGCACGTGCGCTCGCGCGAGCTGCTGATCGCTTAGCGCTTGACGTAGCGCGTGGCGGTGAGCCGCTCCGATACGGCGCTGGTCTTGTTGTCCACATAGCCCCAGCCGCGCATCGCGCTGCGCACTTCGGCATCCGATGGGAAGGCGCCGGGGCCTTTGGGGTGCACCACCCACACGGTCTTGCAGATCATCTGGGCGTGGAAGTCGGCCATGCGCTCCAGCTCGCCGGGTTTGCTGATGACAGCCACCAGCATCCGCGCGGCCTTGACGTTGCCAGTCAGGCCATGGGCCAGCGCCTCGGCCAGTGCCGGGTCCAGCGCACCCACTGTGGGCCCGATCAGCAGCGCCGGGTTGTCGGCGCTGACGCCCAGCTTGGCGGCGAGCGTGGGTGGCGGCGTCTGCAGCTTCTTCAGCCAGCGCTGGGCCTCCTTCTCGCCCAGCGCGAGGGCGACCGCTTCATCGCCCGCCTCGAACAGCAGCGCCTCGTCGGCCACGCGCAGGTTGCGCAGCGCGGCGATATCCCATTTGCGCTTGATCGCGCCGCGCAGCACGACGGTGGTCGATTCGAGCAGGGCAGCGACCTCGGCGCTTTCCTCGGCGTTCTGGCTGCCCACGCGGGCGGTACAACTGGCTTCACGTCCCATGCGGGCTCCTCGCTATCTCTATCTGTCGGAGCGGCGCATTGTCAGGCCCCAGGCGAGGGCGCCGGCCAGCGCACCCGTGAGATGGGCCAGCGGCGCGACGGGGAAGTCGAACCCGGGCGTGGCGCGCAGCGGCGGGCCCAGCGGCGCCTCCAGCGCCAGCTTGGCGACCAGGCCGAGCGCGATGCCGGCACCGACTCGCCGCTCCCTCCCCGGCCGCGCCAGCAGCGCCAGCGCCGCGATGGCGGCCAGCGCATGCAGCTCGCCGGAGAGGCCGGCGTAGCGCGCCAGCTCCGGGCGCAGCAGCAGGCCCAGCTGCGTCAGCGGCAGCGCCAGCAGCCCGGCCAGGGCCTCGCGCGGGCCCAGCGCGGCGCGCCAGCCCAGCAGCGCCAGCACCGCGCAGCCGGCGAGGTTGGCCGCAAGGTGCAGCGGCGTCCAGTGGACGAAGGCGGCGCTGACTGCCCGCCAGGGTTGCGCCGCGGCCAGCGCCGGCTGCCAGTCCAGCGCGTCGCGCGGCAGCGGCCAGGCCAGCAGCGACAGCGTGGCCAGCGCCGCGCACAGCGTCAGCCAAACACGGCTCGCCATAGCGCCCGCACGGCGTCGCGGTGCACAGCCAGCGGCACGGCGGCCGCGGCATCCAGCGCGGTGGACTGCTCGTCCAGCCGCGCCTTGTGCTGCACGCGGCGCAGCTCGCGGTAGGCATTCGCGGCCCCTACGCCTACGCCGGCCGGCAGCAGGCCCACGGCCTCGCAGCGCTGCAGCAGCGCGATGTTGCCGAGGTTGTCCAGCAGCCCGGGGTGGACGGCCGCCTGCGTCAGCACCAGCGTCTGCAGCGCGAACTCGGCGTCCATCATGCCGCCCTCGCTGTGCTTGACGTCGAACAGATCGTCCCTGACCGGGCGTGCCGCGCGCACCTTCTCGCGCATGGCTTGCACCTCGCGCTTGAGCGCCTGGGCGTCGCGCGGCGCCGTCAGCACCTGGCGGCGCACGCTCTCGCAGCGCGCGGCCAGCTCGGCATTGCCGGCGCAGAAGCGCGCCCGCGTGATGGCCTGGTGCTCCCAGGTCCAGGCGGTGTTGCTGCCGCGGCCGGTCTGGTAGGCCTCGAAGTGGGCCAGCGACGTGACCAGCAGCCCGGAGTTGCCGTTGGGCCGCAGCGCCGTGTCGATGTCGAACAGCTCGCCGGCCGCCGTGCGCAGCGTCAGCCAGGTGATGAGGCGGCGCACAAAGGCGCCGTAGATCTCGCTGGCGTTCTCGTCCGCATCGTCGAAGACGAACACCACGTCCAGGTCGCCGCCATAGCCCAGCTCCTTGCCGCCCAGCTTGCCGTAGGCGATGACGGCAAGGCGGGGCTCTTCGCGATGGGCCTTGCCGAAGCGGGCCCAGGCCCATTGGATGGCGATCTGCAGCACCGCGTCGGCCAGCGAGGACAGGTCGTCGGCCACCTGCTCGACGGTGATGCGACCCTCGACATCGCGCACCAGCGTGCGGAAAACCTCGGCATGGTGGGCGCGGCGAAGTGTGTCCAGCAGGGCCTCCTCGTCGGCCTCGCCGCTGCGTGCCCAGCCCTGCTCGCGGTCCAGCAGGTCGTCGATGAAGGCCTGGCGGTCAAAGCGGGCAGTCAAGAGCAGCGGGTCGGCCAGCTCGTCGATGACGCCCGGGTGCTGCATCAGATAGCGCATGGGCCAGCGCGCCAGGCCCAGGAGGCGCAGCAGGCGCTGCTGCACGGCGGGGCGTTCGACGAGCAGGGCGAGATAGCTCTCGCGGCGCAGCAGCGGGCCCACCCAATCGACGAAGCGCAGCGCCGCGTCCAGCGAGCATTCCTCGGCCGTCACGGCCTGGGCGGCGCGGTGGAAGAGCTTGGCCAGGCGCTGGCGCGACTCCTCGCGCAGGCCTTGCACGCGTGGCGTGTCGGCCAGCGCGCGCACGGCCGCGGCCAGCGGCGCGGGCAGGCCTTGCAGAAAGTCCTCGCCGTCCACGGCCGGCTTGGGGCCACTGCACTGGCCGTTCCTGCAAGCGCCCGGGGGTTTGCCGCCCTCGTGCAGCAGCGCGTCGAATTCGGTCGCGACCAGCTCGCGCACCTCGCCCAGCTGCTCGAACAGCTCGCAGGCATCCCTCGAACATTTCAGGCCCAGGGATGCGGCGATCCAGGCCAGGTCGGCATCGCCCTGCGGCAGGCAATGCGTCTGCTGGTCGTCCAGGAACTGGATGCGGTGCTCGACACGGCGCAGGAAGACGTAGGCCTCGCGGAGCTTCTGCGCGGTCTCCGCCTTCATCAGCCCGCCGGCGGCCAGCTGGGTCAGCGCCTTGACGGTGGAGCGGGTGCGGATCTCGGGGAACTGGCCGCCGCGCACCACCTGCAGCAGTTGCACGATGAACTCGATCTCGCGTATGCCCCCGCGCGATAGCTTGACGTCGTTGGCGCGCTCGGGCCGGCCTGCCGCGCGGGCCTTGGCCTCGCTGCGGATCTTGCCGTGCAGCTGGCGCAAGCCCTCGAAGACTCCGTAGTCCAGATAGCGGCGGTAGACGAAGGGCGTGACGAGGTTGCGCAGAGCCAGCGTGCGTGCGTCACCCGGCGCGCCGGGGCCGCTGAGCGGCGCGACGACGCGGCTCTTCAGCCAGGCGAAGCGCTCCCATTCGCGGCCCTGCACGAAGAAATACTCCTCCAGCATGCCCAGGCTGACGACCGGTGGGCCGCTCTTGCCGTTGGGGCGCAGCGCCAGGTCGACGCGGAAGACCTGGCCGTCGTCGGTCACGTCGCCGATCAGCGCGTAGAGGCGCTTGGCGACGGCCGAGAAGTACTCATGGGCCGAAGTGGGCCGCGGTCCCTGCGTGGCGCCCTCGTCCTCGTAGACGTAGATGAGGTCGATGTCCGACGACACGTTCAGCTCGCGCGCGCCCAGCTTGCCCATGCCCAGTACCCAGAAGGCGATGTCGCCGCCGTCGGCGTTGCGCGGCGGCCCGTGGATCTCGTCCAGTTCGGTGCGCGCAGCGGCCAGCGCGCGGTCCAGCGTGACCTCGGCCAGGTGGGTCATGGCCAGCGTGACATCGGCCACGCTGGCGCCCTGTTCGATGTCCAGGACCGCCAGACGCTCAAGCACCAGGTGACGGGCCACGCGCAGCGCAGCGGCCAGAGGCCGCTGCGCGAGCATGGTCTCGATCAGCGCCGAGATGACGGCCCGGTCGGGCAGGCCGGGGGGCAGCAACGCCAGTTCCGCCGCATAGCGGCGGCGCACGCGCTGGACGTAGCGGCTGTGCTCAGCAAAAACGGGAAACAGTGCGCTCATGACCCTGTGCTAGATTGCCTGCCGGCCGGTTCTTCACGTGCCCCCAGACAACGTGTTTGACTTCTTTTCGGCCGTCCTCCACCACTGCAATCGTGCTGCGCGCCGGCCCTTGAGCCTGTGCGGGAAAGCCCTGCGTGGGCTGCTGCTGGTCCTGGCCCTGGCCGGGGTGCTGGTGGTGGTGGCTTGGTCCGTGTTGCACTGGGCCATTCTCCCGCACGCCAATGACTGGCGCCCCTGGCTGGAAAAGGAAGCCTCAAAGGCGCTGGGGGTAGAGCTGCGCATAGGCCGCATCACGGTCGAGTCCGGCGGCTGGATGCCGCGCATGGAACTGGGCGACGTGCAGGTGCTGGACGCCGCCGGCCGGCCGGCCCTGCGTCTGCCGCGCATCGCGGCCGTGCTGTCGGTGCAGTCGCTGGTGGTACTGGAGCCGCGCTTCTCGCAGCTGCTGGTCGACGCGCCCGAGCTGGTCATACGCCGCGATGCGCAGGGCCGCATCTTCGTTGCCGGCCTAGGCCTGCTGGACGCCGAGCGCAGCGACGCCTCGGCCACCGAGGCCGGGCTGGACTGGCTGTTCAGCCAGCCCGAACTGGCCATCGTGCGCGGCCGCGTGCGCTGGATCGACGAGCGGCGCGCCGGCGCACCGGCGCTGGAGCTGTCCGAGCTGAACTTCATCATGCGCAACGGCCTGCGCCGCCATCAGTTGCGCCTGGACGCGACGCCGCCCGCCGACTGGGGCCGGCGCTTCACGCTGCGTGGCCAGTTCACGCAGAACGTGCTGAAGCGGCCGTCCGAGCTCCAGCATTGGAGCGGCCAGCTCTACGCCGAGCTGCCACGTGCCGACCTCAGCCAGCTGCGCCGCCATGTGAACCTGCCCTTCCAGCTCAGCGAGGGCGACGGCGCGGTGCGCGCCTGGGGCCAGATCAAGGACGGCCAGCCGGTCGCGGCAACGCTGGACCTGGCGCTGCGCTCGGTGCGGCTGAAGCTGCTGGAGTCCGCCCCCGAGCTGAACCTGGATCATATCGAGGGCAGGCTGGACCTGGCCCGTGCCAGCGATCGCCTGAGCCTGCAGGCCCGTCAGCTCGGCTTTGTCAGCGGCGACGGCGTGGTCTGGCCGCGCTCGGACTGGGGCGTCGCGCTGCAGCTGGGTCCGGGCGACGAAGTGCTGGGCGGCGAGGTCAATGCCCAGCGCCTGGACTTCGCGCTGATGGCCCAGATCGCCCAGCGACTGCCGCTGGGCGAGCGCGCCCACCAGCTGCTGGCCGAGCTTGAGCCGCGCGGCGTGCTGACGGCCCTGTCCGGCCAGTGGCAGGGTGCGCTGGACGCGCCACGCAGCTACCGCGTCAAGGCCCAGCTCGACGGCCTGGCGCTGGCGGCCAAGCCGGCTGAACAGCCCGACCATCTCGGCCGCCCCGGCCTGCGGGGTGCCAGCCTGGCGCTGGAGGCCAGCGAGCGCGGCGGCTCGGCCCGGCTGGCCCTGCGCGACGGCGAGGTCGAGCTGCCGGGACTGTTCGAGGACCCGCGCCTGCCCATCACTCGGCTGTCCACGCAAATGAGCTGGCAGCTGCCGCCGCCCGCCAAGGCCGGCGGCAAGGGCGCCGGCGACGTCGAGCTGAGGCTGCGCGACCTGCAGCTGCAGACGCCCGACCTGAGCGGCGAGTTCGACCTCGCCTGGCGGCGGCCAGCCGGGGCAAAGAACGACACATCGTCGCCGGGCTTCCTGGACCTGAGCGGCCATGTGCAGCGTGTGGAGGCCACGCGCGTGGCCCGCTACATCCCGCAGAGCCTGCCGGCCACGCGCAGCTATTTACAGCGCGCGCTGCTGGCTGGCGAGGCGCGCAACGTCAGCGTCAGGCTCAAGGGCGAGCTGGCGGACTTCCCCTTCGACGCCCCCAGATCCAGCGGGGTCTTCCGCGTAGCCACCCAGGCCCAGGGCGTCACGCTGGCCTATGTGCCGCCCAGCGACGTCGGCACCAACTGGCCGGCGATGGAGAACGTCGACGCCGAACTCGTCTTCGAGCGTGCCGGCATGTTCATCAAGGGCGGCCGCGCCAAGGTGCTGGACTACGAGCTGAGCGGCGTCAACGGCGGCATCCAGGATCTGCACCATGGCCGCGTGCTGCAGCTGGATGGCGCGGGCAAGGGTGCCGGCGCCGACCTGCTGCGCTTCGTGCGCGGCTCGCCGCTGGACGAATGGCTGGGCCACGCGCTGAGCGCGACCACGGCCCAGGGCCAGGTCGGCCTCAAGCTGGGCATAGGCATTCCGCTGGACGACACCAACCAGACGATGCTGAAGGGCCAGTTGCAGCTGGGCGGCGTCGACCTCAAGCTGCGCCCCGAGCTGCCGGCGCTGGCCGGCGTGCGCGGCCGCATCGACTTCGACCGCCGCGGCCTGCAGCTGGCCGGCGTGACGGCCCGCCTGCTGGGCGGCGACGCCGGCATCGAGGGGGGCACGCAGCGCGACGGCGGCCTGCGCTTTGCCGTGCAGGGCCAGGCCACCGCCGACGGCCTGCGCCATGCCACGGAGCTGGGTGCCGTGGCCCGCCTGGCCCAGGCTGCCAGCGGCCAGGCGGCCTATCGCTTCCAGCTCGCGATTCCTGCGGGCGGGCAGAGCGAGCTCAGCGTCACCAGCAGCTTGCAGGGCCTGGCGCTGGACCTGCCGGCACCGGCGCGCAAGGAGGCCGAGGCCCAGCTGCCGTTGCGCCTGCTGATGACGCCCACCGCCGCGGGCCGTGACGAGATCCGCATCGAGGTCGGCGCCGGCGCGGCGCCGCTGCTGCAGGCCCAACTGCAACGAGACGTGTCGGCGGCGAGTTCGCAGGTGCTGCGCGGCGCGCTGGCCGTGCAGGACAAACTGCCCGCGCTGCCGGCCAGCGGCGTGCTTCTGCAGGTCAATGTTGCGGCGCTGGATCTGGACGCCTGGCAGCAGCGCCTGGGTGCGCTGGCCGGCGGCCATGGCGGCGCCGGCGACGATGCGGGCCTGCTGCCCAGCCAGATCGCGCTGCGCAGCCAGGCGCTCAAGGTCGGCGGCCGTCAGCTGGGCCGGGTGGCCGCGCAGGTCGCGCGCGACGGTGCCAACTGGCGCATCAACGTCGATGCCGAGCAGATCGCCGGTCGCATCGAGCTGAAGGGCGTGCGGGGCAGCCAGATCGACGCCGTACAGGCGCGGCTGGCGCGGCTGTCACTGCCGCGCCAGGAGGCCGACTCGGTCAGTGAACTCATAGACCCGGGCAAGGCCGACGCGGCCGGCGGCCCGCTGCCGTCGCTGGACATCGAGGTCGACGATTTCGAGCTGCGCGGCAAGCACATGGGCCGCCTCGAGGTGCTGGCCCAGGCGCCGGCCGCCGCGCGCGACTGGAAGCTGGAGAAGCTGCAGATCCAGTCGCCCGAGGCGACGCTGCACGCCAGCGGCCTGTGGGCCGCGGTGACGGGCGGCGAGAGCGCCGCCCGGCGCCGCACCCAGCTCGACTGGAAGCTCGACATCGCCGACGGCGGCAAGCTGCTGGAGCGCCTGGGCCAGGGCCAGGTGCTGCGCGGCGGCAAGGGCCATATGGCCGGCCAGGTCGGCTGGGACGGCTCGCCGCTGGCGCCCCATTACGCCAGCATGGCCGGTGCGCTCAACATCCAGCTCGACACCGGCACCTTCCTGAAGGCCGAACCCGGCGTCGGCCGGCTGCTGGGGGTGCTCAGCCTGCAGTCGCTGCCGCGCCGGCTGCTGCTGGACTTCCGCGACGTCTTTGCCGAGGGCTTCACCTTCGACGGCGTGACCGGCGACGTGAAGATCGCCGCCGGTGTGGCCCGCAGCGACAACATCCGCATCCGCGGCCTGCAGGCGGCCGTGCTGGTCGATGGCAGCACCGACCTCGCGGCCGAGACGCAGAAGCTGCGCGTCGTCGTCGTGCCCGAGGTGTCGGCCGGCGGGGCGTCGCTGGCCTATGCGGCCATCAATCCGGCCGTCGCATTGGGCGCCTTCCTGGCCCAGCTCATCCTCAGCCGACCGGTGGCCGCGGCCAACACGCGCGAGTTCCTCATCACCGGCACCTGGAACGATCCCAAGGTGGAGAAGGTCGAGGGCCCGGCCGCCAAGGCCGCCAGCGCGCCTTAGGGTCTGTTGCCAGCTAGGCCTTGCGGCTGGGCTGCGTGTCCTTCAGCTCGATCATGTAGGCCCTGGCGTCGGCGCCACCGAGGTTCTCGACAGAGTGCCTGACCGCCTCTTCCCAGAACACGTCTCCCGCCTTGTTCTCGGCCACGAGGGTCTTGCCGTCAGGCAGGCGGATGCGCGCCTTGATCGGCGTCAGCGCGATGTTCAGATGGGCCGGATGCGAGTGCACGCCCTGGCCGCAGATGCCCAGGCCGGGCCGGCTCGTGAACAGCAGCACGCGCAGGCGCTTGTTCTCGAACAGCACGGCATAGCCGCGTGGGTCGGCGCGCACCGGGTCCTGCGCGAGCGCGCCGGCCGGCACGCCTAGGGCCGACAGCAGTGCCAGCGCATGGCGGCGGCCGAGGGGGCCGTGGGATGGCTTCATGGCGTTCTTTCCTACATCTGCCGGAACAGCGATTGGTACTGCGTCGAGACCGGCAGCGTCTCGGCGCGTCCCTTCAGGCGCAGCTGCATGTTGCCGCGCCCGTCGCGGCGCACATGGTCGATGGCATGCACGTTGACGATGGCCGAGCGGTGCACCTGCCAGAAGCTCGTCGGGTCGAGCTCGTCGCCGAGCTCCTTGAGCGTCTTGCGGATCACCGCCTCGCCCTGCGCGGTGACGACCAGCGTGCACTTGGTGTCGGCGCGGAAGTACAACACCTCGTCGACCGTGATGATCTGCACCGCCCGGCCATGCGAGGCATTGATCCACTGCAGGTGGGCGCGCGGCCCCGTGGGCGCCTGGGCGGCGAGCTGCTGCAGCGCCCGCTCCAGCGCCGCGGGCGTGGCGGTGATGCGGGACTTCAGGCGCTCGACCGTCACCGCCAGCCGCGCCGGCGACAGCGGCTTGAGCACGTAGTCGACGCCGCCGGCCTCGAAGGCCGCGATCGCATGCTGGTCGTAGGCGCTGAGGAAGGCGACGTGGCAGCGGCCAGCGACGCGCTGCGCGACGTCCAGCCCGGACAGCACCGGCATGCGGATGTCGAGAAAGGCGACGTCCGGCCGGTGCTCGTCGATGGCCAGCAGCGCCTGCGCGCCGTCGCATGCCTGCGCGGCGATCCGCAGCTGCGGCCACAGGGCGGCGAGGCTGCGGCGCAACTCGTCGGCGAGCAGGGGCTCGTCCTCGGCGATGACGGCGGTCGGGGGCTTAGCGTGATCCATGCGGCAGCTCGAGATGGACGAGGGTGAGGCCGGCCTCCCGGCGCAGCGTTGCCGCCGCGCCGTACAGTGCCGCCAGGGCCCGGCCGGCCTGCCGCAGCCCCGCCTCGTCGGGGCCAGGCGGCGCGCGCAGCGTCAGCGTCAGGGCGCGAGCGCCGGCCGGGCGGGCGACGACGGCGAGAGGGCCGGCGTTCTGACCCGCAGCCAGCGCGCCGCCGAGCAGCGGCAGCAGCACGCCCGGCGGGAAGGCCAGCAACCGCAGCGGCGCGGCGACGTCGATCTCCAGCGCGACGTCGCGGCCGGTGGCCAGCGCGTGCATGCGCACGCAGGCCGCCGCCAGTGCCAGTTCGCGGCCCAGCGTCGACGCGCCGCCGTCCAGGCTGGGCACGGCCGCGCGCAGGTACAGCACCAGGGCGTCGAACAGCGCGTCCGCGCGCCCGGCGTCGCTGCCGTAGAGGCGCTCGATGGCGTCCAGCGCCTTGAAGAACTGCTGGGCATCGATGCGCGCCTGCATCGCGCGCAGCTGGGCGTCGACCGCCTCGCGGCGTGCCGAGAGCTGCGCTTGCTGCACGCGCCGCAGCCGTTCGACGGAGGCCGCGTGGCGCGTCCAGGCCTCGCGCGACCAGACCATGAAGGCCGCGATCAGCGCCGCGGTCCAGGCACCCAGCAGCCGGGTGTTGCCGGTCTCGCCGAGCAGGCCCAGCCGCACCGCCGGCGGGTCGACCCAGGCGCACAGCCCGGCGGCCACGGCCATGCCGACCGGGGCCGCGATGCAGAACTGCCCGGGAACGCCGGGCCGCGCGAGGTGCCGGTCGGCAAGACGCAGCGCGGCGACCTGCGCCAGCACGATGGCGGCCCAGTTGAGCGGCTGCAGCAGCGAGAACAGCAGCAGCTCGGGCGAGACCCGTTCCGCGACGAGCCAGGCACCGGGCAGGAACAGCACCGCCGTGGCGCCGACGGCCGCAGCGGCCAGCAGCAGGTCGTCTCGCAGCGACGGCGGCCGGCGCCCGTTCATGCGCCCTCCATGGGCACGACGAGGGTGGCCTCGACGCCTGGCGCGCATTCGGCCAGCAGCAGCCGCGCGCGCGTGCCGAAGCTGGCCTGCAGCTGGCGGCGCACATTGGCCAGGCCGACGCCGCTGCCGCCGATCTGGGCGGCGCCGAAGCCGACACCGTCGTCGCGCACGCGGATGGACAGCCAGCCCTGCGCGGTGCTGGCCGTCACGTCGACGCGGCCGCCGGCGGCCGAGGGCTCGATGCCGTGGCGGATCGCGTTCTCCACCAGCGTCAGCACCACCATGGCCGGGAAGACCAGGGCCGCGCAGCCCGAGCCGTCGTGCACGCGGTAGGCCAGCCGCGCGGGCATGCGCATGGCGACGAGCATCAGATAGGCACGCACGAGGTCCAGCTCGTCGGCCAGCGTCGCGTCGTCGCGGCGCACGCGCGGCAAGGCGGCGCGCAGGTAGCGCTGCAGGCTGCGCATGACGGGCGCGGCCTGGTCGGGGTCGGTGCGGTACAGCTGGCGCATGTTGGCCAGCGTGTTGAACAGGAAATGCGGTTCGATCTGCGCCTTCAGCAGCTGCAGCCGCATGCGCCGCGACTCGCGCTCGAGCGCGTCGGCGGACTGCCGCGAATCGGACTCTCGGGCTTCCATTTCGCGAGCGCGCTGCCACAGCGTCTGCACGCCGACGATGTAGATCGGCACGATGGCCAGCCGGCCGGCGAGGGCGGCGCAGAGCGAGAGATCGGGAACCGCGGCCAGCCGGCTGCGCCACAGTGCGTTGGCCAGCATGAAGGCCCAGCTGACGAGGTAGAGCGCCAGCGCCATCCAGGCCAGCCGCGTCCAGCGCCCGGCACGGGTGCAGGTCGCATCGACGCCGAGGTAGGCGCCGTACAGCAGCAGTGCCAGCAGCGTCAGCTCCAGCAGGTAGTCCAGCCAGGCCTGCGCGATGTCCGCAGGCGTCCAGAACTCGAAGAGCAGGCTCTGCAGCAGCATCTGAGTCGACAGGTAGAACGCCGAGAAGGCCAGTAGCGCGAGGGACCGCCGGTGCCGCAGCCAGCCCTCGCGCAGGCGTTCCGGCATGGTGTTCATCGTGACTGGAAGCGCCGGTTCGACGTCCAGGCGGCGACGCCGCGACCGAGGACGGCGCCGTCGACCAGGGCGCTGCGGAAATGCATGCCGCCGGCGATGCGCGCCGTCGTGACGTCGGTGAGGAGGGCCTCGACGTCGGCATAGTGCTGAGTGCTGGCGCTGGCCTTGCTGTCGAAGTCGTAGCTGACCCGGGCCGTGCCGAAGTGAAGGCGCAGCGCCTGGGCCACCGCAGCCGCCACGCAGGCATGGGCGGCCGGGTACTCCGGGTGCGGCGGCGTGGGCAGCAAGGGCGTCCAGGCGGCGTCGGCGGCGGTGGCGTCGTTGCCGTCGGTGTCGCCGAGGTTGATGGCGCTGAAGGGGCGCCACGCGAGGAAGTGGTACTTGGCCTCGAAGCAGGCAATGGTCGCGTCCGCATGCGTGACCCACAGCAGCGCGCCCAGGCGGGCCTGCTCCGCCAGCGGGCGCTCCGTCATCACGAAGCGGCGCAGATTGCGCGGCCAGAAGGCGGAGGGCGGCTCGCTATGAAAGCGGGCGGCGGTGGCCTGCTCGGCGCTGCGCGACGTGCTCGCGCTGCCGCCGAGGGCGCGGGTCTCGGCGTAGTCGGCCGCGTACTGCGCGCTGACCAGTGCCGGCGCGCCCGCCGGGCGGAACTGGGCCGCGGCGTCCAGCGCGAACGGCCGGATGAAGGGGTAGGAACGGCCCACCAGGGCGGGGCCGCGGAACTGGCCCGGGCCGGTGCCGGCGACGAATGGGGCCAGCGGCGTCATGCGGCCGTCGTTGGCGCGTGCGGCCAGCACGCCGGCGGCCACCTCGGCGCCCAGCGCCAGCCCCTGCTGCTTGGCGTCGCCGTCCGGCAGCGCGGCGAGCTGGGCGTCGTAGACCGGCTGGTAGAAGGCAGCCCGGCTCGGGAACAAGCCCCTGAGAACGCCATAGGCCGCCGCGGCGATGGCGGCCTCCGGCGAGGCGCCGTCGGCGCGCGCCCGGGGCGTCACGTAGAAGGGCTGGTGGCCGCCGGCGATCGCGACGGCGGCGTCATACATGGCCACGTGGACGCTGGCCAGGTCGACGGCGTACACCGATTGCATCTCCTCCGGGGTGCCGGCAGCGGCATTCGGCTGGTTCACGGTGGTGGTCGCCGCCTCGTTCCAGGCCGAGACGGCGTTGGGCGTTCCGGCGCCTATGACCACCGGCTCGGCCTCCACCCCGGCAGAACCACCGCAGCCGGCCGCAATCGACATCATGCAGAACAGCATCCAGACCATGGGATTCATCGTCACGAAAGATCGCTTCATCGCAGCCGTCCATGAGCGCGGATGCAGCGCGAGGGGTCGCGCGCTTGAAGGCACCGCGGCGCCACTGTGCGGAGCCAGGGCGGCGGCTGGAACGGACTTGCGATGAACGGCGTGAGGTGGGGGATGAGTATTGCGTCCGGCCGATGAATACACATCCGCTGACGAGAGGGTGAACTAGCATCGGGACCATGAAGATCGCAGCCGTCCAGATGGTCTCCGGCCCCGATGTGGCCGCCAACCTCGCCGCCGCCCGCCGCCTGCTGGAGGACGCCGCCCGCCGCGGCGCCGAGCTGGCGGCCCTGCCCGAGTACTTCTGCCTGATGGGGCTGCAGGACGGCGACAAGCTGGCCCTGGCCGAGGCGGAGGGCAGCGGCCCCATCCAGGCCATGCTGGCCGCGGCGGCGCGCGACCTGGGCCTGTGGATCATCGGCGGCACGCTGCCCATCAGGTCGGCTACGGCCGAGCGCGTGCGCAATTCGACGCTGGTGTTCTCGCCAGCCGGCGAGCGCGTCGCGCGCTACGACAAGATCCACCTCTTCGCCTTCGACAACGGCCGCGAGAGCTATGACGAGGGCCGCGTGCTGGAGCCAGGCAGCCAGCCGACCGCCTTCGAGGCCGGCGGCCTGCGCGTGGGCCTGTCGGTCTGCTACGACCTGCGCTTCCCCGAGCTCTACCGCAGCTATGCCGGCTGCCACCTGCTGGCCGTGCCGGCCGCCTTCACCTACACGACCGGCCAGGCCCATTGGGAGCTGCTGCTGCGTGCCCGCGCGGTCGAGAATCAGTGCTATGTCGTCGCACCCGCCCAGGGCGGCCAGCATGCCAACGGCCGCCGCACCTGGGGCCACAGCATGGTTGTCGACCCCTGGGGCCAGGTGCTCAGCGTGCTGGCGGAGGGCGAGGGCGTCGTCGTCGCCGAGGTGGACCCGGCACGCCTGACCCAGGTGCGCCAGCAGTTGCCGGCGCTGGCCCATCGCAAGCTGGGGTAATCCACGGGCGGTGACTTTCCGCGCTGCGAAGCGAGACTCCTAGACTCGCTGGCCTCAGCCTCATTTCCGCCCTGCCATGCGTTTCAAACTCGCGGGCGCCGCCCTGGCGCTGTCGACCGCTCTCTGCGCTTTCGCCGCCGCCCCGCTGGGCCCCGTGACGCAGCCGCTGTGGTTGCGCCAGTCCAGCATCTCTCCGGACGGCAGGCAGATCGCCTTCACCTTCGAGGGCAACCTCTACGTGGTGCCCGCCGTGGGCGGCACGGCGCGGCTGCTGGTGGCCAACGGCAACCATGTCACGGCGCCGGTCTGGTCGCCCGACGGCAGGCTGCTGGCCTATGCGGCCGACGTCTACGGCAACAACGACGTCTTCCTCGTTGCCGCCGAGGGCGGGCCGTCGCGGCGGCTGACGACGCATTCGGCGTCCGAGACGCCCATCGCCTTCACCCCGGATGGCCAGGCGGTGCTGTTCTCGGCCGCGCGCCAGGACGCACGCACCAGCATGGCCTTCCCGTCGCCGGCCCTGGGCGAGCTCTACCGGGTCGGCATCGACGGCGGCCGCCGGCCCGAGCAGGTCTTCAGCGAGCCGGCCCTGGCCGGGCGCTACAACAAGGCCGGCAGCCAGCTCGTCTACGAGGACTGGAAGGGCTATGAGAACAACTTCCGCAAGCACCATGTCTCGCCGGTGGCGCGCGACCTCTGGCTGTGGGACGCCAGGAGCGGCCAGCACCGCAAGCTGACCGCCACCGGCGGCGAGAACCGCAACCCGGTCTGGTCGCCAGACGAGAAGTCGGTCTACTACCTCAGCGAGAAGAGCGGTTCCTTCAATGTCTGGAAGATGCCGCTGGAGCGCCCGGAGGCGGCGCGGCAGATCACCCGCTTCACGAAGAACCCGGTGCGCTTCCTGTCCGTCGCGGACGACGGCACGCTGAGCTTCGGCTACGACGGCGAGCTCTACACGATGGCCGGCGACGAGGCCGCGCCGCAGAAGGTCGGCGTCGGCATCGCGGCCGACGCGCTGGCGCCGCGTGTCGAGAACCTCAAGCTGTCCGAGGGCGCCACCGACATGGCCGTCAGTCCCGACGGCAGCGAGGTCGCCGTCGTCGTGCGTGGCCAGGTCTTCGTCGCATCGAGCGAGTTCGGCAACACGCGCCGCATCACCGACGGCCCGGGCCAGAAGCGCTCGGTCAGCTTCAGTCCCGACGGCCGCAAGCTGCTCTACGCCTGCGAGCAGAACGGTCGGTGGAGCCTGTGCGAGGCGGCGATCGTCGGCGACAAGAAGGCCGTGCCTGGCTTCTTCAACGCGCCGCGCGTGACGACCCAGGTGCTGCTGCAGAACGCCCACCAGAACTTCCAGCCACGCTACTCGCCGGACGGCAAGCAGGTGGCCTATCTTCAGGACCGCGCGGCGCTGCATGTGCTGGATGTCGCCAGCGGCAAGACGCGCCAGGTGCTGTCCAGCGACTTCAACTACTCCTACGAGGACGGCGACCAGTGGTTCGACTGGGCGCCCGACGGCAAGAGCCTGCTGGTGCAGTTCGTGGACCGCAACCGCTGGGGCCAGGAGGTGGGCGTGGTGCCGGCCGACGGCAGCGGCAAGCTGGTCAACCTGACTCACAGCGGCTATGAGGACGTGCGCCCGCTGTTCGCGCGCCAGGGCCAGATGATGATCTGGACCTCCGACCGCCATGGCCTGCACGGCAATGGCGGCGGCGCGCGCAACGACGCCGACGTCTACGCGATGTTCCTGACCCGCGCTGCCTTCGACCGCTACCGGCTCGACAAGGCCGAGTATGCCCAGCTGAAGAAGCGCGAGGAGGACGAGAAGAAGGACGACAAGAAGGACGGGGGCAGGAAGGACGCCAAGCAGGAAGAGCCGAAGCCCGAGCCGCCCAAGCCTGTCGTCGTCGAGCTCGAGGGCCTGGAGAACCGCACGGCGCGCCTGACCACGGTGTCGGGCGACATCAAGGACTACGCGATGACGCCGGACGGCGAGCAGCTGTTCTACGTCGTCAAGACCGAGGAAGGGCATGAGCTGTGGCAGGTGCGCCTGCGAGAGAAGGAGGGCCGCCGCCTGGCCTCCCTGCCCGGCGGCCGCATCGAGGCGGTCAGCCTGGCGCTGGACGCCAAGGGCTCGACGGGGTTCGTCATGACCGGCGGCAAGGTGCAGAAGTTCAAGCTGCCCGGTGACGACGGCAAGGGCGACGTGAAGACCGAGGCGCTCAAGTTCACGGCCGAGCTGCGCATCGATCACACGGCCGAGCGCGCGCAGATGTTCGACCATGTCTGGCGCCAGACCTACGAGAAGCTCTATGTCAGCGACATGGGCGGCGTTGACTGGGCTGGCTACCGCGAGGTCTACGAACGCCAGCTGCCCTTCGTGGCCGACGGCGTCGATTTCGCCGAGCTGCTGAGCGAGATGCTGGGCGAGCTCAACGTCTCGCACACCGGCGGCAGCTATCGCCCCGCGCCGCGCGGCGACGCGACGGCGGCCCTGGGCCTGTTCTACGAGCCGGCCCACCAGGGCGCGGGCGTCAAGGTGGGCGAGGTCATCGAGGGTGGCCCGCTGGACACGGCCACCGCCAGACTCAAGGCCGGCATGATCATCGAGTCCATCGACGGCGAGGCCATCGCGGCCGGCGCCGAGTTCGATTCCATGCTCAACCTGAAGGCCGGCAAGCAGGTCGTGCTGGAGGTGCTGGACCCGGCCAGCGGCAAGCGCTTCGAGCAGGCGCTCAAGGCCATCAGCCAGGGCGCCGAGCGCGAGCTGCTCTACAAGCGTTGGGTGCGCCAGGAACGAGCGTTGGTGGACAAGCTCTCCGGCGGCCGCCTGGGCTACGTGCATGTGCGCGGCATGGACGACGCGAGCTACCGCCAGACCTATGGCGAGGCGCTGGGCCGTGCCAGCGGCAAGGAAGCCCTCATCGTCGACACCCGCTTCAACGGCGGCGGCAACCTGCACGATGAGCTGGCCACGCTGCTGTCCGGCAAGAAGTACCTGGAGTTCCTGCCGCGTGGCCAGAGCCTGGGCTGGGAGCCGGTCGGCAAATGGGTCAAGCCTTCGGTCGTGCTGATCAGCGAGAGCAACTATTCCGACGCCCACCTGTTCCCGTGGACCTACAAGCATCTCGGCATCGGCAAGCTCATCGGCATGCCGGTGGCCGGTACCGGCACCGCCGTCTGGTGGGAGACGCTGCAGGACGGCGCCACCGTCTTCGGCATCCCGCAGGTGGGCTTCCGCGCGCAGAACGGCGAGTTCATGGAGCGCGCCCTGATCACGCCGGACCTCCTTGTGCCCAATGACAAGGCCAGGCTGGACGCCGGCGAGGACCAGCAACTGGAAGCGGCCGTGAAGTCGCTGCTCGGCAAGTGAGCGCCGTGCAACCGCCCCGGGCCACGGCCTGGATCGTCGGCTTGCTGGTGGCGATCTCGCTGTTCGGCAACTTCTACGTCTACGACTCCATCGGCCCCGTGGCCGATCTGCTGCAGCAGCAGCGCGGCTTCGCCGACACGCAGATCGCGTTGCTGAACGCGATCTACAGCCTGCCCAACGTCGTCCTCATCCTCGTCGGCGGCGTGCTGGTGGACCGCTTCGGCGCGGCGCGCATGACGTTGATCACGGCCGGCATCTGCGCGCTCGGCGCGGCGCTGACGGCCTTCAGCCCGGACTTCGCCGGCATGGCCGCGGGCCGGCTGCTGTTCGGCATTGGCGCCGAGACCTTCAACATCGCGACGCTGGCCGCCGTGGCCGACTACTTCGGTGGCCGCAGCCTCGCGCTCGCGATGGGCGTGGAGCTGGCCGTGGGCCGCATGGGCTCCTACGGCGCCGACATGTCGCCGACCTGGTTCGCCGCCGCCTATGCCCAGGGCTGGCAGCCGCCGCTGGTCATCGCCGCCGCGATCGCGGCCCTGGCCTTCGCGGCGGCCCTTGCCTATTGGTGGGTGGACCGCGGCCCGCGTCGCGCCGGCCTGTTGCCCACCGGCAAGTCGGCGGAGCAGTTCGCCTGGCGCGACCTGCTGCATTTCGGCCGCGCCTACTGGTATCTGCTGGCGCTGTGCGTGCTGTGGTACTCGGTCATCCTGGCCTTCCGCAGCACCTTCTCGATCAAGTATTTCCAGCACGCCCATGGACTGGACCTGGCCGCTGCCGGGGAGATGAACAGCTATGTCTTCCTCGCCGCCGTGTTCGCGACACCAGTCTTCGGCTGGATGTGCGACCGCCTGCGCCGCTACGCGCCCTTCCTCGCCTTCGGCGCGCTGCTGCTGCCGGTGGCGCTGGCCGTGCTGGCACTGACGGATTGGAGCCTGTGGGTGCCGACGGCGCTGATCGGCATCAGCTACTCCCTCGTGCCGGCTGTCATGTGGCCGCTGACGAGCAAGCTGGTCGCTCCCCATCGCTTCGGCACGGCCATCGGGCTGATGTGGGTGGTGCAGAACGCAGGCATCAGCGGCGCGAACATGGCGGCCGGCTGGCTCAACGATCAGGCCGGCGCGGGCGCGGCCAACCCGGCGGGCTACGACGCCATGATGTGGTTCTTCGGCCTAACCAGCGTGGCGGGCTTCGTCTTCTCGCTGTTGCTGTGGTGGGCCGCCGGGCGTCGCCGGCACGAGGTCAGGGGCGCAGCGTGACGAGGTCGCGCAGCAGCATCTCGATGTTGGCGCGCAGCGCGCGCTCGTTGGCGATGCGCAGCCGCTCGTTGGGCGACACGAGGGCTTCGCTGAAACGGGCCTCGTCGCTGCTGGCGATGCGGCGCTGGTAGATCGTCTTGCCGTCCGTTTTGTCGACCAGCGTGTAGCGCACGGCGACGCCGACCGACACGCCGGCGACCGGCAGCACGGGTTGGTCCAGCTGCAGCAGTTCGGCCTGCAGCTCGAAGCGTGGCGCGGTCTCGGGCGAGGGCGGCTTCATGCCGACGGCATACAGGGAGTCGTCCAGCGCCAGCTGCAGCGCCACGGCGCTGACCTTGGAGCCCCACCAGCGCCCGGTCTCCTGGCCGCCCGTCACCGCGGCGAGGGCGACCTGCGCCTTCAGCGCCTGCGGCACCCAGCCTCGGATCTGCAGTGCGCCCGCGGCCGTGACAGCCATGGGCAACGGCTGGCTGGGCGTGCCGCAGCCGGCCAGCAGCGAGGCCAGCAGAGCGGCGGTGAAGAGGGCGGGGTGGCGCATGGCTGGGCCGATGCTAGGCCCGCGCCGCCGCGGTGGTGTCCGCAAAAGCGGGTGTCGCAGGGGCTTTATCAGGGCTCGGGCCACGGCGCCGGGGCGCCCAGCGCGGAGATGGCGTCCAGCATGCCGCGCACCTTGAAGGGCTTGAGCAGCAGCCGGCAGACGTCGAGCTGCTTGAGCCGCAGCACGAGTTCGATGTCGCAGCTCGCCGCCGTGGCCGCGACCGGCAGGCCGGGGATCTGCGAGGTGCTGCCGGCGCGCAGCTGGCGCAGAAGCTCCAGCGCCTGGCCGTCGTCGTCGATGGCGATCAGCAGTGCATTGAAGCGGCGCTCGTGCAGTAGCTTCTCGGCCGTGGCGGGGCTGGTCGCCTCCAGTACGTCGGTCAGGCCCATGTCCCGCGCCAGCAGTGCCACCGTGCGCCTGAGCACGAACTGCGGCTCCATCAGCAACAGCCGACCCTTGGGCATGACGACGGTGCTCATGGCGCGCCCAGCTCGGCGACGACGAGGTCGCGCAGCGTGCACAGGATGCGGCGGTCCAGCGCATCGAGGTGGCGCGGCCGGGTGTCGATGAGGCACAGCGTGCCTATCGTCGCGCCGCAGGCCAGTGTCAGCGGCGCGCCGATGTAGAAGCGGATGAAGGGCGCGCCGGCGACCAGGGGGTTGTCGGCGAAGCGCGGGTCCCGCGTCGCGTCCGGCACCTCGAAGAGCTCGCGCTGCACGATGGTGTGGCCGCAGAAGGAGACCTCGCGCGAGGTCTCGCAGGCCTCCAGGCCGACACTGGCCTTGAACCATTGGCGGTCGCTGTCGACGAGGCAGATCAGCGCGATGGGCACGTCGAACTCGCTGGCGGCGAATTCGACGAAGTGGTCAAAGCGCTCCTCGGGCGGCGTGTCTAGGATCAGCAGCTCGCGTAGCGCGCGCAGTCGCTCGGCGTCGTTGGCGGGGATGGGGGCGGGCGTCATGGGCGGTCCAGTCTAGGCCGACCACTCAGCGCACATCAAGGGTGTAGGTCACGGCCTGCGACAGGCCGGGCAGGATGCCGCCGAAGTTCAGCTTGTAGCGGCCGCGCTTGAGCGGCCCCAGCGCGACGTAATAGCCGTTGCCGGCGGCGGGCGCGTCGTCGTCCGGCGCGACGAGGAAGCAGCCCCGTGTCGGCTGGCGGTGCTCGCCCAGCCCGTCGAAGCGCCGGCCATTGAACTCCAGCACCAGGGCGGCCGGCGCGTCGATCTGCGTCTCGGCGCGCAGCATCAGCGATGCGCAGGCTTCGCGCTCGTCGTCGGGCGGGAAGGCGATGACGTTCACGAGCGGGAAGAACAGCGTCTTGCCGGCCGGGACGCTGCAGCTGCGCACCGTGCGCCGCGTGTCGTAGGCGCCGGCCAGGAACCAGACCGGACCCGACTGGCCGCTGGCGCACAGCCGTCCGTCCGCGTCGGCGACGGGGCTGTCCACGTCCTCGAAGGACAGCGCCCAGCGCCACCAGCGTTTGGACCATTCTTCCTGGGTCGCTCCGGCGATGGCCTTGGCCGGCGGGATGAGCTGGGCCAGGGCCGGCTGGGCGGCGGCCAGAAGCAGGCCGGCCGCGAGAGTGAGGGTGGGGCGCAAGCGGTTCTCCAGGTCAGCGGCGCAGGCAGGGGCGCTTCATCGCGACCCCGGACCGGCGGAACCCCAGTGTCTCGTAGAAGGCCGACACGCCGTCGCCCCCGGCGCGCAGCACCCGGTGCATGCGCTCTCGCTCGCCCATGGTGGCCCGCGCCAGCCGCGTGACCATGTCGCGGCCGCGATGAATCGCGGCGACGACGACCATGGAGGTGCGGCCGTTGAAGAGGCTGTCCGTGATGGCGCGCAGGAAGCCGACGACCTGGACGTCCTTCACGGCCACCGGCGCGACCTGGGACCGGGCGAGCAGCGGCCGCGCAGCCTCAACCTCTCCCCGGTGGGTGGGACGGATGTCCATTCAGCCCCCAAACATCATGCGCCGCGCCAGCGCCGTCTTCAGCGGCGTTGCCAGCTCCAGCCCGGCCAGCGCCAGGCCGCGCAGCGCCGGCAGTCCCGGCAGGCGCCAGGCGAAGCTGCGGGCGAGGAAGTCGGTCGCGGCGATCATGGGCCAGCGGTCGGGGGCGCGCTGCCACTCGACGCGGGCCAGCGTGGCGTCCAGGTCTTGCCCGGTCTCGGCCGCCTCGCGCAGCGCGTCCACCAGGGCCTGGGCGTCGCGCAGGCCGAGGTTGAGCCCCTGGCCGGCCACTGGGTGCAGCGTCTGGGCCGCGTTGCCTATGCGCAGCGCGCGGCCCTGCAGCAGCCGCGTCTCGGCGTTCAGGCCCAGCGGGAAGCATTTCAGCGCCGAGATGCCGGTCAGCCGGCCCGCCGCGGCGGGCAGCTGTTGCTGAATGACGGTCAGGCGCTGGGCGTCGCTCAGCGTGGCGATGTCGTCCTCGGCCTGGGGCAGGCACCAGACCAGCGCCGCGCGCGGCCCCTGCGCGTCGTCGGGCAGCGGCAGCAGGGCCAGCGGGCCGTTGCGCGTGAAGCGCTCGATGGCCAGGCCCTGCAGGCCCGGCGTGGCCAGGCGCACGCTGCCGACCCAGGCGTTCTGGTGGTAGTCGCTGCGTATGGACTTGCGCTGTTGCTCGGCGAACACGCCGCCCTCGGCGACGACGGCGAGGTCGAAGCGATCGACGATCGGGCCCTCGCCGCAGTCCAGCTCCACGCCGTCGGCCTGCGAGCGGATCGCATGTACCGCCGTGCCGAAGCGCGTGAACAGCCGCTGCGGCGCGGCGCCGGCGAGTGCCAGCCAGCGCTGCTGCAGCGGCGCAACGAGGGCGCCATAGGGCAGCACGGCGCCCAGCTGGGGCAGGCCTTGCTCGGTGGCGCTGATGCGCACCTCGCCGGCGATGGGCGCGGGCGGGGCCTGGCTGACATGCACGGCCCGGATGGCTTGGGCGCGCTCGGGCTCCCAGGCCGACAGGCGCTGCAGCAGCCGGATGCTGCCCAGGTTCAGCGCCAGCGTGCGCGCGTCGCGGCCGACGTCGTGGTCGAGCGCGCGCGTGTCGAACAGGTGGATCTCGTGGTCGCCCAGGCGCTCGGCGGCGAGCAGGGCGAGGGCGAGGCCGGCCGGGCCGGCGCCTATGACTGCGAACTTCATGCCCTCAACGATAACGGTCGCGGATGCGCTTCAGGCTGCCGTCGGCCTGCATCGCCATGATGGCGGCATTCAGCGCGGCGAGGCTCAGGGGGGTGCGCGGCGACAGCGCGCAGCCGTTGCGCCATTGGGCGATGGGCAGCGGGGCATGCACCTCGACCGGCAGCTCGCCGCGCCGGAGCAGGTATTCGAAGTTGGTGCGGCCGATCACGGCATGGTCCACGCGGCGGTTGGCCAGCTTGCGCAGGTTGCTGCTCAGGTTGGGCGCGTCGTCGCGGACGAAGCCGCTGCCCAGCCGCTGCTCCAGCTCGGGGTAGACAAAGCCGGCGATCGTTCCTATGCGCTGGCCGGCCACGTCGCGCAGCCGCGTTGGTGCGCCGTGCCGGGCGGCGGTGACGAGCAGGTCGCCGTCGTCAAGGAAGGGGTGGCTCCACCGCAGCGGACCGGAAAGCCAGGCCGGCTGGTAGCCGCAGATCATGTCCGCCTCGCCGTCCAGCAGCGCTGCGGCGATGCGGCGGCGCGGCAGCAGCCGGAACTGCACCGACCGGCCGACGCGCCGGCCGATCTCGACGGCGAGGTTGTGCTGCAGGCCGTCGACCACCGTGTCGCCGCGCACCAGTGCCTGCGGCAGCTCCGTGCTGCCGTCCACCAGCACCTGAAGCGGCTCGGCCCCGGCGGCCCGCAACGGCCCGGCCAGCGCCAGGGCGGCGCCCGGCAGCAGACGGCGTCGGATCGAGTGCATGCTTGGCTGTTCCCTTCGGGATGCCGCCGGGCGCCGGCGGCACCCATGCGGGGCGATTGTGGCCGGGGCTTAAGCTGTCGGCCTGCGCGCTCCGCGCTTTCCTTCCGTCATAGGACTCCCCATGCAATACCGCCGCCTCGGCCGCGCCGGCCTCCAGGTCTCAGAACTTTCCCTCGGCTCCTGGGTCACGTACCACAACCAGGTCGACACCAAGGCCGCCACCGAGATGCTGGCCGCGGCCTTCGACGCCGGCATCAACTTCTTCGACAACGCCGAGATCTATGCCCAGGGCGAGAGCGAAGTCGTCATGGGCCAGGCCTTCAAGGCACTGGGCTGGAACCGCCTGGACTACATCGTCTCCAGCAAGTTCTTCTGGGGGCTGCAGCGTGACGGCGTGACGACCACCAACCGCAAGGACACACTGAACCGCAAGTACCTGATGCAGGCCGTGGACGGCTCGCTGAAGCGCCTGCAGCTGGAGCATCTGGACCTGATCTACTGCCACCGCCCCGACCCGCACACGCCGATCGAGGAGACGGTCTGGGCCATGAGCGACATCATCCGCCAGGGCAAGGCGCTGTATTGGGGCACCAGTGAATGGAGCGCGGGCGACATCCGCGCGGCCTGGGAGATCGCCGAGCGCCACCACCTGCACAAGCCCGTCGTCGAGCAGCCGCAGTACCACCTGTTCCATCGGCGCAAGGTCGAGCAGGAGTTCGCGCGCCTGTACGACGACATCGGCCTGGGCCTGACGACGTGGAGCCCGCTGGCCTCGGGCCTGCTGACCGGCAAGTACCGCGGCGGCATTCCCGCCGGCAGCCGCGGCGCGCTGGACAACATGGCCTGGATGCGCGAGCAGCTGCAGGACAAGACCAAGAACGACGCGGTGGGCCAGTTGGCCGACATCGCCGCCGAGCTGGGCTGCAACACGGCCCAACTGGCCATTGCCTGGATCAACCGCAACCCACGCGTGTCCACCGTCATCCTGGGCGCCAGCCGTCTCGAGCAGCTGCGCGACAACCTCGGGGCACTGGCTGTGACGCCCAGGCTCACGCCGGAGGTGGTCGAACGCATCGACGCTATCACACGCCCCCTGGCCCAGTAGGGCTGGGAAACGTGCCGATTGCCACGGCGGTGGCGCCCACGCCGTCGCTGAGAATGCGGGCATGAGGGTGTTGCTGAGGAAGGGGTATGCCACCCTGCTGATCGCCTCGGGCCTGGCCGGTCCGGCATGGGCCGTCACGCCGCGCTTCGAGCCGGTGGGCGAGGCCGATTCGCTGCGCGACCGCGCCGTCTCGGCGCTGGCCATGGACGCCCAGGGTTTCCTTTGGGTGGGCATGCCCGACGGGCTGCAGCGCTTCGATGGCTACCGCTTCCGCCGCCATCCGCTGCGCGACCCGGCGGATAGCGCCCCGGTCGACCAGTTCGTGCGCAGCCTGCTGGCCGATCCGCGCGGCGGCCTGTGGGTGGCGGCCGGCAACAGCGGCCTGGCCTGGCTGGACACCGCCTCCGGTCAGTGGACGCGCTGGGCCCGCACCGAGGGTGGCCCGATCGACGCGCTGGCGCCGGCCTCCAACGCCGTGCGCGCGCTGGCATTGGAACCCGATGGCAGCCTGTGGGTGGGCACGCAAGGCGGCCTCTCGCGGCTGGACCCGCAGCGTCGCGGCTTCACGCATATGCGCGGAGCAGGCTCGGGCCTGCCGGACGACCGCATCGCCGCGCTGCTGCGTGACCGCCATGGCACGCTGTGGATAGGCAGCTGGCAGGGCTTGGCCCGCAAGCGCGCCGGCAGTGATCGTATCGAGCCCGTGGCGCTGGGCCTGGCCCGGCCGCAGATCACGCTGTTGGCCGAGACGCGCGACGGCCGCGTGCTGGTCGGCACCGGCCTGGGCGACCTGCGCATGCTGTCGGCCGAGGACGGCCGTGTGCTGCCCTTCGCCGAACGCAGCGGCGCCAGCGACGGTGCCTGGCCCGTGCTGTCCATGACGCAGGCCGGCGACGACGAACTCTGGCTGGGCGGCCGCAACGGCATCGAGCGCCGCCGCGCCAGCGACGGGGCCCTCATCGAACGCCTGCCGCACGATGGCAGCAGCCCGGCGCCCGTGCCGCGCAGCGAGGTGCGCGCGCTGCTGCGCGACCCCTCCGGCACGATCTGGGCCGGCAGCTACCGCTCCGGCCTGATGCGCCATGTGCCGCCGCTGCCGGGCCTGGCCCTGGTGCAGAACGACGACGAGCGCTGGCGGCGCTTCGGCGACCTGGACGTGCGCAGCGTGCTGCAGCTCGACGACGGCCGCGTCTGGCTGGGCACCCAGGCCGCCGGCGTGCTCGTGCTGGACGCGGCGCTGCGGCCCGTCGACGAGATTGTCACGGTCGCAGGCCGCAAGGCCCCTCTGGGCCGCATCGGCGCACTGGCGCAGACGCCCGACGGCGTCTGGCTGGCCACCGAGTCCGAGCTGATGCGCTTCGACCCCGACGGGCGCTGGCGCCAGACGCTGGCCACCGGCCGCGTCACAGCGCGCCGCATGGTCGCCACGCGCGACGGCCAGCTCTGGATCGCCACCACCGACGGCCTGTGGCGGCTGCCGCCGCGCGGCAGCGAGCTGCTGCCGGTCATGCTGGCGGATGGCAGGCGCAGCGGTGGCGAGGTCAACGCCGTGCTGGAGATGCGCGATGGCAGCCTGTGGGTGGGCGGCGCGGCCGGTCTGCTGCGCATCGCCAGGCCCGATGCGGCCCAGCCCGTGGCCGACGCGCCGGCCACGCCCGGCCTCGTGGGCCGCACCGTCGTCGGCCTGGCCGTGGACGGCCGGGGCGCGCTGTGGGTGGACACCAGCGCCGGCCTGCACCGCGGCGCCGTGGTGTCGGACGCGCAGGGCCTGCGCTTCGAGCATTTCCCGGCCGCGTCGGGCGACGACGTCATCGGCGCCTTCGGCGCCAACCTGCTGGCCGATGCGCAGGGGCGTGTCTGGACGCACCGCGGCTTTTTCGACCCGCGCAGCGGCCAGCGCCAGGAGCTGGGTGCCGTGGACGGCGCCGACATCGGCACCGCCTGGTTCCGCGCCTACACGCGGCTGGCCGACGGGCGCTTCCTGTTCGGCGGCGCGCGCGGTGTGCTGGTCCTGCAGCCCGAGCGCTTCGCACCCTGGGCCTACCGGCCGCCGGTCGTCGCGACCGAGCTGCACCTGGGCGGCGTCAACCGGCCGCTGCCGGCCGCCGGCCAGCCGCTGGTGCTGGCGCCTGGCGAGCGCAGCTTCAGCCTCGGCTTCGCTGCGCTGGACTTCAGCCGCCCGGCCAGCATCCACTACCGCTACCGCCTGGAGGGCCTGGATGCCGGCTGGCTGGAGGCCGGCGCCACCGCCCGCCGCGCGGCCTACACCAACCTCGAACCCGGCAGCTATGTGATGCGCGTGCAGGGCAGCAACCGCCAGGGTGACTGGAGCCCGCACGAACTGCGCCTGGACGTGCAGGTGCGGGCGGCCTGGTGGCAGACGCGCTGGCTGCAGGTGCTCGCGGGCCTGGCGACGCTGGGCCTGTTGCTGGCGGCGTTCCGCCTGCGCACACGCATGCTGCTGCAGCGCCAGCATGCGCTGGAGGCGCGCGTCGCCGAGGCCACCGCTGCGCTGGCCGCCAAGTCGGCCGAGCTGGAGGAGGCCAGCCTTACCGACCCGCTGACCGGTTTGCGCAACCGCCGCTTCCTCGAGCAGCAGCTGCCAGGCGACGTCGCGCTGGCCGTGCGCCGCCACGAGAGCAGCGAGCTCTATGGCCATGCGCCGCTCACCGCGCCGCTGGAGCGCAGCCGCGAGATGCTGTTCTTTCTCATCGACGTGGACCATTTCAAGCGCATCAACGACGAGCACGGCCACATGGCCGGCGACGCCGTGCTGATGCAGATGCGCGGCCGGCTGATCCAGGTCTTCCGCGCGTCCGACTACCTGGTGCGCTGGGGCGGCGAGGAGTTCCTCGTCGTGGCCCGCGAGACGCCGCGCACCCGCGCTGCCGAGCTGGCCGAACGGGCCCGCCAGTGCATCGCCGGCCAGCCCTTCGACCTGGGTGGCGGCGTGCGGCTGTCGCTGACCTGCTCGGTTGGCTTCACCGCCTTCCCGCTGTGTGCGGAGTTGCCGCGCGCGCTGGACTGGCGCGCCGCCGTCGACCTTGCCGACGCGGCCCTCTACCAGGCCAAGAAGGGCGGTCGCGACGCCTGGGTGGGCCTGCTCGATGCCAGCGCCGCCGGCGAGGCCGAACTGCGCGGCGACACCCGGCGGCCGCTGGCCGACTGGGCCGCCAGCGGCCGTCTGCGCTTACTCCAATCCGACTGAGATGCAGAATCACCCCATGACATCCGTGAAGAGGTGGGGGGCGATTCTGCTGGCTGCCGTGGGGCTCTGCACGGCGGCCAGGGCCGTGGTGCCGCGCTTCGAGTCCATCGGCGATCCCGGCGCCGTGCGGGACAACGTCGTGTCGGCGCTGGCGCTGGACGCCCGCGGCCTGCTGTGGGCTGGCTCACCCGAGGGTCTGCTGCGATTCGACGGCTACGCCTTTCGCCGCTACCCACTCGCCGGACCCGACGGCCGGCTGCTTCCCGAGCAGTTCGTGCGCGCCATGCTGCCCGACCCGCGCGGCTGGATGTGGGTGGCGGCCGGCAACAGCGGCCTGGTGCGCATGGACATGGCCAGCGGCCGCTGGGACCGCTGGGCCCGCGACGGCAAGTCCGCCGACGAGACCGCGCCCGCCGCCAACACCGTGCGCAGCTTGGCGCTGGAGAAGAACGGCACGCTTTGGATAGGCGGCAGCGGCGGACTGGACCGTTTCGACGTCAAGACCCAGCGCTTCACCCACCACCGGGGCCGCGACGACGGCCTGCCCGACCCGCGCGTGCAGACCCTGCTCGTCGACCGCCAGGGCACGCTGTGGATAGGCACCTGGCGCGGCCTAGCGCGCAAGGCGCCGGACGGTCCCATAGAGACACTGGACGTGGGCGTCGGCGACCAGCTCGTCACGCTGATCAGTGAGGCGCTGGATGGCCGCGTCATCGTCGGCACCGCCCAGGGGCGGCTGCGCGCGCTGTCGCCGCAGGGCCAGCCGCTGCCCTTCAGTCCAGGCGCCCAGCCGGGCGCCACCGCGGGCGCCTGGCCCGTCATGGCCATGGCCCAGCCGGACGCCGACGAGCTGTGGTTCGGCGATGCCTCTGGCCTGTCACGGCGGCGCGCGACCGACGGCGCGCTGATCGAGCGCCTGACTGCAGCCGGTGCCGCGAACGCGGGATCGGCACCGCGCAGTGACGTGCGGGCGTTGATACGCGACCCGGCCGGTACCGTCTGGGCCGGCAGCTATGGCGGTGGCCTGATGCGCCACGTGCCATCGCTGCCGGGCCTGTCCATGGTGCGTGACGGTCTGGGCGGTCCGTCCGGCGGGCTGGACGTGCGCAGCATCCTGCAGCTGGACAACGGCGAAATCTGGCTGGGCACGCTGGCTGGCGGCATCGAGCGCCGCGACCGCCAGCTCCAGCCGCTGGGCCTGGTCGCCCAAGGCCCCGGCGGCCTGCCGCCGGGCCGGGTCAATGCGCTTGGGCAGACCCGGGACGGCTCCGTCTGGGTCGCCATCGACACCCAACTGCTGCGTTTCGACGCCCAGGGCCACTGGAAGGAGACGCTGCGCAGCGGCAACGCCGTGCCGCGGCGCTTGCACGCCGGCGCCGACGGTGCGCTGTGGATCGCGACGCTGGACGGCGTCATGCGCTGGACGCCGGCCAGGCCCGTCATGCGCCCCGTACCGACGGCCGGGCTGGTGGGCGGGACCGGCGAAGTCAACGCCTTTGCGGCCCTGCCCGATGGCAGCCTGTGGGCCGGCGGCGCGGCGGGCCTGTTCCGCATCGCCAGGCCCGGCGCGGACGAGCCCGTGGCCGAATGGGTTGAGCCCCAGGGCCTGACCGGCCAGACCGTGCTGGGCATGGCCGTCGACCTGGCCGGCCGCCTCTGGGTGGACACCGGCACCGGCCTGCATCGCCTCGTCGAGAGCGACGGCCGGCGTGCGCGCTTCGAGGCCATCGGCGCCTCCGACATCGGCGGCGCGTTCGGCGCCAACCTGCTGTTCGACAAGCAGGGCCGCATCTGGTCGCAGCGCAACATGTACGACCCGCGCAGCGGCGAGCGCCGCGAGCTGGGCGCGGCTGACGGCGCCGACCTGGGCACCGGCTGGTTCCGCGCCTATGCCAAGCTCGACGACGGCCGCATGCTGTTCGGTGGCGCGCGCGGCCTGCTGGTCATCGACCCCGAGCGCTTCGCGCCATGGACCTACCAGCCGCCGCTCGTCGTGTCCGAGCTGCGCGTGGACGGCGAGGAGCGCGTGCTGCCCGAGGGTGGTGCCCTCGTGCTGGCGCCCGGCGAGCGCGGCTTCAGCCTGGCCTTCGCGGCGCTGGACTACAGCCAGCCCGGGCGCAACCGCTATCGCTACCGCCTCGAGGGCCTGGATGCCGGCTGGATAGACGCCGGCGCGCTGGGCCGCTCGGCGGCGTACACCAACTTGGCGCCGGGCAGCTACGCCCTGCGCGTGCAGGGCAGCAACCGCGACGGCGCCTGGAGCTCCAGCGAGCTCAAGGTCGGCATCGATGTGCACGCGGCCTGGTGGCAGACGCGCTGGGCCCTGGCGGGGGCCATCGTCGCCGGCGCGCTGCTCGTCGCCGGCATCGTCAACATGCGCACGCGGCTGCTGCTGCGCCATCGCCGCGTGCTGGAGGTTCGCGTGCAGGAGCGCACCGTGGCGTTGGAGGCGGCCAAGTCAGCGCTGACGGCCAAGTCTGCCGAGCTGGAGGAGGCCAGCCTCACCGATCCGTTGACCGGCCTGCGCAACCGCCGCTTCCTGGACCGCCAGATGCCCGCCGACGTGGCGCTGGCGTTGCGCCACTACGAGCCGCCGGCCGTCGCGGGCCAGGACTGCGAGCAGGACCTGCTGTTCTTCCTCATCGACATCGACCATTTCAAGGGCATCAACGACGCCCATGGCCACATGGCCGGCGACGCCGTGCTGATGCAGATGCGCGGCCGTTTGGAGCAGGTCTTCCGTGCCACCGACTACCTGGTGCGCTGGGGCGGCGAGGAGTTCCTCATCGTCGCCCGCGGTACGCCGCGCCGCCGTGCTGCCGAGTTGGCCGAACGAGCCCGCCTGGCCGTGTCGGTCCAGCCCTTCGAGCTGGCCGGCGGTCTGCGCGCGGCGCTGACCTGCTCGGTGGGCTTCTCGGCATTCCCGCTATGTGCCGCACTGCCGCGTGCGCTTGACTGGCGTGCCGCCATCGATCTGGCCGACGCGGCGCTGTACGAGGCCAAGGGCAACGGCCGCGACGCCTGGGTGGGCCTGCTCGATGCCCGCGCCGACGGCGAGGATGCGCTGCGCCAGGACCTGCGCCGGCCGCTGGACGCCTGGGCCGGCAGCGGCCGGCTGACCTTGCTGCGCTCCTCGCGACCGACCCAGGAACTTCACACCATGGAACCCGCATGAGGAAGGCGCCACCGCTCCCAGCACTGCCCGCCTTCGTCATCGGGCTGTGCCTGGCCTTGCCGGCGGCGGCAGCCGAGACCGCGGCCTGCGAGGCCAAGTACAAGGAGGTCGCGCCGGCCGCGATCAAGCTGCCCTATCGGGAGTTCGACCAGACGGAAGCGGGTTGGCGCCAGCTCGGAAACTGCTTTCCCGAGGCCGTCCAGCTGCTGGGCCGCTATGTGAGGAAGCAGGAGGCCGAGCTGCGCGGCGTGCGCTGGCATCTGGCGCAGACGCTGGCGATGTCCGGGGACAACGCACGTGCCGCCGAGGAGGCGCTCAAGTCGCTGGTGCCCGACGAGGCCAGGCAGCAGCCGAGCTTCAGCTGGAACACCTATGCGCTGGCCACCGTGGCCTTTCTGCGCGGGGACAGGGCCGCCTTCGACGCCCAGTACGAGGCTCACCGGATCGCGACCGAGAAGCACCCCGAGAACCGGACGAATCTGGACGTCCTCACGGGCCTGTCCCGATGCTTCGACAGGCCTTACCAGGAGGCGTATGGCAGCTGCCGGCCCGCCCCGCCCTGATCGGCCGACCGACTTCAGTACAGCCGTATCGCCGTGTCGAAGTGCCAGCTGCGGCGGATCTCGATGACGTCGTACTCGCGCGCCAGCGCTGGCGGGAAGGCCGGGTAGTTGGCCTGGCTCTCGACGACGCGGCGGACGGCGGCGTCTATGGCCGGCACGCCGCTGGAGCGGACGAAGCTGACCGATTCCACCGTGCCGTCGCTGCGCAGCGCCACCGTCACCAGCGGGTCGGTGTGGGGCTGCCCGACGGCCTCGCGCACCAGCTCGAAGGTGGGATTGAGCTGGATCTTGCGTGCCCAGGCCTCGGCGTAGAGCACCATCTCGGCGTTCGCGTCGGCGCGCCCGAAGAGGCGGCCGCGGCGGGCGCTGCTCCAGGAGGAGGGCAGGTTGGACTGGGCCTGGCGGGCCGCGTCGCGCCTGGTGGCCTCCTCGTTGAGCTGTTGGCCGATGGCGCGCAGCCTGGCCTCGCGCAACTCCTCCGCGGCCTTGGCGGCGGCCAGCCTGGCCGCCTCGGCGCGGGCCGCCTCGGCGCGGGCCGCGTCCTGGCGCGCTGCCTCCTGGCGGATGGCATCCTGCCGTGCTGCTTCGATGCGTGCTGCTTCGGCGCGCGCCGCCTCGGCCTGGGCGGCTTCCTGGCGCGCGGCCTCCTGTTGTGCGGTGGCACGCCGTGCGCTCTCCTGCCGCTCGGCCTCCAGGCGCGCCGCTTCGACGCGGGTCGCCTCCAGCCTCGCCGCAGCCTGGCGCTGGGCCTCCTGGCGTTCAGCGTCCAGCCGTGCCGCCTCCTTGCGGGCGACCTCCTGCCTTGCGGCTTCCAGTCGTGCCGCTTCCTGACGGTCGGCTTCGGCCTGGGCGGCCGCCAGACGCTCGGCCTGTTGCTGGGCCTGTTGCTGCGTCTCGCGTCCGGCGCCGTCGAGCCGTGCCAGTTCGACGGCACGCTCGCGGGACCCGCGCTCCAGCGCAGCCCGGCTGGCGTCGCCGGGCTCGCGCAACCGCGTCACCTCGATCGGCGGGCCAGAGGCTGCGGCGAAGGCGGCGATGACGGGGACAGATGCCGGCGGTGCGGGCGGCACGCTCCAGGTCGCCTCGCGGGGCTTGTCGACGGCGATGACGGGGAGGGCCGCCGGGGCGGCGGGCGGTGCATCGTCGACGGCCTGCGTGACCTCGGCCTGAGGCGCTGGCGTGGTAGCCGCGTGCGTAGTCGGGGCTTCGGCCGGCGGTGCCGGCACCCCCACGGGCTCGGCAGTCGGCGTCACGAGCACGACGCGCAGGTCGGGCACCTCGGCCCGTCGGGCCTGCCAGGGCAGGGTCAGGCCGGGCAGGCCCAGGCCTTCGCCGCCGAAGGTCAGGCTCAGCAGCAGCGCGTGGACCAGCAGGGAGACGAGCAGCGCGTGCGCAGGGGCGCCACGCCGCCCGTGCGGCCAGGAAGCGGCCGGGGTGGAGGCGGGCGTCGGCGCGAGGCGGGGGCCGGTGGACCAGCGGCTCAAGCCGGCCCCGCCGCCGCTGCGCGCAGGCCGTGACGCGTCAGCCGGCCCCGGCAGGGCTGGCTCGGCTGGGCGTGGCGCGTGAACCGCATGGGCCTATTGTCGTCAGGCGCGCGGCCAACCCGGTAGCGGGTTGCCATCAGGTTGCCCCCGATCCAGGGAGGCATCCGCTGCGCGGCCGCGGCCTCAGATCGGCGTGGGCAGCGGCGCGCCGCGCCGCCATGCCTCGACGTTGGCGATGAAGTTCTCCACCGTCGCGCGTATGGCCTGAGGCGACCAGCCGGCCACATGGGGCGTGAGGATGACGTTGTCCAGCCCCAGCAGCTCCTGGGGCGGCCGGGGTTCGCTCTCGTAGACGTCCAGCGCCGCGCCCGCGATGCGGCCGGCCCGCAGCGCGGCGGCCAGGGCGGCGGTGTCCACGCAGCTGCCGCGCGCGATGTTCACCACGTGACCGCCGGCCCCCAGGGCGGCCAGCACCTCGGCGTCGACGATGTGCTTGGTGGCCGTGCCGCCGGGCGTGGCGACGACGAGGTCGTCGGCCCAGGCGGCGAGCGCCGTCACGCTGTCGAAGTAGGTGGCTGCACCGGCAGCCTCGCTGGGGCGGCGATTGTGATAGCCGATGACCATGCCGAAGGCCGCCGCGCGCGCGGCGATCTTGCGGCCTATGACACCCAGGCCGACGATGCCAAGGCGCCGGCCGGTGAACTGCGGGAACAGCGGCAGCGCGTCGCGCCAGACGCCGGCCCGCAGCGCGGCGCCCTGCTGGGGCAGGGCGCGCACGCTGGCAAGCAGCAGCGCGAGAGTGTGGTCGGCCACGCAGTCGTCGTTGGTGCCGGCGCCGTTGCAGGTGAGGATGCCGCGCGCCTTGGCGGCCGCCACATCGACGTTCTCATGGCCGGCACCCTGGGCGGCCAGCAGCTTCAGGTTCGGGCAGGCGGCGATCTCGGCGGCCGTGAAGCCGGTGGCACCATTGGTCAGCACCAGATCGATGTCGGGACCGTGGGTCGCGATGGCGGCTGCGCGTGCGGCGGCGGTCGGTGCGTCGATGACGCGGAAGCGGTTCAGCAGCAGGGCCTTGTGTTCATCGACGATGGCGACGAGCAGCAGCAGGGTGTTCATGGGTGGCGCGGAGGCAATCAGAATGCGCGCATCATGGCCGAACCGCATTACTTCGCTTCTCCTGAGGAATTCCGCGCCTGGCTGGCCCGGCATGCCGCCACGGCGACCGAGCTGGTGGTGGGCTTCCACAAGGTGGGCTCGGGCGTGCCGAGCCTGACCTGGCCGCAGTCGGTGGACGAGGCGCTGTGCGTCGGCTGGATAGACGGCGTTCGCAAGCGTGTGGACGAGCTGCGCTACCAGATCCGCTTCACGCCGCGCCGCCCGACGTCGATCTGGAGCCGCATCAACATCGACCGCGTGGCCGTGCTGACCGCCGAGGGGCGCATGCGGCCGGCGGGCCTGGCGGCGTTCGAGAAACGGACCGATCGGCGCAGCGTCGTCTACGCCTACGAGCAGGAGGGCGAGGCGGTGTTGCCGCCCGAACTGGAGAAGCGCTTCAAGCGCCAGCCCAAGGCCTGGGCCTGGTTCGAGGCCCAGCCGCCGGGCTGGCGGCGCCAGATGCTGCGCCGGGTGCTGAGCGCCAAGCAGGCGGTGACGCGGGAGCGGCGGCTGGAGCTGCTGATCGCGGCCGCAGCCGAGGGCCGGCGCCTCCTCTGACGAATGGCCGGATCGGCCAGCGCGCCCACAATCGTGGCACTTCAATACCGCCTTTACACCATGAAACGACTGCTGCTCACCGCCCTGCTGGCGGCGACGCTGGCCCGTGCTGCGGGCGAGACACCGCTGGACGCGCTGCCCTACACACCCAGCCTGGACGTGACGGCCATGGACCGCAGCGTCGACCCCTGCGACGACTTGTACCGCTATGCCTGCGGTGCCTGGAGCAAGGGCAATCCCATCCCCGCGGACCAGTCGCGCTGGTCGGTCTACGCCAAGATGGCCAACGAGAACCAGCGCTACCTGTGGGGCGTGCTGAACAAGCTCGGCGAGCCGGGAGGGGAGCGCACGGCCGCCCAGGCCCAGCTGGGTGACTACTTCGCCGCCTGCATGGACGAGGCCGCAGTGCAGGCCGCCGGCCTCAAGGGCCTGCAGCCGCTGCTGGACCGCATCGCCGCGCTGCAGGACAAGCGCGAACTGCCCGCCCTGCTGGCCCAGCTGCAGCTCACGGCCGGCAACGACCGCCTGTTCTTCGGCTTCAGCTCGGGCCAGGACTTCGCCGACGCGACACGCCAGATTGCCTTCGCCTCGGCCGGCGGCCTGGGCCTGCCCGATCGCGACTACTACCTCAAGCGCGACGCCAAGACGCTGACCATACGCGCCGCCTACGAGGCCCATGTGGCCCAGATCTTCGAGCTGCTGGGCGACGAGCCGGCCGCTGCCCGGGCCGCCGCGCGCCGCGTGATGGCGACCGAGACGGTGCTGGCCAAGGCGTCGCTCAGCAAGGTGGACAAGCGCGACCCCTACAAGACCTTCCACGTCGTCGATGCCCGCGGCCTGCAGGCCTTGATGCCTGGCTTCGACTGGGCGGCCTACCAGGTTGCGTTGGGCACCGCACCCGCGCAGGCGCGCTACAACGTCACCGAGCCGGCCTTCTTCAAGGCGCTGGGCGCGCGGCTGCGCGCCATGAACCTGGCCGACCTGAAGACCTATCTGCGCTGGCAACTGGCCAGCAGCCTGGCTCCGGCGCTGGACAACGGTTTCGTGCAGGCCAACTTCGACTTCTACGGCCAGACCCTGCACGGCACGCCGCAGCTGAAGGCGCGTTGGAAGCGCTGCGTGCAGCTGGTGGACCTGCAGCTGGGCGAGGCGCTGGGCCAGGAGTTCGTCGCGCGCAACTTCACGCCCGACCTGAAGGCCGCCACCGTGCAGATGACCGACGAGATCGAGGCCGCGATGGCGCGCAGCATCGACGGCCTGGCCTGGATGAGCGCCGAGACCAAGGCGCGCGCGCAGGCCAAGCTCAAGGCCATCGTCAACAAGGTGGGCTACCCCGAGCGCTGGCGCGACTACTCCGCGCTGGCCGTGCAGCGCGGCGATTTCCTCGGCAACGTGATCCGCGGCAACATGTTCGAGGCCAAGCGCCGCCTGGCCAAGATAGGCCAGCCGCTGGACCGCGGCGAGTGGGGCATGACGCCGCAGACGGTGAACGCCTACTACGACGCACAGATGAACGACATCAACTTCCCCGCCGGTGTGCTGCAGGCGCCGCTGTACGACCCACGCCTTGACGAGGCGCCCAACTACGGCAACACCGGCGGCACCATAGGCCATGAACTGACGCATGGCTTCGACGACGAGGGCCGCCAGTTCGACGCCCAGGGCAACCTGAAGAACTGGTGGACAAAGAAGGACGGCCAGGCCTTCGAGCAGCGCGCCGCCTGCGTGGCCGACCAGTACGCGACCTACACCGTCGTCGACGACATCAAGATCAATTCCAGGCTGACGCTGGGCGAGGACCTCGCCGACCTCGGCGGCCTCGTGCTCGCCTGGGAGGCCTGGAAGGTCCACATGACCGGCAAGACGCTGGAAAACCGCGACGGCCTGACGCCTGAGCAGCGTTTCTTCGTCGGCTTCGCGCAATGGGACTGCGCCGACGCCCGTCCCGAGGCGCTGCGCGTGCAGGCCAAGGTGGACCCGCATTCGCCGGCCCGCTGGCGCATCAACGGCGTCGTCGTCAACATGCCCGAGTTCGAGCACGCCTTTTCGTGCAAGCCGGGCGCCAAGCTCGTGAAGCCGGCCGGCCAGCACTGCAAGGTCTGGTGAGGTCGCTGCCATGATGTCGCCCGTGTCGAACTGGGTCCTGATCACCGGCGGTTCGCGGGGCATAGGTGCTGCGACGGCGTTGCGCTGCGCCGCGGCGGGCTGGGATGTGGCCATCAACTACGCGCGCGACGCTGCCGCAGCAGACGCGCTGGCAGGCCAGGTGCGCGCGCTTGGCCGTCGCGCTGTCACGCTGCAGGCCGACGTGGCCGACGAGGACCAGGTGGCGACGATGTTCGAGCGGCTGGATGCCCAGGGCGGCCGGCTGGCGGGCCTGGTCAACAACGCCGGCATCGTGGCGCCCGTCGCGCGGCTGGAGGTGATGACGACCGAGCGCTGGCGCCGCCTCTTCGAAGTCAATGTGCTGGGCACGCTACGCTGCTGCCAGCAGGCAGCGCGGCGCATGAGCACGCGGCATGGCGGCGCAGGCGGCGCCATCGTCAACCTCAGTTCGCGCGCCGCCGAGTTCGGATCGGCCGGTATCTACGTGGACTACGCCGCCACCAAGGGCGCTGTCGACACGCTGACCAAGGGGCTGGCGCGCGAACTGATCGGCGAGGGCATACGCGTCAACGGCGTGCGCCCCGGCATCATCGAGACCGACATCCATGCGGCCAGCGGCATGGGCGCGGCTGCGGCCGCCGCCGCATCCACCATACCCATCCAGCGCCTGGGTCGTGCCGAGGAGGTGGCCGAGGCCATCGCCTGGCTGCTCAGCGAAGCGGCCAGCTACACGGTGGGCGCGCTGCTGGACGTGGCGGGCGGGCGCTGAGCCCGCCGCCCCGCAGGGCGCGGGCAGCGCGTTTCACCGCTTCTCCACCAGGCTCGCGTCGATCCCGCCTGCGTTGCGCAGCCGCGCGGCCGTGGCGCGAGCCTCGTCCAGGCTGGGGAAGGGCCCGGCGCGCAGATGGTGGCGGCCGGCTTCTCGCACGATGGTCAGCAGCGGCAGCAGGCTGAGGTCGGCCTCGGCAACGCGCTGGCGCAGGCCTTCGGCGCCGTCCAGCCTGGCAAAGGTGCCGAACTGCAGCCAGTACACGCCGTCGCCCGCGGCCATGGCCGGCGAGGTGGTCTCGCGCAGCGGCCCGCCTGGCGGCGCGTCGGGCACGAACACCGGCACGGGCTCGCCGGCAGGCTTGACCCAGTTGCCGGCGCGGATCTCGGCGTGCGTGATGCGCCGCACTTCCACCGACGTCACGCCATGCAGCACGTCCAGCCTCAGCGCCGCGGTGTAGCTGAGGTCGATGATGCGGCCCTTGTGGAAGGGGCCACGATCGTTGATGCGGACGATGACCTCGCGTCCGTTGGACGGGTTGCGCACGCGGGCATAGCTGGGGATGGGCAGCGTGGCGTGCGCGGCCGTCATCGCGTACATGTTGTAGACCTCGCCGCTGGCTGTGGGGCGGCCGTGGAACTTCTTGCCGTACCAGGAGGCCAGGCCCTTTTCTGCGTAGGCGACGTCACCCTTCAGCGGCTCGTAGCGCTCGCCCAGCACCTCATAGGGCTTGTTGGGGCCGCCGACGCGGACGGGGTCCAGGCGCGGTACGGCGTCAGGCACGCTGCCGAGGTGGGGTGGTGGGTTGCGCTCGGGGCCGTCGCGCTCGCTGCTGCTGCCGCCGGAGCGCGTCGCGCAGCCGGTCAGCAGCATCAGTGCCAGCAGCAGAAAAGCCAGCCCAGTATGCTGTGCGGTCTGTCCCAATCGGCTATGCCTTGCCATGAGCAACTTCGTCTTTCCTCCGGTCGAAATACCCAGTGCCGCGGTGCGTGGCACCGAGGCCCGTTACGCGGTGCGGCGCATCTTCTGCGTCGGCCGCAACTATGCCGATCATGCCCGTGAGATGGGCGCCGACCCGACGCGCGAGCCGCCGTTCTACTTCACCAAGCCGGCAACGGCGCTGACGCCCTCCGGCGCGACGGTGCCCTATCCCACAGAAACCCGGAACTACCACTACGAGATGGAGCTGGTGCTGGCCCTGGGCGCGCCGGTGTTCAAGGTCACGCCCGAGGCGGCCCAGGCCGCGATCTGGGGCTATGCCACGGGCCTGGACATGACGCGCCGCGACCTGCAGGCCGCGGCCAAGGCGGCGGGCAAGCCCTGGGACACGGCCAAGGGCTTCGACCAGTCGGCCATCCTGGGCGAGATTGCGCGCGTGGCCGACATCGGCCGCCTCGACAAGGGCGCCATCACGCTGGCCGTCAACGGCGTGGAGAAGCAGCATGGTGACCTGGCCGACATGATCTGGAACGCCGCCGAGATCGTCGCCAACCTCTCGCATCTCTACCACCTGCACCCCGGCGATCTGATCTACACGGGCACGCCGGCCGGCGTGGGCGCGGTGCTGCCGGGTGACGAACTGGTGGGCCGCATCGAGGGCCTGGGCGAGATCCGGCTGATCGTCGGCCCCGCGGAGTGAGTGGCGATGTTTTCTTCTGAGGAGACGCTGGCGCAGGCGCGCGCCCGCAACATCCACGAGGCGCTGGCCGAGGACATCGGCCATTGCGACTGGACGGCCCTGCTGGTGCCCGTGGGCCGGCGCGTGGCCGCCCAGGTGCGGGTGCGCGAGGCGGCCGTGCTGTGCGGGCGCGACTGGTTCGACGGCGTGTTCGCCGCGCTGGACGCGACGGCCCGCATAGCCTGGCTTTACGACGAGGGCGCCTCGATGACGGCGGACGGCATCGTCTGCCGCATTGAGGCCGATGGCCGCGCGCTGCTGAGCGCCGAGCGGCCGGCGCTGAACTTCCTGCAGCTGCTGTCCGGCACGGCGACGATCACGCGTGCCCATGTCGACGCGGTGGCCGGCGCCAGCCCGAACGCCAAGGGCTGCGCCATCCTCGACACCCGCAAGACCGTCCCCGGCCTGCGCCTGGCGCAGAAGTACGCGGTGCGTGTGGGCGGCGGCCAGAACCAGCGGCTGGCGCTGTATGCCGGCATTCTCATCAAGGAGAACCACATCGCCGCGGCCGGAGGCGTGGGCGAGGCGCTGCGGGCGGCCCAGGCGCTGCAGTCGGGCGTGGACATCCAGGTCGAGGTCGAGACCATCGCGCAGTTGCGCGAGGCGTTGGAGGCCGGCGCCGTCAGCGTGTTGCTCGATAACTTCAGCGAGCCGCAGATGCGCGAGGCCGTGGCCGTCAACGCCGGTCGGGCGCTGCTGGAGGTGTCGGGCGGCGTAGCGCTGGAGCAGCTGCGCTGGATCGCTGCCACCGGCGTGGACCGCATCTCCATCGGGCGCCTGACCAAGGACGTCAGGGCCGTCGACTACTCGATGCGCGTGCTCGGCCCGATTTGACGGCGACGCGCGCTGGCGCGTCACCTCATCCGGCGGTTGCCGCGGAACCGGCTCCGCCGGGCCGCTGGCGGTGCCACCCTTGAGGGAGCCGCCGTCAGGCGGCAGGGGGCTAGGCCTCGAACCAGGGCTCGTTGGGCAGATCGTCGAAGACTTTCCTGAGTCCGGCGCTCCAACCCTGGCGCAGCGCCTGGAAATAGGGGTCGTCGCGCTCGATGCGGTTGGGTGGCCCCATGGCCTGCTCGAACTGGTTGGCGCGCAGCATGACCATGTCGATGGGCAGGCCCACCGACAGGTTGGATTGGATGGTCGAGTCGAAGCTGACGAGCGTGCATTTGGCGGTCTCGTCCAGCGGCGTCGTCTCGTAACGGACGACGCGGTCGATGATGGGTTTGCCGTACTTGCTCTCGCCGATCTGGAAATAGGGCGTGTCCTCCGTCGCCTCTATGAAGTTGCCCTGCGGGTAGACGTGAAAGAGGCGCGGACCTTCGCCCTTGATCTGGCCGCCCAGCAGCATGTTGGCGCTGAAGTCCACACCGCCCTGCTGGTCGTCGCTGTCACGCGCGACGATCTCCTTCAGCGTGCGGCCCAGCAGCACGGCTGCGTCGTACAGCGACGGCACGTTGAGCAGGTGCTCGCCATCGCCGTGCAGGCGCTGGTTCAGAACCGAGATGACGGACTGCGTCGTCGCCAGGTTGCCCGCGGTCAGGATGATGATCTCGCGCTGGTGCGGGACCTGGAACTGGTACATCTTGCGGAAGCTGGCGATGTGATCGACCCCGGCGTTGGTGCGGGTGTCGGACGCGAACAGCAGGCCCGCACGCAGGCGCATGGCGACGCAGTAGGTCATGGCGGAGTCCCGACGAATGAGCTGGAGTCCATGTTACGGCCGGTCATCGGCGTCGGCAGGCAGCCCAGGCCTCGCAGCGCGGCTTCGACGGCCTCGTCCAGTGGCGTGTGCGGCTCGCTGCCCAGCGTGGCGACGAGGCGGGCGTTGTCCATGCGCACGGGCTGCTGCCAGAGATAGCGCATCTCGCGCATCTCCCTGAGGGTGGCGACAAAGGGCGAGGCCAGGTTCAGCAGCCACCAGGGGAAGGCGGTGATGCGCGGCGGCCTGCCGCCGTGGCGAGCGACGACGCGCTGGATGGCCTCGGCCATCTGGCGGCCGTTGGCGTCCCAGTGGCCGGCCATATGGAAGCTTGCGAAGGCCGGCAGGCTGTCGCGCCGCGCCAGCAACTCGACCATGGTGCGCGCCACGTCTGGCAAGTAGGCCCACTGGTGGCCGGTGCCCGGCGAGGCGGGGTTGCCGATCGCCGTCACCGGCCGGCCCGGCTTCACAAGCCCCTGCGAGAACCAGTTGTTGCCTGGCCGTGGCCCGAAGAAGTCGCCGGCCCTGACGATGATGACGCGCAGCCCCGCCGTGCTGGCCGCGCGCAGCCGCGCCTCCATCTCGACGCGGATCGCGCCCTTGCGCGTGAGGGGCCGTTGCGGCGCGTCCTCGCGCAGCAGCGGGAAGGCGTCGGGGCCGAAGTTGTAGACCGTGCCGGGCAGCAGCAGCGTCGCGCCCTCGGCCCGCGCCGCGGCCAGGCTGTGCTCCAGCATGGGCAGCACGACGCGATCCCAGTCGCGGTAGCCGGGCGGATTGACGGCATGCACGATGACGCCGCAGCCATGGGCCGCGCCAGCGACGTCGGCCGCGTTCAGCGCGTCGCCGCGCCGCCATTGGATGCCGTCGCGCGTCTCCTGCGACGCCGCCAGGCCGCGCTTCAGACCCGAGACCCGCCAGCCCGCGTCGTGCAGCTGCCGCGCCACCTCTCCGCCGATACCGCCGCTCGCACCCAGCACCAGGGCCGTCTTTGCCTTGTCCTGCATCGCTGCACTCCAGTTCGTTGTCGATGGCCGTCATTCTGGAAACCAGCGACCTATTTGAGAATTGCCAAAGATGGCGGTGCAGCTATACATTTGTGTATGACATCGACGCTGCCCTGGGAGCTGCTGCACACCTTCCTCGGCGTGCTGCGAGAGGGCTCCCTGTCGGGTGCCGCGCGGGTGCTGGGACTGACCCAGCCGACTGTCGGCCGCCATGTCGCCGCGCTGGAGCAGGCGTTGGGCCAGCCGCTGTTCACCCGCTCGCCGACCGGCCTGCTGGCCACCGATGCGGCGCTGGCGCTGCGCGGCCATGCCGAGCAGATGGAGGCCGCCGCCGCGGCGCTGCAGCGGGCGGCGACGGCGCGCGGCGACGAGGTCTGCGGCACGGTGCGCGTGACGGCCAGCGAGGTCATAGGCGTGGAGGTGCTGGCCGGCGTGCTGGCCGGGCTGCGCGAGCGCCACCCGGGCCTGGTGCTGGAGCTGGCGTTGAGCAACCAGCTGCAGGATCTGCTGCGCCGCGAGGCCGACATCGCCGTGCGCATGACGGCGCCCGAGCAGGGCCAACTGGTGGCCCGGCGCATCGGCAGCATCGAGCTGGGCCTGCATGCACGGCCCGACTATCTGGACCGCCACGGCCGGCCGGCGACGCTGGCCGAGCTGCGCGGCCACGCGCTGATCGGCTTCGACACACCGACGCCCTTCATCCGCATGGGCGTCAAGCGCCTTGGCGGCCTTGGCCGCGACAGCTTTGCGCTGCGCAGCGATTCGGACCTGGCCCAGCTCGCGCTGCTGCGCGCCGGTGCCGGCATAGGCATCTGCCAGGCGGTGCTGGCAAGGCGCGAGCCGGTGCTGGAGCGCGTGCTGGCGGCCCAGTTTTGCTGGCCGCTGGAGACCTGGATCGCCATGCACGAGGACCTGCGCCAGAACACGGCCTGTCGGGTCGTCTTCGAGGCCCTGGTGGAGGGGCTGTCGCGCCACGTCGGCGCCTGAGGCCCCGACGTGGCCAGGCGTGGCGCGCGCCGGCCACAGTTTGCTGCGGCAGTTGAACGCAAGGCCGGCTGAGGCGAATAATCGCTTCCCGAACGAGGCGGTCGACCGGAAGGGCGCCGCCGCCGCTGCCTAAGGGGGGAGCGTGCAACAGACCACAAGCTTCGAGAGCCAGGTTCGCTTCGCGTTCGCCTTGGCCATCGCGATGGTGGCTGGGCTGTCCTTCGTCATCTGGCACCTGGCCAACGAAGCCGCCGAAGCGGCGCGGCAGGTCGTGCGGACTCAGAAGGTGATGCACGGCCTGGCCTATACCCGCTCGGCCACGCTGCAGATCGAGCTGAGCACGCAGAGCTTCCGCATCACGGCCGCCCCGGAGCATCTGCAGGCGCGCGATCTCGCCATCGCCAGGCGCGAGCAGTCCCTCGACGAGATCGGGCAGTGGACGGTCGACAACGCGGCGCAGCAGGCTCGCTGGCAGGAGTTGCGCGCGGTGCTGGCGCAGCGGCTGGCGATGTCGCGCCAGATCGAGGTGCTGCGCGCCTTCGAGGGCCGCGCGGTGGCTGACGCCTATGTCGCCAGCGCTCCCCTTCAGGAGACCCGCCTGCGCGCTCATCGCCTGCTGGATGCCATGGAGGAGGATGAGAGCCACCGGCTCGAGTTGCTGATCTCCAATGGACAGGAGAAGGGCCGCCTGCTGAACGTGGTGGGCGGAGCGATGGTCGGCGCGTGGCTTGCCATGCTGGCGGCCACCTATGGACTGATCCGCAGGCAGCTCAAGCGCCTCGATGCGAGCAGCCAGCAGCTCGAGGACAGTGAGGGGCGGCTCGCCATCACGCTGCGCTGCATCGCTGATGGCGTCATGACGACCGATGTCGATGGCAGGGTCACGCGCATCAATCCGGCGGCGGAGCGCATGACCGGCTGGACCGCCGCCGATGCCATTGGCCGGCATGTTGACGCGGTGTTTGCGCTGCGCAGCGGGACCAACCATGTGCCGCTGCCCGGGCCGCTGCCCGCGGTCATGGCCAGTGGCGAGCCACAGAACGCGGAGAGTGATCTCCTGCTGCTGGCGCGCGACGGCAGCGAGCACCAGATCGCCTATTCAGCCACGCCCAAGCAAGATCTGCTGGGGCACATCCGCGGCATGGTCCTGGCGTTTCGGGACGTGACGTTGGAGCGACGTGCCAAGCTTGGCATCGAGGCGCAGAACCGGTTGCTGACCGCGCGGGTGGACGAGCGCACGGAGCAACTGCGCCAGAGCGAGGCACATCTGCGCAGCGTCACCAGCAATGTGCCGGCCATGATCGCCTATGTCGACGCGCAGCAGCGCTACGTCTACGTCAACAAGCAGTACGAGGATCGCTTCGCGTCCCAGGGGGGCAGCATCGTCGGCCGCACCGTCTGCGAGGTGCTCGGCGAAGCGCGCTATGCCATCGCCGAACCCATGATCAAGCGGGTGCTGCAGGGCGAGCCGCAGACCTACGACTGGCAGCCCTTCCCGGACGTCTGGCAGGTCATCAGCTATGTGCCGCAGCGCGACGTCGATGGGAAGGTCAGCGGCTACTACGTGCTGGGCTCCGACATCACGGAACGCAAGCGCTCGGAGGCGCATATCCAGTCGCTGAACGGCGAGCTCGCCCAGCGCGTGCGCGAGCTCGAGCGCACGACGCGCGCGCTGCACACGCTCAGCGCGGGCAACCGGACCATGTTGCGGGCTGTCACCGAGGCCGAGCTGCTGGACGGAATGTGCGAGGCCATCGTCTCCACTGGAGGCTATGGCATGGCCATTGTCTGGTTCCGCCATGACGACGCGTTTGGCACGCTGATGCCCATGGCCGAGCGCGGCTACCCGGGAGGGCTGGCTGCGCTGCGGCTGCTGCGCGTCAGCTGGCGCGAGGGCGAGTTCAGCGGCGGCGCCGCGGCGCACTCGGTGCGCAACGATGAGGTCACCGTCGTCGGCGACATGGCCTCCAGCCCGAAGTACGGGGCATGGCGGCGGCACCTCGGCGGGCAGCGGTCGGCGCTGGCCTGCCCGTTGCGGGTGGACGGCCGCGTCGTCGGGGCGCTGGCCATCTACGACGTCGAGCCGGAGGTCTTCGATGCCGACGAGGCGATCCTGCTGACCGAGTCGGCCGACGACCTGGCTTTCGGCATCGCCACGCTCAGGTCGCAGACCCAGCAGGAGCAAGACCGGGAGGCCTTGTACCGCCTGACTTACTTCGACGCGCTGACCGGGCTGCCCAACGAAGCCCAATTCGCCGAGGGCCTGCGCGCGGCGATCGAGAGGAGCCAGCTGACCCAGCAGCCGTTTGCGGCGCTGCAGATCAACATCGACCGGCTGCGCGAGGTCAACGACGCGCTCGGCTTCAAGCAGGGCGACCAGATGCTGCGTGAATTTGGCGCCAGGTTGCGGGCCGTCGCTCCCGAGCCGGCGCTGGTCGCGCGGCTGCGTGGCGACGAGTTCGCGATCCTGATCTCCGACAGCGACCGGACCGCGGCGACGACGTTCGCGCGCCGCGTCGCCGACGTGCTGTCCGAGCCCTTCCAGATCGCGGACATTCCGCTCGACGTGTCCTCCAAGACCGGCGTTGCGCTGTTCCCGGAGCATGGCGCCACGCCACATGACTTCTTCCGCCACATGGACATTGCGGTCCAGCAGGCGCGGCAGCGCGGGCTGCGCCAGACCATCTTTGACCCCGTCAGGGGGGCCGAGCAGCCGGGCCGGCTCAGCATGGCGTCGGAGCTGCGCCGTGCGATCGAGGAGGACCAGCTCCGGCTCTACCTGCAGCCCAAGGTCGAGCTGTTCAGCGGCCGCGTCTGCGGGGCCGAGGCCCTGGTGCGCTGGCAGCATCCCATGCGCGGCATGGTTTCGCCGCAGGAGTTTATCGAGCTGGCCGAGCACACGGGCCTGATCCGGCCCCTGACGGAGTGGATGATCAGGGCGGTGCTGCAACAGAACCGGGCCTGGGCCATCGAGGGCGGCGCGTTGCCGATCGCGGTGAATCTCTCGGCCCGCAACCTGAGGGACGTGGAACTGCAGGAACAGATTCGGCGCCTGCTGGCGGAGTTCGCGGCGCCGCGGGGCACGCTGGAGCTGGAGATCACGGAAAGCGCGGTGATGGAGGACGCCGAGTTCGCACTGCATGTGCTGCGTAACCTGCGCGACATGGGCATCCCGCTCTACCTGGACGACTTCGGCACCGGCTACTCGTCGCTGAGCTATCTGCAGCGCCTGCCGGTGGACTACATCAAGATCGACCAGTCCTTCGTTCGCGACATGCTGACCAGCAGGGACTCGGCCACCATCGTGCGGTCGACCATAGACCTGGTACATGACCTCGGGCGCCGCATCGTCGCAGAGGGCATAGAAACCGCGGATCACTGGGATCAGCTGGTGCGGCTGGGTTGCGACTATGCGCAGGGCTACTTCATCGCGAGACCCATGCCGGCCGCCGAGTTCCAGGGCTGGCTGCGCGACTACGAGCTGGCAGCCAAGGTCTCGGAGGCCGGCGCGTCCGTACACGACGAGGTGCCCAAGCGCCATTGACGGGGGCTCCGGCGCCAATGCCGGCATCGGCCCATGAACGCCGCGGGCCGCGAATTTGGCTCCGGCAAGGCCTTCTGCTATACAACGCAGGCCCCCGCTTCGGAGCTGGTGCCATGCCGCATGTCGTGCGACCTGCGCGCGCCGACGATCTGGCGCGTGCCCAGGAGCTGGTCGTTCGCAGCATCAACGACCTGACCTCCCGCCACGGCTTCGGGCCGATAGCCCGGGTGCGTCCGCCGAACTTCCAGGCCTTCTGCCTGCGGGACGACGCGCGCGGTACCTGGCTGGCCGAGGACGGCGGCGAAATGGTCGGCTTCGCGCAGAGCTGGACCTGCGATCGGCTCTGGTTTCTTGCGGAGCTGTTCGTCGCTCCCGAGCGCCAGGGCGATGGCATCGGCAACGAGCTGCTGGACCGCGCCCTCCAGCATGCCCGCGAGGCCGGCGCGGCAACCAAGGGCCTGATCACCTTTGCGTTCAATGTCGCGTCACAGGGGCTGTATGTCCGGCACGGCCTGTTGCCACGCCAGGTCATCCACCTGTGCGGCGCCGAGCGCGGGGCAATGGCGCGCCGGGCCTGGGACCCGACGCTCCGCACCAGCCCTATCCGGGCGACGACGGCCGACCTCGAGACGTTGCGACAACTGGACCTCGCGACGCTGAGCGTTGGACGGGAGAAGCATCACCGCTACCTGCTGAGCGATGTGGCGATGACGGGCGTGTTCCTCGAGGAGGGCGGCGAGCGGGTGGGCTATGCGTATGTCGACAGCACGGGACATGTGGGCCCGCTGGCCGTGCTGCACGCCGGGGCCATGCCCGCGGCCTTCCGGACGGCGCTGGCGCTGGCGGTCGCGGGCGATGCGCCGTGGATTTCCGTGTTCGTCCCCGGTGCGAGCGATGCACTCGCGATCGCGGCCGACCAGGGCCTGCGCTTCATGCTCCCCATGGTGCTGATGGCCGATCGCGACTGCGGTGACTGGGCGCGCTATCTGCCGCGCAATCCTGGCTTCATGTGAGGCCGCCGCCGGCGGTGCCAGGCGAGGCTGGGATGGCCCGCGATTTGAGCTGTGATTGAGAGCGGTGGGTGGCCGTGGCAATGGGTTCACGTCCCGCTCGTGCCGCTCTCCCGTAGAGCCATGCTTCAGCATGGCCGGGACAGAGGCAAGGCTCTGACGAGAAACTGTGAAGCTTTGGGGCGGTCCGCCGCCCTGGCCTCGAAAGCGTTCCTCTTTGAGGCAGCCTGCGCGCATCACCACTATGGACAAAAGCATTTCTTCTTGTCCGTAATGGTGAACGTTTTGTCTATGCCGGTCGAGCCAATGCCCAGCAGACCTCCCGTCATATTCCGCCAGGAGCAGCGCATGCTCGCTGCGCTGGGTGAGCGCGTGCGTCTTGCCCGGTTGCGCCGCAAGCTGACCACCACAACGGTGGCGCAGCGAGCAGGCATTTCCCGCACCTCGCTGTACAACGTCGAAGCCGGAGATCCCGGTGCAACGCTTGGCACGTATCTGCGGGGTGCTTGCGGTGCTCGGCTTGGACAAGGATATCGACGCGGTGGCAGCCGACGATCGGGTCGGGAGGAAGCTGCAGGATCTCCAGATGGACTCCCCGCCGAAGTCCAGACGTACTGCCGCGGCCATCAAGCGTGAGAGCGCGAAATGAGCGGTTCGGATCTGGAGGTCTGGCTCGACAGCGACCTTGACGAGATGCGTCGCGTCGGCACGCTTTCCCATGACCGGGGCCAGGTTCTCGACGCCGACGCCGACGCCGACGCCGACGCCGACGCCGACGCCGACGCCGACGCCGACGCCGACGCCTTGTCGCCGTGACGCGCTCAGAGCCGGCACCGAGTTCGACGATCGCGGTTGTGGTGCAGGGCATGACGCTGCGGCTGTCCACCACCAAGTCCGGCGAGCGGCTCAATCTGAAGCGGCCGACATGAACGACGCCTACGTTCGAACCGTCCAGCTGCTGCTGGACATCGCACGAGCGATCTTCGAGACGCCTGTGTTCGCGATGATGGGGGACAGGGGCACGCTATCCAACCTCTCAGAGAGGAGAAGTAGGCAACTTTGACCCTTCCCGAGGTCCCTAAGAAGGGGGTTGGCGCACTAGGAGGGCTGATTCGAGTAACAAGTGTGATGCCTAGAAGAGGCATAACAAGCGTGATATCTCGCAGATGAAGAGGAAGAAGATAAGAGTTTTCATAGGAGGATGAGGGCGCATACAATCTCGCAGATGGATGCGCAGAAGATCTTGCAGTACGACCAGCCGCATCAGTTCGAACCTTTGATGCCACGGCAGGAGCAGCTCGAACCTCTTCTAGAGCTCGCTAGCGACCTCACGAGGGCTGCCACAGCACTCGGTACTCAGACCGGACCTAATGTTCACGGGGATCTGCGTGCGCTGCTGCGCAGCATGAATTCGTACTACACCAACCGCATCGAAGGGGAGCACACTCGTCCAGCGGACATCGAGCGAGCCCTTCAGCAGGACTTCTCAGCCAACGCTGACGTCGCGCGGAAGCAGCGGCTAGCGGTTGCTCACATCGAAACCGAAAAGCACTGCGAGGAACAACTCGGCGCCGTCAGCGCTGAGGCGGTACAGAGCCTGTACTCGGAAGAAGCACTGAAGTGGCTGCACGAGCGACTCTTTGCCGGCCTTAGACCTGAGGACCTAACGCTCTCCGACGGGTCCCAGATGGTTCCCGGCCAAGTGCGAGAGCGCCAGGTCGCCGTAGGGCGGCATGAGGCGCCCGCATTCGGGGCTGTGCCTCGCTTCATCGAGCGCTGGGGGCAGGTTTACGGTCGTACAAGGCGTGGAGAGGCGACTGTTGTTGCTGCGATGGCGTCGCACCACCGCCTGGCGTGGATACATCCATTCCTAGATGGCAACGGACGTGTCGCCCGCCTGCATACCCACCTCGTATTGCACGCCGCAGGCCTTACACACGGCTTGTGGTCACCACTACGGGGTTTTGCTCGCACAGAGACGAAGTACAAGGCATTGCTCCAAGCAGCGGATGAGCATCGACGCGGCGACCTGGATGGCCGCGGGAATTTGACTGAGGCTGGCTTGATCGAGTGGACGACCTACGCGCTGGAGATGTGCATCGACCAAGCCGACTTCATGGCGAGCATGCTGAACGTCGAGGGGATGCAAGGACGCATAGAAGCCGCGCTGACCTATGAGGAGTCAGTAATGAAGGCAGGCGTGCGCCGAGAAGCGCTGAAGCCGCTTCACTACTTGTTCGCCACCCAAACAGAGCTTGCACGCGCGGACTTCAAGACAATGACCGGCCTTGGTGACCGCGTTGCCACCGACCTGCTGTCCTCGCTACTCAAACAGGGCTACCTAAATACGGATTCAGCGTATGGCAAGGTGCGGTTTGCCATTCCGCGTCGTGCGCTCCAGTTTTACTTTCCCGACCTATGGCCAGAGGCTCAAAAGGATGCGGAGCCAGAAGCGGCCCACGCTGAAATGGCGCCCGCGCTGTTCGGTCGGACGCGCTCGAAAACCTGACAGGAGCCACCAGGCACAGGGCACATGGACATTCAGGCGTCAAGCAACCGGCCGCCATGCTCCTATGCGGCTCGCGACGGCGCGCGAATGATCAGCAGTTGATCGACTCTCGTCGGGCTGACCCTCGCATGCGATGGCCCGACTTCGGCTCGGACGTGCCTTTGCCTGCACCATGAGCGCTGCCGACGGCGAGCCTGACTTCACGGACGGACATTGGGTGCGCGAGCATCACTGCCCAGAATCGGCGCCCCCGAAGCGCCTGCAACCACTTCACTTGTTGGGCGCCTGCTGACTCCTGCTCGCCAAGTCGATATTGCGGATCGCCTTGCCGTCCTGTCGTAATAGTCCGGTGACGGCCGTTGTTGACGCGCTCACTCGCGGGCGTTGAACCGGGCGTTGATCTCGTCGACGTCGAAGGCGCGAGGATCGAAGGGGC
>NZ_JAFAGT010000092.1 GCF_019237615.1 Roseateles sp. | reverse complement strand
GACTGCGTGCCGGAGAAGGTCCGGTCGCCGACCATCTGCTGCTCGATCGCGTCGATCTTGTCCTTGACGCGCGGATCGATCTTCGAGTTCAGCTCGCTGTTCGTGCGCTCGACCTCGTCCAGCCGCGAGGAGGAGGAGCCCAGCGCGGCGAGCTGCTCGGGCGTGAGGCCTTCGCGCCGGATGCGGCGCAGCATGTCCAACTCGCGCTTGCGCACGAAGTCGTTGCGGCGCTTGCGCTCCACCATGGCGCGCAACTCGGCCTTGGCGAGGTCGCCCTCGGGGTCGTCCTGGCGCGAATTGATCTCCGCCCAGTCCGTCGTCGGGTTGGCCACGAAGCGCGCGACCTTGCGGAAGAAGCTGTCGCCTTCCTTGGGGTCTGCGGGCTTGGAGTCGGACATATCTCTGAATATCCCTTAGACGCGCCGACCAGAGTTTGCGGGCCGAGCGCCGGGCCACTCCCAAGCCGACCCGTCCTGACGATTTGCTTGCCGGCCAAGCCGGCAAGCATCGCCGTCCCCACGGGGGACCGGCCAAGGCGAGCCTTGGACGAGGGGCAACATTGATCAGTCCCCGAACATCTTCTGCTTGAGCTCGCGGCGCTGCTGCGCCTCGAGCGACAACGTGGCCGTCGGGCGGGCGATCAGGCGGCCGAGGCCGATGGGCTCGCCGGTCTCGTCGCAGTAGCCGTAGTCGCCGCTGTCCAGGCGCGCGATGGACTGCACGATCTTCTTCAGCAGCTTGCGCTCGCGGTCGCGGGTGCGCAGCTCCAGAGCATGCTCTTCCTCGATCGTGGCGCGGTCGGCCGGGTCGGGGACGATGGTGGTGTCCTCGCGCAGATGCTCGGTGGTCTCGCCGGCGTTGGACAGCACCTCGTTCTTCAGGCCTTCCAGCTTGGCGCGGAAGAACTCGATCTGCTTGGCATTCATGTACTCCGCGTCCGGCATGGCCAGGACTTCGGCATCGCTCAGCTCGGCGCCCGGCTTGGTCTTCCAGGCGTTGGCGAGCTTGGGGTCGCCCTTGGCGGCCACGCGCGGCGCGTCGTCGGCGTGGTTCGCACCCCGCGCGGGCGGTTTCGGCGGAGCAAAGCGGTCGGCGAAGCGGTTCGCCGGTGCGGGCGCCTCCAACGTGGCGACGTCGGCGCCGGCATCGGTCTTCTTCACACCCTTGGTGGTGGATGCGGCGGCGGTTTTGGGGGCCGGGATCTTGCTCACTGTCTTCTCCTCGCTCAGGGCACGCATCGGCGCGGTGTCAGACCTTGATCTCACTGCTTTCCAGCCGGCGGCCCGATTTTGAGCGCGGCGGATTGTAGCCATCAGGATTCAAGCGTCTGCGCATCCAGGAAAGATGGCCACCAAGGGCCAAAATTCACGCCAGGCAGCCCTCCAAACCTTGCATCAGCACATCCTTCGGCAAATCGATGCCGATGAACACCATCTTGCTCTGCTTTTTCTCTCCCGGCATCCATTTCGGGCCGAGATCGGAACCCATCATCTGGTGCACGCCCTGGAAGATGACCTTCTTGTCCGTGCCCTTCATGTGTAGGACACCCTTGTACCTGAGCATCTTGGGCCCGTAGACCTGCACGATGGCGCCGAGGAAGTCCTCCAGCTTGGCCGGGTTGAACGGCTTGTCCGAGCGGAAGACGAAGCTCTTCACGTCGTCTTCATGGGCGTGGTGGTGCGGGTGGTCGCAATGCTCGCCATGCTCATGGTCGTGGTGCTCGTGGCCATGGTGGTGGTCGTGGTCGTCCGCCTTCAGGAAGTCGGGATCAATCTCCAGCTTGGCGTTCAGGTTGAAGCCGCGCAGGTCGAACACCTTGCTGAGCGCCACCTCGCCGAAATGCGCCGTCTGGATGGGCGCGCGCGGATTCATGTGCTTGATGCGGTGCACCAGGGCATCGACGGCTGCCGGTTCCACCAGGTCGCTCTTGCTGACGAAGATCTGGTCGGCGAACCCCACCTGCATGCGCGCTTCCTGGCGGGTGTCGAGCTGGGCCTCGGCGTGCTTGGCGTCCACCAGCGTCAGGATGGAGTCCAGCAGATAGCTTTCGGCGATCTCGTCGTCCATGAAGAAAGTCTGGGCCACGGGGCCCGGGTCGGCCAGACCGGTGGTCTCGATGACGACGCGCTCGAAGTCCAGCTCGCCCTTGCGGCGCTTGGCGGCCAGGTCGGACAGCGTCGTACGCAGGTCCTCGCGGATGGTGCAGCAGACGCAGCCGTTGCTCATCTGGATGATCTGCTCATTGGTGTCCGACACCAGGATGTCGGTGTCGATGTTCTCCTCACCGAACTCGTTCTCGATGACTGCGATCTTCTGGCCGTGCGCCTCGGTCAGCACGCGCTTGAGCAGCGTGGTCTTGCCGGAGCCGAGAAAGCCCGTGAGGATGGTTGCGGGGATGAGGCCGTTGGCTGGGGAGGACATGGCGGGAACCGTTTCGGAAAGAAGGCAGCCAAGATAGGGGCTGGCCGCGGGGAAGCAAGGGTTTGTCAAACCAATCGGCTATTCTGTCCCTTCCGCAATATCCTGACAGCTCCCCTTGAGCGAACCTCATTCAGGCCGGCCCCCAGTTCGCGGGGCCGCCAAACCACCGGCCGAGGCGCGCAGCCTGCTGGAGCGCATGCTGGAGTTCCTGCACCCCGGCCCCGACTCCAAGACCGAACTGATCGAGACCCTGGCCGATGCCGAGCATCGCGAGCTGATCGAGCCCGAATCGCGCCAGATGCTGGAGGGCGTGCTGCGCATGGCCGAGCTGTCGGCCGGCGACGCCATGGTGGCCGCGCCGCGCATGGACCTGCTGGACATCGACGCGCCCTATGACGAGTTGCTGCACATCGTCATCGACAGCGGTCACTCACGCTTCCCCGTCTTCGATGGCAGCCGCGACAACATCATCGGCATCCTGCTCGCCAAGGACCTGCTGAAGGTGCAGCGCGCGCCTGGGCTCAACATCCGGACGCTGCTGCGCCCCACCGTCTTCGTGCCCGAGAGCAAGGGCCTGAACGAGCTGCTGCGCGACTTCCGTTCCAACCGCAACCACCTTGCCATCGTCATCGACGAATTCGGCAACACGGCAGGCCTCATCACCATCGAGGACGTGCTGGAGGAGATCGTCGGCGAAATCGAGGACGAGTTCGACGAGCAGAGCTCCGACACCGGCATCTACACGCTGGCCGACGGCAGCCAGCGCGTGGCCGGCGACGCCAGCATCGCGGCCGTCAACGGCGCCTTCGACCTGGCGCTGCCGGACAACGACTTCGACACCATTGGCGGCCTCGTCGCCCACGAGCATGGCCGCGTGCCTCGCCGGGGCGAGGCCGTCGACGTGGCCGGCCTGCGCTTCACGGTGATGCTGACCCGCGGCGGCGCCGTGCGCTGGTTCAAGGTCACCCGCGCGCCCGAGCCAGAGTCCGAGGCGTGAGGGCCGGCGTCGCCGCCACGGCCGCGCTGGCGGCCGGCCTGCTGCAGACCGCCTCCTTCGCGCCGACCGAGGCCTGGTGGGCGCAGATCGCCGCGCTGGCGCTGCTGTTCGGCGTGGTGGCGCGCGCCACGCCCAAGGTCGCCGCTGCCTGCGGCGCGCTGTTCGGCTGGAGCTGGCTGGCTTCTGGCCTGTGGTGGCTCTACATCAGCATGCACCAGTTCGGCGGCATCCCCTCTTTGGCCGCCGCGCTGGCCGTCGGGCTCCTCGCCGCCTTCTTGTGCGGCTACTACGCGCTGGCCCTGGGCCTCACGGCACGCTGGATCGCGCCCGGCCGCTGGCGGCTGCTGGCCTTCGTGCCGGCCTGGCTGCTGGCCGAACTGGCACGGGCAAGCTGGTTCAGCGGCTTCCCGTGGATCGCCTCCGGCTACGCCCACACGGTCGGTCCGCTGGCCGGCTGGGCGCCGTGGATAGGCGTCTACGGCATCACGGCGATGGGCGCGCTGCTGGCGGCCGGTCTCGCCCTGCTGCGCGAGAAGGCCTGGAAGTTCGCCGTGCCGGCCCTGCTGCTGCCGCTGGCCGGCGCGCTGCTGCCGCAGGGCTTCACGACGTCGACCGGCCACCTGGCCGTGTCGCTCGTGCAGCCCAGCATCCCGCAGGACCAGAAGTTCGATGCCGGCCGCTTCGCCGCCAACCTGGAGATACTGGCCCGCCTCGTCGAGTCGGCCAGGGGCGGGGTCGTCATCACGCCCGAATCCGTCGTGCCGCTACCGCTGGTCGAGCTGGACCGCGCGACGCTGGAGCGCCTGGCCCGCCCCGAGCGCCCCGTGCTGCTGGGAAGCTTCCTGGGCAACGCGGACGAGGGCTTCGTGAACTCCGTCGTCGCACTGGGCGCCGACTACCACTACGGCAAGCGCCACCTGCTGCCCTTCGGCGAATTCATCCCGCCCGGCTTCGGCTGGTTCGTGCATGCGATGGACATCCCGCTGGACGACCAGGCCCGGGGCGACCACCAGCGACCCTGGGTCCTCGCGGGCCAGCGGCTGCGGCCGCTGATCTGCTACGAGGACCTGTTCGGCGAGGACTTCGTGCAGAGCGCCGTCGGGCCGCTGGCCGCGACCGTCTTCGTCAACGTCAGCAACCTGGCCTGGTTCGGCACCGTGATGATCCAGGACCAGCACCTGCAGTTCTCGCAGATGCGGGCCCTCGAATTCCAGCGCCCGGTCGTGCGCTCGACGAACACCGGCGCGACCGCCGTCGTCGACCACCGCGGCCACGTCACGGCCCGCCTGCCGGCGCTGGCGCGGGGCGTGCTGGAGGCCGACGTCGAAGGCCGCAGCGGCAGCACGCCCTATGCCCGCTGGCTCGCCGCAGCCGGCCTGTGGCCGCTGTGGGTGATTGCGCTGCTGGCCCTGATCGGACTGAGGAAGGCGGCCCAATAGAATCGGCCACCCCCTTTCAGTCCCATCTCATGCTGACCTTCCAGCAAATCATCCTGACGCTTCAGGACTATTGGTCCAAACAGGGCTGCGCCCTGCTCCAGCCCTACGACATGGAGGTCGGCGCCGGCACCAGCCACACGGCCACCTTTCTGCGCGCCCTCGGCCCCGAGCCCTGGAAGGCTGCCTATGTGCAGCCCAGCCGCCGCCCCAAGGACGGTCGCTACGGCGACAACCCGAATCGCCTGCAGCACTACTACCAGTACCAGGTGGTGCTCAAGCCCGCGCCGGCCAACATCCTGGAGCTGTACCTGGGCTCGCTGGAGGCACTGGGCTTCGACCTGAAGAAGAACGATGTGCGCTTCGTCGAGGACGACTGGGAGAACCCGACGCTCGGCTGCTGGGGCCTGGGTTGGGAGGTGTGGCTGAACGGCATGGAGGTGACGCAGTTCACCTACTTCCAGCAGGTGGGCGGCATCGACTGCAAGCCCATCACTGGCGAGATCACCTACGGCCTGGAGCGCCTGGCCATGTACCTGCAGGGCAAGGAATCGGTCTACGACCTGGTGTTCACCGACGGGCTGACGTATGGCGACGTGTTCCACCAGAACGAGGTGGAGCAGTCGACCTACAACTTCGAGCACAGCGACGTGGACTTCCTGCTCGGCGCCTTCGCCGCGCATGAGAAGCAGAGCAAGCACCTGATGGAGCAGGCCCTGGCCCTGCCCGCCTACGAGCAGTTGCTGAAGGCCGGCCACAGCTTCAACCTGCTGGACGCGCGCGGCGCGATCAGCGTGACCGAGCGCGCCGCCTACATCGGCCGCATCCGCAACCTGGCCCGCGCCGTGGCGCAGAGCTATGTCGACAGCCGGGCACGGCTGGGTTTCCCTATGGCCCCCAAGGCCTGGGCTGACGAAGTGGTCGCTCAGATCGAACTGAAGAACAAGAAGGCGGCCGCGTGATGACGAACCTGCTCGTTGAACTGTTTGTCGAAGAGCTGCCGCCCAAGGCGCTGAAGAAGCTGGGCGAGTCCTTCGCCACCGTGCTGGCCGACAGCCTGAAGGCGCAAGGCCTCGCCGCCGCCGATGCGGCCGTCACGCCTTTCGCGTCGCCGCGCCGCCTGGGCGTGCATGTCACCGGCGTCGCCGCCAAGGCCGCCGACAAGGCCCAGCAGCAGAAGCTGATGCCTGTCGCCGTCGCGCTGACCGCCGACGGCCAGGCCACGCCGGCGCTGCTGAAGAAGCTCGCCGCCGTCGGCGCCGGCCCGGAGGTCGTGCCGCAGCTCAAGCGCCAGCCCGACGGCAAGGCCGAGGCGCTGTTCTGGGACAGCGTGCAGCCCGGCGCGACGCTCGCCCAGGGCCTGCAGAAGGCGCTGGATGAGACGCTGGCCAAGCTGCCCATCCCCAAGGTCATGACCTACCAGCTGACCGACGGCTGGACCGATGTGAAGTTCGTGCGCCCGGCCCACGGCCTGATTGCGCTCCACGGCAGCGAGGTCGTGCCCGTCCAGACCCTGGGCCTGGCGTCCGGCCGCACCACGCAGGGCCATCGCTTCGAGGCTGCCCAGCCCACCGTCAGCATCGAATCCGCCGACAGCTACGCCCGGCAGCTGTTCGAGCAAGGCGCCGTCATCGCCGGCTTCGCCGAGCGCCGCGCCGAGATCTCGCGCCAGCTCAAGGGCGCCGCCGATGCGCTGAGCCTGACGCCGATCGACGACGACGCGCTGCTGGACGAAGTCACCGCCCTGGTCGAGCGCCCCAATGTCTTGACCTGCGCCTTCGAGCCCGAGTTCCTGGCCGTGCCGCAGGAATGCCTCATCCTGACGATGAAGGCCAATCAGAAGTACTTCCCGCTGCTGGACGCGCAGGGCAAGCTGACCCGCCACTTCCTGGTCGTCAGCAACATCGCGCCGGCCGACGCCAGCGCCGTGACCGGCGGCAACGAGCGCGTCGTGCGCCCGCGCCTGGCCGATGCCAAGTTCTTCTTCGACCAGGACCGCAAGAAGACGCTGGAGTCACGGCTGCCCGGCCTGGGTAAGGTCGTCTACCACGGCAAGCTGGGCTCGCAGGGCGAGCGCGCCGAGCGCGTGCGCGCCATTGCGCATGCCATCGTCAACCAGCTCAGCATGGCGACGCTGCCCTACACGGTGGAGGCCGACGACGAGTTCAAGGTGCTGGACAGCAAGGTGAAGCAGGCCGCGACACTGGCCAAGTGCGACCTGCTGACCGACATGGTGGGCGAGTTCCCCGAGCTGCAGGGCATCATGGGCGGCTACTACGCCCGCCACGAGGGCCTGCGCGACGGCGTCGCCATCGCCATCGAGGACCACTACAAGCCCCGCTTCGCCGGCGACGCGCTGCCGCGCAACCACACCGGCACGGTCGTCGCACTGGCCGACAAGCTGGAGACGCTGGTGGGCCTGTTCGGCATCGGCCAGCTTCCCACCGGCGACAAGGATCCGTTCGCGTTGCGCCGCCATGCGCTGGGCGTCATCCGCATCCTCGTCGAGAAGAACCTGCCGCTGGAACTGCCGGCGCTCATCGACGCCGCCGTGCCACCCTTCGGCGAGCTGATCACGAACCCGCGTGACGCGCTGCTGGGCTTCTTCGCCGACCGCCTGGCCGTTAGCCTGCGCGACCAGGGCTACAGCGCCCAGGAGGTCGACGCCGTGCTGGCTCTGAACCCCACGCGCCTGGGCGACGTGCCCAAGCGCCTGGAGGCCGTGCGCGCCTTCGCGGCCCTCACCGAGGCCGCATCGCTGGCTGCCGCAAACAAGCGCGTCGGCAACATCCTGAAGAAGGTCGACGGCGAGCTGCCCACCGAGGTCAAGGCAGAGCTGCTGCAGGCAGCCGCCGAGCAGGCGCTGGCGACAGCCATCGCCGGCGTGCAGCCGCAGGCCGACACGCTGTTCGCGCAGCACGACTACACCGGCTCGCTCAAGGCCCTGGCCGCCTTGAAGGGCCCGGTCGACGCCTTCTTCGACGACGTGATGGTCAATGCCGAAGACCCGGCGCTGCGCGCCAACCGCCTCGCGCTGCTGGGTCGCCTGCATACGGCGATGAACCGGGTCGCCGACCTGTCGCGCCTTGCCTAAGACTGCAATGCGCGCCGACCACGCCCACGGCATGAAGCTCGTCATCCTCGGCCGCGACGGCACGATCAACCGCTACCGCGACGATCACGTCAAGGCGCCGGAGGAACTCGACCCCCTGCCAGGCGCACTGGAGGCGGTGGCCCGCCTGAACCACAACGGCTGGCACACCGTGCTGGCCACCAACCAGGCCGGCATAGGCCGCGGCCTGCTGGACATGGCCTCGCTGAACGCCGTTCACCTGCACCTGAACCAGCTGCTGGCCGAGAAGGGCGGACGGCTGGACGCTGCCTTCTTCTGCCCGCACACGCCCGAGGAAGGCTGCGACTGCCGCAAGCCGCTGCCCGGCCTCATCAAGCAGATCGGCGAGCGCTTCGACGTCGAGCTGGACGCCGTCCACATGGTCGGCGCCTCGCTGACCGACCTGCTGACGGCGCAGAACGCTGGCTGCATACCGCACCTGGTGCTCAGCGGCCCGTTGGGCGTGCTGGAGTCGCACCAGTTGCAGGAGGTGCTGGCCAGCGTGCCCGGCGCGCGCGTGCACGCCGACCTGGCCGCCTGCGCCGAAGCCATCATCCAGGAGGGCCGCCGCCGCGCCGCCGAAGAGCGCGGCCAGGCCCTGCCCCCCGACACCCAGGCCGGAGACCTGAACTGATGTCCACCGTGCTGAGCGCCATCCGCTCGCTGATCTTCGTCGCCGTCCTCATCGTGACGGTCATCCCCTGGGCGCTGGGCGTGCTCGTGCTGTCCATCTTCCGCCGCGGCGACCCGGTCTACTGGGCCTGCGCCGGCTGGCTCAAGGTCGCCATCTGGAGCGCCCGCTTCATCTGCGGCGTGCGCTGGCGCATCCACGGCATGGAGAACCTGCCGCCCGCCGAGGACCGCCGCGCCGGCGTCGTGCTGCTGTCCAAGCACCAGAGCACCTGGGAGACCTTCGCCTACCCGGCCCTGCTCAGCCACCCGCTGGCCTATGTGTTCAAGCGCGAACTGCTCTACGTGCCCTTCTTCGGCTGGGCCATGGCGCGCATGGACATGATCCACATCGACCGCGGCCGCCGCACCGAGGCCTGGAACAAGGTGCTGACCCAGGGCAAGCGCCTGGGGGGGCAGGGCAACTGGGTCATCATGTTCCCCGAGGGCACCCGCATCCCGCGCGGCCAGGCGGGCGACTACAAGAGCGGCGGCACGCGCCTGGCCATCGAGGCCGGCCTGCCCGTCGTGCCCATCGCAGCCACCGCAGCGCGCTGCTGGCCGCGCAAGAGCTTCCTGCTCAGGCCCGGTGTCGTCGACATCTCCATCGGCCAGCAGATCCGCCCCGAGGGCCGCGAGCCGGCCGAGATGATGCGCGAGGTCAGGGACTGGATCGAGGCCGAGATGCGCCGCCTCGATCCCGAGGCCTACGCCGACCCTCAGCCCGCCGGCGTCGCCGGCGCCGCCCATCCCCACTGAGCTCCATGCCGCCCAAGCGCCCGGCTCCCCTGCTGCAGGACAGCCAGCTGTCGCTGTTCGACGTGGCACCGGAGATCACGCCGGCGGAGCCCGGCGCGCCGCGCTCGCGGCGCGAGCTGTGGCTGGGCCAGCACCGCGTCGGCTACGAGCTCAAGCGCGCGCGCCGGCGCTCGATCGGCTTCGTCGTCGGCCCGCAGGGCCTGCGCGTCAGTGCGCCACGCTGGGTGCCCATCGCCGAGATCGAACGCGCGCTGCACCACAAGGGTGAGTGGATCCTGCGCAAGCTCGTCGAGCAGCGCGAGCGCCAGCAGCGCATCCAGTCCTCGCGCATCGAGTGGCTGGACGGCGGCAGCCTGCCCTACCTCGGCGCTCCGCTGACGCTGGTGCTGGCCCCCGCCGAACGCGAGGTGGTCTGGGACGACGGCTCGCGCCAGCTGCGCCTGCCACTGCCCCCCGGCGCCTCGGCCGAGCAGATCCGCGACCTCAGCCAGTCCTGGCTGCAGGCCCGCGCGCGCGAGGACTTCCTGCCGCGCTGCCGGCGCTTTGCAGAGGCGCTGGGCGTGACGATGAAGACGCTGCGCCTGTCGTCGGCCCAGACCCGCTGGGGCAGCGCAAGCGCCGACGGCAGCATCCGGCTGAACTGGCGCCTCATCCACTTCGCGCCGGCCATCATCGACTACGTCGTCGCCCATGAACTGGCCCATCTGCGCGAGATGAACCACAGCCCGGCCTTCTGGGACACCGTGCGCTCCGTGCTGCCTGATTTCGAGCGCTCCCGCGAGGCGCTGCGCGAGGAATCCATCGTCGTGCAGTGAGCCTGGCGGGCCGGTGAATATTCCCCCCGCGCTGTCACCCCGGCGCCTTCACGGTCAGCAACACTCCTGCCGACGCTGTCACCACAGGTACCGAGGGCCGGCCCAGCCGGAGCAAGTCAAAGGGAGAGAAGGTACCGGGCAGAGACGCCGCCTCCGGATTGCCGGTGGCGGCGTTTCACTTTGGGCGGCGCGTTCAGGCGGGCGAGAAGCGGTAGACGCCGTCGGCGCCCAGTTCGCGCTTCAGGTCGCCCTGCAGCCACAGCGCGTTCAGGTGGGCGATCGCCTCGCCCATCGCGAAGGTGGTCTGATGCAGGTCCAGCTTGCGCTTGAACAGCACGGACAGCAGGCCGGCCGCATGCGTGGGCGCGGCGGCGCAGGCGGTCACCACCTCGGCCAGGCGCTCGTCGTGGTGCTCGCGCAATTGGTCTATGCGCTGGTGCAGGCCGGTGAAGGGCTTGCCGTGCGACGGCAGCACCAGCGTGTCCGCCGGCAGCGCCAGGTAGCGGGCCAGCGAGTTCAGGTACAGCGTCAGAGGGTCCGCCTCGGGCTCGACGTCGACGACCGACACGTTCGTCGAGATGCGCGGCAGCACCATGTCGCCACTGATCAGCAGCTGGGCCTCGTCGCAGAACAGGCTGATGTGCTCGGGCGCATGGCCGTAGCCGGCGATACAGTGCCAGACGCGCCCGCCAATCTCGACCTCCGTGCCGTCCATCAACCGCCGGAAGCTGGCCGGCACCACGGGCACCATCTTGGGGTAGTAGTCGGCGCGGGCGCGGATCTTGTCCAGCGACTCCGGATCGGTCAGTCCATGGCTGCCGAAGAAGGCCGCGGCCGACGCGCCGCCCATGCCCACCGTCGAGCTGCTGGCCAGGCGCGCAAGGTTGAAGTCCGTCGCGCTCATCCAGAGGCGGCAGCCCCATTTCTCCGTCAGCCAGTGGGCCAGGCCCAGGTGATCGGGGTGGAAGTGCGTTGCGATGACGCGCAGCACCGGCAGGCCATCCAGGCGTTCGGCGAACACCTTTTCCCAGTTGGCCCGCGTGTCATCGCTGGCGATGCCGCAGTCGACGATGGTCCAGCCCTCGCGGCCATCCTGGTGGTCGCGCAGCAGCCACAGGTTGATGTGGTCCAGCGCAAAAGGCAGGCCCATGCGCACCCAGCGCACGCCGGGTGCGAGGTCCAGCGCCTCGCCGGGCTGGGGCAGGGTATCGCCCAGGGGATAGTGGAGTTCGGATTCGCGTGCGTTGGCCATGGCGGGGTCGACTGGTTTTAGACTGACGTTTACGTCAATCGAGTGTAGCCATGCCCCCTCGCCGCCCTGTCTCCGCCGCGACCGAAGCCCCACAGCCCACGTACACGATCACGGAACTCGCCGCCGAGTTCGACATCACGCCCCGCGCCATCCGCTTCTACGAGGACATGGGCCTGCTGGAGCCCGGCCGCAAGGGCCGCAACCGCGTCTACACGCCGCGCGACCGCACGCGGCTCAAGCTGACGCTGCGCGGCAAGCGCCTGGGGCTGGCGCTGCAGGAGATCAAGCAGCTGGTCGACATGTACGACAGCCAGGCCAGCGCCGCGCCGCAGTTGCGCGCCTTCCTGGCCATCCTGGCCCAGCACCGCGACCAGCTCGAGCAGCAGCGTCACGACATCGAGGTCACGCTGGCCGAGATCCAGCAGCACGAGAAGCGCTGCCGCGCCCTGCTGGCCTGAGCGTGACGCTTTGCCGGGAGTGCTCTGATTTCTGCTTTGAGCGGGGCAAACCCCACTGACGCGCTGGGCAAGCCTGACTAGAGTCCGCCGCTCGACCGGGTGCCCCCGCCCCGGCTCGAACCGTCTCTGTGGAGCTGTCATGACGCCTGGACCGCGCCCCGCCCTGGGGCTCGCCCTGCCCGCCATCGCGGGCGCCCTGCTGATGCTGGCCCAGCCCGCCGGCGCCCAGCAAGACGCCCCCAAGGCCGAGGGCATGGAGCGCGCGCAGAAGGCCGCCGATGCGGTCTTCCACTGGATCAAGCTGCACGCCGACAAGCCCGCCCCCCGGCCGCAGCCCGCACCGGCACCCGCGCCGAAGAAGTCGGCGCCCGTGGCCGCCACCCCCAGGCCCACGCCGGTCGCCGTGGCCACGCCGGCCGCGACGGCCTCGACCGCGGCGGCGCCGCCGCCCGTCATCGCCGCTCGGCCCGAACCCGAGCCCGAGCCCGACCGCGAGCCCGTCGTGCTCGCCGCCGCCGCACCGACGCCCGCCCCCGCGGCGCCCATGGCCGCTGCGGCCCAGGCCATGGAGCCGCCAGCCGCCGCACCGGAACAGGCCGAGGAGTCGCTGCAGCTGCTGTCCAAGGTCGACCCCGCCATGCCGCGCCAGCTGCAGCAGACCAGCTTCCGCAACGGCTACGCCCAGGTGCAGTTCACCGTCGCGCCCGATGGCTCGGTCCGGCAGGCCGCGGTCATCAAGGCCAGCCATTCGCGCCTGGGCACCGCCGCCGTGGAAGCCGTGCGCCAATGGCGCTTCGCCCCGTTGCGCAAGGCCCGCGAGGCCGCCGTCGAGATTGCCTTCAGCAACGAGGGCGACTGACCCGGGCCCACGGCATCAGGCCGGTGGCACCGGGCAGGTAGCCAGCAGGGCCGACATCGCCTCCAGGAACACCCGGGTGCGCAGTGGCATCAGCCGCCGCTCCGGGAACACCGCCCAGCAACTCGAGCCTGGCAGGTGCCAGTCCGGCAGCAGGCGCTGCAGGCGGCCAAGCGCCAGCGCATCGCGGACCATGAGGCGGTCGATGCCGGCGATGCCGACGCCGCTCTCTGCCAGCTGTGCAAGCAGGCTGGGAGCGTTGGCCAGCGTGCGCTGTGCCGGCCGCACAAGGTAGGGCTCGGCGCCCTCGCGCTGGAGCTGCCAGGGCACGGGCTCGCCGGTGCGGGTCAGCAGCATCAGCCCGTGCATGCTGTCCAGTGCCTGCGGCAGCAACGGCTCGCCGACTCGCTCGAGGTAGGCCGGCGACGCGTACAGGCCCCAATGCGTCGTCGTCAGCAGCCGCGCGGCGAGCTGGCTGTCCTCGTCCAGCTGGCCCATGCGGATGACCAGGTCGAAGCCCTCGCCGATCAGGTCCACGCGGCGGGGCGTCAGGTCCAGCTCCAGTTGCACCTCCGGGTAGCTTCGCGCGAATTCGGCCAGCATGCCGGCGGCCACCTGCTGGGCGAAGTCCGCCGGCATGCTGACGCGCAGCCGCCCGCTGGGCCTGCGCTGGCGGTGCAGGGCCAGCGCCAGCGCGCCATCCACCTCGGCGGCGACGACGCGCGCATGTTCCAGCACGCCTGCACCGAAGTCCGTCAGCGACAGCTTGCGCGTACTGCGCTGCAGCAGCTTCTCCCCGAGCCGCGCCTCCAGCGCCGCGATGCGCCGCGAGACAGTGCTCTTGGGCCAGTGCACGCGCTCCGCGGCGCGGCTGAAGCTGCCGGCCTCCATGACGCGGGCAAACAGCAGCAAATCGTCGGCGTCGGATTCCATATCGCCCTCATTGATCCATTGACGGAACAATCTTATGCAATCCAACGGCTTCCGAACGCATGGACGCAACTCTAGAGTTCATTCCATCGCAACCCCTCCCTCCAGGAACCCGTATGAACATCCTGCAAATCAACTCCAGCGTCCGTCGCCTGCAAGACGACCAGGGCTCGGTGTCCACCCGCCTGGCCAATGAGCTGACCGCCGGCCTGCGCGCCGCCCACCCGGCCGCGACCGTCACCGTGCGCGACTTCGCGGTCAGCCCCCTGCCCGCGCTGGACGAGGCCACCCTCGGCGCGCTGTTCACGCCGGCCGAGGCGCGCAACGCCGAGCAGGCCGCCCGCGTCGCGCTGAACGACCAGCTCATCGCCGAGCTGTTCGCTGCCGACGCCGTCGTCATCGGCGTGCCCATGATCAACTTCAACGTCAGCGCCCAGCTGAAGAACTGGATCGACGCCATCGCCCGCGCCGGCGTCACGTTCAAGTACGGCGAGCAGGGGCCCATCGGCCTCGTCACCGGCAAGAAGGTCTACGTCGTCAGCGCCCGCGGCGGCATCCACCGCGATCAGCCCACCGACCAGGTCGTGCCCTATCTGCGCACGGTGCTGGCCTTCCTCGGCATGACCGACGTGGAGTTCATCTACGCTGAGGGCCTGAACATGGGCCCCGAGATCGCCGGCCGCGGCCTGAGCTCGGCCCGCGCCCAGATCACCGAACTGCTCGCAGCCTAAGGAAACACCATGAGCACCGTCGCCACCCCCCTTCTGAATCAACCGCGCGAGGTCGAGCGCCTCGTCGCCGGTCAGCCGACCAGCGACGGTGCCGGCGTCAAGCTCAACCGCGTGCTGGCCAACAACCTGCAGCGCCGGCTGGATCCCTTCCTGATGCTGGACCACTTCGGCACGGACAACCCGGACGACTACATCGCCGGCTTCCCCGACCATCCGCACCGCGGCTTCGAGACCATCACCTACATGCTCAACGGCCGCATGCGCCATCGCGACTCGGCCGGGCACGAGGGCCTGATCAGCGACGGCGGCGTCCAGTGGATGACCGCCGGCCGCGGCGTCATCCACAGCGAGACCCCCGAGCAGAACGAGGGCCGCATGGCCGGCTTCCAGCTCTGGCTCAACCTGCCGGCCAAGGACAAGATGCGCGAGCCCTGGTACCGCGACATCACGGGTGCCGAGGTGCCCGAGTTCGAGCGGGACGGCGTCAAGGTGCGCGTCATCGCCGGCGAAAGCCATGGCGTGGCCGGCGCGGTGCAGCGCGAGCACACCGAGCCCCTCTACCTGGACCTGAGCCTGGCGCCAGGCGCCCGCTTCGAGCAGCCGCTGCCACCCGGCTTCAACGCCTTCGTCTACGTCTTCGAGGGCGGGCTGAAGTTCGAGTCGGGCTGCGCGGTGCAGCCGGGCCGCATGGCCATCCTGGCCAACACGCCCGGCAGCGACGGCGTGCGCCTGCAGGCGGGCGACGCCCCCACGCGCGCGCTGCTCATCGCCGGCCGGCCGCTGAACGAGCCCATCGCGCAGTACGGCCCCTTCGTGATGAACACCGAGGCCGAGCTGGTGCAGGCGGTGCGCGACTTCCAGGCCGGGCGGCTGGCTTGAACGGCGAACAACGCCGCCACAGCCCCGCCGCCGAGCGCAACGGGCCGCCCATCCTGGCGGCCCTGCAGCGCCTGCTGCCGGCCAGCGGCCTGCTGCTGGAGATCGCCAGCGGCACCGGCCAGCATGCGGCGTTCCTGGGCGCCGGCCTGCCCGGCTGGCAATGGCAGCCCAGCGACATGGAAGCCACGGCCTTCGCGTCGATCGCGGCGTGGGGCGAAGGCATCGCCAACGTCCGCCAGCCCGTCCTCCTGGACGTGCTCGATGCCGACTGGTCGCAGGCCCCGCCCCAGGTCGACGCGATCTACTGCGCCAACATGATCCACATCGCGCCCTGGGCCTGCACGGCCGCGCTGATGCGGGGCGCCGCGCGGCATCTGGCGCCGCGTGGGCTGCTGATCACCTACGGGCCCTACTTGATCGACGACGAACCCACCGCGCCGAGCAACCTCGCCTTCGACGCCGACCTGCGCGCGCGCAACCCGGACTGGGGCATCCGGCGACTGGCCGACGTGACGGCCGAGGCTGCGGCTGCCGGCCTGCGCCTGCGGGAGCGGCTGGACATGCCGGCCAACAACAAGCTGCTGGCATGGACGCGCGCAGCCGCCTGACCGCGCCCGCGCATCAGGTGGCCAGCACGGCTTCGTAGACCCGCAGGTCTTGCGCCGAGAAGCAACAGAAGATCACCTCGCGCAAGCCGGGCCAAGCCGCGGCCGCCTCTTGCACCGTCGCCACCGCGATGCGCGCGGCCTGCTCGATGGGATAGCCGTAGATGCCGGTGCTGATGCTCGGGAACGCGACCGACGCCGCGCCCAGCCCGCCGGCCAGCGCCAGGCTGCGCCGATAGCAGGACGCCAGCAGTTCGGCCTCGCCCTGCGCGCCACCGCGCCAGACCGGACCGACCGTGTGGATGATGTGCGCCGCCGACAGGCGGTAGCCATGCGTGATCTTGGCATCGCCGGTCCTGCAGCCGCCGAGCAAACGGCATTCGTGCACCAGCTCCGGCCCGGCCGCACGGTGGATTGCGCCATCGACGCCACCGCCGCCCAGCAACGACGAATTCGCCGCGTTGACGACGACGTCGACCGCCAGCGTCGTGATGTCGGCGCGGCGCGCCTGCAGGACCGGCGCCAAGCTCAGTCCTTGCGCCCTGCGCCGAGGTAGGTCTCGATGACGCGCGGGTCCGCCGCGAGCTGGTCCGCCGGTCCGCTCAATCCGAACTCGCCGGTCTCCAGCACATAGGCGTGGTCGGCCACGCGCAGCGCGGCGCGGGCGTTCTGTTCGACGAGCAGGATGCTGACGCCCGTGGCGCGCAGGTCCTCGACGATGGTGAAGATCTCGCGCACGATCAGCGGCGCCAGGCCCAGGCTGGGCTCGTCCAGCATCAGCAGCTTGGGCTGGCCCATCAACGCGCGGCCCAGGGCCAGCATCTGGCGCTCGCCGCCGGACAGCGTGCCGGCCGCCTGCATGCGGCGCTCCTTCAGGCGCGGGAAGCGCGCGTAGACGCCCTCCAGGCCGTCGCGCCACAGCCGGTCGCCCAGCTTCCTGGGGCGCCAGCCGCCCAGCAGCAGGTTGTCCTCCACCGTCATGGTGCCGAACAGCTCGCGCTTCTCGGGCACCAGGGCCAGGCCGGCGAGCACGCGCTCCTCCAGCGTCAGCCGGGCGATGTCCTCGCCCGCGAAGCGCAGCGTGCCGCTGCGCGACGGCAGCAGGCCCATCAGCGCGCCCAGCAACGTGGACTTGCCGGCGCCATTGGGGCCGATGACGGTGACGACGGTCTTCCCGGCGGCCGAGAAGCTCAGGCCCTGCAGCACCTCAGCGCGGCCGTAGCCGGCATGCAGGTCCTTGACCTCCAGCAGCGCGCTCATTCGTCGGCCCCCAAATAGGCCGCGCGCACGGCGGGGCTCGCCTGCACCTCGGCGGGCGTACCGTCCATCAGGTAGCGGCCGAATTCCATGACGACGATGCGGTCGGTCAGCTTCATGACGAAGTCCATGTCGTGCTCGACGAGCAGCAGCGACAGGCCCTCGGCCTTCAACTGCTTCAGCACCTCGGCGAGGGCTTCCTTCTCCTTGTGGCGCAGGCCGGCGGCGGGCTCGTCAAGCAACAGCAGCGAAGGGTCGCTGGCCAGCGCGCGCGCGATCTCGACCAGGCGCTGCGGGCCGAGCGCCAGGTTGCCGGCCAGCTCGTGCGCCTGCTCGGCCAGGCCGATGCGACGCAGCTGGCGCATCGCCTCGGCGCGTGCCAAGGCCTCCTCGGCGCGGTCCAGACCCAGCATCGCGGCGACCGTACCGCTCCTGGTGCGCAGGTAGCAGCCCAAAGCTACGTTCTGCAGCACCGTCATGTCGGGCACGAGCTTCACGTGCTGGAAGGTGCGCGACAGGCCGGCGCGCGCGATGTCGCGGCTGCCGCGCCCGTCCACGCGCTGGCCCAGCAGCTCGACCTCGCCCGACGTCAGCGGCAGCACGCCGGAGACGAGGTTGAAGGTCGTGCTCTTGCCCGCGCCGTTGGGGCCGATGAGGCCGACGATGTCGCCGGCGCGGATCGCGAAGCTGATGTCGTTGACGGCCACCAGCCCGCCGAACTGCTTGCGGATCCTGCGCACGTCCAGCAGCGCCGCGCCGCGCTCAGGGTGGCTGCGCGAGCCCAGGCGCGGCGCGCCCTCGTCGACCGGACGCATGCCACGCGCCGGCAGCCAGCGGGCGATCAGCGGCCACAGCCCGTCCGGCGCGAAGCGCAGCACCAGCACCAGCACGACGCCGAAGACGATGATTTCGTAGTTGCCCGAGCCGCCGAAGATCATCGGCAGCCAGACCTTGAGCTGGTCCTCGGACAGCTTCACCAGCGCCGCGCCGGTGAAGGCGCCGCCGACGGTGCCGATGCCACCGAGCACGGCCATGAACAGGTACTCGATGCCGAACTTGATGCCGAAGGGCGACGGGTTCACGCTGCGCTGCATGTGCGCATAGAGCCAGCCAGACACCGACGCCAGCAGCGCCGCCACGACGAACATCACCAGCTTGTAGCGGAAGGTGGATGCGCCCATGGCCTCGGGCATCGTCGCGCCGCCGCCGCGGTTGGTGTTGAGCGCGCGCATGATGCGGCCGGGCCGCGAGTCCAGCAGCCGCGTGACACCGATCGCCGCCAGCAGCGCAGCGCCCCAGATCAGCAGGTAGATGCGACGCTCGCTCTGGAAGCTGAAATCGCCCAGCTGGACAGCCGGCAGGCCCAGCAGGCCGTCGTACTTGCCCAGGGGCTCCAGGTTGCCGACGAGGTAGTACAGCGCCAGGCACCAGCAGATGGTCGCCAGCGGCAGATAGTGGCCCGACATGCGCAGCGTCAGCAGGCCGATGACCAGCGCCAGCACCAGCGTGACGCCGAGGCCGACGACGAGGCCCAGCCAGGGCGACAGGCCCATCGCCACGGTCATGTAGCCGGTGGCATAGGCACCCACGCCGGCGAAGGCCGCCTGGCCGAAGGACGTCAGGCCGCCGACGCCGGTCAGCAGCACCAGGCCCAGGACGACGAGGGAGAACAGGCCGATGTAGTTGAGCTGCGTGATCCAGAAGTCCGGCACCGGCACGAAGGGCAGGACGAGCAGCACGGCCGCGGCCGCGATGGTCAGATGGGTACGCGTCATCTCAGTGCTCCTCGTGGTGCGGGTCGACGAAGGACCGCCACAACAGCACGGGGAGGATGACCGTGAACACGATGACCTCCTTGAACGCGCTCGCGTAGAACGAGCCGAAGCTCTCGATGAGGCCCACGCCGATGGCGCCGGCGAGCGCCATCGGGAAGCTGGCCAGGCCGCCGAAGACCGCGGCGACGAAACCCTTCAGGCCGATCAGGAAGCCGGTGTCGTAATAGATGGTCGTCGACGGCGAGATCAGCAGGCCCGACAGCGCGCCGATGAAGGCCGCCAGCGTGAAGCTCAAGCTGCCGGCCGCGTCGCCCGAGATGCCCATCAGCCGCGCACCGGTGCGGTTGACCGACGTGGCGCGCAGCGCCTTGCCGGTCAGCGTGCGCTCGAAGAACACGAACATCGCGACGATCAGCGCGACGGACGCACCGAAGATGATCAGCGTCTGGCCGGTCAGGCTCAGCGGGCCGACGTCGAAGCGTGCCTCCCAGAACGCCGGCGTGCGGTAGCCCTCGGCGCCAAAGAACACGAGGCCGATGCCGGTCAGCGCGAAGTGCACGCCGACCGAGACGATGAGCAGCGTCAGCACGCTGGCGCTGGACAACGCGCGGTAGGCCAGCCGGTACAGCAGCGGCCCCATCGCCGTGACGATGGCCAGCGTCAGCAGCACCTGCAGCCACAGCGCGGGCTGGTGTGCCACCAGCAGCGGCATGAGCCAGGCCACGGCGACCGGGAAGCCCAGCGTCTTCAGCAGGCCCATGGCGATCCTGGCCGCGGCCCGGCGCTCGCGCAGGCCTTGCACCAGGTCCAGCAAGGCCGCGGCCACGGCCAGCAGCAGCAGCAGCCAGACCGTGCCGGGCACCTTGCCCATCTGCAGCGAAGCCAGCGTCAGCGCGCCGAAGGCGACGAACTCGCCCTGCGGGATGAAGATGATGCGGGTGACCGAGAACACCAGCACCAATGCAAGGGCGACAAGGGCATAGATGGCCCCGTTGGTCAGGCCGTCAAGGCCCAGGATGGCGGCGATCGTGAAGTCCATGGCGGCGCTTGGTGTGAGCCTGCCATGGTATCGACGATTTGCCGACCGAACGGTCGGGAATTCACCCAGGGCGGGACGCGCGCCACAGGCCCAGTCCTACGCGCGCGGGCGCGCCCGTCCCACGCCCGCCGCGTCGGGTGGCCCCCAGCATGGATGCATGAAAGTCGCCGCCAAGACCGTCGGCGCCGTCGTGCTGGCCGTCCTTGCCGCCGGGTCCGCCATGGAGGGCGCCGGCTGGCCCGGCCTCGCGCCCTGGCTGGCCGCCAGGGCCGGACACGGCCTGGACATGGCGGGCGACTCAAGACTGCACCTGCTGCTCACCCCCAGCCTCGAGGCCGCGCGGCTGCGCGTCACCGGCAGCCAGGGCGAGGCGCTGGCCGACGCCCGGGGCCTGCAGCTGAACTGGCAGTGGCGCGACCTCTGGGCCTGGCGGCAAGGCGCGCCGCTGCGGCTGCGCCGCGTGCAGGCCGACGAGCTGCTGCTGAACTGGCAGCGCGACGCTGCCGGCCGCACCGCCTGGCCCCTGCAGCCCGGCGGCGAGCGCCACGAGCCGACCGAGCTGCCGCGCATCGACCACCTCGTCATACGCCAGGGCGTGGCCCATCTGGACGACGCGCCGCTGCAGCTGCAGGGCGACGCCCGCTTCGCCACCCAGGCCGACGGCCGCTGGACGGCGACGCTGCAGGGCAGGCTGCGCGGCCAGCAGCTCGCGCTCAGGGCCGAGGCCGGCGCGGGCCTGGCGCTGCTGGCACCCGCGGAGGCCGGCCTGCCGCCGGTGCAGCTCAGTGCCGAGCTGACCCAGCGCAACGGCCGCCTGAGCTTTGCCGGCAGTGCCGCCTCGCTGCTGGATGCCCGCGCGCTGGACGGCCAGCTGCAGGTGCGCGGCGACTCGCTGGCCGACATCGGCCGGCCCTTCAACCTCACGCTGCCCAACACGCCGCCGCTGGTGCTGAGCGGGCGGCTGCGGCACGCGGCGGGTGTCTGGCAGCTGGACGGCGCCCGGGCGCGCATAGGCCGCAGCCAGCTGGGCGGCGACTTCGCGGTCGACACCCGCCCGTCCCGGCCCCTGCTCAGCGGCCTGCTGCGCGGCGGCCCGCTGCGCCTGGCCGACCTCGGCCCGGCCTTCGGCACGGACACGCCGCCCAGCCGCCCCGGCCGCGTGCTGCCCGACCGGCCCTGGGACCTGCCCTCGCTGCGCATGATGGACGCCCGCGTGGCCGTGGCCCTGAGCCAGCTGGACCTGGGCAGCGCACGCCTGGCGCCACTGGCGCCCGTGAATGCCAGCCTGGTGCTGGAGGACGGCCTGCTGAGCCTGCGGGGCCTCAGTGCCGGCATCGCGGGCGGAGAGGCCTCGGGTTCGGCGCGGCTGGACACCCGCCCCAGCCCGCCCCAGTGGCGGATGGCCCTGGGCGTGCGCGGCATGGCCGTCGAGCAATGGCTCAGGGTCCAGACCCGCCGGCTGGCACCGGACCCGCTGAGCGGCCGGCTGCGCGCCGACATGGACGTGCAGGGCCGAGGCCGCAGCCCGGCCGAGTTGCTGGGCAGCCTGGACGGCCCCCTGCACCTGCAGCTGGACGGCGGCAACCTCTCCCGGCTGCTGACCGAGGCCGCCGAGCTGGACCTGGCCCAGGGCCTGGGCGTGTTGCTGCGCGGCGATCGCAAGCAGCCGTTGAACTGCGCGCGCCTGGACGGCGGCTTCAGGGCCGGTGTGCTGCGGCCGCGCTCGGCCGTCATCGACAACCGCGACAGCCGCATCGACATCGACGGCCGCATCAGCCTGGCCGACGAGACGCTGGACCTGCGCGTCGTCGCCCGGCCCAAGAGCTTCTCGCCGCTGACGCTGCGCTCGCCGGTGCGCGTGCAGGGCCGCCTGGGCGCCCCGCATGTGACCCTTGAAGGCCGCGCACTGGGCGGCAAGGCCATCGCAGCCGTCGCGCTGGGCGCGCTGGCGCCGCCCGCCGCGCTGCTGGCCTTCGTCGACCCCGGCGAGAACCTGCCCCCGGTCAGCTGCGACGCAGCGTCAGCGCCCGCCTACCCCGCGGCGAGGCCGGAGCCGGCACACCCATCCCGGGTCGCGCCTTAGATTGGCCAAGCCCCCCAACCCAAGGAGAACCCCATGCTGCGTTACGCCATCGTCTTCTTCGTCATCGCCCTCGTGGCCGCCCTGTTCGGTTTCGGCGGCATCGCCGCCAGTGCGGCGGGCATCGCCCAGCTGCTGTTCTACGGCTTCGTCGTCCTGGCCGTCGTCAGCCTGGTGGTGGGCCTGTTGCGCCGATAGCGGGCGCCGCGCGAGTTCAGCGGCCGCGGTGCGGCTGCTCGTGCACGGCGTCGAGGAACTCGCGCAGCATCGCCCCGCAAGGCCCCTGCGGACACAGGAACAGCCCCTCCGCCTCGGCGGGCACGTCGGCCGGGAAGCCCAGCGTGCCCAGGGAGCCCAGCGCATCGCCGCACAACGCCACGGTGCGGCCACAACGCCAGGCCATCTTCAGCAGGGCCTGCAGCTTGGCGCAGCCGGTAGGTGCAGCCCAGGCATCCGAGTTCAGCACGATGAGGCCGTCCGCCCAGTCGGCCGCCGCCGGCGGCTCGCCGAATTCGTCGTCCAGGCGCCAGTCCAGCCGGTGGACATGGCGGTCGCCGGCCAGTTCCTCCAGGTCGGCCTCGGCGCAGCGCATCACCTCGGCCGTGCCGACGACGCAGATCAGGATCTCGGCCTCCGGCGCCTGGAGCCTGCCCCGCGATCCGGGCCCGCAGTCTGTCGCGGTCGTCATGTTGGGGCTCCGCAGTCGAGGATGGAGCCACTCTGGCGCCGCTGCGGCACGGTGCTCGTGAGCCGGCGACGCGACATCGCGTAGGACGAGACCCCATGGCGGCCTTCGGCCTGCTGCCACGCCCTGGCGCGCGTTGACGCACACTCCCGGCCCATGCCAGAAGCCACCCTCACCCCGCCCGCCTTCACCCCCTACCAGCGCTTCGCGACGGGGCTGCTGACGCTGCTGCAGTTCGCCGTCATCCTGGACTTCATGATCATGTCGCCGCTGGGCGCGATGATCATGCCGGGCCTGTCGATGACGGCCCAGCAGTTCGGCCTCGTCGTGTCGGCCTATGCCTTCAGCGCCGGCGTCTCCGGCATCCTGACGGCCGGCTTCGCCGACCGCTTCGACCGCAAGCGGCTGCTGCTGTTCTTCTACGGCGGCTTCCTGCTCGGCACGCTGTGGTGCGGCCTGGCGACGAGCTTCGAGTCGCTGCTGCTGGCGCGCATCGTCACGGGCCTGTTCGGCGGCGTCATCGGCTCCATCGTCATGGCCATCGCCGCGGACCTGTTCGAGCCCGCGCTGCGCGGCCGCGTCATGGGCCTGCTGCAGGGCGGCTTCGCGGCCAGCCAGGTGCTGGGCCTGCCCTTCGGCCTGTATCTCGCCACGCATTGGGACTGGCACGCACCCTTCCTCGCGCTGGCGGCCTTCGGCGCCGTCGGCGGCCTGCTGATCGCCTGGCGCATGAAACCGGTGGATGCCCACTTGAGCCTGCAGACCGACCGCGGCGCCTTCGCCCACCTGTGGCACACGGTCGCCCGGCGCCGCCACCTGCACGCCTTCTTCGTCACGGCGCTGCTGACGACGGGCGGCTTCATGATCATGCCCTTCGCCAGCGCCTTCTCGGTGCACAACGTCGGCATCGCGCTGGAGCAGTTGCCGGCGGTCTACCTCGTCACCGGCATCAGCACGCTGTTCGTCGCGCCGCTGGTGGGGCGCCTGGCCGACCGCCTCGGGCCGTTGCCGGTGTTCTACACGGGCAGCGCCATCACCGTCGCAATGGTGGCCCTCTACACGCGGCTGGGACCGTCGCCGCTGATCCTGCTGATCGTCATCAACGTCGTCATGTTTGCCGGCATCTTCTCGCGCATGGTGCCCTGGCAGGTCATCGTCGCAGGCATCCCGGCACCCGAGCAGCGCGGCGCCTTCACGGCCATCAACGCGGCGCTGCAACAGCTCGCCGGCGGGCTGGCCGCGCTGGTATCCGGCCACATCGTGACGATCGCGCCGGACGGGCGGCTGGAGCATTTCCCCTGGGTGGGCAATGTGCTGATCGGCACGACGCTGGTCGTCTGCCTGCTGATCCGGCCGCTCGGCAAGCACGCACCGGCGGGGACACAAAGAAAGAGGTGAGGGCCCCGCCTGCGGCCGGCGGGCACCCTCACCAAACCGCCAGCGGGCCACACCCGGACCACTGGCGCAGACACAGGCTTCCTCGATCAGAAGCTGGCCCGCAGACCGATCTGGTAGGTGCGGCCCGGCTCGTAGATCGCGTACGGCGCGTTGGCGAACTGGAAGTTCGTGCGCTGCGACGCGCGGGTCAGGTTGAAGACGTCGAAGGTGGCCTGCAGGTCCTTCTTCCAGCCGATGGCCGCGCCCATGATCTCGCCGAGGTTCAGGCGGGACGTGAAGTCCACCTGGGCGTAGTCCATGCCGTAGAAGGCAGCGGCCGTGATGCCGTTCTGGCCGGTACCGCTGGACTGCGTGCCCTTGGTGAAGTTCTTCGTCACGCGGAAGCCACCGAAACGACCTTCGTAGTAGGCCGCCAGGTTGTAGGTGTAGGGCGGCACGCCGATGGCCACGTTGGCGCCGGACTGCTTGACCTTGGTGTAGTTGGCACTGACGCCGAAGCCCTTCAGGTAGGACGTCAGCATGTCCAGCGGCTGCTGCACCGTGAACTCCAGGCCCTTGATGTTCAGCGCGTCCGTCGTGTTCTGCGTCTGTGACAGCACGATGGGCAGCGCGTTGATCTTGGCCAGGTCGGCCGCGGACGGCAGGGAATCCAGGTCGGCCGGCACGGGCAGGCCCGCGCTCTTGTAGAGGTTGGTGCGCTGGTCGCGGGTCAGGCCGTTGGTCCAGTTGATGCCGTACTGGTTCAGGGTGCCGAACGGCACGTTGAAGGTCTTGGTTGCGGTGAAGCCGGTGATGTTCTTCTTGAACCAGGCCAGCGCGACATAGCCCTCACGGCCCGTGTACCACTCGATGCCCAGGTCGGTGTTCTTGGACTGGTAGGGCTTGAGGTCCGGGTTGGTCAGCGTGCCGTTCTGCGCCGACGGGTCGGTGAAGCTGGCCGTCAGCGCGCGCAGCGACGTGGGATCGGCGCGCGTGATGGTCTTGGACATAGAGGCCCGGGCCAGCAGGTCGGGACGGATGTTGTAGGCCAGGCTGCCGGACGGCAGGAAGTTGCTGTAGGTCGTCGTCGTCAGGCTTTCCACCACCGGCGTCGGGTAGCGGCCGCCGTCGGCCAGCGTGGTGTTGCGCGGATCGGCCGGCGTGCTGAGCGACGCGAAGGTCTGCTCGGTCGTGGCGAAACGCATGCCGGCGTTGTAGCGCAGGTTGTTGCCGAGCAGCTTGGTCTCGCCGTTCACCTCGGTGAAGATCGACGTCACCTTCTCCTGGAAGAAGCCCGGGTTCACGCCGGTGTTGGTGCCGCCGGTGCCGGGCACGGCGGTCTCGTGGGCGGCGGCGTAGTTGGAGTCCTTGGCAAAGCGGGCCCAGTCCAGCGCGACGAAGCCGCGCGAGTTGGCCGACAGATAGCCCGGCACGGCCGAGTTCGGGATGGCCGAGCCCAGGTACTGCAGCGGCGTCGTCGCGCCGGCCGTGTAGCCGGTGCCGTAGCCGGGGTAGTCGGCCGCGGCCGAGCCGGCGGTGCCGGTGCCATTGCAGCCGTTCTTGTTGGTCGTGTTGGGTCCGGGCAGGAAGACGTTGAGGTTGCGGCCGCAGACGATGTTGGACCAGTAGTTGTCGTTGTTCAGCGACTCGATGCGGCGCGACACGTTGTCGTAGGCGCCTCCGAACTTGATGTCGACGACGTCGGCGTCGATGTCGATGGCGCCGCGCAGGCCCGAGGTGCGGACCTGGCGCTTTTCCTCCTGCACGTTGACGCGGCCACCGTTCCAGCCGAAGGCGCTGGGCGTGTTCAGGATGTCCGTCGCGCCGGTGAGGGTGTTGGTGGCCTTCAGGATGGGGACGCCGCTGGTGTTGTCGTACTCGGTCGTGATGCCCGAGCCCAGCACGGTCTGGAACAGCACCGTGGGCGACTGGCGGTGGAAGTTGCTGCGCGTCGCGTTCGCTTGCACGTCGACGCCGATCGCGTCGGTGATCTTCAGCTTGAGGCCGGGGTTGATGCTCTGGAACTTGGTGTCCTCGACATAGGGCCGGTACTCGAGGAAGTACTGCGAGTTGGCGAAGGTGCCCTTGGTGACGACGCAGCCGTTGCTGCAGTCGCTGCGGTCCACCTGCATGTTGATGGGGATGGCCGAGCCGTTGCGGCCCACCCAGTTCATGTCACTGCGCTCGAACTCGTTCTTCTTGTGGCCGTAGATGGCGTCGACGTAGAGCTGCACCGAGCTGTTGGGGCGGGCCTCGACCGACAGGATGGCGTTCTGGCGGTCGCGGCTGCCCTCGGCCACCATGGCACGGCCCAGGCGCGGGATGAGGGCGTTGTCGATCTGCGTGATGCTCAGGCCGGGGTTCTTGGCCAGCAGGAAGGCCTCGTCGATGACGGCGCCGGTCGTCAGGCCGTTGCCGGCGTTGGCGGGCACGCTGGTGGGGATGGTCCAGTTGCCGCCGCCGGTGTTGTTGCGCGTGGGGCTGCTGCTCTGCGTGGCCAGCAGGTTGGCGTTGGTCCAGCCGATGGACTCGAAGCCGGTGGTCTTGACCTTGTTGGTCGCCCAGGCCACGCCGGCCAGCACGCCGAAGGTGTTGTCCCAGGTGTTGCTGACCAGGGCCGAGCCGCGGTTGCCCCATTTGTCGGCCTGCTGGTTCTTGGTGCCGGTCAGCGTGAAGGCGCTGCGGAAGCCCTTTCGGTCGAAGGGACGGGCGCTGCGCATGTCGACGATACCGGCGGCGCCACCCTCCAGCATGGAGGCGGTGGGGCTCTTGATGACGGTCACGCGGCTGAAGAGTTCGCCGGGCAGGAAGTCCATGTCGACTTCACGGTTGGCGCTGCCCGAGTCGACCCGGCCGGTCGAGGCAGAGGCCACGGGCGCACCATTGAGCAGGATGCGCGTGAAGTTGGTGCCCAGGCCGCGGATCTGGATCTGCAGGCCCTCGCCGGTGATTTCGCGCGTCAGCGTGACGCCGGGGATGCGCGAGATGGACTCTGCAATATTGCTGTCCGGGAACTTGCCCATGTCCTCGGCACTGATCGAGTCGATGAAGCCCACCGCGTTCTTCTTCGCGTTGGCCGAGCTTTCCAGCGACGCGCGGATGCCGGTGACGACGACGGTGTCCAGCTGCTCCTTGGACGGCTGCGCCGGCGTCTGCGCGTAGGCCTGCGCGATCAGGCCCGCCAGCAGCGTGGTGCCCAGGGCCAGCTGTCCGTTCAGGCGGGTGCGACCGCTAGGCCGCGAATAGCTCTTGCTCATCTCGTCTCCTGTTTGGTTTTATGACGCTTCACTACAAAATGGTAGCGCGCACATTTGAATTTACGTGGCCACTCTCGGAGCGTCAACAAGGGTAGCCCCTGAGTTACGTTCGTCATGTCGCCCGAAAGCGCGTTCAGGGCACGGCGGCTTGGCGGCCTCCTGGGTAACGCTCACAATTTCCCACGGGCCGAGCGCCCTTCCGGCCCGCCTTTCGCACGACGCAGGCACACAGCACTTCCCTTCCAGCCGATGTCGACCGGGCCGCAGCCGGGCCACGTCTGGCGCAGCAACGCCATCCCGTCCCTGACCTGTGGCACCGGCGGGCCACCGAAGCCGCTGGGGGGGCGCCGGCGATAGGGCGGCTGCGCGCCCAGGACTGCTTCGACAGCCCGGGCCATCTCGACCTGACCGCGCTTGACCTGGAGCGCTTCATGGACGATGGCCGCCAAGCTCGAAGCCGGAAGGCACGATCTGCACGCCGGGCGCTGCAACGCGCCGCCGGGCGACGATGAACTGGCGCGGCGGCGCGTCGACGAGCCGGACGCCCTGGCGGCATCTCCGCCGCGACGGTGGCGCCGCCGTCGACGGGCGCCAGCCTGCCCTGTCGCGGCGTCGTGGACACGCCGTGACGCAACGACTGACGACGCGCGTTCACGGAACGGAGCCGCCCATGCCATCCGATGCACGGACCCTGCGCGACCCGCACGTCAGCCGAACAGTTGCCGTGAACGCGGGCGACCCGGCCCGCCTGCTCGCGTCGCCGACGGGCGACATGGTGTTTCTCAATCGGGGCCGGGGGGCCCTGGGCCGGGGCGGCTGCATCGACGCCTTCGGCCGCACCCGCCGGGACAGGCTGATCGATTGCCGCAGCGAGTCTCAGGAGATCGTCGTCCTGGGCGACATGGCGTACACGCGCTGCCGGGAGTCGCTATCCGTGACGCCGCGGGCTGGCGGAGCCCCCACGCGGCTGGCCGGCCACCGCCTCATGGTCTGTCGCCGGCAGGCGGACGGCCGCCGGCGGCTGGCGCGCGATGCCCGCACCCTGTCGCTGGCGGCCGACTGGGGTCGGCGCGCGGGCCGGCAGCGCTCAGCGCTGCGCCTGTGCCGACCACAGCGGCTGCTTGGCGAGTTCCGCCGCGGTCGCGTCGTCGGCCGTCACCGCGTATTCGTTGTTGCCGCGCTCGACGAAGTAGGCCGAGCGAAAGCGCTGCAGCAGCCCGCCCAGCGCCTGGCGAGCCTGGCTGGGAGGGCCGTTGAAGGTGAGTGTCAGCGTGGTCATGGTGGTCTTGCCGTTGTGGAAGTGGCGGTATTCGCCGCCGGTGTTCCTAGAACGGGCCGACACCGGCACGGTTGACGGGCAGTCGCGTTTCTTTGCACACCCGGCCGACAATCCGGCCCTCATGCCACGCCGTCCCGCCCGCAGCCACCACCATGTCTATGTCGTGCTGCTGTCGGAGCGCGTATGGAACGAGCCCGCGTTCCGCAAGGCCAACCCGCAGCACGACATCGTCAAGCCCTGCGTCTACGTCGGCATGACCGGCCTGGACCCCGACCTGCGATTCGACCGCCACATGGCCGGCGTGCAGGCCAACCGCTTCGTGCTGAAGTACGGCGTGCGCCTGCTGCCGGAGCTCTACGAGGTCTACAACCCCATGCCCTATGCCGCGGCCTGCGAGATGGAGGTGGAACTGGCCATCGGTCTGCGCGAGGCGGGCTATGCGGTGTGGCAGGCCTAGACGCCCTGCCCTGCGGGGTCTGACTTTCGGTTGGCGCAACGTCGAACGGGCATAGTGCCCGGCACCACCTCTACGAATGCCCGCCTGCCCATGACCCAGCTCGCGCGTGGTTCCTGCTTCTGTGGTGCCGTATCCGTCACGGCACCACGCCCCCTGGGCCGCCCGGTCAACTGCCACTGCGGAGAATGCCGCCGCCTGAGCGGCGCCGCCTTCACCACCTGGATCACGGCGCCGCACGAACAAGTCGTCATCGACAACCCCGACGGACTCACCCGCTTCAACCCGACCGCCAACCTGCAGCGCGCCTTCTGCAGGACCTGCGGCTCGCATGTTTACACGCTGGACGCGCGCATGCCCAAGGCCTGCGGGTTCCCCGCCGGTCTCTTCGAAGGCGAGGCCGTCGAGCCGCCGGCCAAGGACTACTTCCTCGAAGACAAGGCCACCTGGCACCACCTCACGGCCTGAGCGGCAGGCAGGCCTCAGGCCACTGCGCCTCGCGTGTTCACATACAGCGCGTACAGCGAATGCGTGCTCGCCATGAACAGGCGGTTGCCCTTGGCGCCACCGAAGCAGAGGTTGGCGCAGCGCTCGGGCAGGTGGATGTGGGCCAGGGCCTTGCCCTCGGCGCTGTAGACGCGCACCCCGTCCAGCCGGGACGGGTCGGCGCCCGCGCTGCCGTCGCTGCCGAAGCCGCACCAGAGGTTGCCCTGCACGTCCACGGCCATGCCGTCGAAGGCGCCCGGGCCGCCGGCGTCGATGAGCAGGCGCTTGTTGCCCAGGCGGGCGCCGTCCACGTCGTAGGCCCAGATCAGCCGATGCGGCCGCGCGCGGCTTTCGATGACGTAGAGCACGCGGCCGTCCGGGCTGAAGGCCAGGCCGTTGGGGCCTTGCAGGTCGTCGAGCTGCAGCGTCAGCGCGCCCGTCGCGCCATCGATGCGGTAGACGCCCTGGGCCAGCTCCGACTCGGCCTTCTCGCCCTCGAAGTCGCTGGCGATGCCGAACAGCGGATCGCTGAACCACAGGCTGCCATCGGCGGCGCAGGTGATGTCGTTGGGAGAGTTCAGGCGCCGGCCCTCATGACGGTCTGCCAGCACGGTGACGCGACCGTCGTACTCGGTGCGCGTGATGCGCCGCGTCAGGTGCTCGCAGCTGACGAGGCGGCCAGAGGCATCGCGCACATGGCCGTTGGCGTTGTTGCTCGGCTTGCGGAACTCGCTGACGGCGCCCGTCGTCTCGTCCCAGCGCAGGATGCGGTTGTTGGGGATGTCGGAGACCAGCAGATAGCGGCCGTCGCCGAACCACACCGGCCCCTCGGCCCAGGCCAGGTCGGTGGCGAGCTGCTCGACGCCGGCGGCGAACAGGCGCAGCGGCAGGAAGGCCTCGTCCAGCACCTCGATGGCCGGGTCGGGGCGACGCGCGTTGGGCGTGAAGGCGATCTTCATTCGGGGGCTTTCTCGAAGGGGCCCTGCGTGACGAACTGGCCGCCCTGGCAGCGCAGCTCGGGGCGGCTGGGGTCCACGTAGGGCTGGACGGCTTCGAGCTCGGCGCGCCAGCGCTCGGAGCTGTCCTCGGGCCGGAAGCCGATGTGCCTGGACATGCTGTTGTCCCACCAGGTCGAGCGGTTGTCGCTCACGCCGTAGATGACGCTGTGGCCGACGATCGGCGCGCTCAAGGCGGCGACGACGAGGCGCTCCAGGTCGTCGTAGCTGAGCCAGCTCGACAGCATGCGGCGGTCCGCCGGCATGGGCCAGCTGGAGCCTATGCGCAGCGACACCGTCTCCATGCCGTAGCGGTCGAAATAGAACTGCGCCAGGTTCTCGCCGAAGGCCTTGGACAGGCCGTAATAGCTGTCCGGTCGCGGCGCGGACTGCGGCGTCAGCGTCTCGCCCTGGCTGTAGAAGCCGATCACGTGGTGGGAGCTGGCGAAGACGATGCGCTTGACACCACGCTGGCGCGCCGCCTCGTAGACGTTGTAGGCACCGACGATGTTGGCGGGCAGCACGACGTCAAAGGGCTTCTCGACGGAGACGCCGCCGAAGTGCAGCACGCCGTCCACATCCTTCAGCAGTGCCTGCATCGCGGCCAGGTCTTGCAGCGGCGCCTGCACCACCTCCTCGCCGGCGCCGGCCGGGTCCATGGGGGCGATGTCGGACAGGCGCAGCACGTCGCAGTAGCGCTTCATGCGCGGCCGCAGCACGCGGCCCAGGTTGCCGGCGGCGCCGGTGAGGAGGAGGCGCTTGAAGCGGGGGGCAGAGAGTGGCGTCATGAAAAAGGCCCTCGACGGGCCGCGGTCAGGCTGCGCCGCCGATGCGCGAGGGGGGGCGCAGGCGTGGTGCGGCGTCGGACTGGCGTCGGACCAGTTCGAAGTCCTTGAGCTCATGCTCGCAGGGCAGAGGCTCTCCGGTGCGGCGCGCGCGGATGTGGCGCACCAGCAGGTCCACCGCGGCGCCGGCCATCTCCATGATGGGCTGGCGCACGGTGGTCAGTTCGGGCCAGATCGTCGTCGCCAGCGGCGCATCGTCGAAGCCGACGACGGTCAGGTCGCTGGGCACGTCCAGGCCCAGGCGGTGGGCGATGGCGACGGTGGCCGCGGCCATGTCGTCATTGCTCGCGAAGATGGCCGTCGGGCGACGCTCCTGCGACAGCAGGACCTCGGCCGCGTCCAGGCCGGAGCGGTAGGTGAACATGCCCTGGGCGACGACCTCCTCCTCCTCGATGTTCAGGCCCGCATCGGCCATCGCCGCGTGGAAGCCGGCGAGTCGGCGCGCGCTGCTGCTCTGGTAGGGGTCGCCGATGATGAAGCCCAGGCGATGGTGGCCCAGGTTCAGCAGGTGACGCGTCATCTCGTAGGCGGCCTGGTAGTCGTCGATGCCGACGGCGCAGAGGCTTGCGGGCGGCACGCCGCTGGACACGACGACGGCCGGCGTGTCGGTCTCGGCGATGAGCTTGAGCAGCGGCTGCGAATCGCAGAACGGCGGCGGCAGGATCAGTCCGTCGATGCCGTTGGCGATCATCTCGGCCACGGGCTTCTCTTCGCCGTCGCGCGGGGCGTCGCAGCGCTGCACGACCAACTGCACATGGCGCAGGCTGGCCTTGTTCAGGAGGCCGATGAGGAACTCGTTCAGATAGCCGGCGCTCGGGTCGATGTAGAGCATGCCGATGCGTATGGGCTCGGAGCCGGCAAGGTGGCGCGCCGCCTGGTTGGGCATGTAGTTCAGCTCGGCGACGGCGGCCTGCACCTTCTCGCGCGTGCCCGGGCGCACGTTCTGCTCACCGTTGATGACCCGCGACACCGTCATGGGCGACACCCCGGCCAGCTTGGCCACATCGGCAATGGTGGCGACCTTGGTGCTGCGTCCAGCACGTGCGGTTGGCTTCAAAGGGGTCCCTCTGGTGGTGGTGTGGTTGTTTGCGCAATCATATTTGTAGACACCTCAACCGCCACGTCCCGGGGCGAAATTGAAACGCAGCGCCTTGTAGGCCTCCAGTGGCTGCGCCGGGGGCCGCACGCCCGCCGGCAGCGACAGGCCCGACACGGACTGGAAGTAGGCGATGCAGGCATCGCGCCACCACAGCGCCTCCTGCTCCTGCACGGCCAGGTAGGCCGCCACCTCTGCGTGGCGCCGGGCGTCGATGTCGCCGCGCAGGCCGGCCCATTGCGCGCGCAGGGCGCCCACGCCGGCGACACCGCGGTCGTAGTGGGCAACCAGCTCGGCCCACAGCGTTCGGCCCGAGGCCATCCCATGGTCCCACGGCAGATGGTGGAACCACAGCAGCCAGGCCTCGGGCGTGGTCTGCGGCCGGGCCAGGCGCGCCGCCCAGTCGGGCGTGTACTGCGCCACGGCGTTGCTGCCGCGCGGCGAGCGGTCGAAGCCTATGCCGTCACGGCCGGCGCGATGGAAGTAGACCGGGTTCCAGTCGGCCCGCTCCAGGTTGTCCACCCAGGGTGCGGGGCCGTGGTGGTGGCCGGTGCCCATCAGGTGGTGCAGGCCCAGCGGCGTCATGTAGTCGACCACCATCTCGCGCGACGCCGTCATCATCGTGGCGATGGTGTCTACGGCGCGCGGCGCGCTGCTGAAGGTCTGCCGCGCCCATTCGCGGGCCACGTCGCCTGACGCCAGGCCCGGGTCCCAGGCCATGCGGCCGAAGGCGTACCAGTTGGCGCAGTCGAAGTGCGAGCCGCACCAGTTGCGGTCACTGCCGATGTTGGCGACGCCGGCCATCGCCACCACCCGCGCCGCCACCGTCGCGCCCTCGGGCTTCGCGCGCGTGTCGGCGCGCAGCACCTCCTCGAACAGCGGGCCCAGGTAGACAAGGTGGGTGGAGAAGCCCAGGTACTCCTTGGTGATCTGCAGCTCCAGCGCCAGCGGCGTCCGGGGCATCGCGCCGAACAGCGGGTGGAAGGGCTCGCGGGGCTGGAAGTCGATGGCCCCGTTCTTGACCTGCACGATGACGTTGTCCGCGAATCGGCCGTCCAGCGGCTGGAACTCGGCATGGCCCTGGGCCGCCCGGTCGCTCGCATCCGGCGAGTAGACGAAGGCCCGCCACATGACGAGGCCGCCATGCGGCTTGAGCGCCTCGGCCAGCATGTTGGCGCCGTCGGCATGGTCGCGGCCATAGTCCTGGGGCCCCGGCTGGCCCTCGGAATTGGCCTTGACGAGCAAGCCACCGAAGTCCGGGATCAGCGTGTAGATCTCGTCCGCCTTGGCCTTCCACCAGGCGCGCACGGCCGGGTCCAGCGGGTCGGCCGTCTTCAGCCCGCCCAGTTCCACCGGCGCCGAGAAGCGCGCCGACAGCCAGACCTTGATGCCATAGGGCCGGAGCACCTCGGCCAGTGCCGCCGCCTTGGCCAGCCATGGCCGCGTCAGCGACTCGGCCTTGGCGTTGACGTTGTTCAGCACCGTGCCGTTCAACCCCAGCGACGCGTTGGCGCGCGCGTAGTCGACATAGCGCGCGTCGCGGATGTCGGGCAGCTTCCACCAGTCCCAGATCGACGCGCCGGCATAGCCCCGCTCCACCGTGCGGTCCAGGTTGTCCCAATGGTTGAGCAGGCGCAGTCCGACCCGGGGCGCGGAGCGCTGCTCCAGCCGGGACAGGTCGGCGCCCGTCTGCGCCGCGCGCAGCCAGGCGAAGCTGCCGTAGAGCAGGCCCATGTCGGTGTTGGCCGCGATCAGCGTCACGGCCCGGCCGTCCAGCCTCAGGCTGCGTAGCGCATAGCCCTCACGGCCCAGCGCCTCCCAGGGCAGGTCGACACCGGCCGGCGCGCTGGCCGGCGTGACCAGCAGCAGCGTCCCGTCCGCCGGCCGGGCCAGGGCCGCCGGCTCCCGCCCCGCCAGCCCGGCCACGCCGCGCTTCAACTCGGCCACGGCGGCCTGCAGCGTCGGCGATGCCGGCTGTGCATGCACGATGCCACGCGCCTGCGCCATCACCCGGGCCTGGCCCGCCGCCGGCAGCGCGCGGTAGCGCAGCCACAGGTCGTAGCCATCCTCCACCGGCGCGCTCCAGGCGGGCTGCAGCAAGGCCGCCAGCAACAGGCCGGCCAGCGCTTGGGTCCATGTCTTCATTCGGTCTCCTGTTGTCGGGCCCAAGCCAAGGCATCGCAACCCTGGAAGCGCTGGAATGTTAGAGGTTTCACGCTTGCACAAAGCAAAATGGTAGCGCTACATTTAAACCCATAGCAAGCCTCGCGAGAAGAAGGCGCCGCCGAGCGCCGCACCCTGGAGACCCATGTTGCCCCCCCGATCACGCCACGCCGCCCTCCCCCCTCCTCGCCCGCGTGCCCGGGGTGGCCTGATGACCGGTGCCACCGCCACGACGCCGGGCCGGCAGCGCTGGGTCATCTGCGCGCTGCTGTTTGTCGCGACGACCATCAATTACATCGACCGCAATGCGCTGTCTGTGCTCAAAACCAGCCTGCAGCAGCCTTTTGCCGCCGGCGGCCTCGCGCTGACGGATGCCGACTACGGCTGGATCACCTTCGCCTTCACGGCCGCCTACGCCGCCTTCCCGCCGCTGATCGGCATCGCCATCGACCGCTTCGGCGTCAAGCGCAGCCTGGCCGCGGCACTGCTGCTGTGGTCGGCGGCGGCGGCGGCGCATGGCCTGGTGGGCACCGTGATCGGTCTGGTCGTCGTGCGCTTCCTGCTGGGCATGGCCGAGGCGGCCCATTTCCCGGCCGCCATCAAGGCTGTGGCCATGTGGTTCCCGCAGCAGGAGCGGGCGCTGGCCACCGGCATCTTCAACTCGGGCACGGCGCTGGGCATCATCGCGTCGCCCATCACCGTGTGGCTGGCCGTCACCTTCGGCTGGCAGTTCGCCTTCATCGCCATCGGCGGCGCGGGCCTGGTCTGGCTGGTGTTCTGGGAGCGCGGCTTCCATGCGCCGGAGCGGCATGCCAAGGTGTCGACCGGGGAGTTGGCCCATATCCGGGCCGGCCGGCCGGTGCAGGAGGTCGCCGTCAAGCTGCCGTGGACGGCGCTGCTGCGCTTCAAGGCCATCTGGCCCTTCCTCATCGGCAAGCTGCTGACCGACCCCGTCTGGTGGTTCTTCCTGTTCTGGCTGCCGTCCTACCTGGAGCGCGAGCGCGGCCAGAACCCGCTGAAGAGCGCCGGCCTCGTCGCGCTGATCTACCTGGGCTCCAGCGTCGGCTCCATCGCCGGCGGCTGGCTGTCGAGCGCCCTGGTCAAGCGCGGCTGGCCCGTCGGCCGCGCCCGCATGACGGCCATGGGCCTGGCCGCGGCCTGCATGCCGGGCGCCATCCTGGCCTACTACAGCGACAGCTTCGCGCTCTGCGTGGGCCTGATCACGCTGGCCACGGCCTGCCACCAGGCCTGGTCGGCCAACCTGCTGACCTCGGCGACCGACCTCTTCCCCACCCGCGTCTCCGGCGCCGTCATCGGCCTGGGCGCGACGGCCGGCGGCATAGGCGGCATGTTCATCGCGCTGCTGGCGGCGCTGGCCGTGCAATGGACGGGCACGCAGCAATGGGTGTTCGTGTTCGCCGGCCTGATGCACCTGACCAGCCTGGGCCTGTTCTGGCTGTGGTTCCGCGGCCGCTTCGAGGCCGTGGACCTGGACGCCGGCGTCGACATGCGCCAGGCCCACCGCGGCCTGCTGACGGCGGGCGGGCTGCTGGCGAGCGTCGGTGCGCTGCTGGCCTGGATGATTGCCGCGCACTGGGAGGCCTGCGTCGCCGCGGCCAGGTTCGCCGGCGCGGCCCAGGCGCTGACCGCCGCCGCCGGCCTGGTGCTGATCGGCCTGGCCCTGCTGCACGCCGGCCGCCCGCGCGCCGGCGCCGTGCTGCTGGCGGCCTGACATGCAGTTCATCGCCGACCAGCACCCGCTCAAGGGCCTCGGCCGCATGGCCATCGTGCGGCATCCAAGCGCCTGTCCGGGGCAGTCGCGCGCGGCGCCGGCCAAGGCGCTGCGGCTGACCGGGCCCGCCGTCGGCGCCCCCGTGAAGGCGCCGGCCGCCGACCGACTCACCCGCCCCCTGATCGCCGCCGGCCGCACGGCCGCGGCCGCCTGAATCCCTGCTCCCCATCCATGATCACCAACCCCATCCTGCCGGGCTTCCACGCCGACCCCTCGATCTGCCGCGTCGGCGACGACTACTACATCGCCACCTCCACCTTCGAGTGGTGGCCCGGCGTACGCATCCACCACTCGCGCGACCTGAAGCACTGGCGCCACCACAGCTATGCCGTCACGCGCCAGAGCCAGCTGGACCTCGTCGGCCACCCCGACTCGGCCGGCGTATGGGCGCCCTGCCTGAGCCATGCCGGCGGCCAGTTCTGGCTGATCTACACCGACGTGCGCTCCACCACCGGCGCCTTCAAGGACACGCACAACTACCTCGTCACCGCACCCAGCATCGACGGCCCCTGGAGCGAGCCCGTCTATCTGAACAGCTCGGGCTTCGACCCCAGCCTGTTCCACGACGCGGACGGCCGCCACTGGCTGCTGAACCAGCAGTGGATACACCAGCCCGGCAAGCACAACTTCAACGGCATCCTGCTGCAGGAGTACGACCCCGAGGCGAGGCATCTCGTCGGCCCGGTTAAGAACATCTATGCCGGCACCGAACTGCAGGTCGTCGAAGGCCCCCACCTCTACCGCCGCAACGGCTGGTACTACCTGCTGACGGCCGAGGGCGGCACCTTCTACGAGCATGCCGTCACGCTGGCTCGCTCGCGCGCCATCGACGGCCCCTACGAGACCCTGCCCGGCAACCCGCTGCTGACGGCCTGGCGGCAGCCCACCGACGGCCTGCAGCGCTCGGGCCATGCCAGCCTCGTCGAGACGCAGAACGGCGACTGGTACCTGGCCCATCTCTGCGGCCGGCCCCTGGAATGGAGCGGCCCGCATGCCGGCCGGCAGAACGGCGTCTACGACAAGCTGCACTGCCCGCTGGGTCGCGAGACCGCCATCCAGCGCATCAGCTGGCGCGACGACGACTGGCCCGAGATCGAGGGCGGCGGCAATGCGCCACGGCTGCAGGTCGCCGAGCCGGGCCTGCCCGAGCATGTCTTCCCGGCAGAGCCTGTGCGCGACGACTTCGACGGCAAGGCGCTCAACCATCACCTGAACTCGCTGCGCGTGGCCGTGGCCGAGAGCTGGCTCTCGCTGACCGAGCGCCCTGGCTGGCTGCGGCTGAAGGGCCGCGAGTCGCTGATGAGCCTGTTCGAGCAGAGCCTGGTCGCGCGCCGCCAGCAGCATTTCAACTGCCGCGTCGAGACGCGGCTGGAGTTCGAGCCCGAGCTGTTCCAGCAGATGGCCGGCCTGGTCGCCTACTACAACACCAGCAACCACGCCTATCTGCACGTCAGCCGCGACGTCGACTCGGGCAAGCGCGTGCTGCGCCTGACCGTCAACCGCGATGCGGCCCTGAGCGAACCGGCCCAGGCCGTCGAACTGGCGGCCGGCGCCGTGGACCTGGCCGTCGAGTTCAGCCACGACCGCTACCAGTTCCACTATGCGCAGGCCGGCAAGCCCTGGACGGCCATCGGTCCGGCGCTGGATGCGGCCATGCTCAGCGACGAGTTCGCGACCCGCTTCGTCGACGGCTTCGCGCGCAGCTTCGGCTTCACCGGCAACTTCATCGGCCTGGCCTGCCAGGACCTGTCGGGCCAGCGCCTGGCCGCGGACTTCGATCACTTCAGCTATGAAGCCAGGCCCTGAGCCTGACTCATCCATAACAACAGACGAGACAAACCCATGGCCACCATCCACCAGCCCCTGTCCTTCATGGAGAAGGCCGGTTACAGCTGCGGCGACGCCGCGGCCAACCTGGTCTTCATGTCCATGATCCTGTTCCAGCTGAACTTCTACACGGACGTGTTCGGCCTGTCCGCCAACACGGCCGCGGCCATCCTGCTGTGGCCGCGGCTGTGGGACGCCGTCTTCGACCCCGTCATGGGTGTTCTGGCCGACCGCACCAGCACGCGCTGGGGCAAGTTCCGCCCCTGGGTGCTGTGGACCTCGGTGCCCTGGGCCGTCGTCATGGTGCTGGCCTACACCGCACCCGACCCGGCCTGGGGCTGGAGCACCGGCATGGTGGTGGCCTATGCCGGCATCACCAACACGCTCCTGATGACGCTGTACAGCATGAACAACATGCCCTACTCGGCCATGAGCGGCGTCATGACCGGCGACCTCAACGAGCGCACCAAGCTCAACTCCTACCGCTTCGTGTCGGTCAACGTCGCGCAGTTCGCGGTGGGCGGCCTCACGCTGCCGCTGGTGGCCAAGTTCGCGCAGGGCGCGGACCGCGCCCATGGCTGGCAGGTCACGATGACGATCTGGGCCGCAGCCTGCCTGGTGCTCTTCCTCGTCACCTTCTTCACGACCAAGGAACGCATCAAGCCCATCGTCGAGACCAGAAGTTCGCCCCGCCAGGACTTCGCCGACCTGCTGAAGAACGGCCCCTGGATCGCGCTGGTGGCCTATACCGTCTTCCAGTTCGGCATGCTGGCCCTGCGCGGCGGCGCCCACTACAACTACTACCACCACTACGCCGACAAGGCCGCGATGTTCGACGTCGTCGCAACCCTTGGCCTGACGACGCCCGACGCGGCCGGCACCGGCAGCCTGGCCGATGCGCTGGGCTACATCGTGCACGGCACGCGCGAGCAGCTCGCCAGCTCCAACGTCGCCGACGTCTTCAACAGCATCATCAACATGGCCGGCACGGCGACCACCATCGTCGTCATCATGCTGTCCATGGGCCTGTCGGCGCGCTATGGCCGCCGCGCCATTGGCGTCGTCTGCTTCGGCCTGTGCACGCTGACGGCCTGCGCGATGTACCTGCTGCCGTCCGACGCCGTCTGGGCCATGCTGGGCCTGCACATGCTCAGCGCCGTCGTCTACGCACCCACCGTGGCCGTCATGTGGTCCATGTATGCCGACGCCGCCGACTACTCCGAATGGCAGACCGGCCGGCGCTTCACCGGCATGGTGTTCGCGACCATCGGCTTCTCGCTGAAGGCCGGCCTGGCCCTGGGTTCGGCCAGCTTCCTGTGGCTGCTGGCCGGCTTCTTCGGCTACGACACCCAGCAGCCCGCCGCGCCCGACGCCATCGCCGGCTACCGCGTCGCGTCCAGCTTCGTCGTCGGCGGCCTGTTCGCCGCCTGCACGCTGTGCCTGCTGGCCAACAAGCTGGACAAGCAGACCACGCTGCGCATGGCCGACGAACTCGCCCAGCGCCGCCGCCAGGCCGGCGCCGGCTCCGATGACGACGCCGGTGCGGCCAACGCCGTGCCGGCCACCGCCTGATTCCCACCCACCCTGATCCCGCAGTAAGGACTCCCGCCATGAGCACCGTCTATTCCGATCTCCCCGTCGTCCAGTACGAAGGCCCCTCCTCCACCAACCCGCTGGCCTACCGCTGGTACGACGCGAAGCGCGTGGTCCTCGGCAAGACGCTGGCCGAGCACCTGCGCCCGGCCGTCTGCTACTGGCACAACTTCTGCTGGAAGGGCGAGGACGTCTTCGGCCTCGGCAACACCGTGTTCCAGCGCCCCTGGTTCAACGAGGCCGACCCCATCAAGGCCGCCCACCTGAAGCTGGACGCCGCCTTCGACTTCTTCGGCAAGCTGGGCCTGCCCTACTGGTGCTTCCATGACCGCGACGTGGCCCCCGAAGGCGCCACGCTCGCCGAGTCCAACCGCATCCTCGACGGCCTGCTCGAAGCCGCGGCGAAGAAGATGCAGGACGGCAAGGTGGGCCTGCTGTGGGGCACGGCCAACCTGTTCTCCAACGGCCGCTTCATGAGCGGCGCCGCCACCAACCCCGACCCCGAGGTCTATGCCTACGCCGCCGCGCAGGTCAAGCATGTGCTGGAGTGGACCCAACGCCTGGGCGGCGCCAACTACGTGCTGTGGGGCGGCCGCGAGGGCTACGAGACTTTGCTGAACACCGACCTCAAGCGCGAACTGGCCCAGTACGGCCGCTTCCTCGCGTCCGTCGTCGAGCACAAGCACAAGATCGGCTTCCAGGGCAGCATCCTCATCGAGCCCAAGCCGCAGGAGCCCACCAAGCACCAGTACGACTACGACAGCGCCACGGTCTACGGTTTCCTGAAGACCTATGGCCTGGAGAAGGAGGTCAAGGTCAACATCGAGGTCAACCACGCGACGCTGGCCGGCCACAGCTTCGAGCATGAGGTGGCCACCGCCTGCGCGCTGGGCATCTTCGGGTCTCTCGACGCCAACCGCGGCGACGAGCAGCTGGGCTGGGACACCGACCAGTTCCCCAACAACCACGCGGCTCTGGTGCCGGCCATGCTGGAGATGATCCGCCACGGCGGCTACACCACCGGCGGCACCAACTTCGACGCCAAGGTGCGCCGCCAGTCCATCGACCCCATCGACCAGCTCGAGGGCCATATCGGCGGCATGGACACCATGGCCCGCGCCTTCCTGGCCGCCGCCGCGCTGCACGAGAGCGGTCAGCTGGAGAAGACGGTCAGCGAGCGCTATGCCGGCTGGAACGGCGAGCTGGGCCGGAAGATCCACGGCGGCGCCAGCCTCGATGAGCTCGCGGCCCTCGTGCACGCCCAGGGCATTTCGCCCGCACCGCGTTCCGGCCGCCAGGAGCGCCTGGAGAACATCGTCAACAACTTCGTCTAAGGACGCGTGCCCCTCGTCCAACGAGGGGACGGCGACGTGCTTGCCGGATCGACCGGCAGGCACATCGCCAGCCCGGGCCGCCCTGAAATCGGCCCCGCGCCCGGCCCGAAGGCAACGCACCGCTGACAACCAACCACACCATGTTTCTAGGCATCGACCTCGGCACCTCCGAGCTGAAGCTGCTGCTGCTCGACGAGCGGCACCACATCATCGCGACCACCGGCGTCGCGCTTACCGTGCAGCGGCCCCGGCCGCTTTGGAGCGAGCAGGACCCGGCCGCCTGGTGGGCCGCGCTCGACGAAGGCATGGCCAGCCTCAGGCAGGCCCATGGCGCGGCGCTGGCGCAGGTACGCGGTATCGGGCTCTCGGGGCAGATGCATGGCGCCGTCACGCTGGACGCGGCCGGCCGCGTGTTGCGGCCGGCCATCCTGTGGAACGATGGTCGCAGCTCCGCGCAATGCGCCGAGATGATGGCCGCCTGCCCCGAGCTGCCGGCCATCACCGGCAACCTGGCGATGCCGGGCTTCACGGCCCCCAAGCTGGCGTGGATGCGCCAGCATGAGCCCGAGCTGTTCGCCCGCGTCGCCAAGGTGTTGCTGCCCAAGGACTGGCTGCGCCTGCAGCTCAGCGGCGAGTTCGTCAGCGAGATGAGCGACGCCGCCGGCACGCTGTGGCTGGACGTGGCCCGGCGCCGCTGGTCGCCCGAGGCGCTGGCGCTGACCGGGCTCAGCGAAAGCCATATGCCGCGCCTCGTCGAGGGCAGCGACGCCAGCGCCGGGCTCAAGCCCGATCTGGCCACGCGCTGGGGCCTGCCTGTCGGCATCCCCATCGCGGGCGGCGGCAGCGACAACGCCGCCAGCGCCGTCGGCATGGGCGTCGTGCAGCCGGGCCAGGGCTTCCTGTCCCTCGGCACCTCGGGCGTCATCTTCCTGTGCAACGAACGCTTCAGCCCCAACCCGGCGCGCGCCGTGCATGCCTTCTGCCACGCGCTGCCGAACGCCTGGCACCAGATGAGCGTCATGCTCAGCGCCGCCAGCGCGCTGCGCTGGGTCACGCAGCTGCTGGGCGAGCCCGGCGAGGCGCAGCTGATCGCCAGGGTCGAGGCGCTGACGCCGGCCCAGCGCGAACGGGCGCCCCTCTTCCTCCCCTACCTGAGCGGCGAGCGCACGCCGCACAACAACGCCAACGCGCAGGGCGTGTTCTTCGGCCTCACGCATGAGCACGGCGCCGCGGCCCTGGGCTATGCGGTGCTGGAAGGCGTGGGCTTCGGCCTGCTGGACGGCTGGCGGGCCTTGCGGGCCGGCGGCGGCGCGGCCGAGTCGCTGTGGCTGGTCGGCGGCGGCGCGCGCAGCACATGGTGGGCCGGGCTGCTCGCCTCGCTGCTGGACACGCGCCTCGTCAACGGTGTGGGTGCCGAGGCCGGCGGCGCGCTGGGCGCGGCCCGCCTGGCCTGGCTGGCCTGCGGCGGCCACGTCGACGTGGTCTGCCGCACGCCCGACATCGCCAGCGTGGCCGAACCCGACGCCGCGCTGGCCGCCGAACTGCGTCCGCGCCACGAGCGCTTCCAGAGGCTCTACGGCGCCTTGCGCGCCGAGTTCGGCTAGGCCGGCTGCGCTGCCCATAATCGCCTCATGAATGCAGCGCCCCACGCCGACCCGATCGCCGAGGCACGCCATCAGCTGGGCAACTATCTCCGGATCTACACAGCCGAAGCCTCAGGCTTGCAGGGCCTCGTCGACCAGCTGGCGGATGACGCCGACAACATCTTTGATCGCGGCAACATGCGTGGACATATCACCACCAGCGCACTGGTCTACGACGATAGGGCCGATGCCATCTTGATGATCCACCACAAGGGCCTGGCTCGCTGGCTGCAGCCCGGCGGCCACCATGAGGGCCTGCAAGCACTTGCCGTTTCGGCCGCCCGCGAGGTGGCGGAGGAAACCGGTGTGGTCGACCTGTCGCCCTGGCCCTGCGCACCGGGCTGCGAGGCGCCGCTCGACATAGACACCCACCCCATCCCGCGCAACCCCCGCAAGCATGAAGGTGAGCATGTTCACCATGACTTCATCTACCTGTATCGCCTGAGCGCCCCGGTGCAGGTCAGGCCGCAGTGGTCCGAGGTCGACGATGTCCGCTGGATGCCCCGGGACGAGTTCGGCCGCCTGCCCGAGCACCGCTTCGCACGGCTCTGGCACAAGCTGGATGCACGGCTTTCCGGGCAGCTCCGGGCCTGAGGCCGGTTTGCGCGACGACCGCCGCCCCTAGACCGGCTGCCGGTAGCGCTGGCCCTTGAAGCGCAGCACCAGCTCGTGCGTGCGGATCTGCTCCAGCACCAGGTCGGAACCCACCTTGGCGCCTTCGCGCAGCACCTCGCCGTTGACGATCACGAAGCGGCTGGCCGGGTCTTCCGAGTAGACCGAGCCGCTGATCGCCAGCTTTGGCAGCTCGCGGCGCAGGCTCTCGGGCAAATCGGCCAGTCGCGGAATGCGGGCTTCGGGCGCCGGTACGGCGGCGCCGGCGGATTGCGGCGCCGGTGCGGCGGGCGGTGGCGCGGGCGGCAGATAGGGCGAGCCCGACGCCGCGGGCTGCTGCGGGGGCGGCAGGGCGACGGCCTGCTGCGCGGGTGGTGCGCTGGGCAGTACCGCGGTGGCCGCTGGCGCGGGCTGCGTCTGCGGCGGCAGCGGCTTGGCCGCGTCGGGACCACCGCCCGCCCACCAGCTGCCGGCGGCAATGCCGGCGAGCAGCAGCAGGCCGCCGCCGGCCCATGGCCACCAGCGGCGCGGGCCAGCGTCCGACGCGGCCTCGCGGCCGGACGGCGGTGTGTGCAGGCCCGGCACCTGGCCGCGCTCGCGTTCGCGGTCGGCTTCGGCCCGGCGCAGGGCATCGAGGATGTAGGACATGGCGGTGGGTCGATTCTCAGCGCGCCACGTCCAGGCGCGGCTCGGCCACGCCGGTGGCCCGGTTGATCTGCATCAGCGTGATGGGGCCCACGCGGCCGTCGGGCTGCAGGCCCTGGCTGGCCTGGAAGGCCTGGACCTGCCGGTTCAGCTCGGCTGCGCCCGGCGGGGCAGAGGCCGCCGCGGCGATGCCGGGCACGCCGGCCAGCTGGGCAGCCAGCCAGTCGCGCAGCGCAGCGCCGTTTTCGGCCCGGTGGGCATAGTCCGGCGGCACGCGCCAGAAGGTGGTGAACTCGCCGCGCCAGGCGCCCGCCAGCTCGGGCAGCGCGACCCGGCGCGGCGCGCCGTCCACCAGCAGCGTGGCCTGCTGTCCGTCCAGCCCTACCAGCGCGGCCAGCGCCGACGGCTGGCCAGGGCGTTGCAGCGTCAGCAGCACCGGACGGTCCATCAGGCGGATCAGCGACAGGCTGCCGTTGCCGCTGCGATAGCACTGCAGGCCGCGCTGGGCAGCGGCGGTGCAGGGGTCGGCCCCGGAGCTCAGCGGCAGCCCCCAGCGCTGGGCCAGCGCGGCCCAGGCATCGCCGTCGCGTGGCGTCCAGTCGGCCAGGCGAAGCGGTTCAGGAGCCGGCGCAGCGCTGCTGGCGGCACTCGCGGCACTCGAGGCACTCGCGGCGGGCGCCGCGGCCGAGGCCGCGCTGGCGGGGGATGACGCGGCAGGGGCGGCCACGGCCACCGCCGCGGTGCCGGCCCGCGACGGCCGCTGCAGCCCCCAGGTCAGGCCCGCGCCGGCCACGGCCGCGGCCAACACCGCCAGGCCCATGACGACCGGGGCCGACACGCGCCTGGTCGCCGGCGCCGCGTGCTGGGCATCGAACACCTCGGCCGCGGCCTGGCGCACGATGCCTCGCGTGACCTGCGCCTGGCCGCCGGCATAGCCGCCCAGCAGCGCGCGGTCGCACAGCAGGTTGATGCGGCGCGGCACGCCGCGGGCGAGCTGGTGGATGAGGCGCAGCGACGCGGCGTCGAAAGGCAGCGCGCCGCTGAGGCCGGCCACGTTGAGGCGGTGGCGGATGTACTGCGCCGTCTCGGCCTCCGACAGCGCGCCCAGGTGGAAGCGCGCGATGACGCGCTGCGCCAGCTGCTCCAGCTCCGGCCGGGCCAGCATGCCGCGCAGCTCGGGCTGGCCGATCAGCACCACCTGCAGCAGCTTGCGCTCGGCCGTCTCCAGGTTGGTCAGCAGGCGCAGCTGCTCCAGCACGTCGGCCGAGAGGTTCTGCGCCTCGTCGATGATGAGGACGTTGTTGCGGCCCGCCGCATGCTGCGCCAGCAGGAAGGCGTTCAGCGGGTCCACATAGTCCTTCACCGTCTGCGCGCCCGGCCGCACGGGCACGTGGAACTCGTCGCAGATGGCCTGCAGCAGCTCGGTGACGGTGAGCTTGGGGTTGAAGATGTAGGCGACGTTGCAATGCGCCGGGATCTGCTCCAGGAAGCAGCGGCAGACGGTGGTCTTGCCGGCGCCGATCTCGCCGGTCAGCAGCACGAAGCCGCCGCCGCCGTCCAGCCCGTACAGCAGGTGGGCCAGCGCCTCGCGGTGGCGCTCGCTCATGAACAGGTAGTGCGGGTCCGGCGCGATCGAGAACGGCGCTTGTTTCAAGCCGAAGAAGGTCGCGTACATGGGCGGCAGGATAACGAGTCCTCCCGGAGCGGTCGCGCGCCGGCCGCCTCCCTCACCAGGCCTTGAACCGCCCCGTCACATGCAGCATGGCCATGAACTGCAGCAGGCCGTCGTAGTAGCGCCATTGGCCGCTGGGCGGCTCCAGCGCCCAGAGGTCGTTGACGAAGCGCGTGGCCAGGGCCTTGTCGACGAGCAGGGCCGCGACGGCATTGCTGGCGACCAGGCCCTTGGAGGGCTCGTCGTTCAGCGGACTGCCGTCCAGCGTGTAGAGATGCGGGTAGGGCTTGCCGCCCTGGCCCTGGGCCGCGAAGAAGCCCAGCAGCCGGCGGCTCAGGCCCGCGGCGTCGGGGTTGCTGTCCCACCAGGCCTGGTCCACGCTCCAGTTCACCGCGGTGCGGAAGGCGTCGTAGCGGAAGTCCTCGTGGCCCTCGTGCACGCGCGGGCGGCCGTCGAACTCGGCGTAGTCGGGCGTCAGGCCGGTCCTGGGGTGGGCGGCAACGGAGAAATAGGCCCGGCTGATGTCGGCGATCTCGGCCCAAGCCCTGCGGTCCTCGGGCGAGTCGGCGCGGCGCGCCCAGATCTCGTAGAAGGCCGGCAGGTGGTAGGACGGGTCGCTGAAGTCGGCCGCCTCGCCCACGGGCACGAACACCACCTGGCGGCGCACCGGCGAGAACAGGGAGCGCACGCCGTCGACGATGCCACCGTTCATCTGCTCCTTGTGCAGCATGGTGCGCAGCAGCGCCTGCGCCTGGGCGTCGTAGTCGTACAGGCCCCGGCCGTTGCCCCAGCGGGAGGCGGCCATCAGCAGCGCCGTCGCGAAGTACTCCTCGCCGTCGGACGCGGGCACGGCGTCCTTGTCGCAGCCCTTGGGCTGGCATTGCCAGCGGAAATAGCCGGCGCGCGGCCCCGTGCGGTAGCGCATGTGGGTGGCTGCCCAGTTCCACAGCGCGTCGAACTCGGCCTTGCGGCCCATCTGCACGGCGATCATCATCCCGTAGGACATGCCCTCGCTGCGCACGTCGGCGTTGCCCACGTCCAGCACATAGGCGGCGGGGCCGTCGGGCGTGGCGGCTGCGGGATAGACGACGCGCTGTTCGGCACCACCCTCGAACAGGGAGGTCCAGTAGCCGGCCAGCTTGGCGTCGATGTCGGCCTCGGCGATGTCCGGGCGGATCTCGCGCAGCAGGTTGCGGTACTGGCCCGTGACCGCCGCGCCGCGCGGCGCGGCCGTGGCGGCGGGCTGCGGTGCCAGCACGAGCCTGTGCAGCACGGCGTTGTCGTCCAGCCGCCAGACGCGGATGACGTGGCGGCCGGGCCTCACGTCCTTGAAGCCGGCGCGCAGCACGAAGTCGTTGTCCTTGACGGCCCGCGCCCAGTCCCTCTCCTCGCGGCTCAGCTCCGGGCCGGCCGTGGGCACCAGGTTGAGCCTGAGCTCCCGCGCCGGCTGCTCGTCGATGGCAACGGCCAACCGTATGCCGCCGGCGTTGCGCGTGTCCAGCGTGGGCACCATGTGCAGGCTCAGCAGCAGGTCGCCGCCTTGCCGGATGTCGATGTCGTACTCCAGCCGCACGCCGTCGGCCAGCGTCGTGGGCCCGCGCCCCTGCGGCAGCGCCGTCACGGCACCCAGGCCGGGACCGAGGTTGGGGATGACGGTCCAGGCCAGCCCCTTGCCGTTGACGGCGCGGCTGAAGCGCGGGGCCTCGAGGGTGATCGCGTCGGAGGCAGCAGGCCGGCCGCGCGCCAGCTGGCGCTGCACCTCGGCGGCATCGGCCGCGCCGGACGTCGCGGCCACGCGCTGCACCGCCGGCATGATGTTCTTCTCAGGCTGCTGCCAGCTCGTGTAGCCGATGTGGGTCTGCAGCATCATGCCGGCCCATTTGCCACCGTTCAGCGCGTGGTACTGGTCGGCGATGGCCTGGTCGCGCGCAAACGCAGCCTCGACGCGGTCGGCGAAGACGTTGGCGCGCGCGTCGCCCAGCTTGGCCAGCCGGTGGTTCCAGGCCGCCGCATAGTGCAGGCGGTAGAGGTTGGCCATGGCCAGCACGGGGTGCTCGACGAGCTGGAAGTAGGCGTCGAGCTGGTCGGGGCCGAGGGCCTGCTTGACCTGGGCGACGCGCGCCTCCAGCGCCTCCCACTCGGCCACGCGACGGCCGAAATCGCCGCCGTCCAGCGCGTCGGCGGATGCGCCGCCGAGGGGGAAGCTGGTCGGGTCGATCAGCTCGGGCTTGCGCCGCGCCGCGTACTGGCTGTAGCGCGTGACCAGTTCGCCGATCTCCGCCGCCTGGGCCGGCCCGAAGGTCTGCGCCGCCCAGTCCTTCGGGTAGGCCGCCAGCGCCGCCGGCGTCATGGCCTTGGGCGACCAGGCCATGTCGAGGAAGAAGTGGATGGGGAACTCCATGGGCTTGATGTCGCCCACGTTGACGATCCACAGCGCATCGGCGCCGCGCTGGTGCGCGAGGCCCATCTGCTGCCAGGTCTTCTCGATCTGGTTGGTGTTGAGCCACTTGTAGTTGCGCGGCCCGCCAACATAGTCGAAGTGGTAGTAGACGCCGTAGCCCCCCTTGCGCTTGAGGTCCTGCGTCGGCAGGCGGCGCACCTGGCCCCAGTTGTCGTCGCAGAACAGCAGCAGCACGTCGTCGGGCACCTGCATGCCCTTGTCGTAGTAGTCCTGCACCTCCTTGTAGAGGGCCCACATCTGCGGCGTGTCGGCGGCCGGCCGGCGGGTCACGTCGGCCAGGATCCTGCGCTGGTCCTTGACGATGCCTTCCAGCAGGCCGATGGCGGTGCCTTCGCTCATGGGCTCGTCGCCGTCGCCGCGCATGCCGATGGTGACGAGGCTGTCGAAGGCGCCGCCGTCGGGCCGGCCCATCATGCGCTGCACGCCGCCGCGCCAGAACTCGCGCAGCTTCGCGCCGTTCTTCGCGTAGTCCCAGGCGCCGCCCTTGGCGCGCGTCCATTCGTCGTGGGCGCGCATCATGGGCTCGTGGTGGGAGGTCCCCATGACGACACCCATCGCGTCGGCCAGCGCCATGTTCTTCGGGTCGTCGGCGCCGAAGGCGCGCGGCTGCCACATGGCCGGCCACAGGTAGTTGCCGCGCAGGCGCAGGATCAGCTCGAAGACATGGGCGTAGAAGGCCGAGTTGGTGCCGCCGAACCGTGTCTGCGCCCAGGTGCTGAGCGCCGGCGCCTCGTCGTTGATGAAGATGCCGCGGTACTTCACCTCCGGCTGGTCGCGCCGCGAGCCAGCGGCGAGGTAGACGTTGGCCTGCTTGCGCACCGGCACGTCGGCCCACCAGGCCCAGGGGCTGACGCCGATGCGGGCGGACAGGTCGTAGGTGCCGAAGACGGCGCCGCGCCGGTCCGCGCCGACGATGACCAGGGCGCGCGCGATGCCCGGCCAGGGCTGGTCGACGACGGCCTGCTCATAGCCCTCCCATTGGCTCTTGAGGCCATCGATCTTGAGCTTGCGGCGTGCGACCAGGTCGTCCAGCACGGCACTGCGGCCCAGCTCGGCGATGACGACGACCTCGCCGCGCGCGTCGGCGATGCGGTTCAGCAGCGCCGACGGCTTGCCGGCCACGCGCTCCAGGTCGGCCGCGAAGTTGCGGCCCGCATGCTGCAGGGCCGCGTCGGCGCCGGCATCCACATAGACGGCCGCCGGCAGGCCGGCCCTCACCAGCGCCAGCCCGCGGCCCGGGTCGCGCGCGCAGACGGACACCGGCGTATCGCAGGCCAGCCCCGGCCCGGCGAGGCTGGCCAGGGCCAGCAGCCCGGCCATCGACTTCAAGAAACGCATCACCGCTTGTCTCCAGGCATGGACGCCCTGTGCCGGACGCTCTTCGCCATTGATGGTTACGCAATCAAAAAGGTGACACTGTCAAGTCCACCCTGTCCGATCGGGATTCTCCCTGTTGTTCCGACGTCTTCTGCCGTAGAGCCTCCAGCGGATCTATCCTCTTCAGCCTTCGCGTCGGTCGATTCATGGTAGCGTAACCTTTTGCAGGGCGCCAGCGCTGCCACCCATCGAACCCCGAAGTCATGATCCGCAACCCCGTGCTGCCCGGCTTCAACCCGGACCCCTCCATCTGCCGTGTCGGCGACGACTTCTACATCGCGACCTCGACCTTCGAGTGGTATCCGGGCGTGCAGATCCACCACTCGCGCAACCTCGTCAACTGGACGCTGGTGGGGCGCCCGCTGAACCGCAAGAGCCAGCTGGACCTGCGCGGCAACCCCGACTCCTGCGGCGTCTGGGCGCCTTGTCTGTCCTGGGCCGACAGCCGGTTCTGGCTGGTCTACACCGACGTCAAGCGCTTCGAGGGCAACTTCAAGGATGCGCACAACTACATCGTCACGGCGCCGTCCATCGATGGGCCGTGGAGCGACCCGGTGTATGTGAACTCCTCGGGCTTCGACCCCTCGCTCTTCCACGACGAGGACGGCCGCAAGTGGTTCCTCAACATGGTCTGGAACCACCGCACCGGCTCAGCAGGCGGCCGGCCCGAGGCGCCGGCCTTCGGCGGCATCCTGCTGCAGGAATGGGATGCCGAGCGCGGCCGGCTCGTCGGCCCCGTCACCAACATCTACCGCGGCACCCCGCGAGGCCTGGTCGAGGGCCCCCACCTCTTCAGGCGCAAGGGCTGGTACTACCTGACCACGGCCGAGGGCGGCACGGGCTACAGCCATGCGGTGACGCTGGCGCGCTCGCGCTCGCTGCCGGGCCCCTACGAGACGCATCCGCAGCAACACGTCATCAGCAGCAAGGACGCGCCCGACGCGCCGCTGCAGCGCGCCGGCCACGGCCAGGTCGTCGAGCTGGCCGACGGCAGCACCTACCTCGCCCACCTCTGCGGCCGGCCGCTGCCCGGCACGCTGCGCTCGCCGCGCGGCCGCGAGACGGCCATCCAGCGCTGCGTCTGGGGCGAGGACGACTGGCTGTATCTCGAGCATGGCGGCATGGTGCCGGCCGTGGACGTGCCGGCGCCGGTCGCCGGTGTGGAGCCCAAACCGCGCCAGGCAGTGCGCCGCAGCTTTGTCGACTGCCCCGCGCTGCCGCCGGAGTTCCAGTGGCTGCGCACGCCCGAGCCCGGGCGCCTGTTCACGCTGACCGGCACGGCCCTGCGCCTGACGGGCCGCGAGTCGGTGGGCAGCTGGTTCGAGCAGAGCCTGGTCGCGCGCCGCCAGGAGGATGCGAGCTTCCGCGCGGAGACCACGCTGGCGGGCTTCGCGCCCGACAGCTACCAGCAGGCCGCCGGCCTCACGCACTACTACAACCGCCACAAGTTCCACGCCCTGGTCGTGACCTGGCAGGAGGATCTGGGCCGCGTCCTCAGCATCCTCTCCTGCCCCGGCGACTGGCCCGACAACCGACTGGAATTCCCGCTGGCCGAGCCCGTGAAGCTGCCGGACCAGGGGCCGGTGCGCTTGGCCGCGGACGTCGACGGCGCGGCGCTGCAGTTCCTGGCCGACTGGGGCCAGGGCTGGCAGCCCGTGGGCCCGCCGCTGGACGCCAGCGTCATCTCCGACGAGGGCGGCCGCGGCGAGCATGGCTCCTTCACCGGCGCCTTCGTCGGCATGCTGGCCTTCGACACCAGCGGCGGCGCGCGCATGGCGGACTTCACGCACTTCGACTACGAGCCGCGATGAAGGCGGAGGTCTACCGACTCGGCGCGACCGGCGGCCTGCAGCTGGAGGTCAGCAACTACGGGGCGCGCTGGCTGTCCTGCCTGGTACCCATGCCGGACGGCAGCCGCCGCGAGGCCATCCTGGGCCATGCGACGCCGGCGGACCACCGGACCGAGCCCGGATTCTTCGGCGCCGTCGTCGGCCGCTATGCCAACCGCCTGGCCGGCGCGGCCTTCACGCTGGACGGACGCGAGCACCGGCTGGTCGCGAACGAAGGTGCCAACCAGCTGCACGGCGGCCCCGACGGCTTTGACCGCCGGGCCTGGACGGTCGTCGACCACGGGCCGCTGCATCTGCGCCTAGCCCTGCATTCGCCGGAGGGAGACCAGGGCTACCCAGGCGCGCTCGATGCCGAGGTCGAGTACCGCGTCGACCCGGTGCGCGCGGCCCTCACGCTGCGCTTCGGCGCGCGCACGACGGCGCCCTGCCCCGTCAGCCTGACCAGCCACCCCTACTTCAACCTTGACGGCGGCACGGCGCCGGTGCTGGGCCATCGCCTGCAGGTCGCCGCCGGCCACATGCTGCCGGTGCGGGCCGACATGATCCCCAGCGGTGAGCTCGCGCCGGTGGACGACACGCCGTTCGACCTGCGGCGATCGCACCGCATCGGCGACGGCCTGGGCCGGGGCGAACAGCAGCAGCGCGGCAGCGGCTACGACCATTGCTTCGTGCTCGACGAGGACGCCGCACGCGGCGAACGGGCCGCGGCCGAACTGACGTCCACGGACGGCCGCCTGGCCATGCGCCTCTTCACCGATTACCCCGGCCTGCAGGTCTGCAGCGGCAACTTCGTGCAGCACTCGCGCGGCCGCGATGGCCAGCCCTTCGAGCGCCACGCCGGCATCGCGCTGGAGCCGCAGTTCTTCCCCGACGCCCCCAACCACCCCGCCTGGCGCGAGCAGGGCTGCGTGCTGAGGCCGGGCCAGCGGCTGGCGCGCTGGATGCGGCTGGAGTTCGACGCGCGCTAGGGTCGGGCCCGCAGCAGCAGCTCGCCCGCCTGCGGGCCGTCGGCCTCGGCACGCAGCTTCATCTCGCTGCCACGATCGCGCACGACGACCAGCGCCTGGCCGCCGAAGGCCTTGCGGCGGGAGGACGAGACGCACTGGAAGCTGGTCGCGTCGCCGTTGTCGGTGGCGACGATGTCGCCCTCGCCTTCGAGGCTGAAGCGCAGCGCCTGCGGCGCGCGCGGCACGGCGCGGCCTTGCGCATCGACGACACGCGCGGTGACGAAGGCGAGGTCGTCGCCGTCGGCCCGTCTCACCGGGCGATCCGCCTCCAGCGCCAACGCTGCGCGTCGCCCACCGTCTGCACCGTCTCGCTGGCCCAGGGCCGGCCGCCACGCCAGGTCAGCACCCTGAGCTCGCCCGGCTCTTAGACCACCTCGTCCCAGCACAGCCGGCACTCGCAGGCGCCCTTGCCGCCCCGCCCCTGCGAGCGGCCGTTGACGAAGAGTTCGCCCTCGTCGCCGCTGGTGGACACATGCACCGGCGTGACCCGGCCGATGTGCTCGGACCAGGTCCAGTGCGGCAAGACGTGGGCCATGGGCAGGTCCGGCCGCCAGCGCGACCGGCAGAGCCAGCAGCGGTCCTTGGGAAAGCCGGCCAGGTCCACGATGCCCGAGTAGGACGAGCGCGACTCGTAGTAGGGCGTGGGCTCGCCGAGATAGTCGAAGCCGGTCCATGCCGCCATAAGGCCCGGTCTCGAGGAAGAGGCCTTCGATGGCCCAGTCGTGCGGCAGCGTGACGGCGCGCCGGCCGCTGTCGTCGAAGCCCGCCTGCATGACGGGCAGGTCGCCGGCCGGACGGACATGGCGGTGCGAAGGCTCGCGGATGAAGGCGTTGGCACTGGGCAGCATCCGGGGCTTGAGCACGGCCCCGCCACCATCCTCGACCCGCCGCGACATCCGGGTCGCCACGCCGGAAGCGCCTGCCCGTGTCCAGCGCGATCCGCTCGCGCGCAGCGAGGTCTTCCGTCAGGCTGTCGGGCAGCAGGCGCTTGGCCGCGGCCGGCAGGCAGAGCAGGCCCACAAGCAGGGCGGCGCCGAAGCGGCGGCGGAGGCGGAGGCTCATGGGCAGGGCAGGTGCGGCGTGCTTCGTTCTGGTGTAAACGCTGACCACCAGGGTCCGTCACGCGCCTATGATAGCGCTCACATCAACCCCGCCCCCACGGGATTCCACCCATGATGCTCACCGACAGCACGGCGGCCCAGGTCCGGGCCGCCTGCGCCGCGGCCGCCACGGCGGCCCCGGTCTACGCCCATCTCCCGGTTTCGCAACGCGCGGCGCTGCTGCGCGCGCTGGCCGACGCGCTGCTGGCCGCGCGCGCGGCCCTGGTGCCGCTGGCCGACCGCGAGACCCACCTCGGCACGGCGCGCCTCAACGGCGAGCTGGACCGCACCGTCTTCCAGCTGCGCGGCTTCGCGATCCAGATCGAGGCCGGTGCAGCACAGCCGCTGCTGGACGAGCCCGCCGTCGCCGGCACGCCGCCGCAGGGCCGGCCGCGGCTGACGCGCATCGCCATGCCCGTCGGACCGGTGGCGATGTTCGCGGCCAGCAACTTCCCCTTCGCCTTCAGCGTGCTGGGCGGCGACACCGCCTCGGCACTGGCGGCCGGATGCCCCGTCGTCGTCAAGGCCCACCCCGGCCACCCCGGGCTGTCGCGCGCGGTCTTCGATCTCGCCGCAGCCTGCCTGGCCGAGCTGATGCTGCCCGAGGGCGTGCTGCAGCTGGTGCAGGGCGCGGGCATCGACGTGGGCGTGGCGCTGGTGCGCGACCCCGACATCGAGGCCGTCGCCTTCACCGGCAGCCTGCGCGGCGGTCAGGCGCTGTGGCGCGAGGCGAACGCGCGGCCGCGGCCCATCCCGTTCTATGGCGAGCTGGGCTCCGTCAACCCCGTCGTCGCCCTGCCCGCGGCGCTGCAGGCCGACGGCCCGACTCTGGCAGCGACGCTGGCGGCCAGCATCACGCTGGGCTGCGGCCAGTTCTGCACCAGCCCCGGCGTCGTCATCGTGCGCGACGACGAACCGGGCCAGGACTTCGTGCGCCAGCTGGCCGAGGGCCTGGCCGCGGCCACGCCGCACGCGATGCTGCATGCCGGCATCCGCGCCGGCTTCAATGCCGGCGTGGCGCGGCTGCATGGCCATGCGGCCGTGAAGACGCTGCTGGCCGCGCCGGCCGGCGGCGACACGCCGGGCGCCCATCTGTTCGCGACCGATGCCGCCAGCTTCATCGCCGACGAGGCCTTGCGCGAGGAGGTCTTCGGCCCCGCCTGCCTCGTCGTCACCGTGAAGGACCTCGACGAGACCTTGGCCGTGCTGGCCGCCGTGCAGGGCAGCCTGACCGTGACGTTGTGGGGCGCGGACGCGGGCACCGCGGACAACCGCCGCCTCGCAGCCGCCGCCCAGCGCATCGCCGGCCGCGTGCTGTTCGGCGGTGTGCCCACGGGCGTCGCCGTGACGGCCGCGCAGCAGCATGGCGGGCCCTGGCCCTCGTCCACCCAGCCCTTCACGACCAGCGTCGGCCATGCCGCGATGGAGCGCTTCCTGCGCCCCGTCGCGCTGCAGGACGCGCCGGGCTGGCTCATCGACGCGCGAGGCCAGGCATGAGCGTCAAGAAGGTCGAAGAGCTGCGCAGCGCGCGCTGGTTCGCCAAGGACGATTTCCGCAGCTTCGGCCATCGCAGCCGGGTGCTGCAGATGGGTTATGCCGCCGAGGACTTCATTGGCAGGCCGGTCATCGCCATCGTCAACACCTGGAGCGACGCCAACCAGTGCCACACCCACTTCAAGCAGCGGGTGGAGGACGTCAAGCGCGGCATCCTGCAAGCCGGTGGCTGGCCGCTGGAGCTGCCCGCCATCTCGCTCAGCGAGAGCATGGTCAAGCCCACCTCCATGCTGTATCGCAACTTCCTCGCGATGGAGACCGAGGAGCTGCTGCGCAGCCACCCGGTGGATGGCGCCGTGCTGATGGGCGGCTGCGACAAGACCACGCCAGGCCTCTTGATGGGCGCCATCAGCATGGGCCTGCCCTGCATCTACCTGCCCGCCGGCCCCATGCTGCGCGGCAACTGGCGCGGCCAGGTGCTGGGCTCGGGCAGCGACGCCTTCAAGTACTGGGACGAGCGCCGCGCCGGCCGCCTGAGCGACCAGGCCTGGGCCGAGATGGAGGCCGGCATCGCGCGCAGCCATGGCACCTGCATGACCATGGGCACGGCGGCGACCATGATGGGCATTGCCGAGGCGATAGGTTTCACGCTGCCCGGCGCCAGCAGCATCCCGGCGCCCGACGCCAACCATGCGCGCATGTCCGCCGAATGCGGCCGCCGCATCGTGCAGATGGTGTGGGAGGATCTGACGCCCGCGAAGATGCTCAGCCAGGGCAGCTTTGCCAACGGCATCGCCGTCGCGATGGCCATGGGCTGCAGCACCAACGCCATCATCCACCTGGTGGCCATCAGCCGCCGCGCGGGGTTGCCGGTCACGCTGGACGACTTCGACGCGGCCAGCCGCCATGTCGGCGTCATCGCCAACATCCGGCCCAGCGGCGACCGCTACCTGATGGAGGACTTCTTCTACGCCGGCGGCCTGCCGGCCATGATGAACGTGATGGCGGCCACGCTCGACCTGGCCGCGATGACCGTCAACGGCCGCACCGTGGCCGACAACATCGCCGGCGCCGAGGTCTTCAACGACGACGTCATCCGGCCGCTCGACAACCCCATCTACGCCGAAGGCGCGCTGGCCGTGCTGCGCGGCAACCTGGCGCCGGACGGTGTCGTCATCAAGCCCAGCGCCGTGGCACCGCACCTGCTGCGGCACACCGGCCGGGCCTTGGTGTTCGACGACTACCCCAGCCTCAAGGCCGCGGTGGACGACCCGGACCTGGACGTGACGGGCGACGACATCCTGGTCCTGCGCAACGCCGGCCCCAAGGGCGCCGGCATGCCCGAGTGGGGCATGCTGCCCATCCCGACCAAGCTGCTCAAACAGGGCGTGACCGACATGCTGCGCCTGTCCGACGCGCGCATGAGCGGCACCAGCTACGGCGGCTGCCTGCTGCACTGCAGCCCCGAGGCCTTCGTCGGCGGCCCGCTGGCGCTGGTCAAGACGGGCGACCGCGTCAGCGTCGACGTGCCGGCACGAACCATCCATCTCGAGGTCAGCGACGCGGAGCTGGCCACCCGTCGCGCCGCGTGGACGCCGCCGCCTGCGCGCTACGAGCGCGGCTACGGCTGGATGTTCGGCCGCCACATCCTCCAGGCCCACGAGGGCTGCGACTTCGACTTCCTCGAAACCCAGTTCGGCGCGCCGGTGCCCGAACCCGTCATCTACTGATCGCCATGAATCCCGATACCCGCAAGAAGCTGATGGGCGTCAGCACCGCCACGCTCTGCACCGCGCTGTTCAAGCGCGGCCTGCGCAACCAGTTCATCCAGGACGTCAGGCCGCTGAACGCCGGCCTGCCCAACATGGTGGGCCCCGCCTACACGCTGCGCTACATGCCCGCTCGCGAGGACCTGAACGACATCGGCGTGTTCAAGGACCGCGCCCATCCGCAGCGCAAGGCCGTGGAGGAATGCCCCGAGGGCGCGGTGCTGGTCATCGACAGCCGCAAGGACGCACGTGCGGCCTCGGCCGGCGGCATCCTCGTCGCGCGGCTGATGGTGCGCGGCGTGGCCGGCGTCGTCACCGACGGCGGCTTCCGCGACAGCCCCGACATCGCCAAGTACGCCTTCCCGGCCTACCACTCGCGGCCCAGCGCGCCGACCAACCTGACGCTGCACCAGGCGATCGCGATCAACGAGCCCATCGGCTGCGGCGACGCGCCGGTCTTCCCCGGCGACATCGTCGTCGGCGATGCCGAGGGCGTCATCGTCATCCCGGCCCACCTGGCCGACGAGATCGCCAGCGAGGCCGTCGAGATGACGGTCTTCGAGGACTATGTGCAGGAGCAGGTGATGGGCGGCCGCAGCGTGCTGGGCCTGTACCCGCCCACCGATGCGGACGTGGCCGCGGACTTCGCGGCCTGGCGCCAGCTCAAGGGGCGCTGAGCTTCTTCTCGCATTTCCGGTCGAGCACTTCGACCGGGAAGGCCTCGGCCATCAGGCGATAGCCGGCCAGCGACGGATGCAGGCCGTCGTTGTCGACGTCGGCGCGCAGGTGGCTCGGCCGGGCCGGGTCGCGCAGCCGCGCGTCGAAGTCCAGCAGCGCGTCGAAGCGCCCCGGCTCGCGCAGCCAGGCGTTCAGCGCCTGGCGGTCGGCCTCGTTCTCGGCCTGCGGCGCGTAGTAGCCGCTGCCCGAGTACGGCAGCACCGTCGAGACGATCAGGCAGACGCCGCGGGCGCGGGCGCGCGTGGCGATGTCGGTGAAGCCAGCCTTCAGCTCGGCCAGCAGCGCCGCGCGCGACTCGGCCGTCGTCGGCTTGCCGCGGTGGCTGACGCCCAGGTCGTTGACGCCGATCAGCACGACGGCATGGGTCGCGCCGGTACGCGCCAGCACGTCGCGATCGAAGCGCGACACCAGGCTGGGCCCCAGGCCTTCGCGCAGCAGGCGGCCGCCGCCAATGCCGGTGTTGACGACGGCAGCCTCGCGCTTCTCGGCCACGAGGCGGCGCGACAGCGCATCGGTCCAGCGCTGGTAGCTGCCCGAGGGCACGCCATAGCCGTCGGTGATGGAGTCACCCGTGGCCACCAGCACGGGCAAGGGCCCGGCGGCGCGCACATCGACCGCCTCCAGATGCCACCAGCCCTCCTGGGCCACGGCTTGCGCCCAGTCCGCCACGTCGGCACGATTGCCCGCCACGGCCCAACTGCGCATGCGCGAGCCCGGATGCACGCTGGCCTGGGCCGGGCCGGTCTGCACATGCCATTGCACCGCCACGTCGGCCAGCGCCGGCAGCGCCAGCTCGACGGGGTCGCTCCAGACCTCGGCACGGGCCGGTACCGTCACCTCGCGCCGGCCGGCAAAGCGCAGCGGCAGCAGCGTCGCCGCGTCGAGCACCGGCTGCGGATCCAGGGCCGCGACGCGCGCGACACTGGCGGCGTCGACGACCAGCGGCTCGTCGCCGAAGAGGTTGCTGACGCGCACCCGCAAGGCCTGGCCCGCGACGGCGACGCGCGCGACCTGGCGCAGGCTGACGTCGCGCATCGGCTGCCGCCAGGGCACCGGCCTGGCATCGGCGCTCGGCGCCGGCTGGGCCAGCATGGCGCTGCCCCAGGCCGCCACCCAGTCCGCCCTCGGAGCCGGCGGCGCCGAGCCGCAAGCCGCGAGCAACAGGGCTGCGGCCGCCAGCCAGGCGGCACGGCCGGTCTTCGTCGTGGATGCGCTCATCGGGATGCGATCTCGTCAGTGGCGAATGGCAAAATGATAGCGCAACCAATTTACCCGGAGAGTGCGGGAAACCATGCGCCACGGGCCGCGGCAATGCCGGCGCATCCGCCCCGCTCCCGGCAGCGCCTATCCTTGAGGCCCCTCCCGCGCCGCGCATGGGAGGCAACGGCTCTCACGGCCTTCGGAAGTCAAAACATGTTCAAGAACTACATCGCGGGCGCCTGGCTGGAAGGCAGCGCCCTCTCGCGCAACATCAACCCCTCGGACACCCGCGACCTCGTCGGCGAGTACGCGCAGGCCGACGGCGCGCAGGCGCGGGAGGCCATCGCCGCTGCAGCAGCAGCCTTCCCGGCCTGGAGCCTGTCCACGCCGCAGCAGCGCTTCGACATCCTCGACGCCGTCGGCACGGAAATCCTCGCGCGGCGCCAGGAGCTGGGCGACCTGCTGGCCCGCGAGGAAGGCAAGACCTTGCCCGAGGCCGTGGGCGAGGTGGTCCGCGCCGGCAACATCTTCAAGTTCTTCGCCGGCGAGGCGCTGCGCCCCGGCGGCGAGTCCCTGCCCTCGGTGCGCCCCGGCGTCGGCGTGGAGGTTACGCGCGAGCCCATAGGCGTCGTGGGCCTGATCACGCCATGGAACTTCCCCATCGCCATCCCCGCCTGGAAGATCGCGCCGGCGCTGGCGCATGGCTGCTGCGTCGTCTTCAAGCCGGCCGACCTGGTGCCCGGCTCGGCCTGGGCGCTGGCCGAGATCCTGTCGCGCTCGGGCCTGCCGGCCGGCGTCTTCAACCTGGTCATGGGCCGCGGCTCGGTCGTCGGCGAGGCGCTGCTGAACGACCCGCGCGTGGCGGCCATCAGCTTCACCGGCTCGGTGGCCACCGGCCAGAAGGTGGCCGCCGCCTGCGTGGCGCGCATGGCCAAGTTCCAGCTGGAGATGGGCGGCAAGAACCCCATGGTGGTGCTGGACGACGCGGACCTGGACGTGGCCGTGAACGCCGCCGTCAACAGCGGCTTCTTCTCCACCGGCCAGCGCTGCACCGCGTCGAGCCGGCTCATCGTCACCGAGGGTATCCACGACCGCTTCGTCGCGGCCATGGTCGAGAAGATGAAGGCGCTGAAGATCGGCGACGCCCGCAAGGCCGGCACCGACATCGGCCCCGTCGTGGACGCCAGCCAGCTGGGCCAGGACCTGGACTACATCGGCATCGCCAGCCGCGAGGGCGGCCGGCTGGCGCAGGGCGGCGAGCGCATGCCGCACAACGCCGACGGCGCGCCGGGCTTCTACCTGACGCCGGCCCTCATCACCGACACGACGGCCGCCATGCGCATCAATCGCGAGGAGGTCTTCGGCCCCGTCGTCAGCGTCATCCGCGCCCGCGACTACGACGAGGCCCTCGCGCTGGCCAACGACTCGCCGTTCGGGCTGTCGGCCGGCATCGCGACGACCTCGCTGAAGCACGCCACCCACTTCAAGCGCCACGCACAGGCCGGCATGGTCATGGTCAACCTGCCGACGGCCGGCGTGGACTACCACGTGCCCTTCGGCGGCCGCAAGGGCAGCAGCTACGGCCCGCGCGAGCAGGGCCGCCACGCCGCCGAGTTCTACACCAGCATCAAGACGGCCTACACCCTGGCCTGAGGCCGGCGCAGCGCGGCGTCGAGCTGGTCGACGATCTCGGCCCAGTCGGCGTCCCCGGCCAGCGCATCCCTCAGCAGGCCGGCCTGCGCCTCGGTCCAGAACGGCGCCTCGGCCAGCGCGACAGAGGCCTGCAGCGGCGCATGCTGGCGCAGGAACTGCGCGATCTCCGCGTCGCCGGCGGGCAGGCCCAGCTGCTTGAACAGCTCGGCGAAGCCATGAAACGGTTGCTCCATCGTCGTCGCTCCATGAGGGCCCCGGCATGCACCGGGCGGTCGCCCCCATCATGAGGCGCAGCGGCCCGCGGCGGCAAGCCCGGACCCTGCGCCCGCGTGGCGATCAGGGCGAAACGCGGCAGCTTTGGATGACCTCACTGGCCGGCTGGCCGCAGCTCCGTCACGACGAAACCGTCGGCCGCCTTCTCGGCCTTGAAGCGGATCCTGTCGCCCACCTTGACCTGTTCGAGCAGGGCCGGGTCCCTGACCCGGAACACCATGGTCATGCCGGGCATGTCCAGGTTCTGGATGTCGCCATGCTTGATGGTGAGCTTCTTGCCGTCCTTGTCGACCTTCCTGATCTCGCCTTCGGTCAGGTCCGCGGCGGCGGACGCGCCCGCGCCCTGCGTCTTGCCCGGGTCCATGGCCTGCGCCAGCGCCGGGACGGCAAGGGAAGCGACCGCCAGCGCGGCCAGGGTCAGGTGCTTGATTGCCTTCATGGCATGTTCCTTCAACGATAGGTTTGATAGACGCTGGCGCTGCCGTCCTTGCCAAGCAGCAGCACGTCGCAGGGGTCCTTGCGGCCGCCATAGGCCGGGCCGTCCATGCCGGGTGACCCGACCGGCATGCCCGGCACGGCCAGCCCCAGCGCCCGAGGCCGCTCGCGCAGCAGGCGCCGGACCTCGCGCGCCGGCACATGGCCTTCGATGGCGTAGCCGTCCACCAGGGCCGTGTGGCAGGAGCCGTACTTGAGGTCGAGCCCCAGGCGCTTGCGCGCGCCGTTGTTGCCGACATCGTGGATGGCGACCTGGAAGCCGTTGGCCTGCAGGTGCCGGATCCAGTCCTTGCAGCAGCCGCAGCTCGGGTCCTTCCAGACCTGGACCGCGCCTGCGGTCGCCGGCGAGGGCCGCGCCACGGCCGCGGCGGCCAGCACCCAGGCGGCGACGCCGGCCAGCAGGTCGCGCCGCGCCGGCGCCGGCCCGCCGTCAGTACTCGTGGTCGGCATGGCCGTCCTTGCCCGCGACCTGGACGGTGCCCTTCATGCCGGCGTCGTAGTGACCGGGCTGCAGGCAGGCGAAGGTGATCTTGCCCGCCCGGGTGAACCGCCACACGATCTCGCCGGTCCGGCCCGGCGCGACGCTGACCATGTTGTCGTCGGCATGCTCCATCTCGGGGTTCTTCTTCATGAGCTCGTCGTGCGCCTTGAGCTCCTTCTCGGTGCCCAGCACCATCTCGTGCTTGAGCCTGCCCGAGTTCTTCACGACGAAGCGCACGGTCTCGCCCTGCTTGACGGCGACGCTGGACGGCGTGAAGCGCATCGCGTCGCTCATGTCGATGCGCACGGTGCGCGTGGCCTGGGCGGCGATGCCGGGCCGGCCGATGGCGCCGTCGTCGTGGCCGTCGGCGTGCTGGCCGCCGGCAAGGCTCGCGCCGGCGGCCAGCACCAGGGCAGCGAGGGTGGGAATGGACTTCAATGTCATGGGTGCTTCCTCGATGGGGTGTCAGTGGCCGGAATGGCCGGTCGGCTTGCGGACGTTGACCTCCGACGGCGGCGCGGGCGTCTCGCGTGGCATGGACTGGCCGCCCTCGGCGGCGAAGCGCGCCGGCTCGGGCAGAGCGCCGGTCCACTCGAAGGCCACCTCGCCGGGAGGATGGCGGTACCAGCCCGGGTCGCCGTAGTCGCCGCGCTTCTGGTCCTTGCGGACCTTGAGCACCGAGAACATGCCGCCCATCTCGACGCCGCCGAAAGGCCCCTGCCCCGTCATCATGGGCAAGGTGTTGGCGGGCAGCGGCATCTCCATCTCGCCCATGTCGGCCATGCCGCGCTCGCCCATCACCATGTAGTCGGGCACCAGCTTGCTGATCTGGCTGGCCAGGCCACGGTGGTCGACGCCGATCAGGGTCGGCACGTCGTGCCCCATCGCGTTCATCGTGTGATGGCTCTTGTGGCAGTGGAAAGCCCAGTCGCCCTCCTCGTCGGCGACGAACTCGATCTGGCGCATCTGGCCGACGGCGACGTCGGTCGTCACCTCGGGCCAGCGGCCGGCCCTGGGCGTGGGGCCGCCATCCGTGCCGGTGACCGTGAACTCATGGCCATGCACATGGATGGGATGGTTGGTCATCGTCAGGTTGCCGACGCGGATGCGCACCTTGTCGTTCTTGCGCACGTTCAACGTGTCTATGCCCGGGAAGACACGGCTGTTCCAGCACCAGAGGTTGAAGTCCGTCATCGTCATGACCTTGGGCGTCGCCGCGCCGGGATCGATGTCGAAGGCGTTCAGCAGGAAGCAGAAGTCGCGGTCCACCGCGTCGATCAACGGGTTCTTCACCTTGGGATGCGTGACCCAGAAGCCCATCATGCCCATGGCCATCTGCGTCATCTCGTCGGCATGCGGGTGGTACATGAAGGTGCCAGGCCGGCGCGCGACGAACTCGTAGACATAGGTCCGGCCGGGCTGTATGGCCTTCTGCGTCAACCCCGACACGCCGTCCATGCCGTTGGGCAGGCGCTGGCCATGCCAGTGGATGCTGGTGTGCTCGGGCAGCCGGTTGGTGACGAAGATGCGCACGCGGTCGCCCTCCACCACCTCTATCGTCGGCCCCGGCGACTGGCCGTTGTAGCCCCACAGGTGCGCCTTCATGCCCGGCGCCAGCTCGCGCACGACCGGCTCGGCCACGAGGTGGAACTCCTTGACACCCTGGTTCATGCGCCAGGGCAGCGTCCAGCCGTTCAGCGTGACGACGGGGTTGTAGGGCCGCCCGGTCTCGGGCACGAGCGGCGGCATGGTGTCCGGCCGGGTCTGCAGCACGGGCTCCGGCAGGGTCGCCATCGCCACGCGGCTGACGGCGCCGGCGGACACGGCCGCGGTCAGCGCACCGGCGCCGCGGAAGAAATTGCGTCTGGAAAACATCGTGAACTCCTGAATCAATGGGCCACGGCGGCGGCACCGGCCACGGCCGCCGCCGCGCCGCCGCCCAGGACGGGCTTGCCGACCAGGGCCATGTCGAGATCCGCACGGGCGACCCAGAAGTCGCGCAGTGCTTCGATGGAGGCGTTGACGGCGGCGATCTGCGCGCGGGCGTCGGCCAACAGCTCGAACACGCTGATGAACATGCCGTTGTAGCGAAGCACGTTCTCGTCGGAGATGCGCTTGGCCGTGGGCACGATGTCGTCGCGGTAGTGCCGGGCGATGTCGTAGGCCGAGCGGTAGCCCTGGTAGGCCTCGCGCACCTCGGAGCGGGCATCGACCGCCGTCTTGGCCGCCCGGTGCACGCGCTGCATGTAGAGCCCTTCGGCCCGCGCGATGCGCGCGTCACCCCAGTCGAACAGCGGGATCTCGAAGCCGATCTCGTAGCCGGTCTTGCGCGGCGCCTCGTTGGAGCCGTTGCGCTGGTAGCCCAGCTCGAGCACGTTGACGAAGCGCGTCGCCTTGCTCAGGCCCAGGTTGCCGGCGGTGGCCTCCACCTGGGCCTTGGCCGCCTGCACGTCCAGGCGCGAGGCCATCGCGGCCCGCTCGATGTCCGGCCGGTCCTGCGGCTCGGCCGGCAGGTCCGGCAGGCGTGCCGGCAGCGAGAACGCCGTCTGCGGCCCCCACAGGCCCAGCAGCCGGGTCAGGCGTTCGCGGGTCGCGACGCGGGCGGCGTCGGCGCGCGCGACGTTCAGCACGGCCTCGGAGAAGAAGCCGTGCTCGCGGGCCTGCTGCAGCCGGGTCCAGTTGCCGGCCTCGGCCAGTCGCTTGGCCAGCTCGGCGCCGGCATCGGCCGTGGCCCGGACGTCACGCATATAGCTCGCCGTCTGCTCCGCCGCCACGGCGGCGTAGAAGGCCTTGCGGGTCTCGGCGGCGAGCGACAGCATCTCCATGGCCACGCTGCGCTGCACGGCGGCAAAGCGACGGCCCTCGACCTGGCGCGTCAATGGCAAGGCCACCAGGTGGGCCAGGTCGAAGGAGAAGCCGCGCTCGATCTCGCGCTCGTCTGCGCGGCGCAGCCTGGCGAAGCTGAAACCGGGGTTGGGCAGGCGGCTGGCCTGCACCATCTCGGCCTCGGCGATGCCCAGCTCCTGCAGGCTGGCCTGCAGGCCCCGGTTGTTCAGCAAGGCGATCTGCACCACCGAATCGGCATCCAGCGGCTTGCCGAGCAGTTCGGCCACACGTCCATCTATGGTGTCCAGGTCCTGCTCGGACGCGGCGGGCAGCAGGGTCGCACCGAGATAGGTCCTGGCAGCATCCTGGACGGGCGCGATGCCGCCGTTGCCGCTGAGGCTGGCGCAGCCGGCCAGCAGCAGGGGCGCCGCGAGCAGCGCCAGGCGCCGCGGCGTGGGAAGGGAAGTCTTCATGTCCGTGCCTCAGTGATGCTCATGGCCCTTGGGTCTCGGCGCCGATGCCGCCGGCGCCGGCGCCGCGGCCGGATCGGACTGCCTGGCTTCCCTGGCATAGGCGCGCCAGCCGCCGGCCTGGTGCACCGCCTTGTTGGCGTCGGTCCAGGACCCCACGCCCGCCTCGACGTTCGGGCGGTAGCCCTGGAACTCGGATCGGTAGACCTGGGCCGGCACCTGGGCCTGGGGATTCAGGGGATCGGGCCGTGCCGATTGGGCCGACGCGGCAGGCGCCAGCCCCAGGGTCGCGGCCGCCATTGCCAGCGCCACGCAGGATGCGATGGATTTCATGCTTGTCTCGCAGATGAACTGAACGGCTGCGGCCGGGGCCACGTCGTCACGACATGCCCGGTGCAGGCCAGAGACAGGGCAGGCGCGGCTCAGCGCGCGCGGCCCCGGTCCGTCAGGCGCGAGAGCTTCGAGGGGGGCGGTCCAGCCCGCCGACCATGACGCGGTCGCGGGCGACCTGGACGGTCGGGACTTCGGGCAGGTCAGGCGGTGCGACGGCGATGCTCACGGCGCTGGCCATGATCGCGACGGCGTTGCAGCAGGCGGAGCACAGGCTGCACTTGCCCGCATGCTTGGCGTGGGCGGGCTGCGCCTCGTCGGCATCATGGACAGCGACGCCCGCGTCGCCCATGACATGGGCTTCGCCGCCGATCATGCGGGCATGGTCGTGACCATGCGCCGCGCGCTCCTCCATCACACCGCCTTGATGGCCGGCGGGGCCGCAGAGCAACATGGTCTGGGCGGCGTAGCCCTGAATGGGCAGCGCCACGGCCAGCAGCCATGTCAATGCGATCCGCCAGAACCTGCTCATGTTCAAAGTGTAAGGGTCGGGCCGGCGGCGGAAGGACCGGGCGCGCAAGCCGTCACCGCTGGCGTATAGCCCGCCTCCCTGATCGCATCCGCCAGCTCGTCGGCGTCGGCCTCAGTCGGCTCGATCTGGACGCGATGCGATGCGAGGTCGATGTGCACGCGAGCGCCCGCATCGACCGCCTTCAAGGCCTTGGCGATGGTGCTGACGCAATGGCCACAGCTCATGTCGTTCACTTCAAAGGCAATCATCCTGAATCTCCACTGCCGTCGTTGATCGGGACTCCACTGTCATCCTTGACACCGTGGGAGGGTCAAGCACTTTTTCAGGCCGCCGATGTCGGCGACAACGCGGCGAGCCGCCCGGCCCTTCTCATCAGCCATGATGATGGGCCCCGGCGCCAGCGGTGCTTCAATGCCACAGGGAGGGAATGCGCATGCCCATCGTCCTACGTCTGCTCGCGGCATCGAACCTGGCTTACGAAACCGGCGGGCCGGTCTCGACAAGCCCTTATGCGGCCATCGCCCAGCTTCAGGGCTGCAAGACCTTCACGCGCGGCATCGACCGCATCAACAGCGCCCTGGTCGGCACTGCGGATTTCGGCGTGGTCGTCGCATTCCGCGGCACCCTGCCGCCCAACACCAACCCTGATCCGCTGCAGACCATTCGCGACTGGGTGCAGGATCTCGAGTGCGAGCTCGATGCGGGAGCCAAGCTTCCCGGCTTGGTGCATCACGGCTTCCTCGGAGCGCTCGACAGCCTCTGGCCAGACCTCGCGCCGGAGGTCTCGGGGCAGCTTCAAGCGGCGCAGGTCAAGAAGCTCTTCGTCACCGGACACAGCAAGGGTGGATCGATGGCCCACCTTGCCGCTGCGAGATTTGCGATGACCAGCACCATCTCGGGCAACAGCATCTGCGTGCGCACCTTCGAGGGCGCGATGCCGGGCAATGACGACTTCGCCTCCTCGTATGCCCGCCTGGTACCGGATGCGACCCGCTTTGAGTACCAGGACGATGTGGTGCCTCATCTGCCGCCAAGCGTCGCCGGCCGCGCCCTGCTACGCGGACTGCCGGGCTTCGAGCATGTGGTCGCGCTGACGGACGATTTCAGCTACGCCCATGCAGGGGTGCTTTCCTTCGTCGACTGGCAGGGCAACCTCGTCCCCGACTCACCCTTCCTGCGCCTGGAACGCAATTTCCGGCTTGGCCAGCAACTCGCCACGGGCGGCGTCAAGCAGGTGATCAGGGACCACGCGATCGATACGACGTCGGTGCTCTGGGAGGTCATCAAGGGTGCAGCGATCTAGGCCCTGTTCACGCTGCGCGCGGACTTTCGCGACCACTGCCATGGCGTGAACAACCTCCCCGCGTGCCATGGACTTCACCATGATCATCACCGGCACTGCCAACCTCTGCATGGCTGGCTTCATGCTGCGGGTGCCTGGCAGGAGGAAGCTGTGAGCTCGCCCGACGCCGTCCTGCGCTTCTGGTTTGAAGACAGCCGCCCCGCGCAGTGGTGGCAGGTCGATCCGGCCTTCGACGAGTTGATCCGCACCCGCTTCGGTGCGCTGCATGAACAGGCCTGCCGTGCCGAATTGTTCGGCTGGCGTGCCATGCCCGCGGGCCGGCTGGCCGAGGTCATCGTGCTCGACCAGTTCTCGCGCAATCTGCACCGCGGCAGGCCGCGGGCCTTCGCGGCCGACCCGCTGGCCCTCGCGCTCGCGCAGGAGGCCGTGGCCGCAGGCGCCGACCTGGCGCTGCCAGCCGAGCGCCGTGCCTTCTTCTACCTGCCCTACACGCACAGCGAGTCGGCGGCCATCCATGCAGTCGGCGAGCCGTTGCTGCGCGAGCGGGCTCCCAAGGGCAGCCACGACTCGGAGCTGCAGCACCGAGCCATCATTGAGCGCTTCGGCCGTTACCCGCACCGCAATGCGATCCTGGGGCGCGTGTCGACGCCCGAGGAAGAGGCCTTCCTGGCCCAGCCGGGTTCGCGCTTCTAGGGACTGCAGCCGCAGCGTGAACAGGTACTGGCAAGCCGGACCATGGCCGCGGGGCCAGGTCCGTTGCGAGCAGTTCCGTGGAAAGACTCAGCCTTGACCGCCCAGCAGCTGCGCAAGATACCGGTCAAGCAGCTCCATGGAGCCACCCCAACCCTGAGCCATGCTGGCGTGCGAGGCATTGAAGATGGCTTCCTCGGCCTCGCTGGCATCGAGGGCGTGCCATTCAAGGCGCATCAGGGTGTCTCCGGCCACCTCGGTGAGCGTGGTGGTGGACAGTGTGTAGAGCGGCCATTGCGCGGCCATGGGGTGGCGCGTCACGCCCCCTTCGGCGTCGCTGAACTGCACGACGACAACGATTCGCTCCGGCACACGCAGCTCGCGGAAGGTCCACTTCCCCCACATGGACGGGGCATCCGCCACGCCACGCGGCTTCATCGCGTAGTGGAAGACACCACCGGCGCGTGCATCGACGCTGCAGTGGGTCATCTCCATGCCCGGAGGCGTCATCCAGTGGGCCAGATGCTCGGCTTCTGTCAGGGCGGCGTAAACAAGCTCGCGTGGTGCGGCGAAGCGGCGTTCAAGCACAAAGGGGGCGGAAAGCTTGTCAGCCATGGCGGCGATCCTTCTTGGGTTGCTTGGCGATGGAACGAGAAACCTTCTTCGCGGTCGGCGCGGCGGGCTCTTCTCGCTGCAGCTGCTGCAGGTAGACGTCTAGCCGGTCCAGGCGCTGTTCCCACAGTGCACGGTACTGCAGCGCCCAGTCGGCTGCCTGCTTGAGCGGCGCGGGTTCGATCTGGCAGGGGCGGAACTGGCGGTCCCGCCCCTGCGAAATCAACCCGGCGCGCGCGAGCACCCGGAGGTGCTTGCTGATTGCAGGCCGGCTCATGTCAAAGGGGCTAGCCAGGTCGCCCACCGATGCCTCGCCCTGCGCCAGCCGAGCCAGGATGGCGCGGCGCGTGGGATCGGCCAAGGCGGCGAAGGTGGTGCTGAGGGCGTCCACGATGGGTTTTCGAACTGTTATTTAACCAAATGGTTACCCAGTTTAGCGCGCGAATTCCTGCTTGTGAACCTACCGGGGGCGACGGCCACTGCCGGCCCACAAGGTGCCTGGAACAATCCCGTCGCGAGCAGAAAGACTCCTTGCGCGCCCTTCCTCTCCCTCCTGCGCGTCAGATTGGATATGCAGTTGGCAGCCACTTGCGGGAACGCGAATCGCCATGCGCGCGCAGCGAGATGCCGGCTGCCGGACGGCTTGAGCCCTGCCTGCGCATGACTGCGCCTGCCCGGTGCCGTCAACGGACGGCGTGCTGCGGGCGTACCTGATCGCCCTACACCGCATTGCCCCGCAGGCTCGAGCGCCAAGGCGCCCGATGCGGCACCGGATACGAGCACGGTGCGCGCAGGCCGCTGGCTGACGATTGACGCGCGGCTCACGCCGCTGGCAGACTTGCAGCCTTCATCAACCCCGCCGACAAGGAGAACACCATGGAACAAGCCGATCGCGTCGACCTCCTCGTGTCCGGCCGCTGGAGCGCCAAGCGCCCCTGACCCCGCATTCGCCGCGGGTCCATTGATCGCCGCGCCAGCCGCGGCCGGCTTCCCACTTCCTTGCTTCGCGCGCCACTGCGTGCGCAGGGGTCCGCGCATCCGCGGACGAAGCCAACATTCAATGGATTCCCATGATCGAAATCGATTTCGAGGCGCTGCAAGCCTTCGGGCTCACGCACGCCATCACGAATCGCGCCGCACGGCTCGCCGCGCCCGAACCCGGCCTGCGCCTGGCGCGCGTGATCGAGTCGCAGCGTGACTGCTTCACGCTGCACGATGGCCGCGCCGAGCAGCAGGCACGCGCGCAGCCCGGTCTGATGCAGCAGTTGCAGGCCATGGATCAGCCGCTGACCATCGGTGACTGGGTCTGCCTGCATGTCGACGGGCATGGCCAGGCCTGGATCACAGGCAGGATCGACCCCGTCACGCAGATCGCACGACGCGCCAACGACGGGCGCCGCCAGCCGCTCGCCAGCAACGTGGATGCGGCACTGCTCGTGATGGGACTGGACGCGGACTTCAATGCGCGCCGCATGGAGCGCACCATCGCGATGGTGCGCGCCTGCGACGTGGCGCCGGTCGTCGTGCTCACCAAGCTCGACATTGCACCGCAGGCGCGGGAGCGCATCGCCGAGATGCATGGCCGCCTGTCCGCGACGGTGCCCGTGCTGTCGGTCAACGCCCTGTCGCGGCAGGCCTGCACCGAGATTGGCCCGTGGCTGCATGCAGGCCGGACACTCGTGCTGCTCGGCTCCTCGGGTGCCGGCAAGTCGACACTCATCAACACGCTGGCCAACGCCGGCCAGTCGACAGGCAGCGTGCGCAGGAGTGATGGCCGCGGCTGCCACACGACGACGGCGCGCTCGTTGCATCGCTGCACGCAGGGCAGCTGCATCATCGACACGCCGGGCCTGCGCACGTTTCGACCCGACGCTGACGCCCGGGTGCTGGCGGCGTCCTTCGAGGACGTGAAGTCGCTCGCACAGCAGTGCCGGTTCCGCAATTGCCGTCACGAGAGCGAGCCCGGATGCGCGGTGCGCACCCATGTCGATGCGGACCGGCTCGACAACTACAAGAAGCTGATGCGCGACGCCCGGCGCGGCGAACTGACGGCGCTGGAGCGCGTGGAGCTGCGAAGCAAGTGGAAGACGATCGGCAAGGCGGGCAGCCAGCGCTCGCGCGACAAGCGGGCCTGAGCGCCGTCATCCAATGGGCGCCGAGCCTCTCCCGCTTGCCCCCCGCATGTCGGGGCCTCATCGATAGTCTTGAGGACGTGCGCCACCACCCGCCGCACGATACTGCGCGCCGATTCAGCATCGTTGGCAAGTCCGGGAGGTGTACGGATGACGACATGGAATCTGGGCCGGCTGATCGCGACCGGCATCCGGCGCGTCGCGGACGCGTTATGGCACGGACGCCGGCGCCTGGCGGGCGGGATCGTTGCGGGCGCCGCGATGCTGCTGCCGCTGCCCGCCCTCGCCACCCTGGTGTCGATCGGGCCCGACGCCGGCTTCGTGCCCCGCAGCCTGACGTCGCTGTCTTCGCCGGTGCCCATGGCCACCCTCGGCAATGGCTCGCTGGCCTTCAATGGCGGCCTGGTCTTCGATGCCGCGAGCTCCCGCCTGTTCGGGATCGCCAACGACTCGTTCGGCAACTCCCAGCTCTACAGCTTCACTGTCGCCGGAGCTGCGCTGACCGCGCTGGGGAGCGGGCTGGGCCAGGGCTTCTACGGCGGGCTGGCCCAGGACCCGTCGACGGGACATCTCTATGCGGTGGCCGACGACATGTTCGGCGGCGCCACGCTGTATGCCATCTCCTCGGCGGGTGCCGCGACGGCGCTCGGGGCCATCGGCAACGGCTACTTCGGCGGCCCGGCCTGGGCCGGCGACACGCTCTACGCCATCGCCGGCGATGCGCTGGGCGTTCAGCGCAGCGTCTATGCCATCGACCCTGCCACCGTCACGGCCTCGCTGCTGTTCTCGCTGGGCGACGGCAGCCTGGGCTTCAACGGCGGCCTCGCCTACGACGACATGGCCGACCTGTTCTACACGATAGGCAACGATGCCTTCGGCAATTCGGCGCTGTATGCGTTCACGGCCGGCGGCGCCGGCGCGGATCTCGCGGCGCTCGGCGCCCCGTTCGGCCAGGGCTTCGTCAACGCGGGCCTGGCGATTGTTCCGGGGAGTGACCCGCCGCAGTCCCTGCCCGAGTCCCCGACATTGGCCCTGGCCTTGCTCGCCCTGGGACTCGCCTGCTTCCTCGCCCGGCCCGGCCGGCGCAGGAACTCCACCTGAAGAGGATTGCCATGCAGATCAGCCAAGGTTTCGCAGCCCGGCCATTGCTCGTGCTGCTGTTCGCCATCGGTGCCGGCCCGGCGGCGGCCCAGTACTCGACGCCGATGCGCGACGTCGACAACCCGGACCGGGCGCCGTACCAGGAGAGCGTGTCCTTCACGCTGGACCCGCCGTTCGCGAACGGTTTCGCGCTCTTCCCCACGCCGCCCAACAAGCGCTACGTGATCGAGTTCGTCTCGATCGCCTGCACCAGCACGGCGGCCAGCGACAGCTTTCCGCAGGTCTACCTGGGCGTGCGCAAGATCATCTCGCCCACGACGACGAGCGGCGCCTCGGTGCCACTGGCCCCGCTCCAGTACAGCGGTCCGGCGGTGTTCGGCGGGAACGCCTACTACTCGGCGACACATCTGAAGGCCTACAGCGACTGGGACCCCTTCGCCTCCGGTGGCAGCGGCGGGAACGGCATCTTCCTGAACGTGTTCCACACGGCTGCGAGCGCGGGCGCCTCCTGCCTGGGCACGATCACCGGCCACACGATCACTCCCTGAGGCGGCACCGGCATGGACGCGAGAAGTTCCCCGCAGCGCCCGCCGCCCGCCTGGGGCGCCCGGGCGGCCTGCCTGGCGGGCGCCCTGGCCTGCGGCAGCGCATGGGCACAGGTGATGGCGCCGTCACCGGGCGGCCTCGGCACGCAGGCCGCGCCGCGATCGCCGGCAGCACCGGTACGCCCGGTCCAACTGCCTCAGGGCGGCATGATGCTGGAGCGGACCGACATGGCGCTGGCCATGCCCGGCATGCCCACGGCTGCGGCCAGCGCGCCGACCGCCAGGCCCGGCCTGGCCGGCAGCCGGCTCGCCGCCGGCATGATGGTGCTGCAGCCGGCCAATGCCGCACCCGCGAGCCCCGCCGTGCCGGCGGAGCGTCTGGCCCAGCGGGTCGGAGCCGCGGGGCAACTCGTCCTCGTGCGCACCGACGACACCGCGGCCCCCAGCGCAGCTCCCGGCACGGCCCCGGCCTCGCAGCGGCGCGTGGTCGTCCTGCGGCGAGGCAAGGCGCCGGGCGCCCCCGAGCCGGACGTGCTGTATCGCGCGCCCTAGCCGCCAGGGGGCCGTCGAGATCCGACGGCCCGCCGTGCGGCGGCTGCCGTCAACCGATGCGGGCGTGCTCGCCCTGCGGAGCCTGGTACAGGGCGTCGAAGCGCGCCGCCTCCATCGGCTTGGCGATGAAGAAGCCCTGCACGAGATCGCAGCCCAGTCGCTGCAGGACCTCCAGCTCCGCCGAGGTCTCGACGCCCTCGGCGGTCACCGCGAGGCCAAGCCCGTGGCCCAGCATGATGATGGAATTCAACAGCTCCTGGCGCTTCACATCCTTGTCGACGCCATCGACAAAGCCCCGCTCGACCTTCAGCTCGTGCACCGGCAAACGCTGCAGATAGGCCAGCGAAGACTGCCCCGTGCCGAAGTCGTCGATCGACAGGCGCACGCCCACGCTGCATAGCGAATGCATCACGTGGATGGGGTCCTGGCTGCTGGCCATCAGCCCGGTCTCGGTGAGCTCGAGCTGGAGCAGGTGCGGCGGCACGCCGGCGCGCGCCAGCATGCTCTCGATGCGCCCCGGCAGCCGCCCGTCCTGCAGGTCGAGCGTGGATATGTTGACGGCGATCACCAGTTCGCGCCCTTGCGCGCACCAGGCCCCAAGGGTCATGACCGCCTGCTCCAGCATCCAATGCGTGATCTGCCGGATGCGACCGGTCTCCTCGGCGAACGGCACGAACTCGCTCGGCGGCAGCCAGCCGCGCTGCGGGTGATGCCAACGCACCAGGGCCTCGGCGCCGGTGATCCGGCGGTCGCGCAGTCGCACCTTGGGCTGCAGCACCTGGCGCAGCTGGCCCTGGACGATGGCCTGCTCCAGCTCGGACAACAGGCTGAGATGGGACAGGCGGTCGGCCTCTGGCTTGGGGCTGTACAGCGCGGCATCCGTTCTCAGGCGCTTGGCCTCGAACATCGCCTGTTCGGCCCGCTGCACCAGGACTTCCGCCCTGTGGCCATGCTCCGGGCACAGGGCCGCACCGATGGAAACCGTGAGGTCCAGCGCCTGGCCCCGCCATTGGTGCTTGCGGTTCAGCGTCGCATGCAGGCCCGCCACGGCCTGCTGCCAGCCGGCATCGGCGGCCAGCGGCAGCAGCGCGACGAAGGTGCCGCCGGCCAGTCGGCCGCAGAGCGCGCCATCGGCCTGCAGCTGCAGCAGGCGTTGGGCGACGCCCAGGATCAGCGAATCTCCGGCCTCGAATCCCAGAACGTTGTTGACCCGCTTGAGCCTGTCCACGTCCAGGCACAGCATGAGCGCGCGAGCGCCGGCGAGTTGATGGAGCCGGAGATCCGCGGCCGAGGAGAAGCGGCTGCGCAGCGCAACGCCCGTCATCGCGTCGAGACCGGCCCGCTCCATGAGCTGGCACTGCCAGTCATTCACCGCCACGGCCAGCTCGTTCACCGATGCCGAGAGCTGCTTCAACTCGGCACGGCCGTGCACCTCGATGCGATGCGAACCATCTCCGCCCGCGATGGCCCGCCTCGACGGAGGCAGCAAGCTGTACACCACCAGCACGGCGAGCCCGACGCCGCCGACGGCGGCCGCACCGCACAGGGACAGGATCAGAACCCAGTCGAACTGGATCTGTTCACGCAGCCGCTCCACCGGCAGCAACGTGTGCGCCTCGACGACGAGCCGTTGCGCCGCCAGCCCGACGAGCAGCAGGGGCAGCGTGAGCAGCAGGCCGAACATGGCCCAGAGACGGGTCGCAAGACGCAGTTTCGACAGAGGCCTAACCAGGCGGTTCATCAGTCGACGGCTTTGCCGGCACGCACCTGGTTGCGCCCACCACGCTTGGCGTCGAACAGGGCTTCGTCGGCGCGGGCATAGGCGTCGCCGAAGGCGCCCCGCCTGGCCGTCCAGCTGACGCCGAAGCTCGCGGTCACGATGCGGTCGGGCAGGCAGTCGAAGGGCTGGCTGGCGATCGCATGCCGCATTGCCTCGGCCCGCTGCAGCGCGGCATCGAAGGCGGTCTCGGGCAGCAGGATGGAGAACTCCTCGCCGCCGACCCGGCCGATCGCCGCTTCGCCGGACACGGCACGGCCCAGCCGGTTCACGACCTCGCAGATCACCGCGTCTCCCGCGGGATGGCCGTAGGCATCGTTGATGCTCTTGAAGAAGTCGATGTCGAGGACGACCAGCGCGAGGGCCCCCTGCTCCAGCAGGCGTCCGGCGCATTCGAAGATCGCGCCGCGGTTCAGCGCGCCGGTCAGCGAATCGTGCCGGGCCTTGTATTCGAGCTGGGCGGCGAGCCTGTGCAGTTCCTCGTTGAGCACGTTGAGCTCGCGCTCCTCGCGGTCGCTGCGCCGGATCATGCGCCGACTCTCCCGCATCAGGCGCTCGAAGTGAACGACGAGGTCCGACAGCGCATGGCGGTACTGCTCGGCCGACAGCGTCGGGTCGTCCCTTGTGCTCAGCGCACGCTCAAGCGCCGTCGCCTCCTGCTCGAAGAGGTCGGGCGCGGCCGGGGAACCCTGTTCAGGCATCGATGACGCAGAGCTGGATGTCCATGTTCTGGAAATCGACCATCAACTCCTCGCCGAACTCCCGGATCGTGTCGTCCTCGACGTCATGCCACCAGTGCAACTGCACGCTGCGCCCGGATGCCGCGGCCTGGTCCAGCAGGTCGAACAGCGTGAACAGCATCTTGGTGCTTGAGCTGTTGAAGTAGGTCAGCGAGACGCTGACCTTCAGGGCCTGATCCCGGCCCGGCTGGTCCAGGAAGTCGCGCAGCGCGGCGATCACCGGGCCGTAGAAGGCCGCGGCGTTCTCGGGAAAGGACTCGCCGCGCAGCGACAGCTCATGGTCGTCGAAGCGGAACTCGATCTCCGGAGAACTACCGGTGGCGGGAATATGCAGGGGGGTCATGGCAAGCGCCCTCTTGTTGTTCGGATTAGATGGTGGTCTTGAGGAAGAACATGGCCGTGCCCGCGTCCTCCGTGCCCTGGAACTCGAACTCGAGCGGCTCGCTGGCGTCGCGCGCCACGGTCAGGAAGCCCAGGCCGGCCCCCTTGCTGTCGTCCGGTACCTCGCTGCGCAGCGACTCGCGGTAGCTGGCCTTGATCTCGTCCATGGTCATCGCGCGCAGCGTCGCCAGGCGTACCTCCAGCGCCTCGGCCTGATCGATCGCGATCGGATTCGCGCACAGCAGGAAGTGGCGGCCCTCGGCATCCACGCCGATGCAGACCGAGCCATGCCGCAGCTCGTGCTGGTCCTGCTCGGGGGGCGTCAGCGAATCGGCGGAGTAGTGGATGATGTTCTGGGCCATCTCGACGAAGGACGAGAACAGGCGACGGCGGACGGGCCCCGCGGTGCCGGACTGCTCCAGCCGCAGCTTCACCGCCTCGGCCATGGCCGTGACGATGTTCTGCGAGAAGTAGCCGACGTAGTAGAAGATGACGTTCTTCTTGCGCGCAAGCTCGCAGAACTCGCGGTATTGGTCGTAGCCGTAGCGTGAATCCATGACGGTCAGTTCAATCGAAATCCGAAAAGGGTGAGGTCGTCGCGACGCAACTGGCTCCCCTGGTAGTCCGACAGTTCGCGCATCAGCGTCGCGCCCAGCTCGGGCATGGGCAAGTCCCGGTGCCGTACCAGCACGTCGCGCAGGCGGCGCTTGCCGAACGCGATGCTCTTGGGGCCGCCGACCTGGTCGATCAGGCCGTCGGTGCACGTCAGCAGCAGCGCACCGGGGCGCAGCTCGATCTGCTTGGCCGTCCAGCATGCGTCCCCGGGCGTGTCGGCATAACCCAGGCCGAGGCGGTCGGCATCGATGATCTCGACACCGGCCTGGCCCGGCTCCAGCAGCAGCAAGGGCGTGCGCGCACCCGCATAGTGAAGGCGGCGCGCCGGGGCGTCGAACCAGAGGAAGGCGGCATCCAGGCCATCGTTCGACGCCGAGCCCGCCCCTTCCATCTGGCCCAGCGCGGACTTGATGCCCAGGCTCACCTCGGACATCAGCCGCGCCGGATCGCGCGGCCCCAGCTTGTCCAGGGCCTGCTTCAGTTCCGAGTAGGCAATCAGGGTGAGAAAGGCACCCGGCACGCCGTGACCGGTGCAGTCCGCGACCGCGGCGAACCAGCCGTCGGGGAACTCGCAGAACTGGTAGAAGTCGCCTCCCACGGTGTCGCGCGGTTCCCAGATCAGGCAGGCGTCACTCAGGCATCGCGCCAGCGCCGTCGCGGACACGTTCAGCATCGAGCGCTGGATCACGCTGGCGTAGTCGATGCTCTGCATGATGTGGCGGTTGCGCTCGGCCTGCTGCTCGGCGATGACGCGCATCAGGTCCAGGCCGTAGCCCAGGCCCTTGAACTGCCCCCGCTCGGTGACGAGGAAGCCGTCGGCCAGCGCCTTCTCGCCCGACTCCACCGTCAGCAGCGCGAGCTGCTCTATCGTCGTTGCGGCCTCGACGACCAGGGGATCCTTGTCCATGAAGGCGATGCAGCTCTTCTTCTCGAACAGCTCCTTGTGGAAGGGCTTGGAGATCTGCGACAGGAACAGGGTGCGATTGATCAGGCCGATGGGCCGGCCGTCCTCCAGTATCGGCAGGCAGCTCAGATCACGATGACGGCCAAAGATCTCGTAGACCTGCGCATTGGTGTGCTCGGGCGAGACCGATACACAGGCCACGGCCAGATCCCCCGCCACCGGCTGGGCAAAGCGAACTGTGGGCCGCGATGTCGTTGCGGCCAGGGTGTCGGTGAAGGTCAAGGCACTGCTCCATGCGCGACGGGATGCGCACGGGCCGTCAGACTAGGGATGCCTTGTGCAACGTTTGTGAAAAATTGAAATCGACGGCATCCATCCCTTGCCTTCCATAGCGTGGATCCCGGTCATCGTGGCGTTGGGATGCCCGAGGGCATGCAACTGCCGATACGCCATATACGAGCGGTCCGGGCAACCGAGCAGCGACGCACTGCGCCAGCCTGACCGGGAGCTTCAACGGGGCAAGCCGCGCGACGAGCCCCCGAACCGGGAGTGGTTGTCGCGAGCCGGCCGAGGCCAAGGTTCCGATCGAAGTCTGACGGCAGTTCTGCACCGAGCGTCGGCCGCATGGCGCCTCGGGATACCGACACCCGCAGCCGTCTGTCGCGACTGGAACAACATCGATACCATCGCCCCGAGACTCACCGCATGAGTGCTGCAGGTTCCGTACGCCGGTCAGCCCGGCCCGTCGGTTCGCGCTCCTCATGTCGGACGCCAGGCATTCGAACCGATCACTCCGACAGAGTCAGGACTCAACGATGTTCATTGCGCAACCCGAGAGCACTCCGGCAACTGAGAAGGTGTACAAGTCCAGCGCAGATTCGCAGGGCTTTGTGATGAACCTCACCAAGGCCTGGGCGTGGCGTCCGGACGTGTTCGACGGCTTTGCAGCCCTGCGCAGCGAGTTGACCAGCCAGTCGACCCTCAGCAAGCGCGAGCTGACCCTTCTTGTGTGTGCCACGGCATCGGAGCTAGGCGACGCCTACTGCGCCTTGGCCTGGGGTCGAACGCTGGCTCAAAGCACCAGCGAAGACGTGGCCGCAGCCGTCATCAGCGATCTTCCGTCGCTGGAGTTGGGCGAGCGAGATCAGGCGCTGACATCATGGGCTCGAAAGGTCGTGAGGGATCCGAACGCGACGACCGCCGCTGACGTCCAGTCGCTTCGGGACTCCGGCCTGTCGGAGCGAGAGATCTTTGAGGCCACGTTGTTTGTGGCGTTCCGGCTGGCCTTCTCGACGGTCAACGATGCGCTGGGTGTGAAGCCAGATCGTGAGCTTGTCGAACTGGTGCCAAAGCACGTGCGGGCCGCGATCGATTTCGGGCGAAGTGCGGACGCCTAGTACGTCGATAGAGCGGACCACAGCAATCCTCCCGCTCTGAACTGGAGGATGGGCGGTCCCCTTGAAAGGCTGGCAGCCCCGCATCGCGATCAGGAGGCCTCAATGTTAGGCATTGAGGCCATATTTGCTGTGCAGCAAATGAAGGGATTGCAGATAAGTTAGCAATTCGACCCATATTTGCTGAGCAGCCACGACGCGCGTGATCTCGGTCCCCGGCTCCGCTGCTCTCGAATGCCGCCTCGGTTTGGCGCGCCCACGCGAAACACGCCATGTCGCGCCCGGCGCGTGTCGCCCCGCAGTTGGCCTGCGTGGGTCGTCATCGGCAACGCGGCTGTCACGCTCCGTCGCCGACGGTATGGGCGACGATGGCCAAGGGACGGATGGATCGAATTGCTAGCGCCATCGGTGCGGGATGCGCACCGCCGTGGGGCAACTGCTCGCGGCGTATTGCTGACTCGGCATCCAGATTGACTCACCGACCGTGCTCGGGCCGACCTGGGTGAGATTCGCGAACATTGCCGGCCGGAGATCGCCGATCTCAAGAGCCGCGCCGACGGCGCACTTGCTGCGATCGGGCAGCTTCGGAAGGCTCACGCACGGCAGCCATGCACTCCGGTCTCCAGGGGCGACCTCAGACTTGTGGATGCCTCGGGCGCACGCAAACCCTAGGCTGCGGCTCTTGCATTGGAGCAAAGCCATGGCCGCAACGCAGTTCAACGCATCCATCCTCGTGAATCGAGGGCTCGAGGCCATGAGGGTTCTCGCTGATCCAGATCCCGGCAGTACGCCCACCGTGGGGGTCGACGTGCTCGGAGCCTTCCGCGACATCGCACTCAGCCCACAGGCACAGGCCGCCGCACCCGAGCTCGCCGGGATCATCGGCAGCTTCGCCTCGCCCATCGACGTCGCGACCTGGGCCATCAATGCCAAGTTCGCCGAGGCTGGCGGAGCGGACGGCGCCCTGGGCCGCCCTTTGAGCGCGGCGGCGGCTGCCGCGCACGCTGGCTTCTCGCGCGCCTTCCAGTCCGGTGAGATCTACTGGCACCCCAGCACGGGCGCGCACGCACTGCACGGGCCGATCCTCGCGCGGTGGCATGAACTGGGCGGTGAGGCCGGCTTCCTGGGCTTTCCGACCAGTGACGTGATGCCCGGCTCAGACGTTCGAGCCGAAGGCTTCTTCGCGCATTTCCAGGGTGGGTCGATCTACTGGGCACCGCCCTCGCACTTCAGCGGCATTGCGGCCACGGTGTCGATCGCGGGGGCCGTGCTCGGCGTCGGTGCTGCAACCGCACCGGCGCACGCCCCGACACCGCTGAATGGTGCGGCCGCGGCGGGACCGCTGGGGCGTGACATCGGCACCGCGGCCGCGGTGAATCCGGGCGCCGCTATCAACGGCCATGCCCAGATCGACCTGCAGTCCGCCGTCGCGCTGAACCGGCCGATCATCCAGAGCAGCGCCGGCGCCTTCGAGTTGCACGGCGCCATCCGCGAGAAGTACCTCGCGCTGGGCGCCGAGGCCAGCATCCTCGGCTATCCGCGCACCGACGAGACGGGCACGCCTGACGGCCGCGGCCGCTTCAACCACTTCCAGGGCGGCTCCATCTACTGGACAGCGGAGACCGGTGCGCACGAGGTGCACGGCCTGATCCGGGACCGTTGGTCCGCACTGGGAGGGGCGCGCAACCCGCAGCTTGGCTACCCCATTGGCGACGAGCTGATCCCTGACCCGCGCGTGGGCCACAGGCGGCCGGAGGCCATCAAGAAGCCGATCGCCTCGTTGCCCGCGGAAGTCGTCAAGCTGCCGGCTGCAGCGATCGCGGCGGGCTTCCCGGCAAGCGTGGTCAACACGCCGCCGCTGACGCCGACTGCCTCGGCCGCCGCCCGCGTCGCTGCTCCTGGCGCCGCGATGCGCCTGCAGGACGTCGGCGTGCTTGGCCCGCTCAGCACGCAGGCCGCCGCTGCGCCCAGCACCCGGGCCGCGCCGAATGTCGCATCCAGCGTAGCGTCCAGCGCAGCGCTGAACGTCTCGCTCGACCCAGCAATCCTCGGCATCCTCACCGGTCCGGCATCCACGCCGGGGCAGCGCAGCGTGAACCGGTTCGCCGACTTCGAAAGCGGCGTGCTCTTCTGGTACCGCGGCGCGACCTCGGCCTCGGTGCTCACACCGCTGCCGGCCACCAGCGACGGCACCTCGCTCGCCTTCTCGGGCAATGACATCGCCGCCCTCGCCGTCGCTCGACTGGGCAGGAACGCCCTGGAGTTCGCCAATGCGCAGCTCCTGTCGATGAGCTTCATCGGCACCACGGCCTACTCGCACGACGGCGCACAAGTGCACAACCGGCGGCACCGCCTGCAGCTGATCCTCCAGGGCGTCGAGCAACGGACCATCACCGGGCCGCTGGGCGTCCAGCTGCCGCAGATGGTGCAGGTGACCGCCGGCATCGAACTGCAGGTCGAAGTCTGGTTCGACGCCGCGCAGCGGCGCATCGCGCTGGCCCTGGTCGACTGGGACATGTCGCAGGCCAGCACCCAGTCCTATGCGGCGGTGATCGAGGCCGGGTTGCGCGGCCGGCTCGATCCACTGCTGTGGCAAAGCTACGAGGTGATGACGCTGCCCGACACCGACGGCGGCGCGGCAATGGCGGTGCTCTCGGTGAAGACGCTCGCCAACGGCGCGGTGGTGGTGTTCGTCGAGCCGCGCCACTTCCATCTGCTGGACGGCATCGGCGACCTGGCCAACGTGGCCGCCGCCACCGTCGTCCAGCTCACGCAACCGAACTGAAGGGATTGCGCCATGCCCGTCAACTCCAACCCACTGGGCGCACGCGCCCTTGCCCAGATCGGCGCGATCACGACCGCCCCCCCGGTGCGCACGACTCCGGCCACGCCGGCCGCCGTCTCGAACGCCGCGACGCTGTCGTCGACCCTGGCATCGGGCGACCGCGCAGCCATCGCGCGGCAGCTCGCCACGCAGCCCATCGCGGTGCGCGACTTCGCCGGCCACTATGCCGAGATCGGCAAACTGGGCCCGGCGCAGGCGGCCGCCTTCGCGGTGGCTTTCGTCGACACGCTGCAGAGCAACGACCAGGTCGGGCAGTTCTACGAAGGCATCGCGCTGGCGGCTCCCGCGGACCGCCTCGCCATCATCGCGGCACAGAAGTCCGCGGGTGCTTCGATGACCATCATGCACGGCGTCGGCCTGGTGCCGGCGGCCCACGGACGCGCTGTCATGCAGGCCTTCCTCATGCCCGCCGACCGACTCGACCCGCAGGCGATGGGCGTGGTGATGGAGTGGTTCGCCATGGCCGGCAAGATGGTCCGTGAGAAGAACATCGTGGTGCCCGATCCCGATGCACCGCACGATGGCCTCCTCGACCTCATCGAGGACATCGGCAAGGGCATCGTGGACGCGGCCAAGGCCGTGGCCGATGCCGTGACGTCGGTGGCGGGCGGCATCGTCGAGGGCCTGAAGCAGATCGCAAGCTGGGCGGCCGACAAGGTGCGCGACCTCGTCAACGGTCTGCTCGCCGCCGGCCACACGCTGGCCTCGATCGTCGGCAACGCCCTTCAAGCGGGCTTCGACGCCCTCCGGAAGATCATGCAGGGCATCATCGATGCAGGCAAGGCGCTCGCCACCGTCTTCGCCTCCATCGCCAGCTTCACGCTGGAGCAGATCGGCAACGTGCTGCAGGCCCTGGCCGCGATCGGTCGCACGCTGGCCGACGTGTTCGCCCAGCTCGCGAGTGCCGCCTACAACGTGTTGCAGAAGTTCGTGCAGACCATGACCAGCATCGGCAAGAGCCTGGCCGAGATCGCCGGTGCCGCCTTCCAGTTCGGTGCGGCGCTGCTCGCGGCGACCGTGCGCGCCCTTGTCGCGATCGGCTTCGCGGTCGGCCAGATCATGGCCGCGGCGGTGTTGCACCCCGACCAGCTCCTTGACACCGTGGTGCGCTCGCTGCGCGACCTGGGGCGAAGCATCACCAGCATCGTGCAGGACGTGGCCAACCAGGGGCTGCAGTTCATCCGACGCACGGTGGCCGCGATCGGCCGCATCGGCGGCGCGCTGGTGGAGCTCGCGGCCTTCGTCGCATCGTCCGCGATCGCCGCCGTGCGCGAGGTCGTGCGCGGCCTGATGGACATCGGCCGCACGCTGGGCGACTTGATCGCCGCCATCGCACGCGACAGCGTCGACCTCGTTCGCAAGCTGGTGGAGGCGGCCATCGCGCTCGGCCAGTCGCTGGTGCAGATCCTGCGCGGCCTGGGCACGCTGGCGGGGACGATGCTGACGGCCACCGTGAAAGCCCTCTTCGCGCTCGGCAAGAGCGCCGCCGAATTGCTTCGCGCCACGATGGCCGCGGGCTTCGACCTCGCGCGCCGTGTCGTCAAGGCAGCGCTCGACGCTGGCGTCGCCGTCGCGACGCTGCTCGGAACGGCGCTTCAGCAGGGCTTCACGATCCTGCGCCGGGTGCTGCACGCGCTGCTGCAGAACCTCGGCCCCGTCGGCGCCGTGGTCGACTGGATCCTCGCGCAGGCGGCTGACGTGTCGGCGCTGGCCTGGCGCGCGCTGGTTGAAAGCATGCAGCTGCTCGGCCGCGCCGTCGACGAGCTTCTCGCCTTTGCGCAGTCGCGCTCCGACGCGATGCTGCGTACGGTGGTGACCGCCATCGAGGACGCCGGCATGGTGGTGAGCCGCGTCATCGACTGGGCGGTCCGCGCCGGCGACAAGGCGCTCGCCATTGTGGGCGAAGTGCTGGTCAAGGCCGGGAGCTCGGTCGATGCGATCCTGCTCTGGGTGGGTCACACCGCGGTCGACAAGTGGCATGCCATCGTCAACGGCATGCTGAACGCGGGCGCCGCGGTGGCCGATTTCGTGGCCTGGATGGCGAACCGCGGCGTGCAGGTCATCAAGAGCGTGGCGAGCGAGTTGCTGGCCTTCGGCGTCACGCTCGCCACGCTGGTGGCCGACATGGCGGTGCACCCCGGCAACGCGCTGCGGGACCTGATGCAGGCGCTGTCCGAACTGGGCCAGACGCTGACCGAGCTGGTGCAGGTCGCGCTGCTGCAGCCCGCCGAAGACACGGCCCGCCGTGCATTGGAGGCGCTGCGCGACATCGGCAAGAGCGCCGTCGAGATCCTCAGAGCGGCCATCGAGCTGCCGCTCAGCCAGATCGCGCTGCTGGTGGCGATTGTTCTGGAATGGTTCCCTGGCAGCTACCGCTCCCTGACCGCGCTCGAGCGCGCCGAGGCCCAGGGCGTGTTCGGCAACTCGATCAATCTCGACAAGGTCAAGCTGGCGGTCAAGTCGCTGCCGGTGGACCTGGTGGAGGAGCTCAACGGCACCAGGGCCTTCACCACCATGTACCTGCTGAACTTCGCGTCCTGGGCCGATGTCACCATCCACAAGGTCATCCACGAACTGATGCACGTGTGGCAGGGGCTGCAACAAGGGCCCGTCTACATGGTTGAGGCTCTGGAGGCGCAACTCATAGGCGCGGGCTACAACTACGGCTACCACGACGACGCCGACGGCAAGCTGTGGGGCACCGGGGCGGAGGCGGCACTCGCCGCAGGCGGAGGCCAGCTCTCGAGCTTCAACCCGGAGCAGCAGGCGCAGATCATCATGCACTTCCACGCCCGCAAGGGGGACGCGGCCAACCACGATCCCGCCGCCTGGCAGCCCTACGCGAATGCCGTCTTCAGCTGAGACTGGCTCACGCGAGGCGCGGCATCGGTGGGTCGCCGGGCCGGCGGCCCTGATCGACGCGCTGGCCCCGCTCATGGACGAGTGGCGGCAGCGCGGTGCCTTGGTCCATGTCCATGGGGTCGCGCCCGACGAAGACCTGGGCCGACTGGTCGACCGGCTGCTCCGTGCGCGGCCCGGACTGCCGAGAAACGCCGGTGGCGACGACGCTCCGCTGCTGCTGGTGCTTGAAGACCCGGCCCTGCCCAGCCTGCGTGCACGCTTTGCGGACACCCTGGGCATGGGCGGGCGGGCCGCCCTGTCCGGCTGGTTGCGCATGGACGCGGCCGCGCTCGTCACCTATGCCGGGCGTGCGGTCGCCCTGCTGCGACGCACCGCCGCCCCCCCGGCCCCGCTCGTCCTGCTCGGCCCGCGCGAGTCGCGTTACCAGGCAGCGCTCGACACCATCGAAGCCTGCGCGGCCCAGGCCGGCGCGTGCAGAACGCTGCGCTGGAGCGCCGAGCGCATCCGCAAGCCGGCGCTGTTGAACGCGCTGCGACTGGGCGCAGCGGCGGCGCTCTACCTTGGCCACGGCGACCGCAGCGGATGGCTCGCCTATGGCGGGCTTGGCAGCGGCGACTTTGCCGGCCGGGCCGAACCCTGGCCGCCGGACGAAACCACAGCGCTCTTCTTCTCGCTCGGCTGCGGCGGCGCGGGCCCCGATGGCATGGCTGATGCGCTGGTCGCCGCAGGGGTGGCCGGCGCCGTACTGGCACCGCTGGGCAAACCGCTGCACGCCGACAACCGCCGGCTCGCGCAGGCACTGATCGAGGCGCTGGCGCAAGGCCACCGGGCGCTTCCTTGCCTGCTCGAAGCAGTCCGCGCGACGATGGTCTTGCTGCACGGGGCGGGCTATATGGTGATCGGCGACCCCGGCCTGAGCGCAATGGCTGCGCCGCATGCCCTCGCCCGCGGACTCGGCGTCTTCGCCCCCCCGCCTGATGCGGTGCTTGTCCCGGCCGGCACCACGGCGTGACGCGAGCCGAGGGGAGGTCCTCCACCAATGCGATCCGGGGATGGTGACTTCAACAGATGCGGGCCGTCGGAGATCGGTCTCGCAGGTTGTTGATTTCGTTGCCCCAACGCACCCGAGCAAGGACCGGCGGAGTTTGAACCAGAGGCGCTTTCCGCGAAGTCACCCATGAACAAGGACCGTCGAGGCCAGACAGACGGGGTGCGCTCGGATCCGGCCACGCGCCGCAGCATTCCATGGTCGATCTGCACGATGGTCACCAAGGCCTCAGCAGAATCGGGAGCATCGTAGTGGGCTCTCCCCCCTCCTAGGCTCGCAGCCCCAGCGCACGCAACCAGGCGTCGACCTGGCCGAACGCATCCTGCTGCGATTCATTTGGCGTCATTTCTGCCACTGCAGCCTCTCTTGCCGAAGGTGGTCCGCGGCCTCGCACCCTCGCTCTCCGGAGACATACAGGTCGAGATAGGTTTGCACGGGGCTCGTGCAGTGGATGCCATTCGTCGGTTCGATGGCGTCCTGGAAGAGCGCGATGTCGTCGGGCTCAATGACCACGACGTTCTCGCCGTGCGTTGGTGTTGTGAGCTTCAGAAGCCTGCGCATCCGGTCGACACCCGCCTGATCCGCGTAGAAATGGTGGGTACCGGTGCGCGCATAAGGTGCCAGCCAGTTGGCCGCAGAGAACGAGCAAAGGATTGCCAGGCCATCCGATGTCAGGGCGGTGCCAACGTCACGCAATGCTGCCTCGAAGGCGCTGTCGTGCAGCGTGGTGTAGACGGCGCGGCGCTCGCCCGCCAGCGGCACGTACTCCTCGCGCCAGGCGTCCAGAAGACCGTCCGGGTTCGACAGGATCAGTCCGTGATCGGACACCTCCGCCCGCCCCCGATCAAGCGGGCTGTTTCGGACATTGCTGACGTGCCCGAGGCTGACGAACGACGCCTGAGCCAGGTCGGCCAGCTTCGGATAGGCTAGCGTCCCAGCGGACGGCGCCAGTCGGCCAGATGCTGACATTCAACAACGGCTGCCGCATTCCGCCGAACGCAGCAGCGCCAGCCTGTCGAATGAGCACGAAGCGATGACGCACTCCCGCACGCCTGTCGTCTGGCGATCGGCGATTGAAAGGGCTCCGAGGTCACCCCAGGGTGACGGCATCTCTCAATGCGCCCATAAAACGATATCATTGATATCAACCAAAGGCCGACGGATATGGCGAACCTCCTAGTGCGTGGAATCGACGAAGCGCTTGTCACAGCGCTCAAGGAGCGGGCTGTCGCCCATGGCCGCAGTGCCGAGGCGGAACATCGCGAGATCTTGGCAGCAGCACTGCGACGGCCTCGGAAGCGTCCCTTTGCTGCAGTGCTGGCGGCTATTCCCGACGTCGGTCAAGACAGCGATTTCGAGCGTATTGACACATCTGGGGAGACCCCGGATGTATTTGATTGACACGAGCGTGATCAGCGAGGCGCGCAAACGCGAACGCGCTGATCAGGGCGTCTTGGCCTTCTTTCGCACAGCGGCCACTCAGGATGAGGCGTTGTACTTGTCGGTCGTCACCGTCGGCGAACTGCGCAGAGGCATTGAGCTTATCCGCCATCGCGGTGATGAGCCGCAAGCGGTGCTGCTTGAGCACTGGATGCATACCGTCCTCAGCGAATACGAGGATCAGATCCTCGCCTTCGACGCAGACGCGGCTCAGGTGTGGGGGCGTTTGCGCGTACCGCATCCGGAGCACGAACTCGACAAGCAGATCGCCGCCATTGCGCTCGTGCACGACTTGACAGTGGTTACGCGAAACGTTCGGCACTTCCGAGCCAGCGGCGTCAAGCTGTTGAACCCATTTCGCGATCAAGCACCCTCTTGAGCGCTGTTGATCTCGAAAACCACGGGACAGAATGCCAATCTGTATCGAATGTTGTCGAACGGCCAGCGGCCGTTCACGCGTTTACCGCTTGCGTATTCCGCGCGATCCCGGACACCGTTCCACGCTGATGGCGGACGGCATTCCAAACTGATGGCGGACACCGCGAGGGTGTCCTGAGTGACCCAACGAGGCATAGGCTGCCCGGCTTTTTGGCCGGGAGAGGCGATGCCCACACCAAGGGTCCGGCGCGCGTCAAGCTACTTGTCGCCTCGTTCACGCAGCCAATGGCTGAGTATTTCGGGAGCGCGAGGCCGCGGTGACGACCGAGTCGCGTTCCGGGTTGAGCGTGACGGACCCGATGGGGGACCAGTCCCGCGTGGAGCCTGAC
>NZ_JAFAGT010000096.1 GCF_019237615.1 Roseateles sp. | reverse complement strand
CGTGCTCTGGCGCAGCAGCGCTTGGAGCGCGTTGCGGTCCTTCCTCGACAGCTTGACGACTTGCGCTTGACGGCCTCTCCCCATGGGGAGTCGAGCTTACATCAAAGCTCTTTTATAAGAAACTTATTTAGGGGATGTTGTACTAGGACTTGTATGCCTCAGTTCATTGTCCGCACACCCGATCAACTGCCTTCCCTGCTGCAGGCCTTCCGCAAGGAGGCCGGCTTGACCCAGGAAGAGGTGGCCCTGCGACTGGGCGTCTCACAGCAGACCTACTCCGCGATGGAGAGGAACGCCGACAAGGTGGGTGCCGCCCGTCTGCTGAGGCTGCTCACTTCTGCGGCTCTGGGCTGCTCAACGGCCAACGGGGCGAGCGGCGCCACGTCCTGCCCCAGCGGCACACTTTCGCCGTCGTGACGCCGCAGCGCCCAATCCGAGAGCTTGTAGACGTGCTCCTCAAACGCCCGCTGCAACAACAGCGCGGAAGGCGTGTCAGCGACCGGCATCGGCAAGTTGGCAGCCCGCAGTGCTGCCTTGACATGCGGAGCAACCAGTGCGGCCCAATCGCCGTCAGGCGGCTCCTCGCCCTGCGCAACGGCTTCACGAAGCGATATGAAGGTCTGCCATTCCTCGCCGTGCTCGGCGCGCTCCCAGGCCCCGCCAGGGCCTTCCACGAGCATCTTCGTAAATTGCCCCGTCCGCTCTAGCTTTTCCTGCTCAGCCCGGAACCAACGCGCGGCCAGTTGCTGGGCATCGAAAGCGCTGATCGCCGCGACGCCCTTCAGCTCAGCCCTGGCCGCAGCAAACGCTTCATCTGACTGAACCCAGGCGCGGGCATGTTCGTGCTTCGCCTGTTCAGGGTCGCGCGTCTGCAAGGACCGCTTGTATTCGTGCCCGAGGGCCGCCCTTAGCTCAAGAGGAACCTTGCGGCGGAGGTAGTAGATGCCTGATGTCGGATGCTTGAACGGGTCGGCCATGAACGCGCTACGGCGGCGGAGTTTGCTGGTCAGTCTAGAGGCGGAAAGTGCCACGGTGTACCTGTCTGGTGTACCAGAGCAAGCGGACTAGCGATGACCCGGAAAGCAAAAAGCCCCTGACTCCGTTATGAATCAAGGGCTTAGCGTTCTTGGTGGCCAAGGGCGGAATCGAACCACCGACACGCGGATTTTCAATCCGCTGCTCTACCAACTGAGCTACTTGGCCTTTGTTCTTCTTGCTGAGCCAGCCGGGCTGATCAGCGAAGTCCACGACTATAGCACAGTCGCGGGCGCCAATGGCTAGCCGCCGCTGCCGCGCTTGTTGCGGCTCAGGTCCACGCCCAACTGCTTGAGCTTGCGGTAGAGGTGGGTGCGTTCCAGGCCGGTCTTCTCGGCGACGCGCGTCATGGAGCCGTTCTCCTTGGCGAGGTGGAACTCGAAGTAGCTCTTCTCGAAGGCGTCGCGCGCCTCGCGCAGCGGACGGTCGAGCTCGAAGCTCTGCTCGGACGCCAGCGCATTGCTGATGGGCAGGTGGCTGGACAGCGCAATGCCGTGGTTGGTCGCGGCAGGCAGGCTGCCGGGTTCGGCGCGGGTGTAGCTGGGCAGGCCCACCACGGCCGGCGCGGGGCGCGGCGGGGCGGTCTTGACGAGGGCCTGCTCGACGGCGCGCAGCAGCTTCTGCAGCGTGATGGGCTTTTCGAGGAAGGCGATGGCGCCGAACTTGGTGGCCTCGACCGCCGTGTCTATGGTGCCGTGGCCGCTCATCATGATGACGGGCATGGTCAGCAGGCCGGCGCCGCCCCACTCCTTGAGCAGCGTGACGCCGTCGACATCGGGCATCCAGATGTCGAGCAGCACCAGGTCCGGGCGCATGCGCTCGCGCGCCGCCCGCGCCTGGGTGGCGTTCTCGGCAAGCTCGATGGTGTGCCCCTCGTCGCTGAGGATTTCGGACAGCAGGGCACGAATGCCCAACTCGTCGTCGACAACAAGAATGGTGGCCATGAATCCTTAGGTCTTGGCACCTTGCGCACCGGGCTCGGTGGCAGGTGTCAGGTTCGAAAATGATAGCGAAACTTGCGCACCGATCACGAGGGCGTCGTGTTCATCGTCAACGGGAGAACCCGCATCGGGAGCCGGATGCAGGTTGCGCAGCGAGATTCGGGCGCCATGTTCGTCGGCGATTTTCTTGACGACGGCCAGGCCCAGGCCGGTGCCCTTGGCCTTGGTCGTCACATAGGGTTCGAAGGCGCGCTTGAGCACCTTGTCGGCGAAACCGGGGCCGTTGTCGATGATGTGCAGGCGCACCGCGCGCGGCATGCCGGCCTCGGTCACGGCCAGCGAGGAGCGCACGGTGACGTGGCCGTCGGGGCGATCCTGCACGGCGTCCAGCGCGTTCTGCACGAGGTTGTGGATGACCTGGCGCAGCTGGCTGGCATCGCCCTTGATGGCGGGCAGGCGGGGCGCCAGGTCGGCGGTCAGGCGCCCCCGGTCCTGCGGCTCGGCGTACAGGCTCAGGACCTCGTGCACGAGGGCGTTGAGGTCCAGCGGCGTGAGCTGGGCCGAGGGCAGGCGGGCGTAGTCGCGGAACTCGTTGACGAGCTGCTTCATCGCCTGCACCTGGTTGACGATGGTGGCCACCGAGCGCACCAGCATGGCTTGGTCGGTGCCTTCCAGCTTGGCCTCGAGCTTGTGCTGCAGGCGCTCGGCGGAGAGCTGGATGGGCGTCAGCGGGTTCTTGATCTCGTGGGCCAGCCGGCGCGCGACCTCGCTCCAGGCGGCCGAGCGCTGGGCCGAGACGACCTCGGAGATGTCGTCGAAGACGACCAGGCGCGCGCCCTGCGGCAGCGGCGCGCCGCGCACCAGCAGCGTCAGCAAGTCCTGCTTGGGGTCCAGCTGCAGTTCGAAGGACTCCTGCCAGAGCTCGCGCTCCATGCCGCGCTCGCCGTCGGCGCTGAGGCTTTGCTCGAAGCGCTGGTCCAGCTTGGCGGCGAACTCGGCCAGGCCGGGCACGTCGCCCAGGGGACGGTCGACGTAGGCCGACAGCGGCAGGCGCAGGATGCGCGTCGCGCCCGGGTTGACCGTCTCCAGGCGTCCCTGCGCGTCAAAGACGAGCACGCCGGCGGTCAGGTTGTCGAGGATGGTCTGCAGGTGGGTGCGGGCGGCGTCCAGCTCGGCAACGGTGCGCGTGACCTGCGCGCGCGCATCGGCCAGCTGGCCCGTCATGTCGGCGAAGGAGCGCGTCAGGCCGCCCAGCTCGTCGCGCGAGCCGAGCACGGGGCGCACCGAGAGGTCGCCCTGGGCCACGTGACGCACGCCGTCGGCCAGCATCAAGAGCGGCCGCGCGAGCTGGTTGCCCAGCGTGACGGCCAGCAGCAGCGCCGCGAAGGTGGCCAGGATGAGCACCAGCGTCAGCGTGTTCAGGTACATGCGGCGCAGGCCCACGCGCTCCAGCGAGCGCTGCTGGTACTCGCTGTTGGCCGTCTGCACGGCGAGCGCATTCGTCAGCATGCTGGACGGGATGCGCTGGATGACCATCAGGTAGCGCTCGCCCAGTCCCAGCCGCAGCTCGGTGTTGGGCAGCAGGGCCAGCGTGCGGATCTGGGCACCGCCCTGCAGGGCGGTGGCCTCGTCCTCCAGGCCCTCGAGCTGGCTGGCCGGCTGGCCGCCGCGGGCGCGGCTCAGCATGCTGTCGCTGGGCCGGTCCGGCGTGAGCTGGCGCGTGTCGCCGCCGCTCTCGAGCAGGATCTGGCCCTTGCCGCCGACGATGGCGACGGTGCGCGCGCCCAGCTTGTCGCGCAGCCGCTCCAGCAGGAGCAGCTGGGGCGTGCTGCTGTCGGCGAGCTGGTCGGCGGCGTCGCGGGTCTTGCTGCCGAGGTCGCTGACCATCGCGTCCAGCGTGCCGCGGCCGAGGTTGAGGCCGGCCTCCAGCGCGCTGGCGAGCTTGACGTCGAACCAGGTCTCGATGCTGCGGTTCACGAACTGGTAGGAGACGGCGTAGATCAGCACGCCCGGCACGATGCCGACGAGGGCGAAGATGGCCGCCAGCTTGAACAGCAGCCGGCTGCCGAAGCGGCCGCGGCGCACGCGCACGACCAGGCGCACGGCGGCCGTCAGGATGACCAGGGTCAGCACCGTGGCGACGGCCACGTTGACCCAGTACAGCCAGTGGTAGTGGCGCTCGAAGAAGCCGCGCTCGCTCGTCGTGCCTATGGACAGCAGGAAGGCCAGCACGCCGGCCACGCCCGTGAGGGTCACCCCCGTGATGACCCAGCCCCAACGCGCGGCCTTGGTCATTTGAGGGAGAAGTCGCTGCCGAGGTTGTGCTTGCGCTCGACACTGAGCGCGAAGCCGGACTGCAGGCCGCCGATCTGCATCAGGCGCGGCAGCTGGTTGACGTCCAGCCGGTAGCTGAACTCCAGGTAGTAGCCGCTGCCGTCCTCGATGTCCTTGGGCTCGGCGATGCGCCAGCCGCTCTGGCCGCGCAGCACGGTCAGTGCCTCGTCCAGCGTCGCGAAGCTCTGGTGCAGGCCGCCGGTGGAGACGCGGTACTGCCGCGTCAGCGAATTCCAGGTCAGGCGCCAGCCGCGCTCGGAGCGCGCCACGCGGGCATCGCGCCAGTACCAGCGGCTGCGCAGCACGTTGGCCTCGGCGACGAAGTACAGCGCCACGTCCTTGTGCAGCGCGTCCACGGCGGCGCGGCTCAGCTCGAAGCGGGTCGTGAAGCTCAGCTCCAGCCCGTCGTCGCCCTTGTGCGTCGCGAGCTGGGTAAGCTCGATGCCGTCGGCCCGCGCCGCGCCCGGAAAAAGGGCAAGCAGCACGGCGAAGCAGGCAGCGATGACGATTCGGGCGAACAACTCAGCGGCGGGTCAGCAGGGCGTAGAAGAAGCCGTCGAGCGGCGGCGAAGGCTGGGTGGCATTGTCGGCCAGGGGCAGCAGGTGACCCGTGAACCCGGGCACGACGTGCGACTTCGCATCGGCATGGCGTTGCAAAAATGCGTCGAGCTGGGCCTGACCTTCGGCCCGGAAGACCGAGCAGGTGGCATAGACCAGCCGCCCGCCCGGCGCCAGCAGCGGCCACAGCGCGTCCAGCAGCTCGGCCTGGATGCGGGCCAGCGCGGCGATGTCGTCGGGGCGGCGCAGCCAGCGCACGTCGGGGTGGCGGCGCACGATGCCGGAGGCGCTGCAGGGGGCGTCGAGCAGGATGGCGTCGAAGGGCACCCCGTCCCACCAGGCGGCGGTCTGGCGGGCGTCGACGGCCTTGAGCGTCGCCTGCTGGCCAAGGCGGGTGAGGTTGTCCTGCACGCGGCCCAGGCGCTGGGCGTCGGCGTCCAGCGCGGTCAGCTGCAGGTCGGGCTGCAGCTCCAGCAGATGGGCCGTCTTGCCGCCGGGGGCCGCGCAGGCATCCAGCACGCGGGCGCCGGGCCTCAGCTTGAAGTCCGGGCCGGTGCCGAGCAGCAGCGGCGCGGCCAGCTGGGCCGCGGCGTCCTGCACCGAGACCAGGCCTTCTGCGAAGCCCGGCAGGGCCGTGACGGGCGCCGGCCGGTCCAGCACGAGGGCCTGTGGCGTGGGCGCGCCCAGCACCCGCGCGGGCAGCCCCAGGCCGGCCAGGCGCTCGACGTACTCGGCCGCCGTCGCACGCTGGGCGTGCACGCGCAGCGTCATCGGCGGCGGGCGGTTGTTGGCGGCCAGGATGGCCTGCCACTGCGCGGGCCAGTCCTGGCGCAGCTTCTCCACCCACCAGGCCGGGTGGTTGAAGGCGCCCTGGGGGTTGCGCTCGGCCGCGGCGACGAGCGCGTCGCGCTCGCGCAGGAAGCGCCGCAGCACGGCGTTGACGAAGGCGGCGCTGGCCGGCGCGCGGGTCTTGGCGGCGTGGACGGCCTGGTCCACCAGCGTGTGGTCGGCATAGGCAGGCTCGGGATCGGGCCACAGCAGGGCCAGCGCGACGAGCAGCAGCGCGTCCACGCGCGGCGGCGGCGCCTTGGGCGCGAGCTGCTGGCGCACGGCCTCGGCGCCGCCGAGGCGGCGCAGCGCCGTGAAGGCCAGGGCCTGGGTGCCGGGGCGAAGCTCGGCCGGCACGCGGGCCAGCAGATCGGTCAGCGAGCGGCCCTCGCGCACGCCTTGCACGGCGTCGGCGGCCTGGGACAGCAGCCGGTGCAGCGGGGCAGACTGGGGACTTTGGGACATGGCTGCAGTGTAGAAGTGGGCTTTGCCCGGACAATCCGCGCCCATGAACGCTCCCGCATCTGACGCGCCGGTCTCCGAGCGCATCCGCTACCGCCTCGTGTCGGCAGGCTGCCGCCACCATGCCAACGACAACATTGCCGCCTTCATCGAACCCGGCGAGCTTGACGCGCTGCAGGACGAGGTCCAGGCCAGGATGCAGGCCGTGCTGCAAAGCCTGGTCATCGACACCGACAGCGACCACAACACCCAGGAAACGGCCAAGCGCGTGGCCAAGATGTTCATCCGCGAGGTCTTTGCCGGCCGCTACGCCGAGGCGCCCACGGTCACCGAGTTCCCCAATGTCGGCCGCCTCAACGAGCTGATGATCGTCGGCCCGATCACGGTGCGCAGCGCCTGCTCCCACCACCTCTGCCCCATCCTCGGCCGGGTGTGGGTGGGCATCATGCCCAACGAGCATTCCAACCTGATCGGCCTGTCCAAGTACGTGCGCCTGACCGACTGGGTCATGAACCGCCCGCAGATCCAGGAGGAGGCCGTCATCATGCTGGCCAACGAGCTGGAGACCCGCGTCCAGCCCGACGGCCTGGCCGTCGTCATGGAGGCCGACCACTTCTGCATGCACTGGCGCGGCGTGAAGGACAACCAGGCGGCGATGACCAACAGCGTCATGCGCGGCGCATTCCTGACGGATGCCAACCTGCGGCGGGAGTTCCTGGCCCTGATGCCGAAGAAGTCGTGAGCCTCTCGCCCGGCCTCGCGAGGGGCCGGCGAAGCGCGGCATCGAGCCGCGAGCACATCGCCTGACCGGCCTGGGGCGCTCGGCCCCAGGCGCCGCGATCTACAGCGAGCGCGCCTCGCTGAACCCGTACAGGTTCGCCAGCAGCCGCGTCGGGAACTGGTGCAGCGCCTCGTTGTACTGGGCCACCGCCTGGTTGAAGACCTGGCGCGCAAAGGCGCGCTGGCGCTCGATGAGCTTGAGCTCGCTGACGAGGCCGTCGATCCCGGACTCGCTGCGCAGCTCGGCCTGGTGGTCCAGCAGCGACAGCAGGCGCGTCAGCGCCGCCGCATGCAGGGCGCTGGCCACGGCCAGGCTGCCCACCGGGTCGGGCGCCCAGGGCTTGCCGCGCGAGGCCTGCATGGCGGCCTGGGATTCGGCCTGCGCGCTGGCCAGCGCGTCGAAGGTGGCCTGCTCGCTGGGCAGGCGCGGCGCCACGGCGGCCAGCAGCTTGTCGCAGGCCTCGCTGCGCTCCTTCAGGTGCCCGCCCAGCTGCGTGAAGGCGTCGCCGATGGCGTTGCGCAGCGCCATCAGCCGGTTGTAGGCGCCCACGCCCCAGAAGAACAGCAGCGCGGCGACGACGATGCCGGCCATCTGCCAGTTGAGCCAGTTGAGCCAGGCCGTCACGGCCGGGCTCCGCGGTACTGCTCGAAGCCCCGCGCCCGCAGCGCGCAGGCCGGGCAATGGCCGCAGCCATGGCCCCAGGCATGCAGCGCGCCGCGCTCGCCGAGGTAGCAGGTGTGCGTCTCCTCGACGATGAGCTTCACCAGCGCTGCGCCTCCCAGGCCCTCGGCCATGCGCCAGGTGGCCGCCTTGTCGATGAACATCAGCGGCGTCTCCAGCGTCATGGGCGCGTCCAGGCCCAGGCTGAGCGCCACCTGCAGCGCCTTCATCGTGTTGTCGCGGCAGTCCGGGTAGCCGGAGAAGTCGGTCTCGCACATGCCGCCCACCAGCACGCTGGCGCCGCGCCGGTAGGCCAGCGTCGCCGCGAAGGTCAGGAACAGCAGGTTGCGGCCCGGCACGAAGGTGTTGGGCAGGCCGTTGGCCTGCAGCTCGATGGCGCGCTCGTCGGTCAGCGCCGTGTCGCTGATCTGGCCCAGCAGCGAGAGGTCCAGCAGATGGTCGGCGCCGAGCCGGCCGGCCCAGGCCGGGAACTGGCGCGCGATCTCGGCACGCACGGCGTTGCGGCAGTCCAGCTCGACGCGGTGGCGCTGGCCATAGTCGAAGGCCAGCGTCTCGACCTCGGCATAACGGTCCAGGGCCCAGGCCAGGCAGGTGGTGGAGTCCTGGCCGCCGGAAAAAAGTACCAGGGCTTTGCGGTTGTCGATCATGGGCGGGATGCTACCTTTGCCCTCCCGTCCACATGGCCCGCAAGCCCTCCCGACCATGAAGCAAGCGCCCCTGCTGATCGCCGCCCTGCTCCCGCCGCTGGCGCTGGCCCAGTCCCGCATCGACGAAGTGCTGGTCTACCCGGGCGGCGCCCAGGTCATGCGCCTGGCCACGGTCGCCGCGGGCGCGCGCGAGCTGGTGCTGAACTGCCTGACGGCGCGCTTCGACCCCGACTCGCTGCAGGTCTCGGCGCCCGAGGGCGTCAACCTGGGCCCGGTGCAGGTCGAGACGCTGCCGCGCGAGCGTGCGCCCGAATGCGCCACCAGCCCGCTGGACGAGCAACTGCGCAAGCTCGAAGCCCAGCGCGACACGCTGGCGGCCGAGTCGGGCGCGCTGGATACCAGCCTGGGCTACCTGAAGGCGCTGGGCTCGGGCGAGGCCCGCGCGACGCCGGCCACCGGCATCGCGACCACGGCCGACAGCATCCGCAGGACCGCGCTGGACGCGCTGCAGCGCCAGGCCCAGTTGCGCCGACAGCTCGAAGACCTGGACAAGCAGCTCGCGCCGCTGAAGGGCGAGCGCGACCGCCTGGCCGCGGCCAACCCGCAATGGCGCAGCCTGCGCGTGCGCCTGTCCACCGCGCGCGAGGCCGAGCTGAAGCTGAGCTACCGCGTGCAGCAGGCCGGCTGGGCGCCAAGCTACCGCGCGCTGCTGGACAGCGCCAGCGGCGCATTGAACCTGGAGCGCCTGGCCCAGGTGTCGCAGCAAAGCGGCGAGGACTGGAGGAACGTGAAGCTGCGCCTGTCCACGGCGCAGGCGACGCAGAAGGTGGGCCAGAACCCGCCCTGGCCGTGGAAGCTGGACCTGCTGCCGCCGCCCGGGCCGGCGGCGATAGCCGATATGCGCATGCAGGCGGCGCCGGCCCCGGTCGCCATGTCCGTGGCCGCCCAGGGCTCACGTGTCGTCGGCGAGCCTGAACTGGAACGCTTCGATCTGAGCGTCTTCCAGGGCAGCTACGCCACCGAGTTCGTGCTGCCGCTGCGCGTCAGCATCGACAGCGGCACGCAGCGCGCCAGCCTGGCGCTGGGCAGCGAGAAGCAGCAGGCCAGGGTGCTGGCCCGCGTGCAGCCGCAGAGCGAGGCCGGCGCCTACCTCGTCGCCGAGACCGTCAAGCCCGCCGGCTCCTGGCCGCGCGGCGCGGTGCAGCTGGTGCGCGACGGCGCCCTGGTGGGCAGCAGCACGCTCGACGTCGCGGGCAGCGACGACAGGCTGGAACTGCCCTTCGGCCGCGACGACGCCGTGCGCGTGCAGATCGAGCCCGAGCAGCGCAACGCCGCCAACACCGGCTTCATCGGCACGCGCGCCGAGCACCGCTACGGACGCGGCTACGTCGTCGAAAACCGCCACTCGACGGGCGCGGTCACGCTGCAGCTCGTCGAGGCCTCGCCGGTGTCACAGCACGAGGACATCAAGGTGCAGGCCCAGTTCAGCCCGACTCCGACGACGCAGGCCTGGCGCAAGCAGCCGGGCCTGGTGCTGTGGGAGCAGCCGCTGGCGGCTGGGCAAAGCCAGCGGTTCACGGCGGACTATGTGATCAGTGCGCCAAAGGAGGCGCAGGTGACGGGGTTGCGGTAGCGCGGTCGGTATCTGGCCATTGCCGCTGCCCCTTTGGAGAGGCCGGGGGCGCCGCCTGCCTCATCCATTGACTGCGCAACCATCTGACCGGAGCGCAGCGCAGGGGTCGCGGGCCTCGGGCTCCGATGCACCGAGGCAGGGCCGCGTCCGGCAGGGCCCTGGCGCCTACCGGCCGGAGCGCTCGGCCGCCCGGGACTTCGCGACGGAGATCCACGTCGACTCGTCCGGACGGAGCTCCGGAAACGCCTTGACCGCCGGGTTGATCATCATGTCCATGACCGCCGACATGGTCCGGCCAAAGGCGAGCTTGATCTCCCGCGCCTGCTCGGGCGCAAGCCCCTCGATGGCAGCGGCAACCGCGTGATCCAGCGCCGCCATCGCATCGATGCCGGCATCCCGCATCGCGCGGGCGCAGGCCGGGTTCGGAGGAAACACGACGCCGGTCATTCCCTCACCTCGCCCTGCCCCAGCACCACCCACTTCATCGACGTCAGCCCCTCCAGCCCCACCGGCCCGCGGGCGTGGAACTTGTCGGTGGAGATGCCGATCTCGGCGCCCAGGCCGTATTCGAAGCCGTCGGCGAAGCGTGTGCTGGCGTTGACCATCACGCTGGCCGAATCGACCTCGCGCAGAAAGCGCATCGCGTTCGGGTGATTCGTCGTCAGGATCGCGTCCGTGTGGTGCGAGCCGTGGCGGTTGATGTGGGCGATGGCCTCGTCCAGCGAATCGACGACCTTGATGCTGATGACGGGCGCGAGGTATTCGGTGGACCAGTCATCCTCGCTCGCCGGCACGGCGGCGGGCAGCAGCGCCCGGGTGCGGCCGCAGCCGCGCATCTCCACGCCCTTGGCCGCGAACACCTCGGCGATGCGCGGCAGGAAGGCCCGGGCCTGCGCCGCGTGCACCAGCAGCGACTCGGTCGCATTGCAGGGGCTGTACTTCTGCGTCTTGGCGTTGTCGACGACCTTGACGGCCTGCTCCAGGTCGACGAACTCGTCGACATAGCTGTGGCAGTTGCCGTCCAGGTGCTTGATGACGGGCACCCTGGCCTCGGCCGAGATGCGCTCGATCAGCCCCTTGCCGCCGCGCGGGATGATGACGTCCACCCACTGCGGCGAGCTGATCAGCAGGCCGACGGCGGCACGGTCGGTCGTGTTGACGAGCTGCACGGCGGCGCGCGGCAGGCCGGCTTCCTCCAGCGACGCGGCCACCAGCTCGGCCAGCGCGAGGTTGGAATGGATGGCCTCGGAGCCGCCGCGCAGGATGCAGGCGTTGCCGCTCTTGATGGCCAGCGACGCGGCCTCGATGGTCACGTTGGGGCGGCTCTCGTAGATCATGCCGAACACGCCCAGCGGCACGCGCATCTGGCCCACGCTGATGCCGCTGGGGCGGCGCTTCACGCCGCTGATCTCGCCGATGGGGTCTGGCATGGCGGCGATCTGCTCGCAGCCCTCGGCCACCGTGGCCAGCGTCTTGGCGTCCAGCTTGAGGCGGTCGCGCAGCGGGCCGCTCAACTCGGCGGCACCGGCCAGGTCGCGCGCATTGGCCTCGGCCAGCGCCGGGCCGGCCTCGCGCAGGCGGCGGGCCAGGGCCAGCAGCGCGGCGTTCTTGGCGGCCGTCGAGGCGGCGGCCATCCTTGTTGCGGCGGCGCGGGCGGCGCAGCCGAGGTCGTCCATGTAGGCGGTCAGGCTCATGGACGCTATTGTCCCAAAGGGGGACTGGCCTAGAGCCTGGTGAGGTCGGGCCCGCCCTCCGCGCCGAACCAAGCCTTGCTCAACGCCTGGCGAGCGCTCTTCTCGGCCGCCGCATCGCCCTTGCGCTTGTAGACCTCGGCCAGCGCCGCCAGCGCCCAGCCGTTGTTGCGCACGCGGGCGAGCGAGTCGCGCAGGGCCTTCTCGGCCTCGTCGAGGCGCCCCTGGCGCAGGCGCACGGCACCGAGGGACTGGCGCACCGGGTAGTACCAGTAGGGCGGCTCGGTGTAGGTCAGGCCGTCCTCGATGGCGACGGCCTGCTCCAGCGCGTCGGCGGCGCCGGCGAGGTCGCCCTGCGCGTCGGCCAGGCGGGCGCTGGCGACGAGGCGGGCCGTCTGCGTGATGGCCTTGGCGGGGATGCCCCAGGCGTCGAAGGGCGTGAAGTCCGCGCGGCTCTCCAGCGCCGTGAGGGCCGCGATCTCGCGCTGGGCCCCGGCCATGTCGCGGCGCGCGGCATGGGCGACGGCGCGGGCGTAGTGGTACATGACGCGCACCAGCACGAGGTCCTCGGCCGGCGCGGGCAGCTTCAGGATGACGTCGGGCGGGCTGAACTGGGCATGCGTCGTGTAGGGCGCGGCCTTGACGGGCTGCATGATGGGGTAGGCCTTGACGACGTCGACCGGCATGGCCGCGTCGAGCTTGGCCGCGGCCTCGGTGGCCGTGCGCCCGGCGCCGCCCATCTGGGCCGACACCATCAGGAAGTGGATGTTGTGAGGGTAGTAGGCCGAGCGGTAGAGCGGGTCGGACGGCGACTTCCTGAAGTAGGCCTCGTCGACCTCGATGGCCACGCGGTTGGACTCCAGCGCCTCGCGGTACAGGCCCACGCGGTAGTAGATGTGCGAGGGCATGTGGACGATGTGGCCGGCGCCGGGCATCTGCGCGGCCAGGCGGCGCGCGGGCGCCAGGGCCCGCTCGGGCGTCGTCGAGGCCTCGACGGCATGGATGTAGAGGTGGATGGCGCCGGCATGGCTGGGGCTGCGCTTGAGCACGGTCTCCAGCGCGGCCAGGATGTCGGCCGTGCGGCCCTTGGGCTGCGTGCCGGCAACCTCCCAGTAGTCCCAGGGCTGGGTGTCCATCGCGGCCTCGGCATGCAGCACCTGCATCAGGTCCTCGCCGGGGAAGCGGGCGGCGACGGCCTTCATCGCATCCGCATAGGCCGCGTCCAGCGGGGCGCGGTCGGCCGGCGGCCCGGCCTGGTAGCGCGCCTGCAGCGCCTCGATGAGGGCGCGCTCGCGCGGCGGGAGCTTGTCCTTCAGCACGACGGCGCGCTGCAGCGCGGCCCAGGCGGGCGCGTTGGCCTCGGGCTGCATGGGCACGTTGATGTTGGGGCCGAGGACGAGGGCCTCGCCCCAGAAGCACAGGCCGCAGCCGGGGTCGAGCTTCTGCGCGGCCTGGAAGGCACGCTGGGCCTCGGCATGGTTGAAGGCGAAGCTCAGGCGCAGGCCCTGGTCGAAGTAGGCCTGCACCGTGGGCGACGCCTGGGCGAGCTTAAAGCTCATGTGGCCCAGGTCCTTGTAGACCGGCACGTCACCCGGCGCGGCCTTCATGGGCGCGGGCTGGAAGGGCGCCGTCTCGGTCTTGCGCGGCGTGGCGGCCGCCGCCAGGGCCTGCAGCAGCACGGGCCGGCCGGCCACCGAGGGGGCGCAGACGCCGCCGGGGCGGCTCAGCAGCGGGTCGAAGGCGGCGGCGGTATCGGCGCTGCCGGCCAGGGCCGTCAGCCCGAGACCCAGACCGGCGGCGGCCAGGGCCCGCAGCAGGCGGGAGGCGAGTCGGTGGCGAGCAGGCATGCGTCCTCCGGGCCCGGCGGGGGCCGAGCCGGCATGCTCGCACCGGCCGCGCCGGCGCGCAATCGGGCCGTGTCAGGGTTGGGGGGGCCGCTCGGCCCGTCCCTCCGCGTCGAGCAGCAGGGCCTTGCGGCCCATGGCTTCGAGCTGCGGCAGCACCTTGGCCTTGTCACCCACGGCGACGACGATGAGCTGGTCCGGATCGAGGTGGTCGCGCGCGGCCTTCAGCGCCGTGGCCGCGGTGACGGCGGCCAGCTGGCCCGGCTCCTCGGTGATGGCGGCCAGCGGGCGGCCCACCGCCCAGTTGGCGGCATAGGCGCCGACGACCGCCTGGTTGGTGTCGAAGGAACCCGGCAGCGACAGCAGGCGCGCGTTGCGCACCCGTGTCAGCTCGGCCGCACCCATGGGCCTGGCGCGCATGCCGGCTATCTCCTTCCACATGTCCACCAGCGCCGCGCCGGTCACGTCGGTGCGCACGCTGCCGCGGATGCCGAACTGGCCGCGCTCGCGGCCCATCGCATAGCCCGAGAAGATGCCGTAGGTGTAGCCCTTGACCTCGCGCAGCTGGTTGTTGATGCGCGACGTGAACAGGCCGCCCAGGGCCGCGTTCATGATCTCGACGGGCGCCCAGTCCGGCGTGGCCGCGAAGGGCCCGGGCGCGACGACGGCCAGCGCCGTCTGCGGCGCGCCGGGCTTGTCGACGACCAGGGTGCGCGCGGCCACGGGCCTGGCCGCGGGCAGGGGCGTGGCGGGCGCGGCCTCGCCGCCGGGCTTCCAGGCGCCGAACAGCGGCTCGACGAGGGCGCGCAGCTCGGCCTCGCTCAGGTCGCCGGCGACGACCAGGGCCGCGCGCTCGGGGCGGTAATGGCCCTGCCAGAAGCCGCGCAGCGCGGCCGCGTCGACGGCCTGGATGCTGGCCTCGGTGCCCAGCGCGTTGGCGGCCAGCGGATGGCCCTCTCCATAGACGGCGCGGTTGCCGATGGCATTGGCCAGCAGCGCCGGCTGCTCGCGCGCCTGCACCAGCGCGGCCAGGCGCTGGGCCTTCTGGCGCTCGATCTCGGGCGCGGCGAAGGCCGGGTTGAGCACCAGGTCCGCCAGCAGGGCCAGGCCCTCCGTCGCGCTGGCCTTCAGCCCGGAGAACTCGACACGCGCTTCCTCGGCGCCGGCCTGGGTCGTCAGCGTCGCGCCCAGCGCCGCGAGGCGCTCGGCGATCTGCTGGGCGCTGCGCGTCGCCGTGCCCTCGGGCAGCATGGCCGCCGTGAAGCCGGCCAGGCCCGGCCGGTCCGCCGGGTTGGCCCCCTGGCCGGCGCGCAGCACCAGGCTGGCGCTGACCAGCGGCAGGCCCGGCTTGGGCGAATGGATGACGGTCAGCCCGTTGGCCAGCGTGAAGCTCTGCGCGGCCGGCAGCACCAGCGGCTTGGGGCTCGCGGCGGCGGGCGGCTTGTCGCGCCAGGACTCGGTGGCGTTGAGCGACTCGCGCTCGCCCTTGGCGGCCCGGGCGGGCACGGGCGGCGTGGGCACCTCGGGCGGCAGCACCTGCTCGCCGGGCCGGGCCTGCACGACGACGCGGCGGTCCTTCTGCAGCCACTGCGCCACCGTGGCGCTGACGGCGGCCGGCGCCATCGTGCGGTAGCGCGCCAGGTCCTGGCCGACGAAGCCGGGGTCGCCGGCCATCTGGTTGTAGTGGTTGACGAGGTCGGCCAGCGTCGTCACCTTCTCCATGCGCTGCAGCAGCTGGGTCTCGATGGTGGCGCGGGCCTGGGCGAGCTCGGCGGCGCTGGGCGGCGTCGCCGCGAGCCTGGCGACCTCGGCGTCGACGAGCTTCTCGATCTCGTCCAGCGACGCGCCCGGGCGGGCGACGATCTCGATGCCGAACACCGAGCTCAGCGACTGCGAGTCCTGCGACACCTGCACGCTCTGCGCGAGCTGCTTGTCGCGCACCAGCAGGCCGTAGAGCCGGCTGGCCTTGCCGCCGCCCAGCACATGGGCGGCGATGTCCAGCTCGGCATCGCCCGGCGCGAACATGGCCGGCGTGTGCCAGGCCAGGTTGAGGCGGCTCAGCTCGATGCGGTCGGTGACGACGAGGCGGCGCTCCTGCCTGATCTCGGGCATCGCGACATGGACCTCGGGCGGCTTGGGGCCGGCCTTGAGCGTGCCGAAGTACTTCTGCACCAGCGCGCGCGCCTGCCTGGGGTCGAAGTCGCCGGCCAGCACCAGCGTCGCGTTGTTGGGCCTGTAGTAGGTGCGGGCGAAGGCCTTCACGTCCTTGAGCCGGATGCCCTGGATGTCGGCATGCGAGCCGATGACGGCAGCGCGATAGGGGTGGCCCTCGGGGTACAGCGCCTGGTACAGCGCCTCCTCGACGATGCCGTACGGCCGGTTCTCGAAGCTCTGGCGACGCTCGTTGCGCACCACGTCCTGCTGGTTGGCCAGCGCGACGGAATCGACCTCGTCGATCATCCAGCCCAGCATGTCCGCCTTCAGCCACAGGCCCAGCGCCAGCTGGTTGGACGGCAGCGTGAAGAAGTAGTTGGTGCGGTCGAAGTTGGTCGATCCGTTGCTGTCCGTGCCGCCGGCCGCGTCGACGAACTTGTCGAACTCGCCGCGCGGCACATGCCGGCTGCCCGCGAACATCAGGTGCTCGAACAGGTGGGCGAAGCCCGTCTGGCCCTTGGCCTCGTTGCGCGGGCCGGCATGCACCCACAGGTTGAAGGCCACCAGCGGCAGGCGGTGGTCCTCGACGAGGATGACCTCGAAGCCGTTGGCCAGCGTGAACTTCTCGTGGCGCACGGCGAGCCGGCCGGCCTCGGCGCTGACGGCGCCGAGCGGGGCAGCCGCCGCGGGCAGGGTGGCCGAGAGCGCACCGGCCAGGGCCAGCAGCGCGACGAGACGGCGGGGGGCGGGAGCATTCATGCTTGGCAATCCTCCAGGGGCGGGACGGTGATTGGGCGACTCACGGGGACGGCGCAGAAGTGCCGGGAGTCACCACGGAGAAACCCAGGCCAGCAGCGCCAGCCACAGCGGTGCCGTGGCGACGTAGAGCACGGTGGACAGCACGGTGGCGGCCGTGACCTCGGCCTCCAGCGTGCGGTAGCGCTGCGCGAAGATCAGCGCGTTGGAGCCGGTCGGCAGCGCCGCCAGCATGACGATGACGGCCAGCGGCAGGCCCTGCAATCCCAAGGCCCAATGCGCGATGCCGAAGACGACGGCCGGGATCAGCAGCAGCTTGGCCGACACCAGGCCGGACAGGCCGCGCCAGGACCTGGGCCAGCCGTAATAGGCCAGCGACATGCCGATCAGCGTCAGGCACAGCGGCACGACGGCGGTGCCGAGGTTCTGCAGCACCTCGTCGAACACCGCGGGCAGGGCCCAGCCGGTCGCGTTCCAGCCCAGGCCGGCCAGCACCGGCAGCACGACGGGATGGATGACGGTGTTGCGCACCGTCTGCCGCAGCGTCGCGCGGAAGCTGCGCGAGCGGCGTTCGCGGGCCACGTCCAGCTCGACGAGGCTGGTCAGCAGGGTCAGGATGGTCAGCGAATGCAGGCTGACGACGGCGATGTGGATGGCCAGGCCCCGCTCGCCGAACACGCCGGCCGCCACCGGCACGCCCACCTGCAGCGTGTTGCCGAAGCCGGCCGTGATGGCCTTGACGCTGGGCGCCGTCACGGCCTCGCCGGGCTTGCGGCGCCAGCGCTCGAACCCGTAGATCAGCGTGACGACGGTCAGCACGGGCACGAAGAAGGCGAACAGGAAGGCCCAGGGCAGCGTCGTCGTGTCCAGCCGCGCCGTGGTGCGGAACAGCAGGGCCGGCACGAAGATGTAGAAGGCCGCATTGGCCAGAACCCGGGCCGGATCGCTGTCGCTGCCCGCTTCGCCGCCGCCCAGCCATCGCATGCGGCCGACGATCCAGCCTATGGCCACGGCCACCAGGATGGCCAGCAGCTTGAACGCGATCGCCCAGGTCATGGCGTTCCTCGCCCGGTCCCGCGCCGCCGACCGCGGGCCGGCCTGGGAGCGGCCCGGCGCCCGGCCCGAAATGCATCAGGGAACATCACGCCATCGGCAGCCGGAGCTCGAAACTGAAGCTGCTGCCCTGCCCCGCCGCGCTCTGCACGAGGATCTGGCTGCCCATCAGGCGCACGAGCTGCTGGCTGATGGACAGGCCCAGGCCCGTGCCGCCCAGGTGGCGCGACGCGTCGGACACCTGCTCGAAGGCCTGGAACAGCCGGGCCTGCTGGGCCGGCGTCATGCCGATGCCGGTATCGGCCACCGAGAGCAACAGGCGCACCTGCGTGCGCTGCTGCTCGACGACGTGGGCCGAGAGCTGGACGCGGCCGCTGTCGGTGAACTTGACGGCGTTGGACAGCAGGTTGAGCAGCACCTGGCGCAGGCGCTGGCCGTCCACCATGACGAGATGGGGCAGATCGGCGTCGACGTCCAGGCCGAAGGCGAGGTGCTTCTGCTCGGCGCGCAGGCGCACGCTGTCGCTGGCCATGTCCAGCAGCGCGCGCAGGTCCACGGCCGTGGGCTTGAGGCTGACCTTGCCGGCCTCGATGCTGGCCATGTCCAGCACGTCGTTGATGAGCTCCAGCAGATGCAGGCCGGAGTCGCGCATCAGCTGCAGCTTGGCCTGCTGGCCCGCGGGGATGGCGGCGTCCATCTGCATCAGCTGCGTGAAGCCGAGGATGGCGTTCAGCGGCGTGCGGAACTCGTGGCTCATCGTCGCCAGGAAGCGTCCCTTGGCCTGGTTGGCGGCCTCGGCGCGCAGCTTGGCCTCGCTGAGCTCGGCGGTGCGCTCGTTGACGAGTTCCTCCAGGTGGTCGCGGTGGCGGGTCAGCTCGGCCTCGGCCTGGCGGCGCCGCGAGATGTCGCTGACCATGCCCTCGATGCGGCGCTGGCCACCGCCGCCATCGGCCTCGACCCAGTGCGCGCTCAGCTCCACCCACAGCGGCTGGCCGTCCGCCCCGCGCAGCTGCAGCTGGGCCTGCTGGATCCTGCCCTGCCCGTTCATGATGGCGGCCACGCGGTGCATCTCGTCGCGGGCGATGCCGCTCAGCTCGCGCAGCCGCCGGCCGACGGGGCTTTGCGCGCCCAGGCCCAGCATGCGCGTCAGCGCGCGGTTCATGCCGAGCACGCGGCTCTGGGCATCGGCCTGGAAGATGCCTTCGGTGGCGTTCTCGAACAGGCTGCGGTAGCGCGCCTCGCTGGCGCGCAGGCCCTCGGAGCTGAGCTGCACCTGGTCGGCGGCGCTGCGCAGCTTCAGGCTCATCGCGTTGAAGCGCATCGTCAGCTCGCCGATCTCGTCGGCGCGCTCGACGGTCTCCTGCGCGCCGAGGTCGCCCTTGGCGACGCGCTGGGCCAGCGCACCCAGCCTCAGCACGGGCCGGCGCACCAGCCAATGCGCGAGCAGCGAGCTGGCGGCGACGATGCCGACGACGACGACCGCCAGCAGCTCGACGACGAAGAGCCGCGTGCGACGGACCTGCTCGTCGACCAGCTCGCGCGTGAAGACGAGGACGGCCGACGCGACCCGGGTGCCGGCCGCGTCGGTGGCGGGCTGGTAGGTGATCGGGAATTCGCGCCGCAGCGGCCCGCCGGCCGGCAGCTCGGCGCCGCGCCTGGCCAGGCCGCCACGCAGGCCCAGGCCCTTGAGCTCGATGGCCTGCACCTCGGGGTCGGCCATGACGGCGTCGAGCAGGTTCTCGATGGCGACATGGTCGAGGTTCCAGATCGGGCCGGCGAAGCCCCGCTCGATGAGGCCGGCCATGCGCGTCTCGCGCTGGTTCAGCCCGGCCATCAGCTCGGCCTCCTCATGCGTCGTCCAGTACCAGCCGACCGCCAGCACCAGCAGGCTTGCGACCAGCGCAATGCCTGCCGTCAGGCGCGTCTGTATGCCGACGCTGATCGGTGTCAACGCCATTCCCCGCCCTCCCCCTTCGGCCCGTTCAGGCCCATGCGGCGAGCATAAGGCCGCCCCGTCAGGTCTTGGCGGCCGTCTTCTTCGCCGCCGCCTTCTTGGCCGGCGCCGCCTTGGCCGCGCGCGGCTCGAACTCGAAGACGACCTTGCCTTCCTTCTTGTCATAGGCCAGGAAGGCCTTGAACTTGCGCCGCGTCTTGTTGGAGACGAAGTTCTCCAGCAGGTCGGTCTTGCCGTCGGCCAGCAGCTTCGTTGCCTGGGCCGGCTCGATGGGCTGGGTCAGGATGACCTTGCCGGTCTTGAAGTCGCAGGTCACGTGCGCACCCACCGAGTGCTCGCAGACGTAGTTGCTGCCATGCTCGAAGACCCGGCCCTGGCACTTGGGGCAGGCGCCCAGCGAGGCCTGGGCCGAGAAGTCCACCGGCTCGCCGTCGTTCTCGGCCTTCTTGGCGTCCTCGCCGAAGTCGAACTCCAGCTTCCAGTTGGCGATCTCGTCGTCGTAGACCAGCGCCAGCTCGGCCGTGAACGGCCAGCCGGCCTTGGAGCGGAAGCCTTCCAGCGGGCCTATCTTCTTGGTCGCCAGGAACTGCTCAACCTCGTGGAGCTCGAAGCTGCGGCCGCCCGGGATCTTGCCGATGGAGAAGCCGCAGGCGTCCTCGCCCGTGCCGCTCTTTCCCGTGCAGGTGAAGCGGCGGTAGTTCTCCTTCACGATGCCGCCGCACTTGGGGCAGGGAGCTTGCAGGGTCGCGTAGTCGCCGGGGATGGTGTCGCGGTCGTAGCCCTTGGCCTTGGCAACCATCTTCTCGGTCATGGCCGCGATCTCGGCCATGAACTGCTCGCGCTTGAGGCGGCCCTTCTCCATCTCGGCGAGCTTGAACTCCCAGTCGCCGGTCAGCTCGGGCTTGGTGAGGTCCTCCACGTCCAGGCCGCGCAGCAGCGTCATCAGCTGGAAGGCCTTGGCGGTCGGGATCAGCTCGCGGCCCTCGCGCAGCATGTACTTCTCGGTGATCAGGCCTTCGATGGTGGCCGCCCGCGTGGCCGGCGTGCCCAGGCCCTTCTCGGCCATGGCCTCGCGCAGCCCGTCGTCGTCGATGAGCTTGCCGGCGCCTTCCATCGCCGACAGCAGCGTCGCTTCCGTGTAGCGCGCCGGCGGCTTGGTCTGCAGCGCCTTCACGTCGACGCTCTCGGTGCGCACCACCTCGCCCGGCTGCACCGGCACGAGGTTGGCGTCCTCGTCGTCCACGTCCTTGCCGTAGACGGCCAGCCAGCCCGGCTTCACCAGCACCTTGCCGTTGGTCTGGAAATGGTGCTTGTCCAGCACCCTGGAGATGCGCGTCGTGACCAGGAACTCGGCCGGCGGGTAGAACACCGCCAGGAAGCGCTTGACGACCATGTCGTACAGCTTGGCCTCCACCTCGGTCAGCGCCTTGGGCGCCTGCAGCGTCGGGATGATGGCGAAGTGGTCCGACACCTTGGCGTTGTCGAACACCTTCTTGGTGGGCTTGATGTAGCCCTCCTTCAGCGACTTGGCGGCATGCTGCGACAGCGCGGCCAGGGGGCCGGGCAGGTCCTCGGTCGCCAGCATCTTGGCCGTGTCCTTGGCCACGGCCAGGTAGTCCTCGGGCAGGAAGCGCGAGTCCGTCCGCGGGTAGGTCAGCACCTTGTGCTTCTCGTACAGCGCCTGCGCGATGGCCAGCGTCGTCTTGGCCGAGAAGCCGAAGCGCGAGTTGGCCTCGCGCTGCAGCGTGGTCAGGTCGTACAACGCGCCGCAGCTGGTCGTGCTGGGCTTGCTCTCCTCGGTCACCGTGGCGGGCTGGCCCAGCACGGCCTTGGCGATCTCGTCGGCCTCGGCCTGCGTCCAGAGGCGATCCGCGCGGCGCTCGGCGTCGTCGTTCTTCTTCCACGCGGGGTCGAACCACTTGCCCTCGTACTGGCCGGCCTGGGCGTCGAAGCTGGCACGCAGCTCCCAGTAATCGCGGGCGACGTGCTTGCGGATCTTCTCCTCGCGCTCGACGACGACCGACAGCGTGGGCGTCTGCACCCGGCCCACCGTGGTCAGGAAGAAGCCGCCGTCGCGCGAGTTGAAGGCCGTCATCGCGCGCGTGCCGTTGATGCCCACCAACCAGTCGGCCTCGGAGCGGCAGCGCGCGGCGTCGGCCAGCGGCAGCATCTGCTCGTCGCTGCGCAGCTTCTCGAAACCCTCGCGGATGGCCGCCGGCGTCATGGACTGCAGCCACAGCCGCTGGATGGGCTTGTTCAGCCGGCCCTTGGCCGGCTGAGCGTATTGCTCGATGAGGCGGAAGATCAGCTCGCCCTCGCGGCCCGCGTCGCAGGCGTTGATCAGCGCCGTCACGTCCTTGCGGCGGATCAGCTTGGACAGCGCGTTCAGCCGGCCCTTGTTCTTGTCGATGGGGTTGAGGTCGAAGTGCGGCGGGATGACGGGCAGGTTGGCGAAGCTCCACTTGCCGCGCTTGACGTCGTACTCCTCCGGCGCAGCAATCTCCACCAGGTGGCCCACCGCCGAGCTGACGACGTACTGCTCGTTCTCGAAGTGATCGTCGTGCTTGTCGAACTTGCCGGCCACGGGCGTCAGTGCGCGGACGATGTCCTGCGCGACGGAGGGCTTCTCGGCAATGATCAGGGTCTTGCTCATCAGGTCGTTTCTCTTCGGTCTTCCCTCGGCAGGGGACTTCGAATCCCCTGCCTACAATCCGGGCCTCGCGCGCACGCTCACGCACGCGCGCACCCATGAAATCACCGTACCACAGCGCCGATGACGCCTAAAACCCCACGCCGCAAGATCGAAGTCCGCGACTCCGGCGTGCACGGCCGCGGGGTCTATGCCGCGGCGCCCATCCGCGCGGGCGCCAAGATCATCGAGTACACCGGCGAGCGCATCACCTGGGACGAGGCCGTCGAGCGCCATCCGCACGACCCGAGCCAGCCCAACCACACCTTCTACTTCCACCTCGACGGCGGCCTGGTCATCGATGCGCTGTACGGGGGCAACGATGCACGTTGGATCAACCACGCCTGCGAGCCCAACTGCGAGGCCGACGAGGTCGACGGCCGCGTCTTCATCAAGGCGCTGCGCGACCTGACGCCCGGCGAGGAGCTGTTCTACGACTACGGCCTGGTGCTGGACGAGCGCCACACGGCCAAGGTCAAGAAGCAGTTCGCCTGCTGGTGCGGCGCTGCCACCTGCCGCGGCACCATGCTCGCGCCAAAGAGGCGCTGAGGCGATGCAGCGGCGCCACCTCGCCGAATGCGGCTCGACCAACACCGAGGCGCTGGCCCATCTGCGCGAGGGCGGCGGGCCGCTTTTGCTGTCGGCGAGTCGCCAGACCGCCGGCCGCGGCCGCCTGGGCCGGGCCTGGCAGTCGGATGACGCGGCGCTGACGTTCTCCGTCGCGCTGCCGCTGCCGGCCGCGCTGGATCTGTCGGGCCTGTCCCTCGCGGTGGGCTGCACCGTCGCCGACACGCTGGACCCGGCGGGCGAACGCATCCAGCTGAAGTGGCCCAACGACCTCTTCCTGGACGGCGCCAAGCTCGGCGGCATCCTCATCGAGACCGTGGCGCTGCCGCACGAGCGGCGCGGCGTCGTCATCGGCATCGGCCTGAACCTGCGGCCACTGCCCGCCGAAGCCGACCGCAGCGCCTTCCGAAGCGGCCATGCGGCCCTGCAGACGCTGGACCCCGCCGCTGACGCCACGACCACGCTGGACCGGCTGGCGCCCGCGCTGCGCGGCATGCTCGCGGATTTCGAGACCCTGGGCTTCGCGCCCTGGCAGGCCGCCTTCGCGCGGCGCGACCTGGCCGCCAACCGCCGCGTGCGCGTCGGCGAACAGCTTGGCACGGCGCGCGGCGTGTCGGTGCGCGGCGAGCTGCTGCTGGAAACCGCCGCCGGCCTCGTGCCCTGCAGCGGCGGCGAGCTGGGCCTCAGACTGGAGACCTCCTCGTGATGCGCATCGTCGTGGTCGTGCTGCTGGCGGCGAACGCCCTCTTCTTCGCCTGGTCGCGCGGCTGGCTGGACACCGTGACCGGCCTGCCCGCCGAAGGCGGCCGCGAGCCGCAGCGCCTGGCGGCCCAGGTGCACCCGGAGCGCATCCAGCCGCTGGCCGCCAGCGCCGCCGCGGCCCTGGCCCAGCGCAGCTGCCTGGAGCTCGGCCCGCTGGACGGCGACGCGCCGCTGGCCGCCGCCCAGGCCGCGCTGAAGGCCGCCGGCGCCGAGGCCCAGGTGCACAGCAGCGAGCTGCCGGGCGTGTGGGTCGTCGCGACCATCAAGCTCGCCGACCCCGAGTTCCGTGCCCGCAAGGAGGCGACTTACAGGCAACTGCGCCTGGCCTTCGAGCCGCTGGAGGGCCTGCCCGCCGAGCAGCCCGCCTTCGTGCTGAGCCGGCATGCCGGCGAGGCCGAGGCGACGGCCGCCGTCGCCGCCCTGGACAGGCGCGGCCTCAAGGGCCTGCGCGTGCTGGCGCTGAAGGCGCCGCTGCGCCGCCACAGCCTCGTCATCGCCCAGGCCGACGGCCTGCTGGCGGACCGGCTCAGGGCGAGCAAGGACGCGGCGCTGGCCGCCGGCTTCAAGGCCTGCGGCGCGGCTCCGGCCGCGTCCTCAGCCGCGCCGGGCTGAGCGCCGCAGCGCCAGCGCCGCCAGCAGCAGCCCGGCCAGCCAGAGCGCGCTGGCCGCGCCACCGCCGCCACCACCGCTGGGCGTCGGCTGGGCCACAGGCGCCGCCGCGACGCTGACCGTCGCGGTCTGGCTGTAGACGAGGCCGACGTTGTCCGTCACGTCGGCGCGCACCGTGAACGTGCCGGCCGCCGTCGGCACGATGGTGGCCGTCGACGAGGCCGCGCCCGACACGAAGGCGCTGACGATGCCACCGCCGTTGTCGATGATGGTCCAGGCCGTCGAGCCGACGCTGCGCCCGCTGACCAGGCCGCTGGCGGCTGCTGTCAGCGTCAGCGTCTGGCCGGCAGTCAGCCCGCTGGCCGGCGACTGCGTCACGGTGACCATCGCGCCGTTCAGCGCCTGCGCCGCCGACACGGCCGCGGCGGCGTCCACCATGCCGGCGCCGCAGGTGCTGGTGGTGCAGTAGCACTCGTCCTGCACGGTGGACTTGGGTGCCACGCACTGGGCGATGCCGGCCGTCCCGCCCGCGGTCGGGAAGGCGCGCGCCGTCAGCTTGAGGAGTTGCGTCGCCTCGTTCGGCGTCAGCGTCGGCCGCACCGAGGCCATCAGGCCGACGATGCCGCTGACGATGGGCGCCGAGAAGCTGGTGCCGACCGAGCCGTTGCTGCCCGTGTAGGCGTTGTCGGCCGCGACCGGCGTCGTCGTTCCGCTGTTGGTCGTGCTGACCATCGGGTAGAGGCAGGGCTGGCCGATGCCGGTGTTGACGCAGTTGCCGCCTGGCGCCGCGACGGTCACCTCCGGCCCGAGGCTGGCGAAGCCGACCTTGGTGCCGACATGGCGCAGCGCCGTCACCGCGACGACGCCCGGGCAGTTGCCCGGCAGGCCGACGGCCAGGCCCTCGGAGTTGCCGGCCGCGACGACGACGGTGGCGCCGGCCGCGTTGACCTGGCCGATCGCCTGGCGGTACAGGGAGCCCGTCGGGTCGGTCGACGCGCAGCTGCCGCTGCCGCCCAGGCTGAGGTTGAGCACCTTGGCCTTGTTCGTATTGGCCGGCACGCCGGGCAGTGCGACACCGACGGCCCATTTCATCGCGGCGATGATGTCGCTGTCGTAGCCACCGCACTTGCCGAGCACGCGGATGGGCAGCAGCTTCAGCCCCCAGCCGACGCCGGCCATGCCCAGGCCGTTGTTGCTGGCCGCCGCGATCAGGCCCGACACGCGCGTGCCGTGCCAGGAGCTGTTGGCGACGTCGGCCGACGTGCAGCCGCTGCCCAGCGCGCCGCTGTCGACGTCGGCCTGCGAGACCCAGTCGCCGTAGTCCAGCGCCTGCGTCAGGTCGGCGCCGGCCGGCCGGTTCGCGATGGCCGCGGCTATGGCGCTGCCGGGCGCGTTGTAGCCGATGAAGTCGTAGCCGCCGACGAACCGGCCGGCCAGGTCGGGGTGGTCGCGGCGCACGCCGGTGTCGATGACGGCGACGACCGTGCCGGCCGAGCCGGTCGTCACGTCCCAGGCCGCCGGCGCATTGACGCTGGACACGACGGCCGGGTTGGTGGCGCTGCCCGGCGCCTTCAGATACCACTGGTCGATGACGCGCGCCGCGCTGCCGTCGGGATTGGTGGTCTGCGGGTTGACGGTCGCGCCACCGAACAGCGGGTCGTTGGGCAGCAGCAGCGCCTTGCGGCGGCCGTCCACCGCGACGAACTCAACCTCGGGGTCGGCCGCCAGCCGCTTCGCGAGCTGCTCGCCGTTCAGGCCGCGCGCCGTGACCACATGGGTGCGCTCGTCCAGGCTCAGGCCCGCGGCCAGCGCCTGGCCCGTGCGCAGGCCCAGCGCCGTCGCGCGCGTCTGCGCGATGTCCTGGGCCTCGGCCCGCGTGGCCTGCAGCGCCATGGCCTTGGCGCGCACGCTCTCGGCCTGCGGCTTGAAGCGCACGATGACGCGGGCCTCGCCGTCCGGGCTCGGGTTGGTCTGGGCCATCCCCGCCGGCGCCACCAAGGCGGCCAGGGTGACGATCAGCAGCGGGCGCAGGAACTTCATGGCGGCGAGCTATTGCGATGCGGGGACAGCCAGTTTAGGTGCGCCCCCCGCGGCCATTGGCAAACAAATGTGCGGCGCAAGAAAGCAGCAAGGCCGGTCGACCTCGCGGTCGACCGGCCTTGCGCGGCGGGGTCAGGTGGCTCAGCCGTTGACCACGCGCACCATTTCCAGGCACTTGTTCGAGTAGCCCCACTCGTTGTCGTACCAGGACACCAACTTGATGAAGGTGCCGTCCAGCGCGATGCCGGCGTCGGCGTCGAAGATGGAGGTGCGGGCGTCGCCGCGGAAGTCGGTGGCCACCACCTTGTCTTCCGTGTAGCCCAGCACGCCCTTCAGCGCGCCCTGGCTCTGGGCCTTCATCTCGGCGCAGATCTCTTCATAGGTCGCGTCCTTGACCAGCTCGACGGTCAGGTCGACGACCGACACGTCGCTGGTGGGCACGCGGAAGCTCATGCCCGTCAGCTTCTTGTTCAGCTCGGGAATGACCTTGCCGACGGCCTTGGCAGCGCCGGTGCTGCTGGGAATGATGTTCTCAAGGATGCCGCGGCCGCCGCGCCAGTCCTTGTTGCTGGGGCCGTCGACGGTCTTCTGCGTGGCGGTGGCGGCGTGCACGGTGGTCATCAGTCCGCGCTTGATGCCCCACTTGTCGTTCAGCACCTTGGCCAGCGGCGCCAGGCAGTTGGTCGTGCACGAGGCGTTGGAGATGATGGCCTCGCCGGCGTACTTGGCGTGGTTCACACCGAACACGAACATCGGCGTCTCGTCCTTGGAGGGAGCCGAGAAGATGACCTTCTTCGCGCCCGCGGCCAGGTGCTTCTCGCCACCGGCCTTGTCCAGGAAGATGCCCGTCGCCTCGATGACGATGTCGGCACCGACCTCGGCCCACTTCAGTTCGGACGGGTCCTTGATGGCGGTCAGGCGGATCTGCTTGCCGTTGACGACCAGCGTGTTGCCTTCCACGGAGACCTCGCCGTCGAACCTGCCGTGCACGCTGTCGTACTTGAGCATGTAGGCCAGGTAGTCGGGCTCCAGCAGGTCGTTGATCGCGACGACCTCGATGTCCTTGAAGTTGGCGATGGCGGCACGGAACACCATGCGTCCGATGCGGCCGAAGCCGTTGATGCCGATCTTGATGGTCATGGGAGAGTCTCCGGAGGATGAAAAATCTTGGTCGGGCGGGATTCTCGGCGATTCGCGGGGCGGGGTGGTTTCGGACCGATTTCAGCCGGCCTCGCCCTTGAGATCGAGCTGGCCGCAGGGGACGTCCACCAGCAGGCTTTCCCCGATCAGCCGATTCATCATGTCGGGCTGCAGCCCCGAGTGAAGGCCCCGCATCCACTCGACAAGCAGCGCGCGATTGGGGTTGTCGCCCTCTGCCTCCAACACCCGATTGCGTCCCCAGGACTCGTGCAGCGTCCAGCGCAGCGCGAATGGGCATTGCATGGTGTCGAGGTCGAAGAACACCCGGGCGGCGCTGGCGTCCTTCATGTAGCCCAGGAACTCCGACAGCGAGACGCGCTTCTTCTTGAACTGCGCGTAGTGGGTGCCTGCCATGCGCGCCAGGTAGATCGCCTCCTCGCGCAGGGGCCAGTCGCCGGCCTTGCGGCACGGCTGTCCCCATTCCTTGCCGTTCTTGAGCATGGCCTTGACGAAGCTGGCATCGCCGTTGGTGCCCAGGACAACCACCTCGGGCTTTGCAGTCGCATCACCACTGAAGGTCAGCGCCAGCAGCGCGCGATCCAAGACACGAGGCTCTGCGGTGTACCCGAGCTCTTTGGGGTAGGTGAGGCACTTGCGGTCGGCCGTTGCCGGCCCGCTCACCACCTGCAGCGGGCCACCCTGCGGCATGAGGTCTGGCGCGAACTGGAACTCCTGCACGGCGGCCAGCGGCCGGGTCTCCAGGCAGGGCAGGCGGTAGCCGGTCACGTGGGCCAGCACGACATCGCGGATCCCCGCCGAGGCCGTCGAGGCCAGCACCTCGACGACTGGCGGCCGGTCCGCGCGCTCGAACAGGAGGCGCAGCCGTACATAGGCTGGCAGGCCCCTGGCGTCGGGCTGCAGCCCGGCATCTTCGATCTGCAACGCCGGCCCGCCCTTGACCAGGCAGGCCAGCGTCTTGCGCTCGTCCGGCAGTGGCGGCTGCGCCAGCGCCAGCGCGCACAGCGAGCCAGCCAGGGCCACGATGAAACCGCGCATAAAAACTCCCGCTTGTGACGGCGGGAGTCTTGTACCGCAGGTTCTGCGGATTACTTCTTCTTCAGCACCGCCTTCACGGTCGCCGCCACGTTCTCCGGCGTGAAGCCGAAGTGCTTGAACAGCACGCCGGCCGGGGCCGATTCGCCGAACGTGTCGATGCCGACCACAGCATCCACGCCGTACTTCCACCAGAAGTCGCTGACGCCCATCTCGACCGCCACGCGCGGCAGGCCCTTGGGCAGCACGCTCTTCTTGTAGTCCTTGTCCTGGCGGTCGAAGACGCTGGTGCTGGGCATGGAGACCACGCGAACCCTGATGCCTTCCTCGGCCAGCAGCGCCTTGGCGGCCATGGCCAGCTGCACCTCGGAGCCGGTCGCGATGATGACGGCCTTGGCCTTGCCCTTGGCGGGCTCGGCCAGCACATAGGCGCCCTTGGCGATCTCGTCGACGTTGGTCTTGGGCGAGTAGGTCAGGTTCTGGCGGCTCAGCGCCAGCAGGCTGGGGCGCTGCGCATTGCCCAGTGCCAGGGTCCAGGCGACGACGGTCTCGGTCGTGTCGGCCGGGCGCCAGACGTCCAGGCCCGGGATCAGGCGCAGCGAGGCGACATGCTCGATGGACTGGTGCGTCGGGCCGTCCTCGCCCAGGCCGATGGAGTCGTGCGTCATCACGTGGACGACGCGGGTCTTCATCAGCGCGGCCATGCGGATGGCGTTGCGGCTGTAGTCGCTGAAGGTCAGGAAGGTGCCGCCATAGGGGATGAAGCCGCCGTGCAGCGCGATGCCGTTCATGATGGCGGCCATGCCGAACTCGCGCACGCCGTAGTTGATGTGGCGGCCGTCGTTGGGCGTGCCGTCAGCCTCGAAGCGCAGGTTGGGCGTCGAGCTGGTGTTGGTCAGGTTGGAGCCGGTCAGGTCGGCGCTGCCGCCCAGCATCTCGGGCAGGGCCAGCGTGAAGGCCTCCAGCGCGAGCTGGCTGGCCTTGCGGCTGGCGACGGTCTGGGCCTCGGCATGGGCCTTGACGACGGCGTCCACGGCGATCTGCGCGAAGTTGGCGGGCAGCACGCCGGCCATGCGGCGCTGGAACTCGGCAGCCAGCTCGGGGTGTGCCTCTGCATAGGCGTCGAAGCGCTGCTCCCATTCGCCTTCGGCCTTCGCGCCGGCGGCCTTGGCATCCCAGGCGGCATAGACCTCGGCGGGCACCGAGAAGGGCTCGTGCGCCCAGCCCAGCGCCTCGCGGGTCAGTTTGATCTCTTCGGTGCCCAGCGGCTCGCCATGGGCCTTGGCCGTGTTGGCGCGGTTGGGCGAGCCCTTGCCGATGGCCGTCTTGGCGACGATGAGCGTGGGTTTGCTGGTGCTCTTCTTGGCCTTGGTGATGGCCTTGTCGATGGCATCCACGTCGTGGCCGTCCACCGGGCCGATGACGTTCCAGCCATAGGCTTCAAAGCGCTTGGCGGTGTCGTCGCCGAACCAGGGCCCGACCTGGCCGTCGATGGAGATGCCGTTGTCGTCGTAGATGGCGATCAGCTTGTTCAGCTTCCAGGCCGCAGCCAGCGACGCGGCCTCGTGGCTGATGCCCTCCATCAGGCAGCCGTCGCCGAGGAACACATAGGTGTGGTGGTCGACGACGACATGCTGGTCGCGGTTGAAGTCGCGCGCCAGCAGCTTCTCGGCCAGCGCCAGGCCCACGGCGTTGGTCACGCCCTGGCCCAGCGGGCCGGTGGTCGTCTCGACGCCCGGGGTGATGCCCACTTCCGGGCGGCCCGGCGTCTTGCTGTGCAGCTGGCGGAAATGACGCAGCTCCTCGATGGGCAGCTCATAGCCCGTCAGGTGCAGCAGCGCGTAGATCAGCATCGAGCCGTGACCGTTGGACAGCACGAAGCGGTCGCGGTCGGCCCAGTGCGGGTTGGCCGGGTTGTGCTTGAGGTGGCGAGCCCACAGCGCCACGCCGATGTCGGCCATGCCCATGGGGGCGCCCGGGTGGCCCGAGTTGGCCGCCTGCACCGCATCCATCGCGAGAGCGCGGATCGCGTTGGCCATCTGCTGCGAGTTCGAGGTGGGGGAGGCGATCGTTGCAGTCATGGCCGGGGCTTTCCTTGGGCTGTTGGGCAAAGGCGCGGATTTTACGGGGGTGGCTTCACTGGCCTTGATCCAGAGCAAGGCCTCCCGCCCGGCAAGGCGCGACGCTGCGCGTCATGCCTTCCTCGATCATGCCCCTGGCCGTGCGCATCATCCACGCCGAACACGACGCGCTCGCGGCCATGCTGCGCACGCTGCCGCTGCTGCTGGCCGCGCAGCGCCAGGCCGGTGCGCCGCCCGACTTCGCCGCGCTGCGCGCGATGCTGTTCTACGTCGACGAATTTCCGGAACGCTTGCATCACAAGAAGGAAAGCGAGCTGCTGTTCCCCAGGCTGCGCGCGCTGGCGCCGGACCTGCGCGAGACCCTGGACGACCTGGACGTGGACCACGGCCAGGGCGAGCGCGCCATCCGCGAGCTGCAGCACACGCTGCTGGCCTGGGAGCAGATGGGCGAGCCCAGGCGCGAGAAGTTCGAGCGGCAGCTCGGGGTCTACACGGCCCGCTACCTGCGCCACATGCGGCGCGAGGAAACCGAGATCCTGCCGCGCGCGACCGCCGTCTTCAGCGCCGCGGACTGGGCTGAGCTGGACGAGGCCTTCGGCAGCCACCGCGACCCGCTGGCGCCGCGCGCCGGTCAGTCGGTGGACGAGGCCTATGCGCCGCTGCGCCAGCGCATCCTGTCGGCACTGCCGGCGCCGCTGGGCTGGGGGCCGGCGCTGCCCGGCCTCACTGCCCGCCCCTGAGCACGCGCAGCCTCTCGCTGGCCAGCCATTGCGCCGGCGAGCGGCCCAGCAGCTCGCGCAGCGCGTCGGCGTCCAGGCCCGGATCGGCGGCGAGAACGCCCACCCAACGGTCGCGGCCGCCGCGCTTGGCCTCGTAGAGAGCGCCGTCGGCCACGTCGATGACGGCACTCCAGTCCAGCGCCTGCGGATGCCGGGGCGCCAGCGGGAAGCAGGCGAAGCCGATGGAGCAGGTCCGCGTCAGCCGCTGGCCGTCGGGCAGCTCGAAGGGGCGCCCGGCCACGGCGCGGCGCAGGCGCTCGGCCAGGTCCGCGGCATGCTCGCGCGAGCCGTCGCGGGCCACGACGAGGAACTCCTCGCCGCCCCAGCGCACGATGTGGTCGCTGTCGCGGCAGACCTCGCGCAGCCGCTCGCGCATCTGCACCAGCACCGCGTCACCCGCCGAGTGGCCGTGGCGGTCGTTGACCTGCTTGAAGTGGTCCACGTCCACCAGCATGAACACCAGGTCGGCATTGTCCGAGCGCACGGTGCCCACGGCATGGCGGCGCAGCGCGACGGCCACGTCGGCGTCGATGTGCTGGGTCAGGTAGCGGCGGTTGTGCAGGCCGGTCAGCGGGTCGCTGAGGCTGGACTCCTTCAGCGCCTCGGACAGCGCCTCCAGCTCGGCCGTGCGCTCCTGCACGCGCCGCTCCAGCTCGACCTGGCGGCGCTCCAGCGCGCGCGTGCGCCACTGCACCAGGCCGTAGATGCCCAGCACGGCCAGCAGCACGGCCAGCGTGCGCGCCCACCAGGTCTGCCACCAGGCCGGCTGCACCTCCACGCCGACGCGCAGCGGTTGGCCGGTCCAGTCGCCCAGGCGGTTGCTGCCCTGCACCTCCAGCGTGTAGCGGCCGGGCGCCAGGTTGGCGTAGCTGGCGACGCGCAGCTCGGCACCGGTCGAGATCCAGTCCTCGTCATAGCCCTGCAGCCGGTAGCGGTAGAGGTTCTCGGTCGGCGCGCTGTAGTCCAGCGCGGCGAACTCCACCGCGAAGGCGCGCTGGCGAGCCGTCAGCGTCAGCCCCTCGCGCAGCAGGCCGGCCGGCTGGCTGCTGCTGTCGATGCGCAGCCCGGTCGCCACGACGGGCGGCTGGAAGGCCCAGCGCCGGAAGCGCTCGGGTTCGACGACCAGCAGCCCGGTGCTCCCGCCGAACAGCATGCGGCCGTCGGCCAGCTTGCCGTAGGCGCGGAACCAGCCGGTGCCGATGTCGACGCCGTCGATGCGGCCGAACTCGGTGACGACCTGCGTGCCCGGGTCGAACATGCCGCGATGCGTCCAGATGCGGCCCTTGGCATCCGCCAGCAGGTTGGCGCCGAAGCTGTGGCCCGGCCGGCCCACGCTCTCGAAGGCCGCGCCCGGCATGCGCCGGTACAGGCCGGTGTTGAGGTCCGCCCACAGCACGCCATGGGCGTCGATCAGCAGGCCCAGCACGCCCTCCTGCGGCAGGCCGGCGCCGTCCGCGCGCAGCTCGCCGTCGACGAGCTGGAACAGGCCCGCCTCGGCGCCCACCCACAGGCGGCCGTCGAGGCCTTCAACCAGCGCGTTGACGTTGCCGCCCAGGCGCTTGCCGCCGGCCAGCGGCAGGCGCTCCGGCTCGACCGCGCCGGGCGCCAGGCGGTACAGGCCGTCGGACGTGCCCACCCACAGCGTGCCGGCGCGGTCCGTCAGCAGCCGGCGCACGCGGGCCTGGATGCTGGAGCGCGCCTCCAGCAGGCGGTGGCGCGCGTCGAAGCGGTACAGCTGGCCTCCCTCGGTGCCTGCCCAGACGCTGCCGTCGGCGGCCTGGGCCAGTGCGGCGACCAGCCCGCTGAAGCGCGCGTCCGGCCGGATGGTGTCGACGAGGCGCAGCTTCGGGTCGACGATGGCGATGCCGCGCTCGAGCGTGCCCAGCCAGATCTCGCCGCTGCCCAGCTGCAGCACGCTGCGCACGTCTGTGTCGGCCAGCGGGCTGGCGGGGTCGTCGTCCTGGCGACGCACCCACATGCCCTTGCTTTCCGGGTCGTAGCGCTGCAGGCCGCCGCCGTAGCCGCCCACCCACAACGTGCCGGCGCGGTCGCGCAGCAGCGCATGAAAATCGGTGCCGCCCAGCGTCCAGGGCCGGCGCTGGTTGCGCTTGAGCAGCTGCAGCAGGCTGCCGTCGGCGGCGCGCAGCTCGACGCCGGTGACGCGGCCCACCCAGACCTCGCCATCGCCGCCGCCCTCGGCGGGGCCCAGCAGGCTCAGCACCGGCGAGGGCCTCCCGCCGGCGTCGCCCGCCTGCAGCGCCTGCGGCGCGGCGCGCCCATCGCGGTCCAGCAGCAGCAGCCGGCCGTCGCGCGTGCCGACCCAGATGCGGCCGTCGGCGCCCTGGGCCAACGCGTTGACGGGCCAGCCGCCCTCGATGGGCTCGAAGCGCCGCCCGCCGGCGCGCAACCGCGCCAGGCCATGCCCGGTGCCCACCCAGAGGTCGCCCTCGCGGTCCACCAGCAAGGCGCCTATGCGGTCGTCGGGCAGGCCGCTGGCGTCGCCTGCACGGAAATGCTCGAAGCGGCCGCTGGCCGGGTCCAGTCGGTCCAGCCCGCCCAGCAGGCCCACCCAGATGCGGCCGTCGTGGGCGCGCGCCAGGCGCTGCACGGCGCCGGGCGTGATCGAGTCGGGCACCGCCGGGTCGTGGTGCAGAAAGGTCCAGCGCTCGGTCAGCGTGTCGAAGCGGGCCAGGCCCTCGCTGGCGCTGCCGGCCCACAGCACGCCGCCGCGGTCGGCCAGCAGCACGCGCAGGAAGCGGTTGGCGCGGCTGCCCGAGTCGGCCGCCCCCGTCATCGGGAAGGCGCGTGCCTGGTAGCCGTCGTAGCGCACCAGGCCGACGCTGGTGCCGACCCAGATCAGGCCACGGTCGTCCTGGGCCAGGGCCGCGACGATGCCGTCGACGATGGCGGCGGTGCCGCCGGCCGTGACGAAGCGCGGCTCGGCCATCGGGTCGCGCTCGGCCCGGGCAACGGGCAGGGCCAGGCCGATGAACAGCAGAATCAGGACAGGCAGGAGGCGCATGGGCGCTTTGTTCTTCTGGGGGAGGCGCAGCGTAGCAGCCCCCCGTGGCATGTCCGGGCGTCCAGCCCGGCCGGGCAGCCCCCGCAGGCCAGGGGTGTTGGCGCGAATTCTCGAGGTTAGGCCGGCTTCGTCGGCGCTGCCGTGCAGGCCTTGGCCGCCGCGAGCCCGCGCAGGAAGCCGCGCCTCACGCCGCCGGCCGCGATGGCGGCGCTGACCTGGCGGGCATAACGCTCGGCGCCGCTCAGCTTGCGCACCCAGCCGCGGAACGGGATGACGCCCTCGGCCGTGCGCTGCAGCGCGCCGGTGGCAGCATCCTCGCCGCGCTCCAACAGGCCGGGATTGCCGGCGGTGGTCGGCGCGTCCAGGTCGGGGCCCAGCACCTCGTCCAGCGCGCGGACGCCCGCGGCCAGACCGGCGCAGCTGGCATCGGCCGGCTGGGCATAGGGCGCGGCGGCCGCGGCCTTGAGCACGTCGGGGAAGTCGGCACGGACGACGTTGAGGTCGGAAAGCGGCGTCGTCGCGGCGCTGCCGACCTTGTCCTGGCTGGAGCCGGCGCAGGCGGCCAGCAAGAGGGCGGCGGGGAGAAGGCTGAGATGGGAGGGACGCATGGCCCCGGATCATCTCAGCCCGGCGTTGATCTTCTCAAGTGCTGCTGCGCCGGGACAGAGTGCTTTTTCACCAAAAGCGTTCAGCGCGCCGGCCGCCGTGCGCTGGGCCGCATGCCAGTCCCTGGCCGCCGGGTCGACGTAGAGCAGCCCTGTCGCGATCTCGCCGGCCGCGGCGCGCAGCTGCATCGCGTTCATCGCGCCGGGGCGGTCCGTGGGATCGTAGTCGGGCGCGATCTTGCGCAGCCGCAGCGTCGTGCCGTCGGCCTGCGGCACATCGACGGAGTCGGGCGAATCGGCCACCACCTGCTCGGGCGCGAGGGCGATGAAGTCGATGCGGTTCAGCGCCTCGTTGTGCTCGCGCACATGGTCGTAGCTGCGCGTGGAGCCGGCATGGTTGTTGAAGGCCACGCAGGGACTGACGACGTCGATGAAGGCGGCGCCGCCATGGCGGATGGCGGCCTCGATGAGGGGCACCAGCTGGGTCTTGTCGCCCGAGAAGCTGCGCGCGACGAAAGTGGCGCCCAGCTGCAGCGCCAGCGCCGCGAGGTCGATGGCGGTGTCGTTGTTGGTCGCGCCCTTCTTGGCCACCGAGCCCTTGTCGGCCGTGGCACTGAACTGGCCCTTGGTGAGGCCATAGACGCCGTTGTTCTCGACGATGTAGACCATGCGCACGCCGCGCCGCATCGCGTGCGCGAACTGGCCCAGGCCTATGGAGGCGGAGTCACCGTCGCCGGAGATGCCGAGGTAGAGCAGCTCGCGGTTGGCGAGATAGGCGCCGGTCAGCACGCTGGGCATGCGGCCGTGCACGGTGTTGAAGCCGTGGCTGGCGCCGAGGAAGTAGTCCGGCGTCTTGCTGGAACAGCCGATGCCGCTGAGCTTGGCGACGCGGTGGGGCTCTATGTCCAGCTGCCAGCAGGCCTGCACGATGGCGCCGGAAATGGAGTCGTGGCCGCAGCCGGCGCACAGCGTCGAGACCTTGCCCTCGTAGTCGCGGCGCGTGTAGCCGACCTTGTTCCTGGTCAGGCTGGGGTGGTGCAGCCTGGGTTTGGCGAGATAGGTCAATTGGAAACCTCCGTGCCGCGCACTGCGGTGCGAGCGCCATCGGGCGGTCGTGCGGCGCTCATGCCGCGCCCCTCGGTGCGGTGGCCAGCGTGTGCACATGGCGCGTGATCGCGTCGGTGATGAAGCGGGCCGTGATGGGGGTGCCGTCGAAATGCAGCACCGGCGTGAGCTGGGCGGGTGCCACCTCCAGCTCGTTGACCAGCAGGCGGCGCATCTGCGCGTCGCGGTTCTGCTCGACGACGAAGACCGTGTCGTGCGCGGCGATGAACTCGGCGACGGCGGGAGCGAAGGGGTAGGCGCGCAGCCGCATCGCGTCGATGTGGATGCCGGCTTCTGCGAGCGCGACGAGCGCCTCGTCCATCGCCGGCGCGGTGGAGCCGAAGTACATCACCGCGACCCGGGTCTTCTGCGCGGCTGCGCGCACCAGCGGCTGCGGCGCCAGCCGCGCGGCGGTGGCGAACTTCAGGCGTAGGCGCTCGACGTTGCGGACGTAGTCGTCGCCGCGCTCGGAGTAGTTGGCCTGCTCGTTGCGCGTCGTGCCACGCGTGAAGTAGGCGCCCCTGCTGGCATGCGTGCCAGGCAAGGTGCGCCAGGGGATGCCGTCGCCGTCGACGTCCTGGTAGCGGGCGAATGGCTTGCCGGCCTCGAGCTGCCCGGCCGTCATGAGCTTGCCGCGGTCATAGCGGCGCTCGTCGTCCCAGGCCAGCGGTTCGCACAGGCGCTGGTTCATGCCGATGTCCAGGTCGCTCATCAGGAACACGGGCGTCTGCAGCCGCTCGGCGAGGTCCAGCGCTGCCGCCGCGAACTCGAAGCACTCCCGCGGGTCCTCCGGCAGCAGCAGCACATGCTGCGTGTCGCCATGCGAGGCATAGGCGCTGCTGAGCAGGTCGGCCTGCTGCGTGCGCGTGGGCATGCCGGTGCTGGGGCCGCCGCGCTGCACGTCGATGACGACCAGCGGGATCTCGGCGAAGTAGGCCAGGCCCAGGAACTCCGTCATCAGCGACACGCCGGGGCCCGACGTGGCCGTGAAGGCGCGCGCACCGTTCCAGCCGGCACCGGTGATGATGCCTATGGACGCGATCTCGTCCTCGGCCTGCACGATGGCATAGCGCTTCTCACCCGTCTCGGGGTCGGTGCGGAACTTGGCCGCGTACTTCTCGAAGGCCTCGGCCACCGACGATGACGGCGTGATCGGATACCAGGCGCAGACGGTGGCGCCGCCGTACACGCAGCCCAGCGCCGTCGCGGCATTGCCTTCCAGGAAGATCCGGTCGCCCACCGCGTCGGCCTTCCTCACCTTGAGTCCGAAGGGCTGCACGGACAGGTGGTCGCGCGCGAACTCGCGGCCGGCATGCAGCGCGCGCACATTGGAGTCCAGCAGCCTCTCCTTGCCGCGGTACTGCTCGGCGAACAGCTTCTCGATGACGGCGGCCGCGATGCCCATCAGCTCGCTCAAGGCCCCCAGCACGAGGATGTTCTTGAACAGCGTGCGCTCGCGCGGCACGTCGTACGTGGCGTTGCAGATGGCCGTGGCCGGCATGCCGATGACGTGGATGTCCGGCCGGAAGGCGCCAGGCGGCATCGGCTTGGTGGAGTCGTAGAACAGATAGCCGCCGGGCTGGATCTCGGCCACATCCTGGGCCCAGGTCTGCGGATTCATCGCGACCATCAGGTCCACGCCGCCACGCCGGCCCAGCCAGCCGGCCTCGCAGACGCGCACCTCGTACCAGGTCGGCAGGCCCTGGATGTTGCTAGGGAAGATGTTGCGCGGACTGACCGGCACGCCCATGCGCAGGATGGCGCGCGCGAACAGCTCGTTGGCCGAGGCCGAGCCCGAGCCGTTGACGTTGGCGAACTTGACGACGAAGTCGTTGACCGCTTCTATCCTGCTCATGCCACCTCCTTGCGCGAGGTCACGTCACGGCAGGCCGCGCCGGCCTTGGCAGTGACGAGCAGGAACTTCTGCATGTCCCAGGCCCCGGTGGGGCAGCGCTCGGCGCACAGGCCGCAGTGCAGGCAGACGTCCTCGTCCTTGGCCATTACGCGGCCGGTCTTCAGCCCGCCCTCGACATAGATGTCCTGCAGCAGGTTCAGCGCCGGCGCCTTCAGTCGCTCCCGCAGGTCGGGTCCGTCTTCCGTGAAGCTGATGCAGTCCATCGGGCAGATGTCCACGCAGGCGTCGCACTCGATGCAGAGCTTGGGCGCAAACACGGTCTGCACGTCGCAGTTCAGGCAGCGCTGCGCCTCCTTGAGGGCAGTGGCCGCGTCGAAGCCCAGCTCCACCTCGACCTTGATGCTGGCCAGCGCCTTCTCGGCCGCGGCCCAGGGCACCTTGCTGCGCAGGTCCAGCGTGACGGCGTTGTCGTAGCTCCACTCGTGGATGCCCATCTTCTGCGACACCAGGTTCACATGCGGCGGTGGACGCTGGGTGACCGGCTCGCCATGCAGCAGGCGGTCGATGCTGACGGCCGCCTCGTGGCCGTGGGCCACGGCGGTGATGATGTTCTTGGGCCCGAAGGCCGCGTCGCCGCCGAAGAACACCTGCGGCAGCGTGGACTGCAAGCTCTGCGGGTCCAGCACCGGCAGCCCGTCCTCGCCGAAGGCGATGCCCGCGTCGCGCTCTATCCACGGGAAGGCATTCTCCTGGCCCACGGCGATCAGCACCTCGTCGCAGGGGATGACGACCTCCCCGCCGGCCTGCGCCTTCCTGAAGCGCATGCCGGTGAGCCTGCCGTCCACATGCTCGAAGGCCAGCGGCACATGGAAGTCCAGGATGGGAATGCCCTCGTGCTCGGCGTCTTCCTTCTCCCAGGGCGAGGCCTTCATCTGCGCATAGCCGCTGCGCACGGCCACCGTGACGGACGCGGCACCCAGGCGTCGCGCCGAACGGCAGCAGTCCATCGCCGTGTTGCCGCCGCCCAGCACGATGACGCGCGGCTGCACCGCCGTCACATGGCCGAAGCTGACGCTGGACAGCCAGTCGATGCCGACATGGATATGCCCTGCCGCCTCCTGCCGGCCCGGCAGCTGCAGGTCGCGCCCGCGCGGCGCGCCGCAGCCGACGAAGACGGCGTCCCAGCCCTCGGCCAGCAGTGCCTTCATGGACGCAATGCGCCGGCCGGCGCGCCAGTCGACGCCCAGGCCCAGGATGTAGCCGCATTCCTCGTCGATGACGCGCTCCGGCAGCCGGAAGCGCGGGATCTGCGTGCGGATGAAGCCACCCGCCTTGGCCTCGCCGTCGAAGACGGTGACGGCATAGCCCTCCAGCGCCAGGTCGCGCGCCACCGCCAGCGACGCCGGCCCGGCGCCCACGCAGGCCACACGCCTGCCGTTGCGGGCGGCGGGCTTGGGCAGCATGGCGCGGAACTCCTCGGTCTTGCTGTCCGCCGCGACGCGCTTGAGCCGGCAGATGGCCACCGGCTCGGGCCTGGCCGCCTGCTTCTCCTCGACGCGGCCGCGCCGGCAGGCCGGCTCGCAGGGCCGGTCGCAGGTGCGGCCCAGCACGCCGGGAAACACGTTGCTGACCCAGTTGACCCAGTAGGCCTCGTCATGCCGGCCCTGCGCGATGAGCCGGATGTACTCGGGCACCGGCGTGTGCGCCGGGCAGGCCCATTGGCAATCGACGACCTTGTGGAAATAGGCCGGGTCCGAGATGTCGGTCCGCTGCACGGTGTCTCCTGTCCGTGGTGCGATTTGTCGGGCCAGTCTAGGCCGATGGCCGCTCACCCGGCTCTGTGGAAACCCCTTGCGGCCACGACGGCACCTTGGGGATGGTGGAGCCGGCCCCGCTCGCCCAGCATCGGCGTCGCCCAATCCGGGCTCAAGGAGGTTAGACATGGTTGCTTCACGTTTCATCCGGGCCTGGCGCGCGGCGGTGTTCGCCGCCGGCCTGGCGGCGGTCGGCCTGGCCCAGGCGGCCAACAGCTACTTTCTGCAGATCGACGGCCTGCAGGGCGATTCGACCGACGCCCGGCACAAGGACTGGATAGACATCGAAAGCTTTTCCTGGGGCCTGACGCTGGCCACCAGCGGCGGATCCGTCGGCAAGGCCACGTTCTCCGACCTGGCCTGGACCCAGGCCGTGGACAGCTCGACGCCCGCCTGGTTCCTCGACGTCGCGACCGGCAAGCACATCCGGACGACCACGCTCGACGTGGTGAAGGCGGGCGAAGGCGGCGCCTCCTTCTTCCAGATGATCTTCACCGACACGGTGGGCACGGGGCTCAGGATCACCGGCAGCGGCGACGGCCTGATGGCCGACGCGTCGATGAGCTCGGGCAGCATCGTCAAGCTGCGCTACCGCGCCCAGGATGGCAAGGGCGGCTACAAGCCCTGGGTGGAGGGCAGCTTCGACCTCAAGCGCGGCATGCCCACCGCGCAGTTCAGCGGCGACGAGAGCGTGCTGCTGGGCCTGTTCGCCTCCGGCGGCAGCATCGACTTCGATGCCGCCACCGTCACGCCCGTGCCCGTGCCCGAACCCGCCAGCGCGGCCCTGCTGCTGGCCGGCCTGGGGGTGCTGGCCCTCAGGCGGCGGCGCGCCGGCTGAGGACCCAGGGCTGGATCTGCACGACCGCGACCGTCAGCGCCCAGCAGATCCAGGCCGTCCACATCGTGTGGCTGGGATAGTGGGCGCCGCGCAGCATCTGGCCGACGCCGTAGACCAGGCCCAGGCAGATGACGCCCGCCAGCCAGGCGCGCGCCAGGCGCGGGTAGGCGCGGGCCAGCATCCAGGCGCCGCACAGGAAGGCGAAGGCCGCGCTGGCATGGCCGGACGGGAAGCAATGCCCGCCGCCGCCGTCGGTCAGGCCGAAGGCCCAGTGCGAGACGTACTGGACCGTGCCGCCGAACTCGGCGAGGTCCCAGGGGCAGCTCGTCAGGCTGAAGCGCTTGATGACCGACACCACGGCCAGGCAGAGCAACGTGATCAGGAGCCAGCCCAGGCGCTCGCGCCGGGTCAGGCCGGGCAGCACCTGCCGGGGCCACAGGTTGGCGAGCAGGATGCAGCCGATCGCGGCCCAGGAGAGCAGGCGGCCGCCCTGGTGGATCAGCAGCGTCGTGAACCAGCTCTCGCGCCAGGCGAACCCGGCGGCGCTGCCGACATGGCGCATGACCTGCAGGTCCAGGCCACTGGCATCCCAGGCCAGCAGGGCCGCGAGGCCCAGCAGCAAGGCCCACACGGCGACCGGCAGGCGCGCGGCGGGCGCGCGAAGAGGAGGCGGGCGGCTCTGCATGGTCATGGATTGTCAGCCCCGAACGCCGGGGCCCGGCCGGCGACTGCCGGCCCGGGCCCACCCCGGGCCTTGTCTACACTGGCTGCATGAGTTCTTCCGTCTTTGCCGCCGAGCGCGCCGTCCGCATCGGCCGCCAGGCGCTCGAGGTTGAGGCCCGCGCCCTCGCCGAGCTGGCACCGCGTCTGGGCGACGCCTTCGTGAGCGCACTGCAGACCATACTGACCTGCCGCGGCCGCGTCGCCGTCATGGGCATGGGCAAGAGCGGCCATGTGGGCCGCAAGATCGCCGCCACGCTGGCCTCCACCGGCACGCCGGCACTGTTCGTCCACCCCGCCGAGGCGGCCCATGGCGACCTGGGCATGGTCACCGGCGGCGACGTCGTGCTGGCCCTGTCCAACTCCGGCGAGAGCGACGAGCTCAACGCCATCCTGCCCGTGCTCAAGCGCCTGGGCGTGCCCGTCATCGCGATGACGGGGCGGTCCGAATCCAGCCTGGCCGCCCATGCCGACGTCGTGCTCGACAGCGCCGTCGCCGAGGAGGCCTGCCCGCTGCAGCTGGCCCCTACCGCCAGCACCACGGCCCAGATGGCGCTGGGCGACGCCCTCGCCGTGGCCCTGCTGGACGCGCGCGGCTTCAAGGCCGAGGACTTCGCCCGCTCGCACCCGGGCGGCGCGCTGGGCCGCAAGCTGCTGACCCATGTGCGCGACCTGATGCGCAGCGGCGAGGCGCTGCCGCGCGTGGCCGCCGACACCGGCTTCACCGACCTGATGCGCGAGATGAGCGCCAAGGCGCTGGGCATGGCGGTGGTCGTCGATGCCGACGACCGCGTGCAGGGCATCTTCACAGACGGCGACCTGCGCCGCCTCGTCGAGCAGGGCCGCGACCTGCGCTCGCTGACGGCGGCGGAAGTCGCGCACGGCCAACCGCGCACGCTGGGCCCCGACGCGCTGGCCGTCGAGGCGGCCGACCTGATGGAAGAGGCGCGCATCACCGTCGTGCTGGTGGTCGACGCCGACAAGCGCCTGCTGGGCGCGATCAACAGCAACGACCTGATGCGGGCCAAGGTGATCTGATGGCGGCGCTGCGTTTCCCGCCCGAGCTGCTCGTCCAGGCCCAGGGCACGGGCCTGGCCATCAAACTGGCCATCTTCGACGTCGACGGCGTGCTGACCGACGGCCGCATCTACATCGGCGAGCGTGGCGAGGAGTTCAAGGCCTTCAGCACGCTGGACGGCCATGGCCTGAAGTCGCTGCAGCAGGCGGGCATCACGCCGGTGATCATCACCGGCCGCGACAGCCCCGCCGTGCGCCGCCGCGTGGCCGACCTGGGCCTGGCCCATGCCGTCTACGGCGCCGGCGACAAGCTGGCCGCCGCGGAGCCGCTGCTGGCCCGGCTCGGCGCGAGCTGGGGCGAGGTTGCCGCGATGGGCGACGACTGGCCCGACCTGCCGCTGATGACGCGCGCCGGCTTCGCCTGCGCCCCGCCCGGCGCCCACGCCGAGGTGCTGGCCGTCGCCCACCATGTCACCCGCGCGGCGGGCGGCCATGGCGCGGCGCGCGAGTACTGCGACCTGCTGCTGATGGCCGGCGGCCACTACGAGCGCCTACTGAACGCGCACCACGCCACGCTGGACGGCGGCACCTCGCCATGACGCCCGCGGCCCTGCCCCTCGCCGCGCCAAGCCGCGCCAAGCCCCGACCCTGGCTGTGGCGCGCCCAGAGCGTGCTGTCGAACTACCTGCCGCTGCTGCTGATGGCCCTGCTGGCCAGCGGCACCTGGTGGCTGGTGAAGAACACGCCGCTGCTGGACGGGCCGTCCGAGCTGGCACCGCCGCGCCACATCCCCGACTACCGCATGGAGAACTTCGAGATCCAGCGCATCGGTGCCGACGGCCGGCTGAACGTGCAGATCGCCGGTGCAGAGCTGCGCCACTACCCCGACACCGACACCCTGGAGATCGACCAGGCCCGCGTGCGCGCCATCGCGCCCGACGGCAGCCTAGCCATCGCCGAGGCCAAGCGCGCCATCAGCAACGGCGACGGCAGCGACATGCAGCTGATCGGCGACGTGCGCCTGCGCCGCCTGCCGCCGGGCGCGGGCGAGAACGCACCGGCCCAGCTGGAGGTGCGCGGCGAGTTCCTGCAGGCGCTGGCGAACAGCGAGATCCTGCGCTCCCACCTGCCCGTCACCATACGCCAGGGCAGCTCGACCTTGAACGCGCGCAACTTCGAGTACCGGCACCTGACGGGCCAGATCAGCTTCACGGGCCGGGCCCAGGGGCAGATCGCCTCGCGGGACGGTCGATGAGCGAACTGGTCTTCATCACCGGCGCCTCCAGCGGCATCGGCCAGGCGCTGGCGCTGCGCTACTACCGCGACGGCGCCCGCCTCGCGCTGGTGGCCCGGCGCGTCGCCGAGGTCCAGCGCTGGGCCGCCGAGCAGCAGCTCGACACGGCCCGCTTCAGGGTCTACGGCGCCGATGTCGCCGACCTCGACGCCATGGCCCGCATCGGCCGCGAATGCATCGCTGCCCAGGGCCTGCCCGACGTCGTCATCGCCAACGCCGGCATCAGCATCGGCATGGACACGGCCCACTTCGACGACCTCGACGTGATGCGCCGCACCTTCGAGACCAACAACGTCGGCCTGGCCGCCACCTTCCACCCCTTCGTCACCGCGATGCTGGAGCGCCGCTCGGGCACGCTGGTGGGCGTGGCCAGCGTCGCTGCCATCCGCGGCCTGCCGGGGCACGGCGCCTATTGCGCGAGCAAGTCCGCGGTCGTCGCCTATTGCGAGAGCCTGCGCGGCGAGTGCCGGCCGTTCGGCGTGCGCGTCGTCACCCTGCTGCCGGGCTACATCGACACGCCGCTGACGCGCGGCAACCGCTACTCCATGCCCTTCCTGATGCAGGCGGACGAGTTCGCCGAGCAGGCCGTGCGCAGCATCCGCGCCCAGGTCAGCTACCGCGTCATCCCCTGGCAGATGGGCGTGCTGGCCAAGATCCTGCGCCTGCTGCCCAACTGGCTCTACGACCGCGCACTGGGCAGCCGGCCGCGCAAGAAGCGCGCGAGCGAGTAACCAGGGCACGCAAGCCCTGGCTACACTGCGCGCTCTTCGTACCGAGAGCTGCATGAACGCAGCCAAGGAGGACATCATGGCCAAGGTGCTTCACCCCTGCTGAGCCCGCGCGCTGCCATCTAGCGCAGCGCCGCCCGCCGGCTGCGCCCCGCGCACGCCCCACCTGATTCCTGCGGCCGCCGCCCGCGCGCGCAGCCGTTCTCGGACGACTTCCATGAACTTCCGTCTCTTTGGCCCGGGCCTGCTTGCCCTGGCCCTGCCGGCCTGGGGCAGCGCCCCCGCGCTGCAACATCCCACCGCGCTGCGCCTGGCCACGGGCGAGGCCCCGCCCGTCATCGACGGCCGCCTGGACGACGACGCCTGGCGGCGCGCGCCGGCCTACGAGCGCTTCGCGCAGTTCCTTCCCGCCGACAAGCAGCCCGCACGCTGGCGCACGACGGTGCAGGTGCTGGTCACCGACGACGCCCTCGTCTTCGGCATCCGCGCCTGGGACCCCGAGCCCGGCCGCATCCGCGCGCCGCTGGCCCGGCGCGACCAGGTCAAGGCCGACCAGGACTTCATCTCCATCCTCATCGACCCCGTGGGCCACCGCCGCACGGCGCAGTACGTGCGCGTCAGCGCGGCCGGTGCCGTCGAGGACGGCCTGTTCTCCGCCGAGGAGGACAGCGAGGACTCGGCGCCCGACTTCGACGTGGACGCCGCGACCACGCTGCTGCCCGACGGCTACAGCGTCGAGCTGCGCTGGCCGCTCGCGGCGCTGCGCTTCCCGCACTCGGGGGGCGCGCCCTGGCGCGTGATGATCGCCCGCAACATCCCGCGCGAGGAGCGCACGCTCGACGTCAGCGCGCCGGCGCTGACCAAGGACGCGCTGAGCTTCATCGCCGAGCTGCAGCCACTGGACGGGCTGGGCGACCTCGTCGAGCAGGTCCGCGAGCGCGGCTTCATGGCCTTGCGCCCCGAACTGACGCTGCGCGCCACGCGCGACGCCAGCGAGGCGGACGGCACGCGGCGCGCGCGCAAGGCGTCGCTGGGCGCCGAGTTCAAGTGGCGCCCCCGCGCCGACTGGGTGCTGGACGTGACGCTGAACCCCGACTTCTCGCAGGTCGAACTCGACGCGCCGCAGCTCGCCGGCAACACGCGCTTCGCGCTCAGCGTGCCCGAGAAGCGGCCCTTCTTCCTGGAGAGCGCCGACGTCGTCGGCCCGACCCAGGCCGACGAGTCCGGCGAGAACCGCAGCCTCGCGGCCTTCTACACCCGCGCCATCACCGATCCCGACTGGGGCCTGCGCGCCACCTGGCGCGGCGCCGGCGCCGAGGCCACGGCCCTGCATCTGCGCGACGCCGGCGGCGGACCGGTGCTGCGCGCCGGCGCGTTCGCCACGCGCAGCGGCGTGCAGCCCGGCGGCTCGCAGGCCAGCTTCGCGCGCGGCCGCGTGCAGGTGGGCGGACAGGGGCAGTTCGGCCTCGCGGGCCTCGCGTCGCTGCGCGACTTCGGCGCCGGCATGTCCACGCGGGTGGTGGGCGGCGACGGCGTCTGGCGGGCCGGCGACAGCGACCAGTGGCGCGGCCACCTGCTGCTGTCCGGCACGACGCTTGGCCTGGACGAGGCGGGCCAGGTGCTGCGCGTGGGCCGTGAGCGCGGCCACCGCGCCTGGCTGGGCTGGCGCTACCGCGACGGCGACTGGGTGGCCAACGTCAACGTCGAGGAGATCAGCCCCCGCTTTGCCAACGACAACGGCTTCGTCAGCCAGAGCGCCATCCGCCGTGCCTCGGCCTTCGGCTATCTGCGCCTGGGCCCGCGCGAGCTGGCCGGCGTCGACATGCATGAGAGCGAGCCCCAGCTCCGGCTGCAGGAGACGCGCACGCTGGCCGACCCGCGCCTCGGCGTCGCCGCCGGCCAGGTGGTGGACCGCCTGGTGCAGCCGGGCTTCTGGTTCTCGGCGGCACGCAACACCGGCGTCTGGGGCCACGTCGGCCTGGACAGCCACCGGGCGAGGAGCGGCGGCCGGCTGCACCCGACCCGCACGCTGCTGCTGGGCGCGGAGTCCAACCCGGGCGAGCTGCTGACCTACATCAGCGCCGAGGTCGAATGGGGCCGGCGGCTGGATGTCGACGCCGACCGCGTCGGCCCGGGCACGCTGGGCCAGCTGCACGCCCAGCTGCGGACGCCGCTGCCGGGCGGATGGTGGCTGGAGTACGAGCAGCGCTTCGGCCTGGGCTGGGTCGACGGCCCGGACGGCCGCCGCGCCTTCACGGACCGCAATGCGCAAAGCCTCGTGGTGCTGCACCTGAGCCCGCGCAACTCGCTGCGGCTGATCCGCCAGCAGACGCATTTCAGCCGCCGCGACGACCCGGCCGCAGGCCTGGCCGCGCAGAACGAGGTCGGGCGGGTGCTGTCGCTGATGCTCCAGCACCGTGTGGGCCTCTCCCGCGTCGTCAGCGTGGGCCTGAACCGGGCCCGCGAGCAGCAGGGCGCCCAGCGCGCCGACGAGGTGTTCGCCAAGGCCACGCTGGGCTACTGAGTCCGCGCCGGAATCGGCGCACCAGAAAAGAACAAGGCGCCCGAAGGCGCCTTGTTCAGATCTCTTGCGAGGGGGGGCGATCAGTAGCCGCCGGAACGGCCACCGCCGCCGTAGCCGCCACCACCACCGCCGTAGCCGCCGCCACCCGAGCGGCCACCGCCGCCGTAGCCGCCGCCGCCACCACCGTAGCCGCCGCCGCCCGAACGGCCACCGCCGCCGAAGCCGCCCGGACGCTCTTCACGAGGACGAGCCTCGTTGACGACGATCGCGCGGCCTTCCAGGGCCTGGCCATTCATGCCGTTGATGGCTGCCTGGGCCTCGGCGTCCGAACCCATTTCCACGAAGCCGAAACCCTTGGAACGACCGGTTTCGCGATCCATCATGACCTTTGCGGAGGTCACGGTCCCGAATTGACCGAACGCTTCTTGCAGCGATTCGTCACGCACGCTGTAGGCAAGGTTGCCCACGTAAAGCTTGTTTCCCATGGGGAAGCCCTTCTCTTCTCAAAATCAAAAAACCATGTGGAGCTTCAACCCATCGTGAACCATTCAAGCGAAGGTGCGGCGTCCAGACACAGGCAATTCATTATGGTGGCGGGGTGCCGAAATTGCGGGACGGCACTCCGACAAGTGTTGTTTTTACGATTTAGCACAAACCCTGGCGGCTCCCGGGCGTCATGGCGCCGTCATCGATACCATCGCCGCCCGCCCCCCGAATCCATGACTCCCAGCCTGCTCCCCGCCCTCTCCCGCGTGCTCGCCAGCGTCGACGCGCTGCGCAACCTGCGTGCCCTCTACGCATTGCTGGCGGGGTTCTGCTTCGCCGGCCTGCTGCTGGCCATGGCCCAGTCCGCCCTGGTGCGCGAACAGAACCTGCTGAGCGCGCTGTGGATGGGACTGGCGCTGGCTGTCGCTTTTTTCGGGGTCAATGCCACGGGCCTGATGCTGATGGACCAGGCCCGCGGCCTGCCGGTGCGCGATCCCCAGGACGCGTTCTCGGACGCGCTGCGCAGCGCCCACCGCGTGCTGCTGGCCCTGCTGGCCTGCCTGGCCTTGGCGGCGCTGGCCGCCGCCATCCTGGCTGGCCTGCTGTGGGCGACGCGCTGGCCCGTCGTGGGCGCGCCGCTGCTGGCCGTCGTGCTGCCGCTGGGCGTGCTGGTGCTGGGCGGCATCGCCTTCGCGCTGGCCGTCCTCGTCGGACCGCTGGCCGGACCAGCGGTCTGGGCCGGCCAGCACAGCGCCGGCGTGCTGGCCTTCCTGCGCGGGCGCCTGCGCCACGGCCTGCCCGAGACGGCCCTGCTGATGGCCGCCGTCTACGTGCTGACCGCGCTGGCCACGGCCGCCGTCAGCTTCGTCGTCGTCAGCGGCGGCCGGCTGGTGGCGGGCCTGGCCATCCTGGGCGCCGGGGTCGAGCTGCCGGCCGGCCAGTTGCTGGCCGGCGTCATGGGCCTGGGCCCGCGCGGCTTCGGCGCCGCCGGCATGCCGCTGCAGGGCGGGTCGCTGGGCCTGGCCGCGCTGATCGGCGGCGGCGTCGTGTTCGCCATCGCACTGGTGCTGCCGACCCTTGTTTGGCTGCGCGGCTGCTGCGCGGTCTACCTGGCGCTGACGGAAGAAGGATGAGGCCGCGCATCGCCAGCCTGGTGCCCAGCGCGACAGAGACGCTGGTGGCCCTGGGCCTGGGGCCCTGCCTCGTCGCGCGCACCGGTTTCTGCATCCATCCCGCAGAGGCCGTCGCGGCCGTGCCCAAGGTGGGCGGCACCAAGGACGTGAATCTTGCCAAGCTGCGGGCGCTCGCACCGACCCATGTTGTGCTTAACGTCGACGAGAACCGGCGCGAGACGGCCGAGGCGCTGCGTGCCTTCGTGCCACACGTCATCGTGACCCACCCCTGCCGGCCCGAGGACAACCTGGCGCTGTTCGAGCAGCTGCGCGCGGCCTTTGCCGGCGAGCCCGGCGTGAACGAGCGGGCCGCGACGCTGTCCGCCGAGTTCCGCGCCGCCCTCCGGCGCTGCCGCGGCGTGGCGGGGCCGCGTGAGAACGTGCTCTACCTGATCTGGCGCGAGCCCTGGATGACGGTGGCCCGCGACACCTACATCTCCACGCTGCTGGCCGAGGGCGGCTGGCGCAGCTGGCCGGATGCCCTCGGCGGCGCCCAGGGTGCCGGCCGCTACCCCGTGTTGCGCGGCGACGAAGCCTGGCTGGGCGACATAGACCGCGTGCTGCTCAGCTCCGAGCCCTATCGCTTCGGCCCAGAGCACCTGGCCGAGGCGCAGGCGCTGTGCCCGCGGGCTCACGTGCAACTGGTCGACGGCGAGTTGCTGAGCTGGTGGGGGGCTCGCGGCGCGGCGGGGCTGGACTATCTGCGCGCACTGAGCCAGGACGCCTGACCCACAATTGCCGGCATGGATATCTACAAGCCTCTCGTCGCGCTGCTGGCCATCGTCAACCCGGTCGGCGTGGTGCCCTTCTTCATCCACTTCACGTCCGCCTTCACGCGCCCGCAGCGGCGCCGGACCATCCTGGTCAGCGCCTGCACGGCCGGCATCGTCATCGCGCTCTCGGCGCTGTTCGGGCTGAAGATCATCGAGTTCTTCAACATTTCGCTGGCCAGCTTCCAGGTCGGCGGCGGCTGCCTGCTGCTGATCAGCTCGCTGCAGATGCTCAACGCCAAGCCGGCCGAGGCGCGCAAGGAAGACGTCACCGAGGGCTCCAGCAAGGCGGACGCGGGCGCCAGCATCGCCGTCGTGCCGCTGGCCATTCCGCTGCTGACCGGCCCTGCCACCATCTCGACCATGGTGATCTACGCCGACAAGACCCGGCACTGGTGGGAGCTGGCGGTGCTGTGCGGCTACGGCGTGGTCGTCGGGCTGGTCACCTTCCTCACCTTCTCGGCCAGCAGCCGTATCGCCAAGGTGCTGGGCCAGACCGGCATCAACATCATGACGCGGCTGATGGGCCTCATCCTCGCCGCGCTGGCCGTGGAGCTGCTGTCCGACGGCCTCATCAAGCTCTTCCCCATACTGGCAGCACGCACCGTGAGTTGACGCCATGAGCCTTTTCAACCTGCCTCCGATCTGGATGGCGCCCATGGCCGGCGAGGCCTCCAGCGCCGCACTTGTGGCCGCCGTCAGTGCGGGCGGCGGCTTCGGCCAGCTGGGCGCGGCCTACCTCGCGCCGGCCCGCATTGCCGAGATCGCCGCCGACATCCGGGCCCGCACCGACCGGCCCTTCGGCATCAACCTCTTCTGCCCCCAGCCCTGGCGACGCGACGACGCGGCGCTGGACGCCTACCTCGCCCGCCTGGCCGTCTGGCATGCCGAGCTGGGCCTGCCCGCGCCGACCCGGCCCGAGCGCTGCGAGGAGGACTTCGAGGCCCAGCTGGCGGCCACCGTCGCCGCCCGACCCGCCGTCATCAGCTTCGTCATGGGCGACCCGGGTGCGACCCGGGTGGCAGCGCTGAAGGCGCAGGGCTTCACCGTGATCGGTACCGCCACGCAGGTGGCCGAGGGACGGCTGCTGCAGGCCAGCGGCGTCGATGCCGTCGTCGCCCAGGGCTATGAAGCCGGCGGCCACCGCGGCGGCTTCCTCGGCACGCCCGAGGGCGCGCTGATCGGCACCATGGCCCTGGTGCCCCTGCTCGTCGATGCGCTGGACATCCCCGTCATCGCCGCCGGCGGCATCGCCGATGCCCGTGGCGTCGCGGCGGCCCAGGCGCTGGGCGCCGGTGCGGTGACGGCGGGCACGGCCTTCCTGCTTGTCGACGAATGCCCGCTGTCGCCCGCCTACCGAGCGGCGCTGCTGGCGGCGCAGGACGCCGACTCGACGCTGACGCGCGCCTTCTCCGGCCGCTTCGCGCGCGGCGTCGCCAACCGCGTCACGCGCGAGCTGGACGGCGTGGCCCTGCCCGACTTCCCTCAACCCAATGCCGCCAGCCGGGGCATGCGCCAGGCCGCCGCCAAGGCCGGCCGGGCCGACTTCATCAGCCTGTGGGCCGGCCAGGCCCTGCCGCTCAACCGCGCACCCGGCTCGGCGGCGCAGTTGGTCGCCGCGTTGACCCAGGGCTGGCGCGCTTGATCCTGCTGCTGGAGGACGATCCCGCCATCGCTGACACGGTGGTGTTCGCGCTGCGACGGGAGGGCTTCGCGGTAGAGCACCACGCCTGGCTGGCAGAGGCGCGCGAGCGGCTGCGCACGGCGCCGCCGCCGGAGCTGCTCATACTCGACATCGGCCTGCCCGACGGCCATGGCCTGGACCTGTGCCGCGAGCTGCGCAGCGGCCCGCTCTCCCGTCTGCCCGTCATCGTGCTCAGCGCACGCAGCGACGAGATGGACCGCGTGCTCGGCCTGGAACTGGGCGCCGACGACTACCTCGCCAAGCCCTTCAGCCCGCGCGAGCTGGTGGCCCGCGTGCGCGCGCTGCTGCGCCGCGCCCAGGCGACACCGCCAGCGACGGCAGGCTTCAGGGTGGACGGCACACGCGTGAGCCTGGACGGCGTGCCGCTGCACCTCACCAAGCTGGAGCTCGGGCTGCTGACCTACCTGCTGCGCGCACCGCAGCGCATCCACAGCCGCGACACGCTGCTGGACGCCGTCTGGGGCAGCAGCGCCGAGAGCACGGACCGCACCGTGGACACGCACATCAAGACACTGCGCGCCAAGCTGCGCGAGGCCGCGCCGGCGCGCGACCCGATCAAGACGCACCGCGGCCTGGGCTACTCCCTGGAGCCTTAGCCGATGAGACTCGGGCTCAGGGTCTTCTTCGGCTTCTTCCTCATCGCCGGCCTCAGCGCCGTACTGCTGCTCAAGGTCTTCCTGGCCGAGGTCAAGCCCAGCGTGCGCGAGGTCATGGAAGACCTGATGGTGGACACGGCCCACCTCCTGGCCGAGGCAGCCACGGACGAGATGGCCGCCGGCGGCGTCCTGCCCGACGGGCGGCTGGCCACCCAGCTGCGGCGCTATGCCAGGCGCGACGTGGACGTGATGATCTGGGGCCTGCGCAAGCAGAGCCTGGACCTGCGCATCTACGTGACGGACGCGACCGGCCGCGTGGTGCTCGACTCCGGCCAGCCCACGGCCGTCGGGCAGGACTACTCGCAATGGCGCGACGTGGCACTGACGCTGCGCGGCGACTATGGCGCACGCTCCTCGCGCAGCTACCGGGCCGACGACCGCAGCACCGTGCTCGTCGTCGCCGCGCCGGTGCTGAAGGACGGCCGCACGCTGGGCGTCGTCAGCGTCGCCAAGCCGGTGGCCAGCGTGCAGCGCTTCATCGACCGCGCCGAGAGGCGCGTGTTCTGGGCCGGCGCCGCGCTGCTGGCGGCCAGCCTGGTCATCGGCGTCGCGGTGACGCTGTGGCTGGTGGCCTCGGTGCGGCGGCTGCGTCGCTACGCCCAGCAGGCCCAGGCCGGCCAGGCCATCGCGCCGCCCGTCATGCCCGGCGAACTGGGCGACCTGGCACACGCGATGGACGACATGCGCCGCCGGCTCGAAGGCCGCGAGCAACTGGAGCACGACGTGCGCGCGCTTACACACGAGCTCAAGAGTCCACTGGCCGCGCTGCGCGCCAGTGGTGAACTGCTGCAGGACGATCTGCCCGCCGCCGACCGCCAGCGCTTCGCCGCCCAGGTGCTGGACCAGACTGCGCGGCTGCAGACGTTGGTGGAGCGGGTACTGGCGCTGTCGCAACTGGAAGCACAGGTCGGGCTGGGGGAGCGCCAGCGCGTGGCGCTGACCGACTGGGTCGGGGGCCAGCTGGAGCGTCAGGCGCCGCGGCTGGCACAGAAGCGCCTGAACGTCGTGTGGACGGCCCGCGAGAACGTGGTCGTGGACGCCGACACGGTGCTGCTGGAGCTGGCCTTCGGCAACCTGCTCGTCAACGCCATCGACTTCGCGCCCGCCGGATCGACGCTGGAACTCGCCATCGGCGCGACGCCCACGGGCGTGGGCCTGGCCCTGCGCGACCACGGCCCCGGCGTGCCGCCGGCTGCCTTCGCGCAGCTGGGCAAGCGCTTCTTCTCGACGGCGCGGCCGGGCAGCCTCGTCAAGGGCTCCGGCCTGGGCCTGGCCATCGCGCGCCGCATCGCCGAGCTGCACGGCGGGCGGCTGGCCTTCGAGGCCGCGCGGCCGGGGCTGAGGGTGACGCTGATCCTGCCGCGCTGACTTCACCGTCGCTTCACGCACTTCGTCGTCGCCTCACGACCGCTGGCGATGCTGGCGGCATGAAGCCCAATCCCGCTTTCGCCAAGCTGGCCATCCTGGCCTTCGTCACCCTGCTGCTGTGCATCGTGCTCGCCCAGATCGGCGGACTCACGCGTGAACGGCAGATCCGACAACGCGAGGCTGCACAGAGCGTCGAGCAGTCGCTGGCGGGCGCCCAGGCGCTGGCCGGGCCGTTGCTGGTCCGGTCCTGCAAGGAGAGCTGGGTGGTGCCGATCACCGATGGCAAGAATGAGGCCGTCGAGTCGCGCGACTTCTGGTTGGCGGCCGCCCCCACCAAGCTGCACGTCAGCGGTGGCATCAGTCCGGAGGTCAGGAAGCGCGGCCTGTTCAAGGTCAACACCTACGCCAGCCAGCTCGATGTCGAGGCCCGCTGGGACACGCTGACGGCGCTGCAGCCCAAGGCGGAGCACGCGAACGGCAGGCTGGCCTGCGGCGACCCGACGATCATCGTCGCGTTGAGCGACACGCGCGGCATCCGCACCGCCGAGCTGCGACGCGATGGCCGTGAACTGGCCCTGCGGCCAGGCACCACCATCCCGGCCTTCCGCGGTGGCATGCACGCGGTGCTGCCCGAACTGCGCGCGGAGGAGCCGCTTCTGGTGTCGCTCAAGCTCAGCCTCGTCGGCAGCCAGCGGCTGGGCATCGTGCCGGCCGCGAGCGACACCCAGGTGGTGCTGCAGTCGAGCTGGCCGCATCCGAGCTTCACGGGCCAGTTCCTGCCCATCGAACACCAGATCGGCGTCAGCGGCTTCACGGCGCGCTGGCAGGTCTCGTCGCTGGCCAGCACCGCCGTCGCCGATGTGCAGGCCGGCCGCCCCTTGCCGGATCTGTCGGATGACGGCGCCGTGGCGCCACCCTATCCCGAGGCCGGCAAGGCGGCCAAAGGTGGCGGGCTCGACATCTTGGCCGTCGAGCTGATCGACCCCGTGAACCCCTATGTCATGAGCGACCGTGCCATCAAGTACGGCCTGATGTTCATCGCGCTGACCTTCGTCACCGTCGGCCTGACCGAGCTGCTGACCGGCCGACGCGTGCACCCGGTGCAGTACCTGCTCGTCGGCATGGCACTCAGCCTCTTCTTCCTGCTCCTGCTCAGCCTGTCGGAGCATCTGTCCTTTGTGAAGGCGTATCTGATCGCGGCCGGCGCGGCGGCCCTGGTGCTGACGCAGTACGCCGCGGCCATGCTGGGTGGCTGGCTGCGCGGCGCGGCCTTCGGCGGCGGCATTGCGCTGCTCTACGGCGCCCTCTACGTGCTGCTGAGCCGCGAGCAGACGGCCCTGGTCATCGGCGCCGTGCTGCTATTCGCCGTGCTGGCGGCCGTGATGACGCTCACGCGCAAGCTGGACTGGTACCGCCTGGGCGGCACGCCGGGCGAGGCGTGAATTACGCTAGGGGCTGAATCCCCCTGGCATGCCCCGTTAGCGCTCCACATGTCCCAACAAGGCTTCGACTACATCATCGTGGGCGCCGGCACCGCCGGCTGCCTGCTGGCGAACCGCCTCAGTGCGCTGCGCGGCAAGCGCGTGCTGCTCATCGAGGCCGGTGGCAAGGACGACTACCACTGGATCCACATCCCCGTCGGCTACCTCTACTGCATCGGCAACCCGCGCACCGACTGGTGCTTCAGCACCGAGGCCGAACCGGGGCTGAACGGCCGCAGCCTGCGCTACCCGCGCGGCAAGGTGCTGGGCGGCAGCTCCAGCATCAACGGCATGATCTACATGCGCGGCCAGAGCCGCGACTACGAGCACTGGGCCGACCTCACCGGCGACGACACCTGGCGCTGGGAGCGCGTGCTGCGCGCCTTCCGCCGCCACGAGAACCACTGGCGTCTCGACAATCCCAAGACCGCGCCCGACGGCTTCGCCGCCCTGCACGGCCCCATGCCCGGCAAGACCGGCGAGTGGCGCGTGGAGCAGCAGCGGCTGCGCTGGCCCATCCTCGACGCCTTCGCGGCGGCCGCCGAGCAGGCCGGCATCCCGGCCACGAGCGACTTCAACGCCGGCAACAACGAGGGCGTCGGCTACTTCGAGGTCAACCAGAAGAAAGGCCTGCGCTGGAACGCGGCCAAGGCCTTCCTGCGTCCGACCGCGCTGGGCCGGCCCAACTTCGAGCTGTGGACCGGCGCGCAGGTGCGCAGGCTGCGCCTGCTGCGCGACGACACGGGCCTGCGCTGCGGCGGCGTCGAGGTGTTGACGCCACATGGCGTCGAGCAGCCCTGGCTCAACGTCGGCGGCGAGGTCATCCTCGCGGCCGGCGCCATCGGATCGCCGCAGATCCTGCAGCTCTCGGGTCTGGGCCCGGGCGCGCTGCTGCAGGGCCTGGGGATCACCGTCGAGCAGGAGCTGCGGGGTGTCGGCATGAACCTGCAGGACCATCTGCAGATCCGCGCCGTCTACAAGGTGCAGGGCGCCCAGACGCTGAACACGCGCTCGGCCTCACTGCTGGGCAAGGCCATGATCGGCCTGGAGTACGCGCTGCGCCGCAGCGGCCCGATGAGCATGGCGCCGTCGCAGCTGGGCGCCTTCACGCGCAGCAGCCCGGACAAGGCCTGGCCGGACCTGGAGTACCACGTCCAGCCGCTGTCGCTGGACGCCTTCGGCGAGCCGCTGCATGGCTTCAACGCCTTCACGGCGAGCGTGTGCAACCTGAATCCGAGCAGCCGCGGCACGGTGCATGCCACCTCGCCGGACGCCACCGTGGCGCCGGCCATCCGGCCCAACTACCTCTCCACCGACGAGGACCGCCGGGTCGCTGCGCAAAGCCTGCGCATCACCCGCAACATCGTGGCCCAGCCGGCGCTGGCCGCTTTCAAGCCCGAGGAATACAGGCCGGGGCCGCAGTTCCAGACCGACGAGGAGCTGGCCCGCCTGGCTGGCGATATCGCGACGACGATCTTCCACCCGGTGGGCACCTGCAAGATGGGCCGCGCGGACGACGCGGACGCCGTCGTCGACTCGCGACTGCGCGTGCGCGGCGTGACGGGGCTGCGCGTGGCGGACGCCAGCGTGATGCCGACGATCACGAGCGGGAACACGAATTCGCCGACCTTGATGATTGCGGAGAAGTTGGCGGGGTGGCTGGGCGGCTGAGGAACGCGGGCACCAGCCGCTGCGCCACCGGTGCGCCCCTCAAGGTAGTTGTCGCCTCGGTCATGCAACCTGTGGCTGAGTATCTTTGCACCGCAGCGCGGCCTCGGCGACCACATCACGCTCAGGGTTGAGCGTAACCTTCCGGGATTCGAGACAGCGCCTCCAGGCACGGGTGCACAGTCGCAAGACCAGCGGATCCAGCTGGTCTCCGGACGGTGGGAAGTGCCTTCCGCGCATGTACGCAATACTGCGCGCCCCATGCGCGTGAGAAAGAGCGAGCCCACGACCGCGTTGCCGTCCCGATCCATCCCAGATGCCTGGTGGATTGCCAGGTCGTCCCAATCAGTGGCGCATCGGTTTGCTGGCGGTAGCAACTTCCACTGGCGATAGGTCAGGGCGGCTTCGAAAGCCGTATCTCGTCACCGCGCCGGCTGACGGCCAAGCCATAGAGCTTGGCAACGGCGTCGGCGAAGCCGATGCTGTCGCCCGTCCGATAGACGCCGCTGATCCGAAGCTCACCGAGCCCTTGGCCAGCCAGGACGATCTGCACCCTGCTGTATCGATTGAGATCGGCGACGGCGTTGCCGAGTTCGGTGGCGTCGAAGACGGCTTCCCCGCGTTGCCAGGCCACAAGCTGGTCGACACGCGGACGATCAAGACGCATACGCACGGGAGCCTCTGGCCGCGAGTCCTGGACCTGCAGCCGAAGGCGTTCGCCGGGCGCCATCACGACGGACTCGCCTGGCGCCGTCGCGTCGCCGCCAGACGATCGCTGCACGACAACCTGACCTTCGATCAGCGTCACGCCGAATGCATCGACACCTGGTTGCGCCTTCGGCACGGCCCGGACGACGAAGGCAGTTCCAGTGGCAGTGACGCTGGCGTCGGCAGTTCGCACGACAAAAGGCCGCTTGGTGTCCTTGGCGACCTCGAACAGTGCTTCGCCACGGCGGACCTCCACGGAGCGCCTTGCCGGTGTCAGGTCGACACTGACCTGAGTCGACGTATTGAGCGTCATCCGCGTGCCGTCCGCCAGGATGACCAGGCGCTGTTCGCCTATCCCCGTGTCGTAGCGGCCGTCGTTGCGCCACAGGGGGAGGGCGGCTGCGGCAGCGCAGCCCATCGCCGCGCCAACGAGCATGCGCCGCGAAACTGGCTTCGAGTTCTGTTTCTCGTTCACCGAGGGCCGCGCTTGCGCTGCCGCGTAGGTGCTCAGCTTCAGTCCCGCGACGTCCTGCCAGGTGTCGCTGCAGCGCTCGAATGCCAGGCGGTGCTCGGCCGACAGCGCTTGCCAGGCCAGGCATTCCAGCTCCATCGCACGCGTGCGGTCTGGACCGTGCAGCCTGGCGATCCATACTGCCGCCTCCGCTGCGACTTTCCGCGTCACTTCCGGCATTCGCGCCACCTCCTCAGACCCGGAGGCTCGCTCTGGATGCACCCCTACCAACCCTCCATCCACGTCGTCAGCCGCAGCGTTGCCTTGGCGACGAGCTGGCAGACCGTCGAGATGGTCACCCCATGAGCCTCTGCGATCTCAGCATAGGTCATGCCGTCGAGCCGGTGGGCGAGGAAGATGGCTCGGGTCCTTGGGTTCAGACGGTTCAGGCCCAGGCTCAATCGGGCCATGCGCTCTTTGGCCAGCACCACGGCCTCGACCGAAGGCGCGGTATCCACGATCACCACGTTCTCGACCAGCACCTCTTCGCCGCGGGTCACCTTCATGCGATAGGCATCGATGCCGAGGTTCATCGCCGCTTGCATGACGAAAGCTTCCGGCTGGTCGACCTGACGCTGCCGGTCGTTCTCGTAACGGGCGAGCCGCAGCCACGCCTCCTGCACCAGGTCCTCGGCTTCATGTTCGGTTCGGCCACGCCTTCTCAGCGCGCCGCATACGCGAGCCATCGTCTCCTGCCAGTTCCTCAAGAGCCGCGCATCCATGGCGGTTCAGGCCGCGGCCGCCGAAAGGAACTCGGACGTGGCTTGAGCGCCGTAAGGCGTGCGGCCGCCGCGGCGCCTCCAGCCGTCGAACAGCTCCAGCTGCACGCGCTGCAGGCTCGTTGCGACGACCTCGGTGCCCTCGGCGGCGTCGGCGACCGGGCCATGGCGTTTGATCAGTGCCGCCAGGCGCTTGTTCGCGGCCTGGGAGGCCTGGCCCGTCCACCGGATGACGCGTCGCGTCCGACCACCGAACACGCCGCAGGCCTCCAGCTCGGACAGGGTTCGACGACAGACCAACGGACGGACGCCCGCCATGTGGGCGGTCAATGCGCCCTCCGCAGCGACGGCCCGCAGGCGCTCAATGCCACGCTCCTGGAGGTCCGATGCGATGCGCTGCGGAGTTCCCGTGCCTTCATCGCGCCAAGCGCCGAGCAACTCGAATTCGCCTTCTGCGTGAAACCCGATGGCCCAGTGCCATCGGTCCGAGCCGGAAGCCGCGGCGCCCACCGTGGGGACGTCCAGTGCGCCGAAATGAGCAACAAGGTACCGGATGCAGAGCGGCGCTGCGAGCCATGTTGCACTGTCCCAAATGCGGTGAGCCATCGAACACTCCCCGTTGCGTGACCACAGGCATGGAAGGCGCGCGGTCGACAGGTTGATATGTGAAGCAAACTCCGTAGATGCAAATCCATCACATCGTCAGGCTAACGGCATGCCCGCAGTGACCAAGCCGCCAGATGAGTTGCCGTCCGCAGACGACGTGCGTGGCGTGCTTGCGTACAACGTGCGGCTGCTTCGCGTTCAGAAGGGCTGGTCTCAAGAAGAGCTGGCCATGGAGTGCGAGCTGGATCGCACGTACGTCTCGGCTGTCGAGCGCTCGCGCTGGAACGTCTCGCTCGGAAACATCCAGCGGTTGGCCATGGCGTTGGATACCCAGCCCTGGTGTCTGCTCAAACCGCCGAACTGACTGCTGAACGCCTGCATTGGGGCGTCTGCATCGACAGCTCGCTCTCCGCAGCGACGGCCCATATGCGCTTAAGACCGCGCTCTTGGAGGTCCGACGCGATGCGCTGCGGAGTTCCCGTGCCTTCATCGCGCCATGCGCCGAGCATCTCGATTTCGCCTTCTGCGTGAAACCCGATGGCCCAGTGCCATTTGTCCACGCCGGAAGCCGGGGGCCCACCATGGGGATGCTCAGCGCACCGGGATGAGCAACAAGGTAGCGGATGCAGAGCGATGAGGCGAGCCAAGCTGCAGTGTCACGGATGCGGTAGGTCATAGGTCGCTCCTGAGTGGGCTTCCTGGCTGCGCTCCGCGCCGACCTTCTCCAGGCTGGCCAGCTTGACGCACCAAGACTACGAAAGTCGTAGTAGATGAATTCTACAAAAGCTACGACTCTCGTAGCAATATGACGGAGGCTTCGAACGACATCTCAGACGTCTGGCGAAAGCGCTTGAAAGAGGCGCGTCTGGCCCTGGGAATGAGCCAGAAGCAGCTCGGAATTGAAGCTGGGCTCGATGAGTTCGTGGCGTCGACGCGGATCAACCGCTACGAGCTCGGTGTTCACGCGCCGGACTATCAGATGGCAGTCCGCCTCGCCCGTGTTCTGCAAGTACCGGTGGCCTTCCTCTATTGCGACAGCGATGAGCTGGCGTCAATGATTCTGGCGTTCCATCGCGCGCCGAAGTCCTTGCGACGCAGCGTGTTGCAGACCTTGAGTTAAATCGTCTGGAGCTCGAGGGCTTGGCTGGCCAAGGCTCTTTCGGCGGCGCCACCCCTCTTGCGGAGGGCCAGCTGGTTTACCCGTCAAGAGACGAGGCGAGCCCAGAATCGAGTAGGGGGCCATCATTGGCGACGCCCCTTACCTCGCCAGCATCGAGCGGTTTGGCCTGCGGACTTCTGACTCACGACGGTAGCAGCCCTGCCCTGACTGGAGGCAGGCCGGCGAACCCGTGCTCGCCGGCTCCGCCGACAATCGCGGCAATGCAGTCCCCAGCCCCGCATCCCCGCGTGCTCTCCGTCATCCCCCCGATGACGCAGCTGAACACGCCCTACCCGTCCACCGCCTACCTGACCGGCTTCCTGCGTTCCCGCGGCATTGACGCGCATCAGGTGGACCTGGCGCTGACGCTGGTGCTGGAGCTGTTCTCGCCTGCCGGCCTGGCGCAGATCCACGAAGCCGTCCAGACCCTGCCCGAGGCCCAGCGCACGTCGCAGACCGCCTGGTTCAACGCGGAATTCGCAGCGATAGCCGCCGCGGCGCCGCGTGTCATCGCCTTCCTGCAGGGTCGCGACCCGACGCTGGCACATCGCATCAACACCCGCAGCTTCCTGCCCGAAGGCGCGCGCTTCGCGTCGCTGGATCACTACATCGGCGAGGAGGGTGAGGACCCGCTCGCCTGGGCCTTTGGCGCGCTGGGCCTGCAGGACCGTGCCCGCCACCTCGCCACGCTGTTCCTCAACGACCTCGCCGACGTGCTGCGCGACGCGGTGGACGCACGCTTCGAGTTCGTCCGCTATGCCGAATCCCTGGCCGCGGCCCAGGCCTATTTCGACCCACTGGCCAAGGCACTCGCCGCACCGCCCAACCTCGTCGACGCGACGCTGCAGCGCCTCACGCTGGACGCGCTGGCGCAGCACAACCCCGACGTCGTGCTGCTGTCCGTGCCCTTCCCCGGCTCGGTCTATGCGGCACTGCGCATCGCGCAGGCGATCAAGGCCGCGCGGCCGGACATCGTCTGCGTGCTGGGCGGCGGCTATGTGAACACCGAGCTGCGCGAGCTGGCCGAGCCGCGGCTGTTCGACTTCGTCGACTACGTGACGCTGGACGCCGGCGAGCGGCCGCTGCTGGCGCTGCTGGAACACATCGCCGGCAAGCGCTCCAGGACCCGCCTGGTGCGCACCTTCTGGCGCGACGGCACCGACGTGAAGTACACCAACTTCGTCGAGCCCGACGTGCCCTTTGACGAGGTCGGCACGCCGACCTGGGAGGGCCTGCCGCTGGACCGCTACCTGTCGCTGCTGGACATGCTCAACCCCATGAACCGGCTGTGGAGCGACGGGCGCTGGAACAAGCTGACCGTGGCCCATGGCTGCTACTGGAAGAAGTGCAGCTTCTGCGACGTCAGCCTGGACTACATCTCGCGCTACGAGGCGGCTTCCGCCGAGGTGCTGGTGGACCGGATCGAGGCCATCATCAAGGAGACCGGCCAGACGGGCTTCCACTTCGTCGACGAGGCCGCGCCGCCCAAGGCGCTGAAGGCGCTGGCCGAGGAACTGATCCGCCGCGGCGTGGCCATCAGCTGGTGGGGCAACATCCGCTTTGAGAAGACCTTCACGCCCGAGCTGTGCCAGCTGCTGGCCGACAGCGGCTGCATCGCGATCTCGGGCGGGCTGGAGGTGGCGTCGGACCGGCTGCTGCAGCTGATGAAGAAGGGCGTCAGCGTCGAGCAGGTGGCGCGCGTGACCAAGGCCTTCGCCGATGCCGGCGTGCTGGTGCATGCCTACCTGATGTACGGCTTCCCGACGCAGACGACGCAGGACACCGTCGACGCGCTGGAGTACGTGCGCCAGCTGTTCGAGCAGGGCTGCATCCACAGCGGCTTCTTCCACCGCTTCGCCTGCACGGTGCATTCGCCGGTGGGCCAGAACCCGGCGGACTACGGCGTCACGCTGCAGCCGCTGCCGGCCGACGGCCGCTTCGCGAAGAACGACATCGCCTTCATCGACCCCACGCCCACCGACCACGACGGCCTGGGCCAGGGGCTCAAGAAGGGTCTCTACAACTTCATGCACGGCATAGGCATCGAGCAGGACATCCGCGCCTGGTTCCCGGTGCGCGTGCCCAAGACCACGGTGCCGCGCCGCTTCGTCGAGCGCGCGCTGGTCACGCACGCCTGAGGCCGTTCAGGAGCGCAGCGGCGGCAGGCTGATCCGCGCCCTCAGGCCCTGGCCGACGTTGGCGTCCAGAAGCTCCAGCAGGCCGCCGTGGCGGATGGCGATGTCCGCCGCGATGGCCAGGCCCAAGCCGCTGCCGGAGCCGCTGGCGCTGCTGCCGCGCCTGAAGCGCTGCATGGCCGCCGGGCGTTCCGCAGCCGGAATGCCGGGGCCGTTGTCCTCCACCTCCAGCCACGGGCCCTCCAGCCCGCTGCCGCAGCGCACCGTGATGCGAGCGCCGGGGCCGGCATAGCTGACGGCGTTGTGGATGAGGTTTTCCAGCGCCTCGCGCAGCAGGAAGGCGTGGCCCAGGGCCGGCGCCTCCTCCAGCTCGAAGCCCAGGTCCACGTCGCTGGGCAGCGTGCGGTGGGCCCAGTCCTGGCCGCTCTCGGTCGCGACGTCGCGCAGGTCCAGCGCATGCCCGACGTTGACGGTGCGGTCCTCGGCCCGCGCCAGCGACAGCAGCTGCTGGGCCAGGCGCGCGCTGCGCATGACGCGCTGGCGCAGTCGCTCCAGCATCGGGTCCACGCGCTGGTCGTGCGGCTCCAGCATGGCCAGCTCGATCTCGGTCTGCAGCGAGGTCAGCGGCGTGCGCAGCTGGTGGGCCGCGTCGGCGAGGAACTCGCGCTGCGCGCCGGCGGCGCGGGCCAGGCGCTCGAACAGGCGGTTGAAGGCGGCCTGCAGCGGCACGAGCTCGCGCGGCAGCGGTGCCTCCAGCGGCGTGAGGCGGTGCAGGTCTCGATGCTCCAGCTCGGCGCTCAGGCCGGTCAGCGGCCGCAGGCCCTGGCGAATCGCCCACCAGCTGGCCAGGGCCAGCAGCACCACCAGGCCCACGCCGGTGAGCGCGACGAGGCTGGTGATCTCCTGCTGCAGCGCATCGCGCTTGTGCAGGGTCTCGGCCACCAGCACCTGGCAGGCACCGATGCCGCAGTCGCGCCCCAGCTGCACCAGGCGCAGCTCGCGGTCGCGCAGCCTGACGTCGCCGTAGTAGGCCCTTCCGGCCTCCTGCGTGGGAGTCAGCGGCTGCACCTCGGCCAGGCCGGCATCGCCCTGTATGACCTCGCCGCTGGGCGCCAGCACGAGATAGAAGACGTCGTCCTGGCGGTCGAAGCGCAGCGCGCGGTCCATGGTGGCGCTGATGTCGATGCGCGGCTCGCCGCTGCGCAGGTCGATCTGGCCGGCCAGCGTCAGCGCCGTGTCTTCCAGCCCTTCATCCAGCCAGGTCTGCGCGGTGTGCTGCACCTGTTCGTACAGCGCCATGCCCAGCAGCGGCAACGCCACCAGCAAGGGCAGCATCAGCCAACCGAAGAGCCGCCGCTGCAGGCTGGAACGCGAGCCCGCGGCCAATTTCAGGCAATTTCCTCGAGCAGATAGCCCAGGCCGCGCACGGTGCGCAGCTGCACGCCACCCGGCTCGATCTTGGCGCGCAGGCGCGAGAGGCAGACCTCGATGGCGTTGTCGCTGACGCCCTGGTCCCAGGCATTGCTGGCCAGCGCGATGTGCTCCTTGGGCACGACCTTGCCAGCCCGCGCCATCAGGAAGCCCAGCACGTCCCACTCGCGCGCGGACAGGGCCAGCGGCTCGTCCTCGATGTAGGCGCGGCGCGCCTCCTGGTCGATGCGCAGGCGGGCCAGCTGCAGCTGGTTGCTGGTGCGCGCCTGGCTACGGCGCACCAGCGCGCGGGCACGGGCGACGAGTTCGGTCAGCGCGAAGGGCTTGACGAGGTAGTCGTCCGCACCGCCCTCCAGGCCGCGCACGCGGTCCTCGACGGCGTCGCGGGCGGTCAGGATCAGCACCGGCACGGTGATGCCCTCGCTGCGCACACGGCGCAGCGTCTCGAAGCCGTCGATGCCGGCCAGGCCGATATCGAGGATGAGGATGTCATAGGCATCCTCCCGCAGCGAACGCGGCACGGGCTCGCCACGGGCGGTGCAGTCCACGACCCAACCCTGGGATCGCAGCGCGCGGGCGGTGGTTTCGACGAGATGTTCGTCGTCTTCGACGAGCAAGATGCGCATGGTGATCTAAGTATGGCCCCAGAGCGCCCGGCGTGCTGACGCCGGGCTGTCACGTCAGGAAAGCTCGCGGCAAGGCAGGTGTCAAGACCGTGACGGCGGCGCTTCGGACACTGCCGGCCATGAATTCTTCCATCGAACGCCGGCCCGCGGTGCTGCTGTTTCATGGCCTGTGCGCCAATCCCCTGGAACTGGCCCCGGTGGCCAAGACGCTGCGCGAGGTCGGCTACGCCGTCGAGGTGCCCGCCATGGCCGGGTACGGCGTCAGCAACGCCACCGGCGAGCAATTGCCGGTGCCGCCCTTCGAGCATTGGCTGGCGGAGGCCGAGGCACAGTTCGACAGGTTGGCGGCCGAGCATGGCCGCGTCGCCGTCGGCGGCCTGTGCATGGGCGCCGTGCTGGCCCTGGCCCTGGCTGCGCGCCGGCCGGCCGCGGCCCTGGTGCTGATCTCGACGACGCTGCATTTCGACGGCTGGAACGTCTCGCCCTGGCGGCGCCTGCTGCCGCTGGCCTACCTGCCCGGCCTGCGCCGCCGCATGAGCTTCAAGGAAACGGCACCCTTCGGCCTGAAGAACGAGCGCCTGCGCGCCTGGGTCGAGCAGGCGATGGCCTCGAACCATGTCTCGGCCGTCGGCGCCGCGCGGCTGTCCGCCGCGTCGCTGTACGAGGCCTCGCGGCTGATCCGCCATGTCCGCGGCCGGCTCACCAGGCTGGTCGCGCCGGCCGTCGTGCTACACGCCAGCGAGGACGACGTGGCCGGCCCGCGCAGCGTGCGCGAGCTGCAGAGCCGCCTCGGCGCCAAGCCCGAGGTGCACTGGTTCCACGACAGCTATCACATGCTGACCCTGGACAATGAGCGCACCGCCGTCGCCCGCACGGTGCGCGACTTCCTGCTGAACCAGCATCCGCTGGCTCTTCTCGCCCCCATCACTTCCGGAACCTGCCATGTCGCACAGCACGCTTGAAGAACTCTGCATCCTCGCCCAGCGCGAACTCGGCGCCGAGGCGCTGGACGGCAAGGTCGAGACACCCTTCGCCGAACTGGGCCTGGACTCGCTCGGCCTGGTGGACTTCATGTTCACCGTCGAGGACCATTTCCACGTCAGCATCGAACACGACCGCGCGCTGCAGAACCCCACGCTGACCGGCCTGGCAGCCCTCGTCGACGAACTGCTCGCCGCCAAGGCCCAGCCGCTCGCCACGGCCGCCTGATGACCCAGGTCTGGATCACGGGCCTGGGCTCCATCAGCGCGCTTGGCGCCGGCGCCGACGTGCTGGCCGATGCGCTGCTGGCCGGCCGCTCCGGCGTCACGGCCCAGCCCGGCAGCGAGGAGCATGCCCTCAGGCCCTTCGCCGCCGCCGCCGTCACGACGCCGCTGGCGCCCGGCCTGCCGCCGGCCCAGCGCAATCTCTACGACCGCCACAGCCTGCTGGCGCTTGAGGCCGCCGCCGAGGCCTGGGCCCAGGCCGGACTGCCGGCGACGGCACCCGAGCCGGACCGCGCCGCGGTGGCCTGGGGCACGGGCCTGGGTGGCTCGGTCTCCATGGAGGCCTCCTACCAGCAGGTGTTCACGGGCCGTCCGCCGCGCGTGCATCCCTATACCGTGGTGCGCGTGATGGCCAACTCGGCCGCCTCCCACCTCGCCATGCGCCACCAGCTGCGCGCAGCCCAGCTCGCCGTGTCCAACGCCTGCGCGTCCTCGGCCCAGGCCATAGGCGAGGCGCTGTGGCTGCTGCGCAATGGCCGCGCCGACGTGGCCCTGGTCGGCGGCTCCGAGGCCATGCTGCATGTCGGCAGCGCTTTGAGCTGGCAGGCCATGGGCGTCATGGCGCCGCTGGACGCCGAGGCGCCCGGGCAGAGCTGCCGCCCCTTCGACGACGCGCGCAAGGGCCTGGTGCTCGGCGAGGGCGCCGCGGCCCTCGTCCTCGAGACCGAGGCCCATGCCCGCGCGCGCGGCGCCACGCCGCTGGCCGTGCTGGCCGGCTACGGGCACAGCGTCGACGCGGTGCACCTGTCGCGACCCGACGCGGCCGGCCAGGTGCGCGCGATGGGCGCCGCGCTGCGCGACGCCGGCCTGCAGCCGGCCGACATCGGCTACATCAACGCCCATGGCACGGCCACCGAGGTAGGCGATGCCGTCGAGGCGGAGTCCATCACGGCCGTCTTCGGGCGGCGCGCCGTGCCGGTGTCGGCCACCAAGGCCTTGCACGGCCACCTGATCGGCGCCGGCGGCGCGCTGGAGCTCGTGGCCACCGTGCAGGCGCTGCGCCGCGAGCTGCTGCCGCCCAGCGCCCATGTGCGCACCAGTGCGCTGACCGAGCAGGCCGACATCATCACCGGCGAGGCACGCGCCACGTCGCTGCGCGCGGCGATGTCCAACTCCTTCGCCTTCGGCGGCAGCAACGCCACGCTGATCGTCCGCGCCCCGGACTGAGCTCCTCGCGCCGCAGCGGCGCGACGTCCGGCGTGGCATGGCGCCGCGCCGGACGTCGCGCACTTGCCGGTGCCACATAATTCTTCGGCATCGGTGAGTCTGGTCCTCGCTGCAAAGGTCCGATCTTGAAGAAACTGGCCTGTCCCCTGGTCGCGGCAATCGTCGGCATCGGCGCCTGGGCGCAGCCCCCGGCGAAGCCACCCACCGTCGCCCTGCTCGCGGCCGTCGGTGATCAGGTGGACATCGTCCGCCAGCGGGAGCGGACCGGCAGCCACCTCGAACCCTTCAGCCGCAAGAGCCTCTCGGTCAACAGCCAGGCCCTGAACATGGCGGTCCTGAAAGGGCTGGATCAGGCCTTCGAAGAGGAGGAGCCTCGGGCAAAGCGCGTGCTGCTGGCCTGGACGACGCCGGCCGAGGTCCGGCAGCAGCTGGCCGGCGCCTACGGCAAGGAGCGCGAGTCCATCATGCTGGCAGCGCTCAGGGAGCATCTGAGATCGCTGCCGGCCCGCGCCGAATGGGACCGCATCGAAGCCATCCTGCCCAGCTATTTCTTCGAGAGCGTCGGGGGCCTGGGCCGCAAGCTGTCGGGCGCGGGCTTCTATGTGCAGCCCCTTGCCAAGGGGGAAGTCTCCCTGCAGTGGGACGAAGACACCGACGCCATCGACGGCGTGGCGCCCGACACCGACCCGGCGAACGGCTCGGACTACAGGACGGTCGACCCCAACACGGGCGAAGTCGGCCGCTCCTACACCTACATCGCGGCCTATATGTACTTCCAGCGCGTCACGCTGGATGCACGCACGCTGGAAGTGCTGGCGCGCAAACGACAGCTCGACAACGTGAAGTACGCCGACCCGAGAAGCGCGGCCATCGACGTGGGCGACCAGATCCCGCTGCGGGTGATGACGGGCAGGCTGCTGGACCTTGCCGAACGCTCGGCCTACACCTCGGTGCGCGGCAAGTCGCATGTGACCGTCACGCAGCCCAGGGCGGTGCAGCCCGCCGCCAGCGCGCCGCGCTGAAGGCGATCCCGTGCATGCCGGGCAGGGCAGCGCGCCGCCGCCCGCCGGCGCACTACCATTGCCGACCTCCGCCAGAGGCCGCCATGAAACTGCTCGCCAAATTCAATCTCGTCTACCTGGTCGTGATGGGCCTGGGCATCGCCCTGAGCGGCTACATCGCGCGCAACCTGCTGCAGCACAACGCCCAGCAGGAGGTCGTCGAGAGCGCGCGCATGCTGATGGAGAAGGCGCTGGCCGTGCGCAACTACACCAACACGCAGATCAAGCCGCTGCTGGCGGCGCAGATGGCCACCGAGTTCCTGCCGCAGACGGTGCCCAGCTATTCGGCCACCGAGGTGCTGGGCACGCTGCTGGCCAACCACCCCGAGTTCGCCTACAAGGAAGCGGCGCTGAACCCCACCAACCCGCGCGACCGCGCGACGAGCTGGGAGGTGGATATCGTCGGCCAGTTCCGCTCCTCCGCCGACCTGAAGGAGACCGTCGGCACCCGCGACACGCCAGCCGGCCCGTCGCTCTTCATCGCGCGCCCGCTGCGCATCACCGACCCCGCGTGCCTTGCCTGCCACAGCAGCGTGGAGGCCGCGCCGGCCACCATGGTGGCCAAGTACGGGCCCGCCAACGGCTTCGGCTGGAACCTCAACGAAGTCATCGGCGCGCAGGTCGTGTCCGTGCCGCTGGGCGTGCCGCTGCAGCGCGCCGACCAGACCTTCAAGGTCTTCATCACGTCGCTGGTGGGCGTGTTCGTCGCCGTGGGCATCGTGCTGAACCTGATGATCTGGCTGCTGGTCGTGCGCCCCGTCACGCGCCTGTCGGCGCTGGCCGACCGCGTCAGCCAGGGCGACCTGGACGCGCCCGAGTTCAAGGCCTCCGGCCGTGACGAGATCGCCACGCTGTCGGACTCGTTCTCGCGCATGCGCGCCAGCGTGGTCCAGGCCATGAAGCTGCTCGATGCCTGATCCGGCCCGGCACCCACGGCAGCTCGGCAAGTACCGCGTCACCGAGGTGCTCGGTGAAGGCGCGATGGGCATCGTCTACAAGGGCTTCGACCCCGACATCCAGCGCACCGTCGCGCTCAAGACCATACGCGCCGGCCTGGACGACGACGGCAGCCCCGGTGCTCCGGCCTCGCGCTTTCGCAACGAGGCCCAGGCCGCCGGCAGGCTGGGCCACCCGGGCATCGTCGCCGTCTACGACTTCGGCCACGACCAGCAGGTCGCCTACATCGCGATGGAGTTCGTCGAGGGGCGCTCGCTGGCCAGCTATCTGAGCGCCAAGGTCCGCTTCACCGACACCGACATCCCCGGCATCATGAGCCAGCTGCTCGACGCCCTCGGCCATGCGCACGACAAGGGCGTCTGGCACCGCGACGTCAAGCCGGCCAACATCATCATGACGATGTCCGGGCGGCTCAAGGTGGCCGACTTCGGCATTGCCCGCATCGAGTCGCAGAGCCTCACGCAGACGCAGTACATGGTGGGCACGCCCAGCCACATGGCGCCCGAGCAGTTCCTCGGCAAGCCCATGGACCGGCGCGTCGACATCTACGGCGCCGGCGTCGTGCTCTACCAACTGCTCACCGGCCGCGCGCCGTTCGCCGGCACGACCGAGGCGCTGATGTACAAGATCGTCAACGAGATGCCCGAGCCGCCGTCGAGCGTCGAGGGCGGCGGGCGCCCCGGCTGGTTCGACGCCGTCGTCGGCCGCGCGCTGGCCAAGCGCCCGGAGGACCGCTTCGCGAGCGCGGAGGACTTCAAGCAGGCGCTGATCGCCGGCGTAGGCCAGCGCATCGACGACAGCAGCTGGGAGCGGACCGTCATGATGGCCCCGCCGCGCCCGGCGCGGCCGCCGCTGTCGCCGCCCACCATGGCTCCGCCATCCACCGGCCCGGCCGGCGCCTCCGGCACCACGGCGCCGCTCACGCATTGGGACCGGGCCCAGCTCACCCAGGCCGAGCAGTCGCTGGCCCGCCATGTGGGCCCGCTGGCCGGCGTCCTCGTGCGCCGCGCCGCGCGGGAATGCCGGGACCTCGGCGAGCTCTACAGCCGGCTCGCCGAGCAGGTCACGGACCCGCGCGCCCGCGACGCCTTCCTCGGCCAGGCCAGCCTCGTCACCAGCGGCGCCAAGGCAAGCATGGCCGGCGCAGCGCCGGCGGGCGGGCCGCTGAGCGATGCCGTCATGGAGCTGGCCCAGGCCCTGCTGGCTCAGCAGGTCGGGCCCATCGCCAAGGTGCTTGTCAGGCGCGCCGCGGCCGGCACGGACAGCCGGGCCCTGTTCTTCGAGCGCCTGGCGGAAGCCGTCGGCGATGCGGCGGCGCGTGCCAGGCTGCTGGCGGAGCTGGGCAAGCTGCCCTGAGCGCGCAGCCATGAAAAAGGGGCCCGAAGGCCCCTGTCAGTCGGTCACGAGGTGCCGGCCGCTCACGGGTAGCTGATCGTCAGCGTGTAGCCCGCCGTCGTGCTGAAGCCGCTGTAGCTCTGCACCTTGATGTAGACCGTCCGGGCCGTGGCGCCGTTCGCGTACGTCAGCGACTCCGACGCGGTGCTGCCCTCGGACGATGCGAGGCCGGCGCCGGTGGACGTGACCAGGTACAGGTCGTAGTCAACGCCGCTGGGGCCGGTCATGTCGACGCGGATCTTCTTGTTGGCCGGCAGGTCGACCTTGAAGTAGTCCTTGTCGGTGGCGCTGCTGATGAAGCCGGTGACCGTCGTCGCGGTGCCGATGGCGTTGGCGGTGGCGATGGTGTTGTTGGGCTCCACCTCGCTGAAGGACGCGCCGGCGTTCAGGATCTCGAAGCTGACCGGCGTGGACGAGGCGGTGTTGCCGGCGGCGTCGAAGGCCTTGGCGACCAGGCTGTGCGTGCCGTTGGGCAGCGACCGCGAATCCAGCGTCATGCTGTAGGGCGGCGCGGTGAGCGTGCCCTTGAGCGCGCCGTCGACCCAGAACTCGACCTTGGTCACGCCGACGTTGTCGCTGGCCGTGGCCGACAGCGTGATGGTGCCGCTGTTGCCGGTCTGGCTGGCGCTGACGGTGGGCGGCGTGGTGTCGCCGCTGTCGTTCACGCCCTGGTTCACCCAGATCGGCGCCGACCACAGGATCTTGCCGTCGTTCTGCGTCAGTTTGGCGTAGTAGACATGCGGGCCGTCGGTGGGCGTGTGGCTGTAGGTGGCGCTGTTGGACAGCACCGTCATGGTGCCGTTGCGGCCCGGGACGCCTTGCCAGATCTCCACCAGCGACACGGTCTTGCCGGTCGTGTTGGCGAAGCCCACGTTCAGGTTCAGCGCGCCGGTGTTGTTGATGCGCGAGCCCATGATGGCGCCGTTGGCGCTGAACACGACCTGCGAGTTCTTGTCATGCGAGGCGAACACGCGGCGGGCGCGCAGCGCCTCGATGAAGCTGTCCCTGGTCAGCGGCGTGCCGTTGGGGACCAGGATGGCCGTGCGGTTGGTGTACGAGGCACCCCAGTTCGCGCAGTGGTTGTCCTGGTTGGTGGCGGGCGCCACGTGGAAGCCGCGCTCCAGGATCTTCTTGAACGACGCCTCGTAGCCGGCGCCCGGCTGCTGGGATTCGTCGTCCTTGTTGGAGAAGGCGCTGGTGTTGGACACCTCGGCCAGCACCATCACCTCGTCGCCGTCGGCGGTGTAGCCGAAGTCGATGCCGTTGATGATGAACTGGCCCGAAATGTCGGGATGGTTGAACTGGCCGACCTGGCCGGCCGCGCGCATCACCGTGTACAGCGTCGCGTAGTCGTTCTTGGCGATGAATCGATGGCCGTACAGCTGGTTGCTGGGGTCGTACTCCCAGGAGTACAGCTCGTCGCTGTTGAAGATGTTCAGGTGGCCACCGCCGCTGATGACGCCCCATTCCATGCCGTACATGGCCAGGAAGCCGGGGTTGGCGGCCGTGTAGTTGGTGGCGATGGTCAGGCCTGCGGTGTAGCGGTTCTTGGCCATCGCGGCCGGGATGGTGCCCAGGCCCGAGCTACCGTCGAAGTAGTGGTTGTGGTCGGTGTTGGCGAAGAAGTCCAGGCCCTTGCTCTTGGCATAGGGAAAGGCGGTGTCCGGACCGAACTTGCCGCTCTGCGCCGCCTGCGAGGAGTTGCAAGTGGCGAGGTCGCCGCCGCCGTCGGAGTCGTTGGTCTGGCCGTGCAGCGAACCGTAGTACACCGTGTAGGGCCAGCTCGCGATGGCCGAGGCGGCCATCGCCTTGGCGCGCGGCTCGTCGCCCTGGCCGAGCTGGCTGCCCATGGCCATGGCGCGGTAGGCCGGCATCTTGGCGACGGGTGCGACGCCGAGCACGAACTTGAAGGACTCGGTGTGCGGCGCATGGCCGTGGTCGTCCGCGTCCATCAGCGACTGCACGCGCGCGTCGTCGCTGTCGCCCTTGGCGACCACGTCGGCGGCGGCGGCGAACGCCGTCAGCCGGGCCTCATAGACGCCGTCGGCCAGCGCCGACTTCTCGTCGCGGCCGGCCCAGTCGAAGTTCAGCGTCACCGGCTTGCCGGCGTAGCGCGCGATGCCGCTGTAGGCCTGCACGACGCGGCCATCGGCGGCCACCAGTTCCAGCCGGTAGGCGAACTGCTCGCCCTCCGGTGCGCCCAGGTAGTTCATCGCCACGCTGAAGCGGCGCGCGCCGCTGGGTGCGGCGCTGATGAACGGCACCTGCAGTTCGACCTCGAACTCGTGGTGGTCCGGGTGCTTGGCACTGGCGTCCATCGACGCGGCCCGGGACATGCTGTCCGAGGCGGTGGACGCCACCGTGGCGGTGGGCTCGTTGGCACCGCCGCAGGCGGCCAGCAGCAGGGGCAACATACACGCCACAAGGGGGCGCAGGCAGAGGGATTGAGCGTTCACGACGTCCTCAACGAAAGTGGTGCTGTTGTAGGTTTGGAACCGGCGGGCGGCGCGGATCAGTCCGCGCGGCGACGGCGGGCCATCAGGCCGACGGCGGCCAGGCCGGCGAGCATCAGCGCGTAGGTGTGCGGCTCGGGAATGGGCGCCGTCTCGGGGATGGCGGTGCCGCTGAACAGCACGTTGTCGTAGCGGATGGTGCCGCTGGTGCCATAGGTGTTGCCGGACGTCGGCAGGTAGGCGCCGGTGCCCGGCGCGAAGGTCGCCAGGATGCGGATACCGAAGTTCTCGTTGTCGTTGGCTTCGAGGATGCTGCTGAAATTGAAGCTCAGGCCGTCAACAAAGGTCGCGGCCTTGTTCGAGGGCATCTGGAAGGTGGTGGCGCTGAGCCAGGTGCTGCCGTCAACTGTGTACTGCAGCGCCGTCCAGGCCGAGGCAGTGCTGCTGTTACGCTGGGTGAAGCTCAGCACCAGGTCGGTGTAGCCCGAGGTGTTCACCATGAACTGCACGCCACGCGTCAGATCGCCTGTACTCTGGGCGGCATAGGTTGTGGTGTTGAGGGCGCTGCCCTTACCCGCGTCGCCGGCCGACGTAAACGTGACGCCGCCCACCATGGTCAGCTTGCCGCCGTTGGCAGTCTCGCCCTTGGGCTCCTCCTTACAGTTGCTGCTACAGCTGAAAGTATTGAAGTCCCACAGCGCGATGGTGTCGGCATGGGTGTGGAAGCTGGCGACGGCCAGTACGGCAAGGGCGATCGAGCGGAGTTGCATGATGGAATGTGTCGGTTGAGTTCGAGGAGGGCCCGGCGCCAAGAGACTTCCCGACGCGCGCCGCGAGAGTAGTGAGACTTTTTTACGACTTAGTAAAGCTTGACGTTCTAGTCGGATATTGCTGCGCTCCGCGGCGCGGTCGCGGAGCGCGAATCGCCGATGCCTATTGAGGAGAACGCCTGTTTCGGCGTTGGCAAGGGGGCTCCACCTCCCCCACATTTGAGGGGAATGGAGCGCGTTGCCCCGTTGCAACGGCGACACACCCGGGCGCTGGCCGCGTTCAGCCAGGCCGGGCCGGGCGGCGGTTCATTTCAACGCGCCGGATCGGGCCGTCGGTAGGCCAGCACCTTCAGCGCGCGCTCCGGCGCCAGGTCCGTGAACGCGAGCGGGTTGGGCAGCCGCGCTATGAACTCCAGCTCCGGCGCATGCTCCGCCAGCACGTCGCGCAAGAAGTCCGGGCCCAGCTCCGGGGCATTCAGGCACAGCAGCGCCCAGCCACCCGGCGCCAGCAGCGCCGGCAGCCGCCTGGCCAGCCGCGCATAGTCCTTGGTCGCGACGAAGCTGCCCTTCTGGAAGCTGGGCGGGTCGCAGACGACCAGGTCGTAGGGGCCGCCGCGCGTCAGCTTGCCCCAGGAGCTGAAGATGTCATGGGCCAGGAACTTCGCGCCCGCCTTCACGCCGTTCAGCTCGTGGTTGGTGCGTCCGGTGGCGAGCGCGCCCGAGGCCATGTCCACGTTGACCACCTCGGCCGCGCCGCCCTGCAGCGCTACCACCGAGAAGGCGCAGGTGTAGGCGAACAGGTTGAGCACCTTGGCGCCCGGCCTCACCTGCTCGCGCACCCAGCGCCGGCCCTCGGCCATGTCGAGGAAGAGGCCATGGTTCTGGCCGCGCAGCAGGTGCACGAGATAGCGCGTGCCGGCCTCGGTGACGACATGGGGCTGTGGCACCTCGCCGGCCATCAGCCGGGTCTGGGCCCCCTCGCCACGGCATTGGTAGACCCAGTTCAGCGGCTCGCCCGCGGGGGCGATGTCACGCCAGCGCGCCGCCAGTGCCGCGTCCACCGTGGCCAGCGCGTCGTCGGCCAGCGGCTGGAAGCTGGTGAGCAGCAGGACCGGCGGGTAGGCCTCCAGCGCCAGGTGTTCGCAACCGGGGAAGCGTCCGCCGCGACCGTGGAAGAGGCGCTGGGCATCGGCGGGATGGGCCATCGCGGCGATGGAGTCGAGCAGGGCTTGCATGGGACGCGATTGTCCCGGCGCCAGAATCGCCGCCATGAACTTCCAGACCATCCTCGACGAGATCAACGCGGAGCTGCGCCCGTTGCTGGGCCAGGGCGGCAAGGTGGCCAGCTACATACCGGCGCTGGCGCGGGTGTCGCCGCTGCAGTTCGGCATCGCGCTGCGCGGCTGCGCGGGGGAGACGGCGGCGGCCGGCGACAGCGCGACGCCGTTCTCCATCCAGAGCATGTCCAAGGTGTTCTCGCTGACGCTGGCGATACGCGCGCTGGGCGAGAAGCTCTGGGAGCGCATCGGCCGCGAGCCCTCGGGCAGTCCGTTCAACTCGCTGGTGCAGCTGGAGACGGAGCGCGGCATCCCGCGCAACCCCTTCATCAATGCCGGCGCCATCGCGGTGGCGGACCGGCTGGTGTCGCTGGGTGACGCCAAGGCCGAGCTGCTGGCGCTGCTGGGCCGGCTGTGCGGCGAGCCGGTCACCATCGATGCCGAGGTCGCTCGGTCCGAGGCGGACACGGGATTCCGCAACACGGCGCTGGCCAACTTCATGAAGGGCTTCGGCACACTGGACAACGACGTGGCCACGGTACTGGACGTCTACTTCAACCAGTGCGCCATCGCGATGACCTGCGAGCAGGTGGCCTGCGCCGCCGGCTACCTGTGCCGCGACGGCCGCCACCCGCTGGCCGGCATTCCCCTGCTCAGCGCGGCGCAGACGCGGCGCGTCAACGCGCTGATGCTGACCTGCGGCACCTACGACGCGGCCGGCGAGTTCGCCTTCCGCATCGGGCTGCCCTGCAAGAGCGGCGTGGGCGGCGGCATCGTCGCCGTCGTGCCGGAACGGCTCACGCTGTGCGTCTGGTCGCCCGCGCTGGACGGCACCGGCAACTCGCTGCTCGGCCGCCGGGCGCTGGAGCTGTTCGTCGAGAAGACCGGGCTGTCGGTGTTCTAGCTGGCGTACTTGACGCTGCAGCCATAGGGCCGCGTGACCGCCTTCTCGACCTTGCGGTCCGCGGCAACGGCGGCCAGCGCCTCGGTGACATAGGGCTCGGCCTTGGCGATGTCCTCCACCCGGGTGGTGGCGATGCTGTCGATGCCGCCCTTGTAGACCAGCATGCCGTCGGCCTTGATGACGTACATGTGCGGCGTGGTCTGCGCGCCGTAGAGCTTGCCGAGCTCGCCCTTGGGGTCCAGCAGCGTGGCGGTGGGCGCAGCGCCGCGGTCGGCGTTGAGCTTCAGGGCACCGGCGCCGTCGACATAGCCCTGCTGGCCCGGCGCCGAGGAGATGACCTGCAGCCAGACGACGCCCTGCGCGGTGGCCGCCTTCTGCTGGCTCTGCATGTTGCCGCTGCCGTAATGCTTCCTGACGTAGGGGCAGTCGTGGTTGGTCCACTCCAGCACCACGGTCTTGCCCTTGTAGTCGGCCAGGCTGACGGTCTTGCCGTCGGCCGTCGCGGCCGTGAAGGCGGGCGCGGGCGCGTCCACGTTGGCGGTGGCCTGGGCCAGGCCGGGCAGGATCAGGGCGACGAGCAGGCAGCGGCGGAGCAGGGTCATGGCGAACTCCTGGGAGCGGAGGAAACGGCCTCGACGAGGAGGCCGGGGGTGAGGATCTGCGGCAGCACCCGGGCCTCGGCGGCGCCCGGCGCGTAGTAGAGGTAGAGCGGCACGCCCGAGCGGCCATGGGCCTTGAGGACGGCGGTGATCTTGGGGTCCTCGCGGGTCCAGTCGCCCTTCAGGTAGACGACGCCGGCCTTGGCGAAGGCCTCGCCCACCTCGGGCCGCGACAGCGCCACGCGCTCGTTGACGAGGCAGGAGATGCACCAGGCGGCGGTCAGGTTGACGAAGACCGGCTTGTTCTGCCCACGCAGTTCCGCCACGCGCTCGGCGCTGTAGGCCTCGTGGGCCGACGCGCTGGTGCCGGGCGCGGCGTCGGCCGGCTTGATCCAGGCCGACATGCCCAGCGCCAGCACCACGCCAGCCAGGGCCGCGACCGTACCGACGGCGCTCGCGCCGCTGGCATGACGCCACCACAGGCCGAAGGCCATCAGCACCAGGCCCGCCAGCGCCAGCGCGACGCCGTCCGGCCCGGCCTGCTGGGCCAGCACCCACAGCAGCCAGACGACGGCGGCATACATCGGGAAGGCGAGGAACTGCTTGAAGCGGTCCATCCACGCGCCCGGCCGGGGCAGCCAGCGCTGCGCCGCCGGCCAGAAGGCCAGCACCAGGAAGGGCAGCGCCAGGCCCAGGCCCAGCGCCAGGAACACCGCCAGCAGGACCACCGCCGGCTGCGACAGCGCGAACGCCAGCGCCGCTCCCATGAAGGGCGCCGTGCAGGGCGTGGCGACCACCGCCGCCAGCACGCCGGTGAAGAAGCTGCCCGCCAGACCCTGGCGCGCGGCCAGACCCGAGCCGATGCCGGTGAAGCTGCCGCCGATCTCGAACAGGCCTGACAGGTTCAGGCCGACGAGGAAGAGCAAGTAGGCGACGACCAGCACGAACACCGGCGAATGGAACTGGAAGCCCCAGCCCACCTGCTGGCCGCCCGCGCGCAGCGCGATCAGCACAGCCGCCAGCACCAGGAAGCTGGCCAGCACGCCGGCCGTGTAGGCCAGCCCCTCGGCCTTGTGGTTGCCCTCGCGCACCAGCGCCAGCGCCTTGATGGACAGCACCGGGAAGACGCAGGGCATCAGGTTCAGGATCAGGCCGCCCAGCAGGGCCAGGGCCAGGGCCGGCAGCAGGCCGATGTCGCTCGCCGGCGCGGGCGTGGCGGCATCGGCGGCGGGTGCCGCCAGGTCGGCGGGGCCGGGGCCCTTGCCGGCGCCCTCCGGCATGGCCGCCGAGACCGTCCAGGCCTGCTCGCCCGCGGCGGTCGTCAGCGCGATGACGCCGGACAGCGGCTTGCCCGCCGCCAGGGGTTCGTCGCCGGCCGGCAGGTCCAGCGCCCAGCCACCGCCCTCGGCCCGCAGCGGCTGCGGCGCACTGTGGGCGACGGCGCCCCAGGTGTCGGCGAAGAAATAGGCCTTGGTGACGCCCGCGGTCGGCCCGCTGAGCCGCATGCCCTGGGGCGCGGCCTTGAGCTGCACGGCGAAGGGCGCGGGCTGCGGGATGGCGCGGCGCCATTCCTCGATCTGGGCCGCGTCGGCACCGGACTGGGCCTGCGCCGCCACGGGCAGGTCCAGTCCCAGGCTCACCTGCTCGGGGATGCAGACATCCTTGCAGACCAGCCAGCGCACCTCGGCCGTCGGCTGGAAGCGGCTGCCGGGCCTGGCGTCGGCCGGCACGGTCAGTTCCACCAGCAGGGCCGGCCGGCCCTCGTAGCCGTAGTTGACGATGGGGCCTATGGCCTGGATGGACGGCGTGGGCCACTGGATGGGGCCGGCCTCGGCGCCCGCCCAGTCGATGCTGGTGGCCTGGCCGGAGTCGCCCGGATTGAGCCAGTAGGTGTGCCAGTGCGCCTTGATGTTCTGCTCCAGCGCCACCGTGAAGCGCTGGCCCGGCGCCACCGCGGCCTGGCTGGAGACGAGGCGGGCCTGCACATGTTCGGTCGCGGCCTCGGGGGGCGCGGCCAGGGCCAGCAGGGGGGCGGCCAGCAAGGCCAGGAAAGCGGATCGCAGGGACAAAGACATCCCGAAATCCTAGGCCATGCCGATTTCCCTTCTGTAAAGGCCGGCCTGGACGAAGCCGTCGAAGGCCGCCCACAGGGGCTCGAAACGCGCCGCCTCCCCCTCCAGCACAGCCAGCGCATGCAGGCCGGCCTCACAAGTCGACAGCTGGCCGGGCCGGTGGGCGCGGCGGATGGCGTAGCGCGACGGCAGCTCCGGCAGGCCCAGCCGCGGCAACGCGGCCAGCCAGGGGTTGGCGGCCAGCAGGCGGCGGCTCTGGCGCCAGCTGCCGTCGAGCAGGATCAGGCGCGCGATCCCGGCTGGCGCTCCGGTGCCGCCGGCCTCGCCGGGGTAGAGCAGCGCCGTGCCGGGGCCGGCCAGGGCGGCGTCGAACACCTCGCCGCGCAGCAGGCGCGCGCGGCGCAGGCCCAGCGTCAGGAAGGCCGTCGTGTTCTTCGCATGGCCGGCCTCGGCCGGGTGCTGCAGGATCAGCAGTTCGGTGCGATGGGCCAGCGGCGCCGGCAGCGTGGCGCACAGGCAGGTGGCTGCGGGGCGCTCGCAGCGCGGGCAGACCGCGCGCGGCACGGCATCAACGCGCCGCGGGTGGCGCCATGGTCTGGGGCTCGCTGGTCGTCGACGGCGCGCTGTCGGGGTCGGCGTTCTGCACGGAATCCTCGTAGGGCCGGCTGCGCGAACGGGTGCTGGGCAGGCGCAGCTGGCGCCTCTTGGCCAGGCGGCCGGCCAGCCAGACACCGGCGACGACGCCGAAGATGTTCAGCGCGCCGAACAGCGGCGCCGCGCCGGACGATAGCAGCATGTTCTGCAGCGGCGCGGAATAGGCACGCGGCTTCAGCGCGAAGCTGAAGGCGCCGAAGATCAACCAGCCCGCCCAGGCCGAGCCCACGCCGGACATCATCCAGGCGACATAGGGCTTGTGGCGGCGGCGCTGGGGACGCAGCGTCAGATAGGCCCAGATCGCGGCGACGATGAACAGCACCACGGCGATGGCGACCGCCTCGCCCAGCATGACCGGCAGGCTGTTGCGGCCACCCAGCTGCACATAGACCTGGCGCGGCAGGCCGGTGTTGGCGTACTTCATGGCGGCACCGGCGCAGGCGCAGTAGAGCAGGACGCCGGAAACGAGGGCGATGGAGCGACGGGCGGCTTTCATGGGGGCGCATTCTGAGCGCTGTCGGCCCTCCGGACCCGGCAGGATTTCCCGACAACGCCGAAACGAAACCCGTGATTCGGGGGGCGTGGCGGGGAGTTCGGCCGCCCCATGCCCTGCGGCCTGCATGCCGGGCGGCCTTCGTCGGGCGTCGCCCGGCGCGCAGGCAGCGGGCCAGGACGAGCCTCAAGCCATCGGGCTCGCAGGCCGGCTGGCCTTCGTCAGGCGTTGCAAAGTCCGCAGGGACTCTGCTGGGCCCTCACTCAGCGCTTGCGGTCCAGGCGCATCGCGCGGGCCAGGCCGCGGCGCTCGCCGCTGTAGAAGCCGGTGTCGAAGGCTTCGTGCTTGCGGCCCTTGTCGACGGATTCCTCGGCGCTCCAGGCCAGGCCCGCCTCGGGCGCGGGCAGGCGGCGGGGCTGGGCTTCGGTACGGGGCTGGATCTTCATGATGGCGATCTTGTCTGGCCTTGTCGGGCCGTCTCGCGCCGATTGCGGCGCAATTGGCAGGCACAACGCGTGCCCGGCTGCGGCGGTTGACAGGCCGCATACCTTTCTTTGCACTCTTCTGTGCCGACAATGCCCGCTTTGGAATCCAGGACCCCGCGATGACCGTCCAGCTGAAGAAAACCCTCCCGGCCAAGGCCACCCCCATCACCGTCGTCGACCGCGCCGCCTTCCAGGCCCTGGCCGCCGAGCTGCCGCAGGCCACCCGCGCCTGGCTGGCCACGGTCGGTTTCGTCGGCGCCGCCGACAGCTACGCGCTGCTGCCCGGCGCCGACGGCCGGCTGGCCCAGGTCTTTGCCGGCGTGGCCCACGCGGCGCACCCGTTCGCGCTCAGCCACCTCCCGCTGGCGCTGCCCGAAGGCGTCTACAAGCTCGACGACGCCGGCCTGGCCCTGCAGCCGGAGGCCGCGGCCATGTCATGGGAGCTGGGCGGCTACCGCTTCGACCTCTACAAGCCAGCCCAGCGGGCGCCGGCGACGCTGGCGCTCAAGCCCGGCCCCGACGCGGAGCGCGGCATCGCGCTGGCGACGGCCATCGCCGCCACGCGCGACCTCGTCAACACGCCGGCCGAGCACATGGGCCCGGCCGAGCTGGCCGGCGCCGCCAAGGCGCTGGCCAAGCAGTACGGCGCAACTTTCTCCGAGATCGTTGGCGACGCGCTGCTGAAGAAGAACTTCCCCAGCATCCACGCGGTCGGCCGCGCGAGCATGCGCTCACCTCGCCTGATCGAACTGAACTGGGGCAACCCCAAGCATCCCAAGCTGGCCCTGGTCGGCAAGGGCGTCTGCTTCGACACCGGCGGGCTGAACATCAAGTCCGGCGAGGGCATGCGCCAGATGAAGAAGGACATGGGCGGTGCGGCCAACGCGCTGGGCCTGGCCGGCCTCATCATGGCCTTCAAGCTGCCGGTGCGGCTGCAGCTGCTGATCCCGGCCGTCGAGAATTCGATCTCGGGCAATGCCTACCGGCCGGGCGACATCATCAAGACCCGCAAGGGCCTGCACATCGAGATCGGCAACACCGACGCTGAAGGCCGCGTCGTGCTGAGCGACGCGCTGGCCTACGCCGCCGAAGGCAAGCCGGACCTCGTCATCGACCTGGCCACGCTGACCGGCGCGGCCCGCGTGGCGCTGGGCGCCCAGCTGCCGGCGCTGTTCGCCAAGCACATGGACACGGCGCGCGACCTGGTCGACCTGGGCCTGAAGCTGGACGACCCGATGTGGCACATGCCGCTGTGGGCGCCGTACCACGCCGGCATCGAGAGCACGCTGGGCGACATCGTCAACACCGGCAAGAGCCCGCTGGCCGGCGCCATCAATGCGGCGCTGTTCCTGGAGGACTTCCTGCCCGCCCAGCAGGACTGGCTGCACGTCGACCTGTTCGCCTGGAACGACGCGCCGCGCGCCGGCCGTCCGGTGGGCGGCGAGGCGCAGACCATCCGCACCCTGCTCGCCTACCTGGAACAGCGTTACTCGGGCGCCTGATCCTTGGGCGGCGCAGCCTCCTGGGCCGGCTCGGCCTTGGGGGCCTGCGGCCTGGCCGCCTGATCGCGACGCGGCTGGTCGGGCTTGCGGCCCTGGCGCTGCGGCGGCCGGCCGCCTTCGCGGCGCCCCTCCGGGCGGCCGTCAGGGCGGCCATCACGGCGGCCATCACGGCGGCCACCGCCGCCCGGACGGCGATCATCGCGGCGCGGCGGGCCGTCGCGGCGCGCCTCGCGCGGGGGCGCCGGCGGCGCCTCGGCGCGCTCCTTGCGAGCGATCTCCAGCAGGCCCGGCAGCTCCTCGGGCACCACGCCCTTGAGCACGCAGAAATTGGCCTCGGTCAGCGTCGTGCGCTCGAAGTCCCACAGCAGCTGGGCACGGTTGCGGCGCTGCTGCGCTTCCAGCTGGTGGCGCTCCTGCTCCACCTGCTCGCGCTCCTGCTTCAGGCCGCGGCGGCGGGCCAGCTCTTCCTGGGCCGCCTTGAGGTGCTCTTCGGTGATTTCGCCGGCCGGCTGGCCGTCAAGGTCGAAACGGGTCTTGGCCTGCGTCAGCGCGATCAGATAGCCGGTACCGCCGGTGTGGCGGCGCAGGAAGGCGCTGAGCTGGGCCTTCGTGAACCGGCCCGGCGCGCGCTCCTGGATGTCGGCCTGGATGCGCAGCTTGACGGGCTTGGGCTTGCCGGTGAACAGCGCGGGGAACAAGGCCTTCAGCTCGGCGGTGGCGTCCACGACAGGGGTTGCGGCCACAGCGGCCACAGCGGCCTCAGCGGGCGCAGCCACAGCGGGCTCGACCGCTGGCGCCGCGGGCTGGGCTTCGGGCGCAGGCACGTCGGCGCCAGGAACTGCGGTCGGGTTGACGGGATCGGGAAGATCGGAATTCATCGCAAAGCCGCCGAGGCGGCAGCAAACAGGCAAGGGCCAGGATTGTCGTTCAGCCGCGCGGACCGGCGGCGGGCGTCAGCCCAGGCCGCCAAAGACCTTCTTCAAGATGGCACTGCCGGTACCGACCGGATCCTGGCGGATCTTCTTCTCCTCCTCGCCGATGATGCGGTAGAGGCCGTCCAGCGCCCGCGCGGTGACGTACTGCTGGATGTTGGCCTCGTCGCCGCTGACGAGGCCGAAGCCGCCGGCCTTCTTGGCGACGGCGTTGTACTTGTCCGCCAGCGCGACCTTCTCGGTGGCCCGGGTCACGATGGGCAGGAACTGCTGGCCCAGCGGCTCGCGCGTCTTGCCGGCGAAGAACTGCGTCACCGAGTCGTCGCCGCCCCTGAGGATCTTCAGGCCGTCCTCGACGCTCATGTCCTTCACGGCCTTGACGAGCAGGGGCTTGGCCGCCGGCACGGCGGCCTCGGCGGCACGGTTCATCGCGACGACCAGCTCGTCCAGCCTGGCGCCCTGGCCGGTCGCCTTCAGCAGCCTGGCGGCGTCCTTCAGATAGCCCGGCAGCTGGATCTTGACCAGCGGGTTGCCGAGGAAGCCGTCGGGCCGGCCCAGCAAGGCCACCGCCGCGTTGGCACCACGCTCCAGCGCCGTGCGTATGCCGGCGTTGGCGTCGCCCTCGCTCAGGCTCAGCGCCCAGGCCGGGCGCAGCAGCAACAGGGCGGGGGCGCCGGTGACGATGAGGCGGCGTTGCATGGCGGTACTCCAGTGGGACGGGCGCCCATCTTGCCACCGGCACGCCCGCGCCGTGTCGCCGCGCCCGCGTCATCTCCTGCCGGGGCAGGCGGCGATATGCTCAATCCGCTGGTCCGCGGCGTCGCGGCCCAGGTGAACCCGCCGATCGGGGCCGACTAGAGTCATCGCATGGACCACCATTTCCTGACCCCCCTGTTCATGCCGCGCTCGGTGGTCGTCTTCGCCGGCCCGCCGGACGATCCCGAGCGCCAGACCCGCCAGGCCCGCGTGCTGCGCGCGGCGCTGGCGGCCGCGCCGGGCGCCAGCCCACCGCAGTTCCTGCACGGCGAGACGACGGGCACGCTGGGCGACCTGGCGCGCTCGCGGGCCGACCTGGCCCTCATCGCACTGCCCGCCGACGAGGTCGCCGGCGCGCTGGAGATGGCCGGCCGCATCGCCTGCCGCTCGGCGCTGATCGTCAGCGACGGCATCGAGCCCGGCCAGGCCGCACAGCTCAAGCGCATCGCGCGCCGCGAGGGCCTGCACCTGCTGGGCCCCAACTGCCTGGGCTTCCAGCGCCCGCACCTGAACCTGAACGCCAGCGCCGCCGGCCCGCTGGCGGCCGAGGGGTCGCTGGCGCTGGTGTCGCAGTCCGGCGCGCTGACCTCGGCCATGCTGGACTGGGCGCGGCAGAACCAGGTCGGCTTCAGCCAGGTCGTGTCGCTGGGCCCCAACGCGGCCGTGGACCTGGCCCAGGTGCTGGACTTCCTGGCCGCCGACGCGCGCACGCAGAGCATCGTCGTCTACCTGGAGGGCATCTCCAGCGCGCGGCGCTTCATGAGCGCGCTGCGCTCGGCGGCGCATGCCAAGCCGGTGGTGGTGCTGAAGGCCGGCCGGCGCAGCGCCGGCAACGAGGCCGCGCTGACGCACAGCCGCGCCATCGTCGGCAGCGATGACGTCTTCGACGCCGCGCTGCGCCGCGCCGGCGCGGTGCGCGTGCGCAGCTTCGTCGAGCTGTTCTCGGCCGCCAAATGCCTGGCGGCGCGCTACCGGCCCGTGGGCAAGCGGCTGGCCATCATCACCAACGGCGGCGGCCCCGGCGTGCTGGCTGCGGACTGGGTCGGCGAGATCGGCCTGCAGCTGGGCAGGCTTTCACCCGACGTGGCCCGCGCGCTGCAGCCCCGGCTGCCCGCCCTGGCCTCGCTGGCCGACCTGATCGACCTGTCGGCCGCGGCCACGCCCGCGCATTTCCGCGCCGCCGTCGAAGCCGCCGCGCAGGACCCGGCCGTGGACGGGCTGCTGGTCATCTACGCGCCGCAGATCGGCTCTGACGCCACCGAGACGGCCCGCGCGGTCGCTGCCGCCAAGGCCGCCACGGCCAAGCCGTTGCTGGGCTGCTGGATGGGCGACGCCTCGGTGCTGGAGGCTCGCCGCGTGCTCAACGAGGCGGCCATCGCCAACTTCCGCACGCCCGAGGCCGCCGTCGGCGCCTTCGGCAACATCGCGTCGTTCTATGCCAACCAGCAGTTGCTGCTGCAGACGCCGCCGCCCATGTCCAGCCTGGCCCAGCCGGACGTCGAGGCCGCGCGGCTGCTCATCGAAAGCGTGCTGGCCGAACGTCGCCGCACGCTGACCGAGATGGAGAGCAAGGCCTTGCTGGCGGCCTTCCACATCCCGGTCACGCAGACCGTGCTGGCACGCAGCGCCAACGAGGCCATGATGCTGGCGACCCAGCTCGGCTTCCCCGTCGCGCTGAAGATCGACTCGCCCGACATCGTCCACAAGAGCGACGTGCAGGGCGTGGCGCTGAACATCCAGAGCGGCGCCGCCGCGCGCGACACCTACAACGAGATGGTGGCGCGCGTGCAGCGGCTGCAGCCGCAGGCGCGCATCAACGGCGTCACGGTGCAGAAGATGGCGCGGGCGCACAGGGGCCGGGGCGGCCACGAGGTCTGCGTGGGCCTGGTGACGGACGAGGCCTTCGGCCCCACCATCGTCTTCGGCGCCGGCGGCACCATGATCGAGCTGATCGCCGACCGCGCGATGGAGCTGCCGCCGCTGAACCAGTTCCTGGCGCGCCGCCTGGTCGAGCGCGCCCGCGTCGCCGAGACGCTGGCCGAGGGCCGGGCCGGGAGCGCGCCGGCCGACCTGGAGGCGCTGGAGCGCGTGCTGCTGCGCGTCAGCGAGATGGTGTGCGAGTTCCCGCAACTGCGCGAGATGGACATCAACCCGCTGATCGTCGACGAACATGGCGCGGTCGCGGTGGACGCGCGCGTCGTGCTGCAGCCGGGACCCCAGGCCGGCAGCCCGCGCGCCTTCGACTATGCGCACCTGGCCATCCTCCCCTACCCCGCGCGCTTCGAGCAAGTCTGGCCGCTGGCCGGCGGCGGCGAGGTCACCGTGCGACCGGTGCGGCCCGACGACGCGCAGATGCTGCAGGAGCTGGTGCGCGGGCTCAAGCCCGAGAGTCGCTACTTCCGCTTCGCCAGCGCGATCAAGGAACTGCCGCCGGGGCTGCTGGCGCGGCTGACGCTGATCGACTATGACCGCGAGATGGCGCTGGTGGCCGTCTACCGCGAGCGCGCGGCGCGCGACGATGGCGGCTTCGACGAGCGCGAGCGCATCGTCGGCGTGTCGCGCATCATCACCAACCCCGACCAGACCAGCTGCGAGTTCAGCCTGCTGGTGGCCGACGACTTCGGCGGCAAGGGCCTGGGCTCGCGGCTGATGGAGGGCATCACCGACGCCGCCCGCGAGAAGGGCCTGGCCGACATCGAGGGCCTGGTGCTGAGCAACAACGCCGACATGCTCAAGCTGATGCGCGGCCTGGGCTTCACGGCCAAGCCCTATCCGGAGGATCCGGACTTCAGGCTCGTGACGCGCTCACTGCAGGGTTGACAGCCGTTCGGTCAGCAGCGCGAAGAAGCCGTCCGCGTCGACATGGCGCAGCACCTGCGCGTTGGCCGGCAGGCCGGTGACGCCCCACCAGTCGATGACGGTCATGCCGCGCGTCAGCTCGCTCTGCGTCTCGATGCGCACGTTGCAGACGCGGCCGCGGAACAGCTCGGGCTTCAGCAGGAAGGCGATGACGCATGGGTCGTGCAGCGGCCCGCCGTCCTGGCCGTACTTCTCCTCGTCGTAGCGCTCGAAGAACTCCATCCAGGCCGCGACGACGGCGCCGGCCCGGTTGGGCAGCGCGCGTATCGCCGCGATGCGCGCGGCCGTCGTCAGCACCTCGTGCGTGACATCCAGCGGCGCCATCGTGATGGGTACGCCGCTGGCGAACACCTCGTGCGCCGCCCGGGGGTCGACGTAGATGTTGAACTCGGCCGCCGGCGTCACGTTGCCGCCCTCGAAGAAGCCGCCGCCCATCAGCACGATGCGGCGGATGCGCGGCGCGATGTCCGGGGCCTTGCGCAGGGCCAGCGCGATGTTGGTCAACGGCCCCAGCGGGCACAGCGTCACCGTGCCGGCCTCGCGCTCGCGCAGCGTCTGGATGATGAAGTCCACCGCATGGCGGGGGTCCACCGCCAGCGTGGGCTCGGGCAGCTCGACGCCGTTCAGGCCGGTGTCGCCGTGCACATGCTCGGCGGTGACCAGCGGCACGTCCAGCGGCCGGTCGGCGCCGGCGCAGACGGGCACGTCGCGGCGACTCGCCAGCTCCATGACCTTGCGGGCGTTCAGCGTCGTCAGCGCCAGCGGCACGTTGCCGGCGACGGTGGTCACGCCCAGCAGCTCCAGCTCGGGCGAGGCGGCCGCCAGCAGCAACGCGATGGCGTCGTCCTGGCCGGGATCGGTGTCGATGATGATGGGCAGGGGCTTCATGGCGTGACGGGGGCGATGTCGAGGTCGATGGCGCCGAACAGGCTGGCGCCCTCGGCGGTCTTGAGGTCCAGGTGCAGGCTGTCGCCGGGCGCCAGGGTCAGCTCCAGAGGGCCGAGCGCGGCGCCGGCCAGCTGGCCCGCGCGCAGCGACCGCAGCCGGGCCAGGCGGGCCAGTGCCTCACCCGGCGCGGCGGCCACGTCGCGCGGCTCCAGCTTGCTGCCGTTGTGCAAGGCCACCAGACGGGCCTGCAGACGGCCGCCGCTCCAGGCGCCGCCGAGTTCGTCTGGCGTGACGGCCAGCGGCGCACATTGCGTGGCGACCAGCTCGCCGGCCATGCGCCAGTCCACGGCCAGCGTCAGCAGGCGCAGCGCATCCAGCGCCGCGGCCGGGTCGCTGGCGGCGGCCAGGTCCCCCGCGATGGCAGCCAGCACGGGCTGACCCTGGGCCGGCGCGCGCAAGGGCTGGTGCGGCGCCGAGAAGCTGCCGGCCTCGCGGACGATGTCGCCGTCCGCGTCGACGACGGCCCAGCCAAAGGCGCGCGGCAGCGGCGCCAGGCATTTCTCGGGCTCGAAGGCGAAGGCGTGGCGCAGCTTGCCGTGGTTGAGCTGCACGGCCAGGTCTTCGAGCTGGGGGGCGATGAAGCCCCAGTCGTCGAGCAGCTGCTGCAGCCGCGTGGCGATGCCGGTGGCGTAATGGGCCTGGGTCAGGTCGCGCGACACGACGACGAGGTGGCCGTCGCGCGAACCGTCGGCGTAGCTGGCGAGTTTCATGGGCGGTAGTCCGGGGTGATGGCAGCATTGTGCGATGCGCATCGCCCTGACCCCGCACCGCGCCGCCCTGCTCGCACTGGCGGCCAGCCTGTTCGCCCATGCGGCGCTGCTGGGCGGCGAACGCGTCCGGGAGGAGGCTGCCCGGCCGGCGCGCGCCGTCAGCGTCGCGCTGCTGCAGCCGCCGGTCCTGCCCGTCGCCCAGCCCGACCCGACGCCGCCCGCCCTGCCCCGGCACGCGGCACGCGGCGACCGCCCGGCCGAGCGGCCGACGGCCCCCGTCGAGGCTCCCATCGCCGCGCCGCAGGCGCCGCTGCTGCGCCTGGCCGGCCCGGCGGCCTGGCGCTACCGGCTGCGCCAGGGCGGCCAGGATGGCGAGGCCCAGCTCGACTGGCGCCCCGAGGCCGACGGCCGCTACAGCCTGCGCCTGACGCGCCGCGTCGGCGAGCACGCACTGCCCGCGCTGGAAAGCCTGGGCCGTACCGGCAGCGCGGGCCTGGCGCCCGAGCGCTTCGCGCTGCAGCGCGGCGGCCAGGACCGCCAGACCATCAACTTCGACAGCGAGGGCCGGCGCGTCAGCTTCTCGGCCATCCCGGCCCAGCTCGACCTGCCGGAGGGCGCACAGGACCGGCTGTCCTGGTGGCTGCAACTGGCGGCGCTGGTGCAGGCCTCCAACGCCCAGGCCGGCACGCCGGGCGGGCGCTGGCGGGTCTGGGTGGCGGGACTGCGCGGCGAGCTGCGCGAATGGGTCTTCGAAACCATGGAGGCCCGGCCCGAGGACGCCGGCATGCTGCATCTGCGCCGCCAGCCGCTGGGACCCCGCGACCCGGGTGTGGAGCTCTGGCTGGACCCGGCGCGCGGCCACTGGCCCGTGCGCCTGCGCCAGGGCGATCCTGAAACGCGCGGTTTCGAAATCAGCCTGTCCGACGTGAACTCCTGACGCTTCCTGGCCGTTACGGGGGCAGGGGGATGGCTTGAATTGGGGGGCGTTCTGCCAGTATCTGAATCGAGCGGGGCTTGAAACCACGGGCCCCAGCCGCAGTTGAAGCCCTGAGGAGAACTCCATGCACATGCTCTACAACTCCGACAGCTTCATCGTCGTTCAGTTCGACGTGCCGACCGCCGAGCTCCACGCTGTGGAGGAAGGGCCGCAGCTGAACCGCGGCGGCTTCGAGATCGTCGACAAGTTCGCCCGCAAGGAGATCTTCATTGAGGGCGCACTGGCCGAGTCCTTCCAGCAGGGCGTGCAGGCCCTCATCGCCGAAGGCGAGCCCTCCGAGGACGAACTCGACGCCTTCATCGAGCGCTACGCAGTGATGGGACAGCAGCCGGTCGTGATGCACTGAACGTTTACGGCCTGGCAACGCATTGATCTGCCGTCAAGCCTGATACAAGATGGGTCAACGCCGGCCGCTTCGGGCCGCGCAAGGAGCCCATCGATGGTGAAGCGAGCCGCCGCAGAGACAGCCCCCCGGGCTTGCGCTGCCCGCGCGCTGCCCTCGCCCGGCCTGGACAGCGCCCCGGTGCTGGACCGCATGTGCTCGCAGTTCGTTCTGACGCTGACCGTCAGGCACGCCGGCCGCTTCAACCTGCGGCGCGACTTCAACGGTCTGCTGTCCTTCACCGGTCGCCATCTGGTCTGGCCCGCCCGCGTACTGCAGCGGCTGCGCGGCTACCTGGGCCTGCGCTGCGCCGGCAACGAACTGTGGCGCGGCCACGAGGCGCTGAGCGACGAATCCTTCCTCGACCGCTTCGGCCAATGGAGCGGCCCCTTCTCCGAGGGCACGCTGTTCTTCTACCTCGACGAGTACGTCAAGGACGCCCCCAAGGACATGATGGCCCTGCTGGCCACCACCTGCGAGCACCTGGAGCGCCAGCTCAAGCGCGAGTCCACGCTGGTCGAGAAGAACATCGCCGCCCTGGGCAAGCTGCTGCAGCTCAACCCGGCCGAACGCGCCATCCTGCTCTACGGCACGCTGGCCCGCTACCAGCGCGAGCTGCGCGGGGCGCTGGTGGAGTTCAAGGTCAACACGGCGCAGGAGGCCTTCGCGGCCATTGCGGCCGTCGCCGGCGTGGACGAGCGCGAGGTGGCCGAAGCGCTGCGAGCCGGCTCGCGGCTGGAGCGCATCGGCATGGTGGAGAACCTGATCTCCGAGCACAACATCACCGACCTGGCCGACCTGATGAAGGTCAGCGACCAGCTCCCGCCGGTGCTGATGCGCGAGTACCAGGGCCCGCACGACCTGATGGCCGTGTTCACGCGGCCGGCCACCCAGAGCCTGCTGGCGCCGGGCGACTTCCAGTTCGTCCATGAGGACCTGGCGTTGCTGCAAGGCCTGCTGCGCCGGGCCGTGGCCACGCATGCCAGCGGCGTCAACGTGCTGCTCTACGGCCCGCCGGGCACGGGCAAGACCGAGCTGGCCAAGGTGGCCGCCGCCGCCGCGGGGCTGGACCTGTACGAGGTCGAGTACGCCGACCGCGACGGCAACTCGCTGTCGGGCCGCGACCGCTACCGCTCGCTGCAGATCAGCCAGGTCTTCCTGAAGGCCAGCGCCAACGTGGCCCTGCTGTTCGACGAGGTGGAGGACGTGTTCCCGCCGCTGTCCAGCGACACCGCCTCGCTGCTGAGCCGGCTGGATGCCAGCGCCGAGGGCGGCATCGGCAACTCGGTCAGCGGCAAGGCCTGGGTGAACCAGATCCTGGAGACCAACCCGGTGCCGGTGATCTGGGTCACCAACCGCATCGAGCAGATCGACCCCGCCTTCCGGCGCCGCTTCCAGTACCACCTGGAGCTGAAGTCGCCGCCGCCCGGCGCGCGCCAGGGGCTGGTGGCGCGGGCGCTGGCCGACGTCGCCGTCAGCGACGGCTTCGTCGCCAAGCTGGCCGAGCGCCCCGGCCTGACGCCGGCGCAGATCCGCACCGCCGTGCGCTTCGCCCAGCTGGCCGGCTCGGCCGACGACACCGAGAAGCTCATCGAACGCCAGCTGCTGAACGCCGACAAGGCCCTGGGCCGGGACGACGCCGGCAGCCTCGCGCGGCCCTGCGTCACGCGCTATGCGCTGGAACTGCTGAACTGCGAGAGCCGCTTCGAGATCCCGCGCATCGTCGAGGCGCTGCGCCGTCAGGGCCGGGGCCAGCTGTGCTTCTACGGGCCGCCCGGCAGCGGCAAGACGGCCCTGGCCGAGCACATCGCGCAGGCGCTGGGCCGGCCGCTGATGGTCAGGCGGGCCAGCGACATCGCCAGCAAGTTCGTCGGCGAGACCGAGCAGAACATGGCGCGCATGTTCGAGACGGCGCAGACGGAAGGCGCCGTGCTGCTGCTGGACGAGGCCGACAGCTTCCTGCGCAGCCGCAGGCATGCGGAGCGCAACTACGAGGTCAGCGAGGTCAACGAGATGCTGGCCGGCATGGAGCGCTTCAACGGCCTCTTCATCTGCACGACCAACCTCTTCGACGACCTCGACGAGGCGGCCCTCAGGCGCTTCGCGTTCAAGATCCGCTTCAAGGCACTGAAGCCGGAGCAGCGCGTGGCGATGTTCCAGCACGAGGCGGGCGAGGCGCCCACCGGCGAGCAGCGCTCGAGGCTGGCCGCGATGGACTGCCTGACGCATGGCGACTTCGCCGCCGTGAGGCAGCAAGTCGATATCCTCGGCGAGGCCTTCACGCCGGACGAGTTCCTGGCTCAGCTGGAGGCGGAGCATCGGGCGAAGCCCGAGGTGAGAGCGCGGCGAGGCATAGGCTTCAGGGCCGGCTGAGTTCAGCCGTCGACGGGCTGCGGCGGCGTGTCCAGCAGCAGCTGGTAGAAGCCCAGGTCCAGCCAGCGGCCAAACTTGAACCCGGCCTGCCTGATGGTTCCGCAGTGCTGGAAGCCCAGCCGTTCGTGCAGCGCGATGCTGCCGTGGTTCGCCATGTCGATGCCGCCCACCATGACGTGCTTGTGCTGCTGCCTCGCAGCGGCGATGAGGCGCTCCATCAGCAGCAGCCCCAGGCCCTTGCCACGGTGGTCCTTGTGCACATACACCGAGTGCTCGACCGAGTACTTGTAGGCCGGCCATGCGCGGAACGTGCCGTAGCTCGCGAAGCCGAGCAGGCGGCCCTGTTCGTCGACCGCACCGATGACCGGGAACCGGTTGTCCTGCTTGGTCTTGAACCAGCCCTCCATCGACTCCCTCGGGCGCGGCTTGTAGTCGTACAGCGCCGTCGAGTTGAGGATGGCCTCGTTGAAGATGTCGAGGATGGCATCCCCGTGCGCTTCCAGCGTGCAGTCGACGAACTCCATGCGGTGCTCCCGATTCACAGATGACGGAAGTAGTAGGTGGTCGAGCAGGGCTCGCCGGCGGGCATCAGCGCGTACCGCGGGATGTCGCCGGCGCGCAGCCAGCCCGCGCGCTCATAGACGCGCGACGCATCGCTGCCCGTCACGGTGTCCAGCACCAGCGTCGTCCGGCCCAGCTCGCATGCCTTTTGCTCCAGCGCCCGCAGCAGCCGCTCGGCGATGCCCTGCCGGCGCGCGCGGCGGTGCACCAGCATCTTGCTCACGTCGGCCCGGTGCGGCTGGTTGTCGGGCATGTCGACAACGAGGGACAGCGTGCCGCAGATGCGGCCGGCCTTGTCCTCGGCGACGAACAGATGGCGCTCACCGGCCGCGACGCACGCCGCCGCCTGTTGCCAGAAGGCTTCCGGCCGTCCTTCGGCGAGCGGCAGCATGAAACCCACCGACGCGCCGCCTTCGACGCAGTCGCGCAGCACCTCGGCCAGTTCGTTCACACGCACCAGGGCTTCGGCGCCATCGAGTTCCCGGATCGTGGTCACGGCCTGGCTCCAGTCAGCGCAACGAGGTAGCGCGCCTGCTTGGCGCCCGGGTTGTGGAAGCCGATGGGCGCATCCAGCCGCATGGCCAGGCAGTCGCCGGCGTTGAGCTGCCACCGCTCGCTGCCATGGGCGATCTCCATGACGCCGTCGATCATCCAGATGAGCTGGTGGATGTCGGCATCGCGCTCCGAGGTCTCGAAGCAAACGCGCTGGCCGGCGGGGAAGACCACGTCCACCAACTGCAGCGGCGACACGCCGGCGGGCGAGACGTTGCGGCGGCGGTAGCCCGAGGCCGGGTCACTCCAGACCGGCTGCTCGGCCACGCGGGCCAGCGGCGACGGCGCCGCGGGCGCGGGACCGGCCTCGAACATCGACGCGACGCTGACGCCCAGCGCCGAAGACAGCTTGTCGAGGACGACCGCCGTCGGGCTGCTCTGGCCGCGCTCGATCAGCGAGATATTGGAGCGGCTGACGCCGCTCTTCTGCGCCAGCGCGTCCAGCGACAGGCCGGCGGCCGAGCGCAGCTCGTGCAGGCGGCGGCCAATGCGTTGCGTGATGTCCATGCATTCCAGTTTACTGGAAATTGCAATCCATCAAACTGGATTGGCACGTTCGGCGGCGCGGCGCCAGGCCGGGTCGGGCCAGCGCCGGTCCAGGCGCCAGGCGGCGTGGGTGAGCTTGATGACGTGGACGTTGTCCTGCCCGCAGGCGGCGGCGCTCAGCGCGGGCCAGGGGCGGCTGGGCCCATGGTCCAGCGTCAGCGCCGGTGCGGCACCGCCGGCCAGCAGGCCGGCCGCGGCGGCCACGCTGAAGCCTCGCGCCAGCTCGGGCGCGGGCCACCAGGGCTCCAGCACGCACATCGCATGGCTGCCCGTCAGCAGGTGCAGCACCGTGAAGTTGCCGGTGGCGGCATAGGTGCGGGCGGCCAGCAGGGCAATGTCGCGCAGCGTGTCGGGCCCGTGGCGCAGGCGGCCGGCGACGGCGGCGAAATCAGATGACGCGCCCCAGGCCTCCATGCGGCCGCTGATCAGGCTGCCGGCCGGATAGGCCGGGCGGGGCAGTTGCTGCAAGGCCTGAAGCCAATCGGCCAGCGCCAGCGGCGGGCCATCGGTCGTCGTCGGCAGGGGCAGGAAATGGGCCGCCCAGTGGGCCAGGCCGAAGGCGAGCTCGCCCTCATGACCGGCCAGCACGGCATGGGCGGTTCGGATCAGCCCATGGAAGGCGATGGCGCCCACGCCGTCCAGCAGCAGGGGCAGCGCTTCGCCCAGCGCCGCTGCCGCACCGACGGCCGAGATGCGCGCGGCGAAGTGGGCGTGCCAGGCGGCCTCGCTGTCGATGCGCCCCAGGTCACGCGCCGGCAGCACGCGGCCCGGGCGCGCCGCGACGCGCGGTTCCAGCTGGGTCTCATGGTGCTCGCTCCAGGCCTGCAGCCGTTCGGCCGAGGCGCCCAGCTCCAGCAGCGCCTGCTGGGCCATGGGCAGGTGGTTGCTCAGGCGTCCACCGTAGGTGGGCGCCAGCGCCACCCCGGCGTCGAGCAGGTGGTGCAGCTGCGCCAGGGTGGCGGGAGCGGGCTTGGCGGTCTTCATCAGCATGGCGGGTCTCGGCTGTGGGAACATGGCGCAATGCTCGAAGTTCAAGTTAACTTGAAGTCAAGTTCGCCCGCTCCGTTGACCATAGGCCAGCTCGCCCGGCGCGCCGGCGTCGCGACCAGCGCCTTGCGCTTCTACGAGGCCGAGGGCCTGATCACCGGCAGCCGCAGCGCCGGCGGGCATCGTCAGTACCCGCGCCATGTGCTGCGCCGCGTGGCCTTCATCCGCGCGGCCCAGGTCGTCGGGCTGAGCCTGCCGCAGATCAAGGCCGCGCTCGCCACGCTGCCGCAGGGGCGCACGCCCACCAAGGCGGACTGGACGCGCCTGTCGGCCAGCTGGGCGCCGCTGCTGGACAAGCGCATCAAGGCGCTGCAGAAGCTGCGCGACCGGCTGACGGGCTGCATAGGCTGCGGCTGCCTGTCGCTGAAGACCTGCACCCTCTACAACCCACAGGACCAGGTCGCCGCGGAGGGCGCCGGCGCCAGGCTTCTGCGCATCGAAACGACGCCTTGACCCCTTGGCGACGGCCGGTGACCACTTCCCGGCGAAAATCCCCGGGTTAACCCGTCAACTCCATCGCCCATGAGTGCCTTCCACGAAGAGACCGTCCTGACCGTCCATCACTGGACCGACCGCCTGTTCAGCTTCACGACGACGCGCGACCAGGCCCTGCGTTTTTCCAATGGCCACTTCACGATGATCGGCCTCAAGACCGAGACGGGCAAACCGCTGCTGCGCGCCTACAGCATCGTCAGCGCCAACTACGAGGAGAACCTGGAGTTCCTCAGCATCAAGGTGCCGGACGGCCCGCTGACCTCGCGGCTGCAGCACATCAAGCCGGGCGACCAGATCATCGTCGGCCGCAAGCCCACAGGAACGCTGCTGATCGACTATCTGCTGCCGGGCAAGAACCTCTACCTGCTGGGCAGCGGCACGGGTCTGGCGCCCTTCATCAGCATCGTGCGCGACCCCGAGACCTATGAGCGCTTCGAGAAGGTCATCATCGTGCACGGCGTGCGCGAGGTGGCCGAGCTGGCCTACCACGACCACCTCACCGTGGACCTGCACCAGCACGAGTTCCTGGGCGAGTACGCCAGCGAGCAGCTGCTGTACTACCCGACGGTCACGCGCGAGCCCTACAAGAACATGGGCCGCATCACCGACCTGATCCAGACCGGCAAGCTGCAGGCCGACCTGGGCCTGCCCCCGCTGAACCCCGACGAAGACCGCATCATGCTGTGCGGCAGCCCGGCGCTGCTGAAGGACATGCAGGAGATGCTGGAGATCCGCAAGTTCAAGGAAGGCAGCACGACGACGCCGGGCGACTACGTCATCGAGCGGGCGTTCGTCGAGAAGTAATCAGCGCTGCAGCGCCGGCGCGGGCCGTGGCCCGACGGCGTAGCGCCGCGCCAGCGGCGCGCACACCATCAGCTGCAACTGGTGGAACAGCATCAGCGGCAGCACCAGCAGGCCCACGGCCTGGCCGGCGAACAGGATCTGCGCCATGGGCACGCCGCTGGCCAGCGTCTTCTTGGAGCCGCAGAAGACGATGGCGATTTCGTCCTCGCGCGAGAAGCCGAGCCGGCGGCTGACCAGCATCAGCAGCGGCATCACGAGCGCCAGCAGCAGTGCGCAGATGCCCAGCAGCGCCAGCAGCGTGGCCGGCGGCAGATGACGGTATAGGCCCTGCACCGTGGCCGCGCTGAAGGCGCCATAGACGACCAGCAGGATGGTGCCCTGGTCGGACACACGTACCCAGGCCTTGTGCCTGGCGACCCAGGCCCCCGTCCAGCCCTGCAGCGCCTGGCCGGCGGCGAAAGGCAGCAGCAGCGTGCCGACGATGCCCTGGAACGTGTGCCAGGACAGCTGCACCGCGCCGGCCTCGGCGGCACCACCCACCCACCGCGCCATGCCCGCCATCAGCAGCGGCGTCAGCGCCATGCCCAGGATGTTGGAGGTGGACGCGCTGCACATCGCCGCCGCCACATTGCCCCGCGCCACCGACGTGAAGGCGATGGATGACTGCACCGTGGACGGCAGCGCGCAGATGAAGAGCACGCCGAGGTAGAGCGTGGGGCCCACCAGCGGCTCCAGCCAGGGGCGCAGCACCAGCCCCAGCAGCGGGAACAGCGCGAAGGTGGCCGCGAACACGAGGGCATGCAGCCGCCAGTGCAGCAGGCCCTCCCACACCGCGCGGCGCGACAGCTTGCTGCCATGCAGGAAGAACAGCAGCGCGACGGCCGCCTGCGTGAGACCGTCCAGCACCACCACGCCGCGGCCCTGCACGGGCAGCAGCGCAGCCAGCGCCACGGTGGCGAGCAGCAGCAGAACGAAGTTGTCGGGCAGCCAGGCGGGGCGTTTCATGGGCCGCATTGCATCGGATGGCAGCCCAATTGAGAAATGGATTAATCGGATGATTTAATCCACAAGATCAATAAATAACCCCGGTTGCCCGCCATGCCCTCCCCTCACGTCACGCTGCGCCAGCTGCGCGTGCTGCTCGCAGTGGCCGAGCACGAGGGCTTCGGCCGGGCCGGCGACAGCATCGGCCTGTCGCAGCCCGCCGTCAGCCAGGCCGTACGCGGGCTGGAGGCCGAGCTGGGCCTGAAGCTGCTGGACCGCACGACGCGCGAGGTGGTGCTGACGGCGGCCGGCCAGGCCCTCGTCGGCCCGCTGCGCCGGCTGCTGGGCGAGCTGGACGGCATGCTGGACGAGGCCCGCGACTCGGGCGCGGCGGCGCGCGGCATCGTGCGCGTGGCCAGCGCGCCGACCATCTCGGGCGGGCTGATGCCCCAGGTGCTGGCCGCGGCGCGGCAGCGCTTCCCCGACATCCAGGTACGGCTGGGCGACCAGACCCAGCAGCTGGCCATCGAGGCGGTGCGCAGCGGCGAGGTGGATTTCGCCGTGCTCGTCGGCATGGACGCCACCGAGCCGGAGCTGGAGCAGCAGCCGCTGTTCGACGAGCGCTTCATCCTCGTCTGCCCCGCCGCCCACGAGCTGGCCGACCGGCAGCTGTTGACGCTGCCGGACATGGCCGGCCGGCCCCTGGTGCTGTTGGACTACAGCTCGGGCAGCCGCCCGCTGATCGACCGCGCCTTCGCGCGCGCGGGCGTGGTGCCACAGGTGGCCCTCGACGTGGGCCACCCGGCCACGGCCTTCCGCATGGTGCAGGCGGGGCTGGGCGTGTCGGTGCTGCCGGCACTGTCGCTGCCGCTGCCCGACGCCGTGGCGCTGCGCGCCGTGCCGCTGGAGGCCGCGCTCAGCCGCCAGGTCGTGCTGGCCAGGCGCCGCCAGCGCTCGCTGGCGCCGGCCGCGCAGCGGCTGTGGGATCTGATCGCCGCGCTGGCGGCGCAGCGGCCTACATCCCCTTGAAGAGGTGGGTGTAGCTGCGGCTGACTTCCAGCTTCTCGGCCAGGCCCCTCACGCCCACCAGCTGGCGGCCGCGGAAGTCGCGCGTGATGCCGTCGATGGCCCGCGCGTTGACGAGCGTGGAGCGGTGGATCTGCCAGAACACCTGCGGATCCAGCTCGTCCACCAGCTCCTTGATGGGCTTGCGGATCAGCGCCTCCACCTTGGCCGTCTGCACGCGGGTGTACTTCTCGTCGCTGATGAAGAACAGCACCTCCTCCACCGGGATCATCTGGATGGCCTGGCCGACGGTGGCCTGTATCCATTGAAGGTAGCTGGGCTTGCCGCCACCGCTGACCTGGGCGGACAGCTTGTGCAGCAGCTGCTGCAGCGGCGCCGACGATGTCTCGACCGACTCCTTGCCCTCGCGCTGGGCCAGGCGCTTCTTGATGCGGGCCACCGTCAGCTGCAGGCGCTCGCGCTCGGCGGGCTTGAGCACATAGTCGGCCACGCCCTGCTCGAAGGCCTCGACGGCGTACTGGTCGTAGGCGGTGATGAAGACGATCTCGGGCACCAGCCAGTCGTCGTCCTCGGGCAGCTGGGCGATCTGGCGGGCGGCGTCCACGCCCGTCAGGCCCGGCATGCGGATGTCGAGGAAGACCAGGTCGGGCTTGTGCTCCTTCGTCAGCTCGACGGCCTCCAGGCCGTTCTTGGCCTCGGCCACGATGTCCAGCTCGGGCCAGACCTCGGTCAGGCGGCTGCGCAACTGCTCGCGCATCAGGCGTTCATCGTCGGCCAGAACGGCGCGTATGGGTGCTGTGCTCATGGCCGCGGATGCTAGTTCAGACGGAGGTCGATTTGGCGGCGTTGGCGCGGCTGCGGTTGCGCAGCACGACGAACAGCAGCAGGCCCAGCAGGATCAGCGGCGAGCCGAACACGACGCCGACGCCCAGCAGGCTGGCGACGACCAGGGCCAGCACGCCGCCGACGATGAGCAGCGGCAGCGCCACGCCCAGCAGCAGCACCAGGGGCAACACGACGACGCAGACGACGCCGGCGATGAACAGGCCGAGGCTGGCGCCCAACCAGTCGCCAAGGCCGCCGCCGCCGAGGAAGAACTCGCCGTCGTCCAGCACGACATGCATGCCCGGGCCATGGTGCAGCAGCGCGAAGCCGCCGAACATGGCCAGCAGCACCAGCAGCGCGGTGGCGATGAACAGGATCTTGAACAGGGTCTTCATGCTGCGACTCCTTCTTCGTTGCGGCTGCGGTAGGGCACGGTGATGGTGACCACGGTGCCCGAGGGTTGGTTCTCGGTGACGGTGACGCTGGCCTTGCTGCCGTGCAGCAGCTGCAGGCGCTCGCGGATGTTGGCCAGGCCCACGCCGGTGCCGGAGGTGGCGGCGCGGCCAAAGCCCAGGCCGGTATCGGCCACCGTCACGGCCAGCTTGCCGTGCAGGATCTCGGCCTTGACCTTCAGGCTGCCGCCCTCGGCCTTGGGCTCCAGGCCATGCTTGATCGCGTTCTCGACCAGGCCCTGGATCATCATGGGCGGGAACTCGGCGGACAGCAGGCCGTCGGGCACGTCGATCTCGGTCTGCAGGCGCTCTTCCATGCGCATCTTCAGGATCTCGAGGTAGGGCCGGATGACGGCCAGCTCGCGGCCCAGGTCGCGTGCGCCACCGTTGGCATTGGCCTCTCGCATGGTGGGCATGGAGGCGCGCAGCAGCGCGATGAGGTTCTTCTGCATCTGGCTCGCGCGCGGCGGGTCCACCTCGATCAGGTGGTCGATGCTGGCCAGCGTGTTGAACAGGAAATGCGGCTCGACCTGCGCCTGCATCGCCGCCATGCGGGCCTCGATGACCTGGCGCTTGAGGGCCTCGCTCTCGGCGTTCTCCGTGGCCTGGGCGGCCTTGACCTCGGCCTGGATGCGGCCCTTGTACATGGCCTTGATGACGGCCGAGGCCAGGATCCACAGGATGGCCAGGTCGACCAGCGAGTCGCCGGCATGCACGACGGTGACGCGCCGGCGGGCGTCGCGGGTCTCGTCGACGGCCTCCTGCAGCGCCGTCTGGGCTTCGGCGGCGGCCTGCTGGGCCTGCTTGAGCGCGTCGGCTTCCTGCTTGAGCTGGCTGAGCTGTTCCTTGGCCTGCTCCACGGCGGTGCGGACGTCCTCGGGACGGGCGCTCTTGGGGAAGTCGATGGAGATGCCCGGGGGGACGTCGTCCCGGGCCTCGCCCTCCTCGCCTTCGGCCGCGCTGGCAGACGAGGCGGGGCGCACCGGCTGGATGCGCACGCCGCGTTCGTCGATCTTGACCTCGTAGTGCACGCCCTTGTCGCTGCTGCCCTTGGCCGTGGCTTTCTGGGCGGCCTTCTCGGCGGCCCTGCGGGCCTGGTCGGCCGCCTTCTTGGCCTCGGCCTCCAGCTTGGCCTGGCGGCGCACGGCGCCGCGGTCGCTCTGCTCCACCTGCTCGCTGACGCGCCAGGTGAAGGGCGGCAGGTTCTTCAGCACGTTGACGCCGATCAGCAGCGCCAGCGACAGCAGCACGAAGCGCTTCCAGCTGATGCCGACCAGCCAGCCGGCGTAGAGATGGAAGTAGCGCACCAGCGTCGTGGAGAAGCGCTGCCAGCGCTCGATCCAGAGCTTTTGCTGGGGGCTGGGGGTGAAGGAGGTGCTCATGGCCGGGAATCGTCGTTGGGAGCCACTGTACGCAAGCGTTTTCCGCCGCGTGGGGTCGAAGCGACGCGCCGACCCGCCCTGGGGACGAACTGCACAGGCGCGCGACAGGCCGTCGGGGCATAAACGACGAGGCCCGCCAGTGGGCGGGCCTCGGGGCGGGAGCCGGCAGCGCTTACTGCTGCTTGATCGCCTCGACCTGGATCAGCAGGCGGATGTTGTCCGGCGTGACCGGTGCGGCATAGGTGATGCCGAACTGGCTGCGCTGCAGGGTGGTCTCGAAGTCGCCGCCGCAGACCTCGCGCTTGAGCATGGGGTTCTCGTAGCAATTGAAGCCCGTGGCCGTCAGCGTGACCGGGTTGGTCTTGCCGTGCAGCGTCAGCTCGCCGGTGACGCTGGCGACCTTGTCGCCATTGAAGGTGAACTTGTCGCCGACGAACTTGGCCGTCGGGAACTGCTCGACCTCGAAGAAGTCCTTGCTCTTCAGGTGGCCGTCGAACTGCGGCGAGCCGGTCGTGATGGAGGCCATGTCGATCGTGAACTCCACCTTGCCGGTCTTGGCGGCCTTGTCCAGCGTGACGGTGCCTTCCTTCTTGTCCCAGCGGCCGCGCAGCGTGCTGGTGCCGAAGTGCTTGGCCTCGAACGTGACCGCCGTGTGGTTCTTGTCGATCATGTAGGTGGCACTCTGGGCCTGGGCGGCGCCGACGGCGGCCAGCAGGGCGGTGAGGAGCAGGGCTTTCTTCATCGGGGGTCTCCGAGGGTGGGGTGGAATTAAAGGCCGCTGAAGGCCAGCTTGAACTTGATGGTGACGTCGTTGGCGACCATGGACGTGTCGGCCCATTCGCCGTCGCCGATCTTGAAGTCCAGGCGCTTGATGGCCACGCTGCCCGCGGCGACGCCGGAGGACAGCGTGATCGGCACGACGACGTCGCGGCTGGCGCCCTTGATGGTCAGCTTGCCGGCCACGTCGTACTTGCCGGGGCCGGTGGGCTTGATGCCGCTGGACACGAACGTCGCCTTGCCGTTGCGCTTGGTGTCGAACCAGGGCGTGCCTGCCAGCTCCTTGTCGAAGCTGGGGTCGCCGAGGGAGACGCTGGCAAGGTCCACCGTGAAGGCGATCTTGCCGGCCTCGGGTTTCTTGGCGTCGAAGTCCAGCTGTGCCTCGAACTTGCGGAACTTGCCGTCGACCGGCACGCCCATCTGCTTGAAGGTGAAGCTGAGGTCGCTCTTCTCGGGCTGCAGCGTGGCGGCCTGGGCCGGCAGGAAGGTGGCGGCGAGCAGCAGGGAAGCCAGTAGTTTCGTCATGGCGGGGTCCTCGTTCAGGGGCGGCGTAGCGACATGCGGGCCAGCAGGCCGTCGCGGTCGATGAATTGATGCTTGAGCGCGGCAGCCACGTGGGCCAGCACCAGCGCAGCCAGGCCGTAGGCCAGCCAGGCGTGGACCGCCTCCAGCAGCTCGCCCAGGTCATGGTCCTTGGGCACGAAGTCGGGCAGCGGCAGCACGCCGAACCAGACGATGGGGAAGCCCTTGGCCGAGCTCATGGCCCAGCCGGTCAGCGGCACGGCGAAGAAGGCGACGTAGAACAGGGCGTGGGTGGCATGCGCGAGGCGGGCCTGCCAGGCGGGCATGGGCAGGTCGGCCGGCGGGCGGTGCGCCAGGCGCCAAAGCAGGCGCAGCGCCGACAGCGCAAGGATGGTGACACCGGCCCATTTGTGCCAGTTGTACAGCTTGAGCCGCAACGGCGAGAACGGCAGGTCGGCCATGTACAGGCCCACGCAGAAGGCGCAGACGATGGCCAGCGCCAGCAGCCAGTGCAGCACGATGGCAACGGGGGTGTAGCGGGCGGGGCTCGTCATGGGCATGCAGTGTGTTCCTGGGTGGCCGCGGTTCGGTTCACCGGCCTTGTCGCCATTGTTCGATGATTTTGAACTCACAAGCGTGCCGAGGGTCAATCCAGTTCAGCGTGGGGCCGGCTTGCGCCCCACGAGGAAGACCCCGGCCAGCACCAGCACGGTACCCAGCGCGATCCAGCCGTTCATCGGCTCGCCGAGGATGGCATAGCCCATCAGCACCGTGCTCATCGGCCCGACCATGCCGACCTGGGACGACAGCGGCGCGCCGATGCGGGCGATGGCCAGCATCACCATCAGCACGGGCGCCACCGTGCAGGCCGTGGCGTTCAGCAGCGACAGCCACAGCACCGGCTCGGGCACCCAGGCCGTGGACAGCGGCCGCAGCAGCGCGAACTGGGCGATGCACAACGCGCCGGCCACGCTGCTGGCCAGGCCCGTCAGCCGCAGCGCGCCCAGCCGTTGCACGACCTTGCCGCTGAGCGCCAGGTAGATCGCATAGCTGACCGCGCTGGCGAACACCAGCGCAGCGCCGAGCGCCGTATGGGTACCCTCGAAGCTCAGCTCATGCGCGAAGACGGCGACAACGCCGGCATAGCTGATGGCCATCGCCAGCAGCTGGCGCGGCTGCAGCCTGTGGTGGAAGAACAGCACCGACAGCAGCAGCACCAACGTCGGGTTGAGGTAGAGGATGAGGCGCTCCAGGCTGGCCGTGATGTAGGCCAGTCCGGCGAAGTCCAGGAAGCTGGCCAGGTAGTAGCCGGTGAAGCCCAGCACGGCGATGTCGCGCCAGTCCCGGCGCGTCAGCGCGGGCTTGCCGCGGCCGGCCCACCAGGCCAGCACGAGGAAGAAGGGCAGCGCCAGCAGCATGCGCCACATCAGCAGCGTGACCGCGTCGACGCCATGGCGGTAGGCCAGCTTGACGATGATGGCCTTGCCGGAGAAGCCGATGGCGCCCAGCATGGCAAGGAGGAGTCCCGGCCAGGCCGGGGGTTTGCGGGAACCGGGGGGCATCGGCCCAGCATAGGGCAGCCGCGCTCCGCCACCGTTCGCGAACGGGCAGGCCCCGATTGACGAGGCCCTGCCCTCAGTCGGCCGCCGGCTCGGGCCCGGGGAGCAGGTCCAGCGCGCGCCGGAACTCGAGCTTGCGGACGGCCGCCTCGACCGCGTCGGCGCGACCACCCAGCGCCCCGCTCAGCAGCTCGCGCTCGCTGTCGAACAGGATCAGCGCCCGTGCGTCGTCGGTTTCGAGCAGCCGCCTGAACGCCCGCAGCTGCGCCCGGGCCTGGGTCGGATCGGCCGCGCGCCGCGGCTGCATGGCGGCGTCGAACAGCGTGACCAGCGCCTGCTGCAGCTCCAGCCCCTGGGACAGCGCCAGCGCCACGGCGGCGTCATCGTGCCGCTCCAGCGCCGCCTCCAGCAGGCCTGCCGAGCGGGCCAGCTGCGCCGCACCGATCAGGCCCGCCACGCTGCGCGTGGTGTGCGCGGCGCGCATCGCCGCGGCATGGTCGCCGGCCTGCAGCGCCTGCCTGGCCTGGTGCAGATAGCCCTGCCGGTCGTTGCGGAAGCGGACGACGACGGAGGCATAGAGCGCCGTCCGGTTCATGAGCCGCCCCAGCGCCAGGTCCACCTCGAGCCCGCCCGCGCGAAGCTGGTCGAAGTCCAGCGGCGTGCCCTCGTCGGCGATGCCGGCGGCTGGCGCGCCCGGCGCCGCCGCGGGCTCACCCGCCACGCCGGGCATCCAGCGCTCGATGGCGTCGAAGAGCTTGGCGGGGTCCAGCGGCTTGGCCAGGTGGTCGTCCATGCCCGCGGCCAGGCAATGCTCGCGGTCGCCAGACATCGCGTTGGCCGTCAGCGCCAGGATGGGCAGGTGACTGCCGTCGCCGCGCTCGCCCTCGCGGCGGCGCCAGGCGCGGGTCGCGCTGAGGCCGTCCATCACCGGCATCTGCATGTCCATCAGCACCAGGTCGTAGCCACCCGACTCCAGCTGTTGCAGCGCCTCCTGGCCGTCGCCGGCGACGGCCACGTCGGCGCCCTCGGAGCGCAGCAGCTCCGTCGCCACCTGCTGGTTGACCTCGTTGTCCTCGGCCAGCAGCACGTGCAGGCCCTTGAAGCGCGCCGCGGGGCCGCGCGCGGCGCGCCGACCCGGCGCGTCGGCGCGCGGCTGCCCGGCCAGCAGCGCGTCGAGGGTGCTGGACAGCAGGCTGGCGCAGACGGGCTTGATCAGCACGCGGGCGAAGCCGGCCAGCTCGGCCTCGCGGATCACATGCTCGCGGCCATAGCCGGTGAGCAGCACGCAGGGCGGCAGGCCACCCGGTGTCTGTGCCAGCAGGCGGCGGCGCACCTCGATGCCGTTCAGGTCGGGCATGTGCCAGTCCAGCAGTACCACGTCATACGGTCTGCCGGCAGCCGCGGCGCGCGGGATGCACTCCAGCGCCTCGACACCGCCGCCGGCCTGCTCGACGCCGAAGCCCATGCCCTGCAGCACCTGCGTGATCGCATTGCGCGTGCTCTCGTGGTCGTCGACGACGAGGACGCGCCGCCCCTGCGCGCCGGCGCCCGGATGCGGAGCAGGCTTGGCGCGGCCGCGTTCGAACTCGATGCTGCACCAGAACGTGCTGCCCCGGCCGGGGACGCTGTCGACGCCGATCTGGCCGTGCATCAGCTCGACCAGGGCCTTGGAAATGGCCAGCCCCAGCCCCGTGCCACCGAAGCGGCGCGTGACCGAGCTGTCTGCCTGCTGGAAGGAGCGGAACAGCCTGCCGGACTCCTCGCCGGTCATGCCGACGCCGGTGTCCGACACCTCGATGCGCAGCGCCACCGCCGCCTCCTGCCGCACGGTGCAGCGCACGCGCACGGCGATCTCGCCCTGCTCGGTGAACTTGATCGCGTTGTTGGTGAGGTTGATGAGGACCTGGCCGAAGCGCAGCGGGTCGCCGACCAGCAGGAAGTCGATGCCGGGATCGACCTCGAAGAGCAGCTCCAGCCCCTTGGCCTCGGCGCGTTCGCCCACCAGCATCGCGAGGTTCTCGAGCACGGCCTCGAGGTCGAACTCGACCCGCTCCAGGTCCATGCGCCCCGCCTCGATCTTCGAGAAATCGAGGATGTCGTTGATGATGGCGAGAAGGTGCTGGCCCGCACCCTGGATCTTGTTCAGGTAGTCGCGCTGGCGCGCGTCCAGCTCGGTCTGCAGCGCCAGGTGGGCCATACCCAGCACGGCATTCATCGGCGTGCGGATCTCGTGGCTCATGTTGGCCAGGAACTCGGTCTTGGCGCGGGTGGCGGCCTCGGCCAGCTCGTTGGCGGCGGCGAGCTCGCGGTTCTGCGCCTGGATGAGCGAAAACAGCTCCTCGCGGCTTGCCTCCCGGAACTGGCGCTGCATGGCCTCCACTTCGGCTGGCGTCGGCACGCTGTCCAGCCGGCAGCGCAGGCAGAGGCCACCGCGCATCCGGGCGACCTCCAGGCCCGCGCCCAGAGTGCCCGGCAGCACGACGTCCGGCCAGGCTTCCCCGTCGAGCGCGGCGATCTCCAGGCACAGCTGGCACCGGTCCAGCTCCAGCTCGGCCCGCAGCCGCAGCATGGGCAGGCGCCGCAGCGCCTGGCCGCAGACCTCGGACAGCAGGCTGCAACAGCCGATCGCCTGCGTTGCGCGCAGCGCGCGGCAATGCGCCAGCGTGCGCAACAGCTTGCCCCGCGCCTGGACCTGTGCCCCGGCGCCGCTCAGCCGCACCTCGCCCAGCGACACCGTGCCGGCATTCATGCCAGCCTCACCGCCGCGCAGGCCGCATCGTCTATGCCCCGCCCGCATTGACTCACCACCTGGCGCGCCAGCGCCGCGGCCTCGCCCACCCCCGGCAGGCTGCCCCTGAAGCTTCGCAGTGTCTCGCTGACACCGTCGGAGTACAGCAGCAGCACCTGGCCAGGAGACAGCCGGGCCTGCTGGACGAAGGGCGTAGGGAAGCGGTCGCCGAGCACGCCGTCGCGCGACACCCCGCTCCAGGCCCGCTCATCGGCGGCGGGGCCCAGCAGCAGCGCACGGACATTGCCCACGCCGGCATAGCCGAGCATGCCCGCCACCGCGTCGATCCGGGCCACGCCGGCCGCCGCGCCCGGTGTGCCACGGCAGGCCAGGTGCAAGGCCTCGAGCAGCGGCACCAGGTCGGGGTTCGGATGATCCGCCACCAGCGCCGCCAGCCGCGTGACGAGGTCGTGGGCACGCGGCCCATGGCCCGACGCGTCCAGCACCGTGACGATCAGCTGGCGCGACGGGAGGGGCCGGAACACCACGGCGTCGCCCGACACCGACTGGCCAGGGCAGGGGTGGTTCTCGCTGCCCCAGCTCATCGCGAGCGCCGCCGGCTCGGCGGCGCTGCGGCGGCGGCAGGTCAGGCGTTCGCGCGACTCCGGGGCCCGCTCGCCCAGCCAGGTCAGGGCCTGCACGCTGGTGCCGCAGCCCGGGCCCGTCTCGATGTGGACATGGTCGGCCATGCGAAGCACGCCGGGCAGGCCCAGGCCCAGCGTGCCCGCGGTGCTGTAATGCTCGCGCACGGCGACCGGGACATCGGCGATGCCGGGGCCGTCATCCTCGGCCAGCACCTCGACGAGCTCCGCGCCAGCCTCGCGGCGTCGGCTCAGCCGCAGTTCGCCGCCATACGCGAACTTGAGCATGTTGCTGCCCAGCTCCGCGGCGATGGTGCAAAGCAGCGTGCGCTCGGCCTCGCCAACCCCGGCCAGCAGTTCGGCCCGGGGCAGCTGACTCAGCGCCAGCTGCAGGTCCAGCTCGCTGCGCAGGCGGTAGACCAACCGCTGCTCGCTCACGCCGGCTCCGCCTCGGCCAGGCCGCGCGCGTGGTCCAGGTCGCGGCAGAAACGCAGCTCGGGCGCCTGCAACTGCGCCAGCGCGAGATGGATGGCGATGCCGGGGTTCAGCGCCGTCAGATAGGCGCGGGCCCCGAGCAACCGGCACATGCCCCCCAACTCGGCCAGCCGCGCAAACTCCTGGCTGTCCATCACCAGCACGGCCGAGCAATCCAGCACGACGGCCCGCCAGGGCGTCACCGCCAGTCGCTGCAGCACCACATGCGCGAACCGCTCCAGGCCCGCCGGCCCCAGGTCCGGCGCGAGGCTGGCCACGAGCAGGCCGTCAAGCTCGCTGATGCGGCTGGCGTGCTCTATGTCGTCGGCGTCCAGCATGGTGGCACCGCGGCGCTCAGAGCGGCTTGCCGATCCGCTTCAGCGCCATCTCGAAGGCATCGCGCATGGTGGCCGTCGTCTGGATGTCGCCTATGGACACGCCCAGCTCGACCATGGTCCGCGCGATGGACGGCGAGACGCCCGAGATGATGGCCTCGCAACCCATGAACTGCGTGGCCCGGGTGATCTTGATGAGCTGGTTGGCCACGCCGGTGTCCACGCTGGCCACGCCCGAGATGTCGAGCACGAAGACGCGGGCGCGCGTCTCCGCGATCTTGGTGAGCGACTTGGTCATCACGTCGGCCGTGCGGGTCGAGTCGATGATGCCCACCAGCGGCAGCAGCAGGATGCTGTCCCAGATCGGCGTCACCGGCGTGCTCATCTCCATGACGGCCTTGGCGTGCAGCGCGATCTTGTCGCGCGCGATGGTCGCGATGGTGTCGATGACGACGTAGGTATCCAGCAGCATCAGCTTGGCGATCGCGGTCGTCCAGCGCACGTTGGCTGCCATCTCGTTGGGTCGCAGCTCGTGCAGGCATTCGGTGATGAAAGCCAGGAACTGGCTGACGCCGGCGAAGTAGATGTCGTTGGGCAGGTCGATGCTGGCGTGCACCTGACCGATATGCTGGCGCTGCCTGAGATAGAGGGCGTCCACGCGACCGCGCAGGAAGACGCGCCAATGCTGGATCTGCTGGCGCCGGACACGGTCCAGCTGCTCGTCAGAGGTGAAGTGACGCATCGCGCCGGGCTGGCTGCGCAGCCAGCCATACCAGCGCTCCACGATCCGGTCGAGGTGCTCGTCGAGCACCACTCCAGCCCCTGCAACCTCGGCCAGGTCCGTCTCGGTGATCGAGAACAAGCCCAGCAAGTCGTCTGGCGTCATATGCGCTCCCCTGGCCCGATTTCCGGTGCCTAGCGTGCGGACTCTACGGACTCTATTGCGTTTGCGGGCCACAAAATGCGGGAAGGCACACCGGCCGTGCGGAAATCGCCACGGCGCCACGCATGCCCCGGGACCCCGGGGCCGGTCGGCAGGCCGACGTTTTCTTCGCGTGCACCCGGCGCCGGCTTGCCGTTCAATGCACGCCACAACACAGGGAGACCAAGGATGCAGGTGACAGACAGGGTGCGCGTGCCGCTCGCCATCGCGGCATGCCTGCTGCTGGTGCTGGCCGGCGGCTGCACGACGACGCCCCGGGCGCTGGTATCGCCGCCGCTGCCTTGTGACGCGCCCGGCAGCGACTGCACCAACGAGCTGATGCAGGCGCTGGAGGATTGGAAGGAGGCCTACAACAGCCGCGACCCGCGGCGGCTGCAGCGGCTGTATGCCCCGGGCGCGCTGATCACGGACGACGAGTACTCGGCCGTGCCGCTGTCCGGCACGGCGCTGCCGCTGTTCTTCGACGAGATGGCAAAGCGGCCAACGGCACGCATGCGCTGGGTGGTCGGCAATCTGAAGCTGTTCGGCGAGACGGCGGTGCGTTCGGGCGAATGCGAGTTCAGCGAGCAGGCCGACGGCCGGCCGCCAAGCCGGCCTGTGCGCTACAGCTTTGCCTACCAGCGCATCGACGGCCGCTGGCTGATCGTGCTGCAGCACACGACGCTGAGGCCCTGAGGACCTCACGCCGGCCGGCGTGAGGTCGAGCCGGGGCCTTACACCTTGGCCAGCAACGCGTCCCACTTGGCCTTGGCGGCCTTTTCGTGGCGGGCCTTCACATGGCCATAGCCACGGATGTCCTCGGGCACGCGGGCCAGCTCGACGGCGGTGGGCAGCGACTCGGCGCTCAGGCCGGCCAGCGCCTTGTCGACGCCGGCGCGGTAGTCGGCGATCCAGCGGCGCTCCATCCTGCGCTCCTCGGTGTGGCCGAAGATGTCGAAAGCCGTGCCACGCAGGCCCTTCATCCTGGCCAGCAGGCCGAAGGCGGGACGGATCCAGCCGCCGAAGGGCCTCTTCACCAGTTCACCCTTGTCGTTCTTCTTCGCGAACAGGGGCGGCGCGAGGTGGTGCACCAGCTTGTAGTCGCCCTCGAACATGCCGGCGATCTTGTTGGTGAACGCGACGTCGGTGTGCAGGCGGGCGACCTCGTACTCGTCCTTGTAGGCCATCAACTTGAACAGGTAGCGGGCCACGGCCTCGGTCAGCGTGGTCTTGCTGCCCAGCTTGGCCTCGGCCGCACGCACCTTGTCGACGAAGGCCTGGTACTCGGCCGCGTAGGCTGCATTCTGGTAGCCGGTCAGGAATTCCACGCGCTTGGCGACGATCTCGTCGAGGCTCTGGCGCTTGACGAGCTGGATGACGGCCTGGGCCGCGTACAGCGACTGCACGCTCTTCAGGTCGTGCGCGCAGCGGCGGCCCCATTCGAACGCCGCCTTGTTGTTGTCGACCTGCACGCCGTTGAGCTCGATGGCGCGCATCAGCGCGTCGTAGCTCAGCGGGATGCGGCCCTGCTGCCAGGCGTAGCCCAGCATCAGCGGGTTGGTGTAGAGCGAATCGCCCAGCAGCTTGACGGCCACGTCCTCGGCGTCGAAGGCGCCCAGGTGCCCTTCGCCGACGGCCTTGCCCAGCGCCTGCTCGCAGGCCGTGCCCGGGAAGCTCCAGTCCGGATCGTTGACCAGCGTCGCCGTCGGCGAGCCATGCGTGTTCAGCGCCACGAAGGTGCGGCCCTCGCGCATGACGGCCAGCGTCGCCTTGTTGGCGGCGACGATGGCGTCGCAGGCGATGACGAGGTCGGCCTCGGCCGTGCCGACCTTGGTGCAGTAGATGGCCTCGGGCTGGTTGGCGATCTGGATGTGGCTCCAGGTCGCGCCGCCCTTCTGCGCCAGGCCCGCGGCGTCCTGCGTGATGACGCCCTTGCCCTCAAGGTGCGCCGCCATGCCGAGCAGCTGGCCTATGGTGATGACGCCCGTGCCGCCCACGCCGGCGACGACGATGCCCCAGGCTTGTTCCGCGTTCGGGACGACGGGCATGGGCAGCATGCCCAGCGCCGCGTCGAAGGGGCTCTTGCGGCCCTCCTTCTTGGGCTTCTTCAGCTCGCCGCCCTCGACGGTGACGAAGCTGGGGCAGAAGCCCTTCACGCAGGAGTAGTCCTTGTTGCAGGTGTTCTGGTTGATCTGGCGCTTGCGGCCGAAATCGGTCTCCAGCGGCTCGACGGACAGGCAGTTGGACTGGATGGAGCAGTCGCCGCAGCCCTCGCAGACCAGCTCGTTGATGACGACGCGCTTGGCCGGGTCGACCAGCTTGCCGCGCTTGCGGCGGCGGCGCTTCTCGGTCGCGCAGGTCTGGTCGTAGATGATCACGCTGGTGCCCGCGATCTCGCGGAATTCACGCTGGATCCGGTCGAGCTCGTCGCGGTGGTGCACGGTCACGCCCTCGCTGATCGGGCTGTTCATGATCTGCGTGACGCTGTGGCCCTCGGGACGCTCGCCGACCTGCTGGCCGCCGGTCATCGCGACCGCGTCGTTGTACAGCAGCTTGTAGGTGACGTCGAGCCCGGCTGCGACCGCGGCGCGGACTGCGAGCGAACCGGAGTGGTGGAAGGTCCCGTCACCGATGTTCTGGACGTAGTGCTGCGGTGTGAGGAACGGCTCCATCCCGATCCACTGCGCGCCCTCCCCGCCCATCTGCGTGAGGCCGCTGACGTTGCCGTGCCCGGGCCCGGCGAGGAGGACCATCGTGTGGCAGCCGATGCCGGCACCGACGAGCGTGTCGTCGGGCGCGGCGGTGCTCGTGTTGTGCGGGCAGCCGGAGCAGAAGAACGGCGTGCGCGCCGGACCGAGCTCCGGGCTGCGACGGGCGTCGGCGGCGCCGAGCTGCTCGAGCCGGGCGCGCGCGCCCGCGTGCTCCTCGCGCGCGAGGAGCCGAGCGCCGACGAGGCGAGCGATCGCGTCGGCGTCGAACGCCCCGGCGGCGGGCACGAGCGTGGCGCCGCGCGCGTCGCGGGTGCCGGACACGACCGGCTGGTGCGGCCCGCCGTAGAGCGCGTCGCGCACGTGGCGCTCGAGGAACGGGCCCTTGTCCTCGATCACGAGGACCTCCTCGAGGCCGGGGGCGAACTCGCGGACGGCCTGCTCGTCGAAG